>DAIDDL010000053.1 GCA_027309085.1 Sulfobacillus sp.
AAGATGAGAAAAAACGAGCAATGGTATGAGAATCAACGAGATAGATCGCTCGTGTACAAAAATAGGGGGTTAAACCGATACGGGTCAGCACATTCGCGACCGGACGCTATCCTCGTTCCCCCGGGTTGCGGGTTCTCGCGAGCGCCAACGTCCTATGCGAGCGGAAACCACGCCGACAACAAGGTCTTCACCCGATCCCACCGTTGTGGCGCGATGTCATCCGCGATGGTGACGGTGTGCACCTCAAGGCCTAACACATCATGAATAGGTTTTTGTCTGAGAGCCATTTTGAATCCCTCCACCCACATGGTACTATAAGCGAATCTGCCTGCGGCCGTCGGTGCCCAAAGCAAATGAACCTTAGTGGATATTCGCCCCTGAGAGCGAGCTGCTTTTAGGGTCAGCGCTCTTGCGGTGCAGGATGAATGTCGAGGTAGCGGCCGATTATAACAAGGCTTGAAGTTCTTGAAGCGACTGACTTTGCCGCAATATCGAGTACAGAGTTCCGGGGGCTAGCTCATGGTGCGTAGGAACAATGGCCGTGCGCCCGTCGGGATGGCGGAGCTTTTGATGACTGCCCCGTTGGCTCACCGCCATGAACCCTGCTCGTGTCAAAGCGGCTGCGACTTGGTGTCCCGACAGGATCGGCGTGCATGGACTCATGGTTGACGCAGCTCGACCGTAACCGGCGCCAAAATCGGTGTCACGGGCAACTCCGTCAGTTCCACGTCCTCAAAGTACAATTCTAAGGCTTCCCGAAGGTTGTCGAGGGCCAGGTCCAGCGATTCCCCTTGACTCGTCACTTCCACTTCTAAACAGCGAGCGACGTACCACTGCCCCTCGCGCGTGATGGCTGCCGTAAATCGTACCGGATGGGTCATGGCTCGCGCTCCCTCCTCTTTGTACACAGTATACCGCGATGCCACGATTCCTGGGATACCCGAGCTGGGGGGTCTTTTGAAGGTTCTGACATTCTGGCCATCACCACGAGCGCTCGATTACTTCAGGATGCGAATAGCGGACTAAACGGCCCTTTAGCGCATACGATTGGCTGGTTGTTGGTATGCAATGTGGGTCAGCATCGGAAAGACGAGAACACTTCCGCCTCGTCATGGTATGGCATTGCCATGTGGTCACCTCTTGGGATGATTGTACTCAGATGAACGATCATCCCGGGACATCCGTGGCAACAAAATTTCGACCCCATTGTTGTCACAACTTTGGTGGCCTGTCGTTTTAATCTCTAGCATGATGGTGACACTTTAGAGGAGATGATGCAGCATGCACAGCACAGTACGCCATCCGATGATCGGGCTGAGCCTGACCGGATTGTTGGGGTTCGGGGTGGCCGGATGCGGGGTCGCCGGACATCTGGCCACCCCGCTGACGGGACCGGGTCCCGCGCACGTCAGTCACGCGGTGAAGACCTCGGGGGCCGAGACACCGTCACCGAGCGCGTCTCCGCCCCATTCGCCGTCCGCGTCAACGAGCCGCGTGACAACCGCCTCGGCTTCAACATCGACGTCTCCGGCGACCACGCCAGCAGGGACCTCGTCCCCCTACACGGCGGTGGTCAGCCAAACGCTGCAGTGGCTGCAAGCCCGGACGCATCAACCACTGGGTGCGCCCACGTGGATTCCCAGCGCCTCCACACCCCAGGGACAATATGTCTCCCCCACGGCGAATTTGTCGGCGCAAGGATGGGCCATTTTTCTGCACCTGACGAACCATCCCTATGAGGTGAACAATCCGGCCATCAATCAATCACCCGACACGCAGAACTGGGTGAGTTGGGGTCTGAATGTCATGACCCCCAGCCAATTGGCGACCCATCGGCTGGGGCTGTTAGAGGCGTATAGTGAAATGGGACCGAGCCATCCGCCCGTCACCACGGGAACGCCCCAACCCGTACCGTTAGGCACGGGCATTACGGGGTCTCTTTACGGCAATGGTACGGTCATCTGGCACGAAGGCGATTGGACCTTGATGGTACAAGGGACGGGGGGAGCGTCGGACGTGGCCGGCGCGAAGACGCTGGTGGCCTACTTGCACACCGCCTCTCTCCCACCCTATCCGGGGTTGGTGGATGTAGTTCAAAACACCGCGTCGGTGGACTGGCTTACCGGATCATCCTTATTTTCCATTATGGGCGGGCATGAACCAGCGCTAGACGTTCTCCACATGGCCGTGTCATGGCGGCCGCTATCCTAAGCGCCCGGAGCCAAACCGGCGGGTGCTATCCCCCAAGAAGGAGGTCCGGTGACGGAGACGGAGTGGATGACCCCGTGGATTACAGAATTTGGGGATAAGATCACCCAATTTCTCCAGACGTATACGCAGGATCGGGGGCTCGCCGAGGATCTGTCCCAAGAGGTCTTTATACGACTGTATCGCTTTCATGCCGCGCATCCCCACCGTCCCGTGCAGGCCGGGTGGCTCTACACGACGGCCCGACGTCTGGCCATCGATGCCCACCGCCAGGCCAAGCGTCAGCCCCCCTCGCAGGAGATAGGAGGACAAGACGCCCGGTGGTTGCGAGCGGAGGGGTTTGAACGTGCTCTGACCACGCGGTGGGCGGTGCAGCAGGCACTGGATCGGCTCTCCCTGCGTGATCAGGAATGCCTCTGGCTGTTTTATTATCAAGCGTGGACCGTGCCGGAAATCGCCGCCGCCCAACACCTATCCGAGGTGAATGTGCGGATGCGTCTGCATCGGGCGCGGAAGCATTTTGCCCATGTCTGGAGAGGAGAGAATGACGATGGATCGTAAAAACGACTCGTCAACGCCCCCGAGTGATGAGCAGTTGCGGGTGTGGTTCGATCAATTTGGGCCGCCCCCGCTGGACGATACGGTCCGCTTCAATCGGACGCGCTGGGTGAATCAGACGGCTCCCGGCCTGCGCCGATCTCGCACGCGACGCCCGTGGGGCTGGTCGGTGGCCGTCGCCAGCCTCCTGGTCGGATTCGTGGGCGGCGGGGCCTGGCTCGCCCACCGCCGATCCCCCTCGACGGCAGCGCCGCCCAGGGTTTCGGCGCCTGCGGCGGTGGCTCAGGCGATGGCGTGGCTGGATCATCATACCTCCCAGCCCTTGGCCGCTCCGACCTGGGTGCCGTCCCCACCCGCGTCCGCTGGCGGGCCGCATCTCTCAGCGCAGACACGCGTCTACCATGTCTCCGGCGCGACCGGCTTCAACGGATGGAGCGTGATCCTGTATCCGACGTCTGTGGCCTATAGAGTCAACAACCCCGCCCTCGACACCGCGCATGTCCATCCCTGGGTCAGTTGGACAGGACAACAGCTGAGCGGGATGCAGAGCGCGATGAATACGCCGTCGGACCGGCTCCAAACCTTGGAAGGCCACAATGGAAATATCGGCCCTAATGGCCCGCAAATTACCTCACGCCATTTTCAGACCGTCGCGTTAGGGCTGGGCATCACGGGCACGTTATACACGACCGACGTGGTGCTCTGGCATCAGGGCTCCTGGACTTTGATGGTCATCGGCGGCCAGGGAGCCCAGGATGTCACCGTGGCGCGATCCGTCGTGCGACGATTACACGACGTCACGCTGCCCCCATACCCAGCCCTGGCAGCCATCGCAGGTGATCGCTATCAGGCGCAGTTTTCTGGCAACCAGGTCGCCATCGATTGGATCCACGGGGCGGACCTGACCACCCTCAACGGGGCGGCGTTGCCCGTCGCGTCCGTCTTTCGTATCGCGTCATCGTGGCGGCCCGTGCCGGGACGCTAACGGGCGCATTTATTGGCACCGAATGGTCTCCACGTCTTGTTGCAGGTCGGCTCGCGTGGGAGCACATAGATCCGGGTGGTGTCCAACGAGTCGTGGCTTCTATCGGCCAGTCGACTTCTCCATGCGGTACCCAGACCGATGGCGCAAATCATGGGGACTGAGGTCAGGGACCCCGGCGAGGCGGGCATATTTCGCCACCACATACCCCAACGCCCGTTCCGTCAAGGTGTGGCCCGATTTGCCCGGGGGAAAGTCACGCTGGCCGACCGGTGGCAGTGTCGGAAGATATGCGGCTAAGAGCGCCCGCACGGTGGCATTGAGCGGCACATCTCGGGTTTTCCGCCGCTTGCCATACACGCGCATCCCCTGACATTTCCCCAGCGTGACGGCCGGTCTTTCGTCACCGTCGAGTGATAGGAAGAAATTCGAGACGCAGTTCTCTACTATCAGATTGCGTCACTCCCCGAAATATTTCGGCCTGAAAAGGGTATCATCGCCCAGTACATGCTGGTGGCCAATCATGGTTCGCCTTGGCGGATTTATCCCGGGGCCGTGCGGCCCCAGCGAATGGGCAAAAGATTCCGTTCCACCTCGCGCCACCAATGATTCCATGCAGCCTCATGTTGATGATCACCCGCGCAGCAATCCCGCCAGGCAATAGTGCCCTGGCGGGATTGCTGCGTACTCCCCCGTTGCTGAATTCATGCGCGAATGCGCTCAAGAATGGCTTACGGGCTCCACATTCTGTTCTACCAGGTCACCGTCCACGCGCAGGGCATTGTGTTGGACCACGGCTCCCACAAATCCGGCGAATAGAGGGTGCGGCCGATTGGGCCGCGACTGAAATTCAGGGTGGAACTGTGTCCCCACGAACCACGGGTGCCCCTGGTATTCCATGATTTCAACCAGGCGGCCGTCAGGCGACAGCCCTGACGCGACTAGGCCGCTTTGCGCCAGCGCTTCCCGGAACCGGTTATTCAGCTCAAACCGGTGGCGGTGCCGTTCGAAGATTAGAGTGTCCTGGTATATCGCCTGCGTCCTGGTGCCCATTTGCAGGGCGCAAGGATAGCTGCCCAGCCGCATCGTCCCTCCCATGTCCATAACCCCCTGCTGCTCGGGCATCAAGTCGATAATGGGATAGGGAGTCGCCGGGTCAAACTCAGTGGAATTGGCTTCCTTCAAGCCGCCCACGTTGCGGGCGACCTCGATGGCCGCTGCCTGCATGCCCATGCAAATTCCAAAAAAAGGCGTGCCATTCTCACGGGCCCAGGTAATAGCCTGAATCTTGCCTTCTACCCCGCGGTACCCGAAGCTTCCCGGCACCAGCACCCCGTCGACTCCTTCCAGCAGGGCTTCCGCTCCTTGCAGTTCAATCTCCTCAGAATCCACCCACTTGATGTTCACCCGGACCTGGTGGGCCAGACCGCCGTGCACCAAGCCTTCCGCCACGCTCATGTAGGCATCATGCAACGCCACGTACTTGCCCACCATGGCGACGGTCACGTCGCCCTGCAGCTGGGTCGCCCGCTCTGCCACCTGCGCCCAGTCGCTCAGGTCGGCTGGCGGCGCCTCCATCTTGAGGCGGTCCAGAACGATGTCGTCCAACCCTTCTTTGGCAAGCATCACTGGGAGTTGGTAGATCGATTCCGCATCGACGTTTTGCACCACTGCCTTCCGGTCCACGTCGCACATCAGGGCGATTTTGTCGCGCAAATCCCGTGAAAGCGGCTTCTGCACCCGGCACACGATCACATCCGGCTGAATGCCGATCGACCTCAGCTCTTTGACGGAATGCTGCGTCGGCTTGGTTTTAGCCTCGCCGGCCGCGTTGAGGTACGGCACCAGGGTGACATGGACATACATGACGGCCTCGCGGCCGATATCGGAGCGCATCTGGCGAATAGCCTCCAGAAAAGGCAAGCTCTCAATATCGCCGACCGTGCCGCCTATTTCTACGATAATGACATCCGCTCCAGAGGCTTCCGCCACGCGGTGGATCCGTTCTTTGATCTCATTGGTGATGTGCGGGATGACCTGGATGGTGCCGCCCAGAAAATCCCCGCGCCGCTCTTTGGTAATGGTGGACCAATAGATCCGCCCTGTCGTCACGTTGTTGGCTTGTCCCAGGTTGACGTCCATAAACCGTTCGTAATGCCCCAGGTCCAAATCAGTTTCTGCGCCGTCCTGAGTCACGAAGACCTCCCCGTGCTGCAAGGGACTCATAGTTCCCGGATCAACATTGATGTAAGGGTCTAGTTTGAGTGCGGTGACCTTGACGCCCCGGCTTTTCAGAATACGCCCCAGAGAAGCCGCCGTAATGCCTTTGCCCAGCGATGACACGACTCCACCCGTAATAAATACAAACTTTGCCACGGTGTCCTCCCCTTAATGTGAGTGCCTCATTCGAAGCTAGTGATTGTCAATGCGGGACAGAATGCCCTAAAAGGAGAAGGAGTCCGAAGGTTTATCCCTCGTCCTCCTCGGTGTCGCCATTGTCCTCGTCATCGTCACTTCCTGCCCGGCTGGTAGAACCTTTAGCCACGGCTTTCGGCAACCAGTCCTTCAGTCCCCACATGGAATTGCCGCGGTATTGAAAACGCACGTCAAGATTAATATCCGTATATATCCTGGCCACTTGTCTGGCTTCCCGGTCCTGGCCCAGCTTGCGCAAGGTCTCATCGAGCAAGTCCTGAACTTCCATAGGCTGCCCGTGTTCTTTTAATACGTCATACGCTGCATCGGTCACCTGCATAGCCATTACCCCCGTGTGCACACTAAATTCCCCCGTATTATACCATCTACCAATTTAAAAGGTAATATTCCCGGGAAAGCGGGATTCGCCGAAAATCGCCAATAATTCTCCTTATTTGTTGACGGTTGAAAATATTTTTAGGTAGACTGATACGGAAGATGAGACGCCACAGCGCCAAACTTTCCGGCCGCTGTCATTGTTCCCATAATTTAGCCAGTCGATGCTCCCCGTGGCGCCGGGTTGCGATATTTTTTGGGAGGTGCATTGCTGATGAGTTCCGGCCACATCCGCATCACGGGGATCAAGCGCAAGCGCGTCAACGGTTACGGTCTGTTGCGGCTAATGATCATGGCCGCGGTTTTTTCGCTGCTTGCTCTGGCCCACGGACCGTGGTGGTGGGCGGGCTTTATTCTCTTAGCGGCCGTACTCATCTCTGTGGGCGGGCGCAACAGCGGGCCGGTCAGTCCCTGGCTAGGATCGGCCGGCCTTTTGTGGCTCGCGTTTGTCCATGTGCGGATTGTGCCACTCCGGTTTGGCATTCCCGCTTTAGGACTGTTCTTTGCCGCTTACTTCCTGTCCGTGCTGCGACGCCGCGCGGCTTAGCTCCCTCCGCAGAATTTTGCCAATGGCGGACTTTGGCAGGTGGTCCACCATCTCATAGACCCTGGGCCTCTTATATGAAACCAGCCGTTCCTTGCAGAATTCCTCGATCTTCCCGGCATCCAGAGCGGTTCCCTCGCGGGGGACAATTACGGCCTTTACGGTCTCGCCCCGGTACGGGTCGGGAATGCCGATGACGCAAGCCTCCTCCACTCCTGGATACTGGTAGAGCACTTCTTCGATTTCCCGCGGGTACACGTTGAATCCCGAGCAAATAATGAGATCTTTCTTGCGGTCCTGAATGGTGAAGTACCCGTCAGCGTCCATTGCTGCGACGTCTCCCGTGTACAGCCACCCGTCCTGCAAGGCAGCTTGGGTCTCTTCGGGGCGTTTCCAGTACCCCCTCATCACCTGTGGCCCCCGGACCAGAAGTTCGCCCGGCTCACCTGCCGGCACATCCGTGCCAGACGAGTCAATGATGCGCACCTCAGTGGAGGGGTAGGGCAGTCCGATGCCGGTGCGTCTGATATCCACTGGCCACACTGGCTGGCAGTGCGTCACAGGGGAGGCTTCCGTCAGCCCGTACCCTTCCACTATCCGCCCCCGGGTGAGCCGTTCAAAATTTTGCTGCACTGGCTCCGGCAAGGGCGCCGACCCGCTGATGCACCCTTTGATCGATGTCAGGTCCAGATTGTGCTCGGTGGCGTACTGGGCTAGGGCCACATACATGGTCGGCGCCCCCGGAAAGAGCGTCGGATGGGTGCGCACAATCCACGAAGCCGCCTGTTCTGGGTGAAACCGGGCCATCAGCACCAGCCTGGCTCCAATCAGCAGCCCGAGATTCATCCCCACCGTCATGCCGTAGGCATGAAACAGAGGCAGGGCAATCAGCACCGTGTCCTGGCCGCCCGACAGCAGGCTCTGCATCCAGAGGCGCGACTGCTCGGCATTGGCCCAGAGATTGGCGTGCGTCAGCATGGCGCCTTTGGGCAATCCGGTTGTGCCTCCGGTGTACTGCAAAAGCGCCAAGTCCTTCTCTGGATCAATGTGCGGAGGATTTTCAATTTCCGGAAGGGACAGCCAGTCGCTGAACAGGTGCGCCTGGGGATAGAGCCGGCGGGCCTCCTCCTCCACCTCGTGGCGGTTGTGCATGTCTGCCATCATGACAGGCCACGGCAGCCCGGGCGGCAGCTTGCCCGCGGCTTCGGGTGGGACAATCAGCACACTGGGCTCGGAATCCATGAACAGGGCCGCCAACTCTGCCGGAGTGTAAAGGGGGTTCAGCGCCACCACGACCGCCCCCACCCGCAAAGCGCCAAAGTATGCTTGTACAAAGGCCAGGCTATTGGGCAGGAGAATTGCCACCCGGTCCCCCTTATGGATTCCCAGCTGTTCCAGGCCCCGCGCCACCCGGTTCACCATCGACCACAAGGTGCTGTAGCTGACCTCACGGTCTTCGAGCACGACCGCGGTCCGGGAATCTTGGCCCCACCGCTCAATCACGTCGTACAGAGGCCTCAGAGGCTCCTGCAGGGTGTGGGGAACCTCTCCATAATGTTGGAGCCACGGCTTTTCAGAGTATGCCGACATGGCTACTGACCCCGGAACGCTGGCCGTCTCTTTTGCAAAAATGCGGTAATGCCTTCTGCAGCATCTGCCGACATTATCAAAGAGGCCATCGCTTCCGTCTCCCCTGCCTGTCCCAGCTCGGGGTCGGCGAGAAGATTCTTAATCGCTTTCAGCGCCAAGGGCGGCAGATTGGCCAGCCGGTCGGCTTGATTCACAGCGTAGTCGAGCAGCAGGTGGGCCGAGACCAGGTGGTGAATCAGCCCAATCCGGAGCGCCTCTTGCGCATCAATGGCCTCGCCTGTCAAAAGAAGCCGCGCTGCCGCCGAGCGCCCAATCAGTTTGGGCATGCGCACCGTGCCGCCCCACCCCGGGATTATTCCCAAATTGACTTCCGGCTGGCCAAAACGCGCCGCTTCGGAAGCCACGCGGATATCGGTCGCCATGATCATTTCATTGCCCCCGCCAAACGCGGGACCATTGACAGCGGACACGACGGGCTTGGGGCATTGCTCAATGCGGTTATACAGTTGCACCCCGAATGCCAGAAAGTCCTTAACGCCTGCCCCCATTTGCAAGAAGCTGGGAATATCGGCGCCTGCTGCAAAAAACATTCCCTCTCCGGTAATCACCAAAGCCCGCACCCCATCGTCCTCCACGGCCTGGGTCAGGGCGGCGTCCAGTTCCTGCAAGAGAGGGAGGCTGAGAGAATTCACCGGCGGGTGATTCATCCGCAACACGGCGACCCGGTCCCTCATTTCAGTAGTGATCAAGGCCATCAGTCCGTTCACCTCCCTGTCTTAGTAATTGAAATACCCAGCTCCGCTCTTGATTCCCAGCTGCCCGTGCTCCACGCGTGCCGACAGTGAGGCCGGGGGAGCGAAGCGGGCGCCAAACCGCGATTCAAGATCCGCAAGCTTTTGGTAAACCACGTCCAGTCCTGTCTGGTCAGCCCAGGCGAGAGGTCCCGCGGGCAGGCCGGCGCCGGCGCGCATGGCAATGTCGATTGCCTGGGCGCTGGCCACCCCTTCCTCATACAGGCGGGCCGCTTCCATAAAAGTCGCCAGGGTAAAACGGTCAATCAATTCCTGTTCACGCTCTGCCTCCATGCTTCCCATCCTTTCTTGTCAGTGTGTCTGACCCTTATTCCCGGTCATGACCGGGAATAAGGGTAAAATCCCTGCCCCGTTTTGACCCCGAGGTGATGGGCTGCCACCAGGGCCGGAAGTTCGGGGCCTGGGTCAAAACGGTCCCCGTAGGCGGCCTGCAGCGTCTCGGCCACATCCCAGGCAATGTCCAGCCCCAGGGCATCAGCGAGCACGAACGGTCCGAGCGGGGCCACCTTGTGTTTGACAATCGTCTGATCAATCTCTTCGGCGCTATAGCCGTATTCCACCTTAAAGCGCATGACTTCCGCCATGGAGGCCGTCAGCACCCGGTTCACCACAAACCCCGGGCATTCCTTCACGGCCACCGGGATTTTTCGGATTTCCTCGCTGAGGCGGCTCAAGGTGTCCAGCACATCTTTGTCCGTCTGCTCGCCGGCAATAATTTCCACCAGCTTCATCATGTGGGCGGGATAGAAGAAGTGCATCCCCGCCACACGCGTGGGCCGCGACGTCACCGACGCCATCTCTGTCACACTTAACGCGGACGTATTGGTGGCCAGGATCGCCAAAGGCGGCAAGAGTCGGTCCAGTTCCTGAAAGACTTTCTGTTTCAGAGCCATTTTCTCCGGCACGGCTTCGATCGCCACAGAGACATCCTTCAGAGCCGAGGCGTCCGCGCTGAAGACAATCTGGCTCATGCGCTGTGCCGCATCCGGCCCGCTGAGCCGGCCCTTGGCCACACGCCCATCAAGAAGCTTCTGAATGTGGCTCTTGGCGCGCTCCAGGGCCTTTTCGTCAACATCCCGCAAAACCACAGGGATATTAGCCATGGCCACTGTGTAGGCAATGTCCGCTCCCATCGTCCCGGCTCCAATCACCGCGACTTTCTTGACATACATGCGCATCCCTCCTGAGGATCAAAAAAGGCGCCACGTTCCCGCCGGCCCCGTACTATACGGATATTCTGCCGAGTAGGGAATTTCATGGCGACAACCATTCCTTTAGGCTGTGACGTTAAGCAGGGCCAGTATATCGCCGTATTGCAATATTTGTCAACGGAAAATTTATTAACGGAATATCAAAAATTTGATATCATGAAATAGATAGCCAAGGAGGATTAAAGGGATGGATGACCGGCTGCAGTCCTTTATCAATGAGATTCAACGCCTGTTTCCCCGCATAATGCGCTACCTGGAAGCCGAAGCTAGCCGGGAACTGATTGGGCTGGAGGTGACTCCGTCCCAAATGAATGCGCTATTCGCGCTATACGGGGTCACTGACCTGCCAATGGGAGAGTTGGCGGAGCAGCTGGGCCTGACAGAAAGCGCTGCGACCCGCCTGGTCGACCGCCTCATCAATATGAACCTGGTGCGGCGCGAGCGTGATGATCAGGACCGGCGGGTAGTCCGGGTGCGGCTGTCTTCTTACGGGAAGCAGCTCGCCGAGCTGGTATTCGAAAGGCGTCAGGAGCAGTTCAGCCGTTTCGCCGAGCGGCTGGACCAGACGTCCCGAGATGCCCTCATTTTGGGCCTGTCCCAATTGCTCAGCGTATTTGGCGTGCTGGAGCAAGAGTCAAAAATCAGCAAAAAATAAGGTGATCTATTTCCGGGATCTATGTTACGATAACGCTAACCTATTTCACACACCGTCAATCTGGGAGGTGATTTTATGATTAGCTTGAGCGACACAGCTACCGACAAGGTGAAAGAATTTATGGCATCCAAAGATCATGTCGACCTGGCCCTGCGCATCTACGTGAGCAAAGGCGGGTGCAGCGGCTTCAGCTATGGCATGGCTCTGGACGCAGCCCAGGATGATGACAGCATTTTTGAATTCAACGGGGTCAAAGTGGTCATCGATCCCTTGAGCGCCCCCTATCTGGACGGGATTGAAGTGGACTATGTCAATTCCATGATGGGTGGCGGGTTTGCTATCAACAACCCCAACGCGGCTTCTTCCTGCGGTTGCGGCCATTCATTCCGGACCAAAGACGAAGCGGGCGCAGCCAACTCCTGCAGCCACTGAGCACAGCGTCCCAACAGACAAGGCCTCCCGCCTACAGGCGGGAGGCCTTGTCTGTTGTCTCTGCCGGGTTTACGCGGTCACCTGGTGTGTCTGGGGACCATTTTCCCCGCCGCTGCCCCCCGCCTCTTCCAGGGACTGTCCCGCCGTTTCATAGCCGAACAGCCAGGTGATCAGCAGGCCCACAAACGATGCCGCGGCAATCATGCCCAGGGTCAGTCCCAATCCCAGCGCCTGTTCAAGAACCGGCAGGAGGAAAATTCCCATGGCTGCCCCAAATTTTCCAGAAGCCGCGGCCAGCCCGTGACCGGAGGCGCGGAGGCTGGTGGGAAATACTTCCGCCGGCAGAATCCATGTAGTAGCATTCGGGCCCATATTCACACTGAGGTTGAAGAGGGCAAAGCCGCCAAAAATCAAAATCGTGGCGGACCCCGACACTCCTTTGGGAACCCCGACAATGGCCAGCATAGCCATGGCCACGGCCATCCCGCTGAATCCGATCAGCTGCAGGCGGATCCGCCCGACCCGCTCAATCAGTCCAATGCTCAAGGCGAACCCTATCACCAGGAACACATCCAGGATGATGGCGCCCTGGGTTGACAGAATGTCTTTGTGGATGAAATTGCCGTGCCCCGCAAAGGCCATCACGGATAGGATTGTCGGAGTGAAAATGCCAATGCCGTACAGGCCAATGTCCATCAGAAACCATGGCACCGTCACCAAAATGGTCCGCTTCAGGTACTCCGGTCCGAAGAGGTCTTTGTATTTTAGAGAACTTTTTTGGACCGGTTCGGAGGTAATCGTCTGCCCCGTCAATTCTTCAGCCGACGTCCGAGCTTTCTCCGCCTCCCCGTGCTCCATTTGCCAGCGTGGGCTCTCAGGGACGGTCGTCCGCAAGATCAGCACGATGATAGCGGGCACGACCCCTATGGCCAGCATGAAGCGCCACGCATCGGGGGCGGGGTCCAACATGAGAATGGCGAGCCCGACCGCCGCCCCGAACAATGCCCCTAAAGCCTGGAAGCTAAAAGCCGACGAGAGCATCCGCCCCCGAATTTTCTTGGGCATGAGCTCTGACACATAGGTGGAGCTGATGGGATAGTCGGCTCCGATCCCGATGCCCAGCAGAAACCGGAAGATCAGCAGGGAAGCGGCCCCCCAGGACAGGGACGACAGTCCGGTAAACACGACAAAAAAAAGCAGGTCAAAAAAGTACATGGCTTTTCGACCCAGCTTATCGGTGAAACGGCCCAAGGCAAACGCGCCAATCATGGCTCCTAAAGGGGCAGCCGCTCCTACGAGACCCAGTCCGGTCTTTGTCATGTGCATCTGGTGGGAGATCAGCGGCAGGGCCACCCCAATAATAAAGAGGTCAAACCCATCGAGAAACACCCCCATCGCCGACAAAAACCAGATCTTCCAATGCAACCGTTTAAGTTTGGCATGGTCGAGAGCGAACTGGAAATCAGTAGAGTCAGATGACATGATAAGCTCCTTCTGCCGCCTTTGGGGCGTCAACGGTATTTTCCTTAGCTTTATCATGCCACCAGCACATTATGAGCGGCTTAAGCCCTTGTTAAGGTTCGATTAACAAAACCCAGACTATTGACAATTAGCTTACGGCGCAAATGAAACATTTGAGATACCGGGATTCCGGCAGTCCCGGCAGCATGGGATGATCCATCCCCTGGCCCCGGATCTCGAGGATCTTCACCACCCGCTTGGCGTCTTTGGCGGCGTCCCGCACGACCTCGATGAACTGCGCTTCTGACAGGTGATACGAACAGCTGGAGGTCACCAGGAGCCCGCCCGGCTTTAGCAGCTTGATGCCCCGGAGATTGATTTCCTTATAGCCGCGCACAGCCCCCGCCACAGCGTCTTTCGACTTCGTGAACGCCGGCGGGTCCAAAATCCCCAAGTCATATTGCGGTCCCTTTTCGCTCTCCTGGCGCAGCCAGTCGAACGCGTTGGCGGCCACAAACCGCGTGACATCCTGCAGCTGGTTCACTGCGGCATTTTCCTCGGCGCGGCGGATGGAAGCGGCATCGATGTCAATGCCCACGACAGACTTTGCCCCATGCCGGGCGGCCGTCAGTCCAAATCCGCCGGTGTGGCAGAACGCATCGAACACCGTTTTTCCGGCCGCAAATTCCCCTGTCCGGCGCCGGTTGGCATATTGGTCAAGGAAGTGCCCGGTTTTCTGGCCATCCGCCAAGTCCACGATCATGGCCACATCATTTTCCATAATCTGCACCGGAGACACCATTGTGCCAAACAACATGCGGTTGGTTCGCGGCAATCCCTCCTTCGTGCGCACCGGCACATCACCGCGCTCATAGATGCCCTGGGGGTGGAACAGGTCCACCAGCACCTCCACGATGGCCTCTTCGAAAGGCAGAAGACCCAAACTCAGGAATTCCACGACGAGCATCGGACCGTATTTATCCACGATCAGCCCCGGCAGCTGGTCCGCCTCTGAATTGACGACCCGGTACGCATCCCGGTGTCCCAGCAAGTCAAAGCGCATCTGCGCCGCTTCCCTGACACGTTTTTGAAACCATGCCCCATCAATCGTTTCCCTGGCGTCACGCGTCAGCAGCCGGAACGCAATCAGCGAGGCCGGATTAAACAGTCCCTTCGCCACAAATCGGCCATTGACCTCGGTTAACTCCACTACCGTTCCCGGCGTCAGGTCAGAATGATACATCTCCCCCCGGTATGCCCACGGCGACCCCTCAAGAACCCGGTGCGGCCCCGTCTTTAATCGCAACTCTCCCGCCACAAAACCCCTCCTATCCATATCTTAGGTAGTATAGGCCTAAGCGGTGGATTTTTACCACACATGAAATGTTCTGCACCTCAATTAGACACGAACCGCGCGGTCAGATTCAGGCATTGGCCAATCTCGCATTGACTGTAGAAATTTTCCAAACACCTCTAAAAGTGCCAGAGTCCCCAGAGTCTGCCGCCATTCCCAGCTATCCTCGGCCTAACCGCGCTCACCCGGCCTTTTCCGCACTGACAGCACTGCGGCTTGTCCCGTAAGGTAGGGTGTGACGCGTTTAAACGTGTTAATCCCGTCGAATCTCCTGCCACCAGGAGTACGGAGAACCCATTTTTCACGGGGTGAATGGCCTTACGGGCCAGGAGGACCTGTCCTCTAACCCGCCAGCTAACTCCGGAGGCGAAGAAAACAGGAGTGAAAACATGCACACACGTTGGATTATGGCCGCTGGCGCGGCTCTCTCTTTAGGCCTGACTTTCGGTGCAGCCAGTTCCACCTTCGCCGCCGGATTTCCTGACCTCGCAACTGGCAGCACGGGAGACCAGGTCGCGGTTGTGCAGCAGCAGCTGGCCGATTTGGGATACTCGGCCGGTCCGGCGGATGGCGTGTACAGCGCCGCCACCACGAGCGCTGTACGCGCCTTCCAGTCCCGCAATCATATTGCTGTCGACGGCATTGCAGGGCCCGTCACCGAGAAGACCTTGGTGCGCGACCTGACCAATGTCTACATGCCCATTTCCGGGTCTTTGGGCCAGCACCTTCTCTCTCTTGGAGATTACGGCCCCGCTGTCGTGACATTGCAGGGGGATCTGACCCAGCTGGGCTACGATCCGGGCCCTGCGGACGGGGTATTCAATCGCCAGACAGGGTCCGCCGTCCTCCGCTTTCAGGCTCATGCCGGGATTGCCGTGGATGAAGTGGTAGGTCCCCAGACCTACCAGGCGCTTCTCGCCGCCATGGGCCTCTCGTCTCCCAAGACTCTCCCGGCTGCTCCCGTTTCCCCGGCGCCTGCGCCAGCCGCCGCGCCCTCTCCGGCTTCCACCGCCCCTGGCATGGTTCTCGGCTACTATACCCAGTACACCCCGCAGTCAGTCACCTCTCAGAACAGCCTGGCCGCGAACCTCAATGCGGTCAATACGATTGCACCGCTATGGTATACCGTGCACGCTGACGGATCTCTGGGGCGTATGGGATACCAGCGGGCCAGCGTGAGGGCCTACGCCCGGGCGCACCATATCACAGTGCTGCCCTTGGTCACCAACGCGGGCGGCAATTCCGCCATTCTGACAAACTCTGCGGTCAGGAGCCAGGTCGTCTCGCAGCTGACGCAGCTGGCCGTGACAGACGGTTACCAGGGATACAACATTGACTTTGAAGGACTCAGCGCATCCGCCCGCAACGGGCTCAACGCTTTTGTGGAAGAGCTGAGCGCCGCGCTCGACCCGCTCGGCAAGGAAGTGACGATTGCAGTCATCCCGCGCACCGCCACGGATCCCTACGGCCGGGCGTATGACTACGCGGTATTGGGGCAATATGCCAGCAAGGTGGTCCTCATGACTTACGATTACCACGACATTGGGTCGGCGCCGGGACCGGTCGCTCCCATTGGCTGGGTGACTGACGTGGTGAATTATGCGCTCGCGCGCATTCCGGCCTCCAAGATCGTCCTGGGTCTGGCCGCCTACGGCTACGACTGGTCATCCACCGGGAGCACGGTCGAAGTACACGATGAGCAGGCCGTCAATCTAGCCGCCCAGTACGGTGTCCCCATCACCTGGAATGCAGCTGATGATGAGGCGACTTTCCAGTATACCTCCGCAAATGGGGCCCAGCATACGGTCTGGGTGGAAAACGGCTACAGCGACGCGTTCAAGTTGGAATTGGCCAAAAAAGACCATCTGGGAGGCGTGGCCATCTGGCGGCTGGGTGACGAGGACCCCGAGCTGTGGACAGCCATCAATACCATTTGGTACGGACACTGAGGCATGCGGCCCTCACACCCCGGCGGCGTGGACACGCGCTGCCGGGGCTTTTATGCCATCCCAAGGAAGAACAGTCTCTCTTCCTCCGGACGCCTTGGCTGTCTGTGGTATGATAGGGATAGCGCTCCTGTGTGCCGGGGTTTTGTTGTCCTGGGATAGATGGGCAAATTAGAAAAAATTTATTTCGCAAGCTTTTGTTGCGGATTTTAGGAGGTGAGGCTATGCACCCGCGCTTAACTCAGATGACCAGCAAATCCGGATGAGGGTGCAAGTTAGGTCCGGAGGACCTAACCATGGCACTGAGTTTTGTGCCGCCCCGCCTGACGCTGGACCCTGACGTCCTGGTGGGGAATGAAACCCATGACGACGCAGGCATTTACCGCCTCACGGCAGATCAGGCCCTGGTGCAAACCGTGGACTTTCTGACGCCCGTGGTGGACGATCCGGAACTGTTTGGCAAAGTCGCCGCGGCTAATTCCCTCTCTGATGTGTATGCGATGGGCGGGGTTCCCGTGACGGCCTTGAATTTGCTGGCCGTTCCGGAAGGGGTGCTCTCCCCTCAGGAAGTCGGCGCCATGCTGCAAGGGGGCCAGTCCATTCTGGACCAGGCGTCGTGCCGTCTGTTGGGCGGGCATTCGATTGATGACAATGAACCGAAGATGGGATATGCCGTGACCGGTCTGGTCCACCCCGATCACATCTGGCGCAACAGCACCGCTCAAGTGGGCAATCTCCTGTACCTGTCCAAGCCGATTGGCAGCGGGGTGGTTATCAAAGCCGTCAAGGACGGGGAAGCCAGCCAGGAGATGACGCAGAGCGTGATTGCCATGATGACGACCCTCAACCAGGCCGCCAGCGAGGCCATCAAGACTGTGGGAGACCCTACCGCCTGCACAGATGTCACAGGCTTCGGTCTTTTGGGCCACAGCTGGGAGATGGCGGAAGGCGCCGGGGTGGCCATCACGATCGAGGCCTCCCGGGTGCCTGTGCTGCCGGGGGCGCGGGAGTTGGCGGACCAGGGCCGTTTCCCGTCTGGCAGCCGGCGCAACTTGGATTATGTGCGTCCCCATCTCGATGCGGAGCCCAAGATCGGGGTGAACACGCTGACCCTCTTGGCGGACGCCGTCACATCCGGCGGCCTTCTCTTCACTGTAAAACAAGAGAACGCCGCCCTGTTAGAGGCCGCGTTCCGCCAGTCCAAGATTCCTCTCTACTGGATAGGCTGGGTAGAAGAGGGACCGCCGCTGGTCAGGGTGTTGGCATGAGCCGCCCTTCTTCAAGAGCCGTGGCCGCCTCACGCAGGCGGGCCACGGTCTCTTTTTGCCCCAGCACCTCCAGCAGCTCAAATAGACCCGGGCCCACCGTGCGGCCCGTGACCGCCAGCCGGGATGGGTGGATCAGCTCGGCCCGCTTCACCTGCAGGCGGAGCGCTTCCTTGTCGTAAGCCTCCATCACCGTGTCGTGGTTCCACTGTGCGAGCTCGGACAAGGTGTCCGCCAAGGCGCGCAGGCGATCCGGGGCTTCCCCCTGAAAATGCTTCTCGATGCCTTTGGTTTCAAATGTTTCGGGTCTGGCATACAGAAAGGCTATGCCTTCAGCCAGTTCCACCAAGGTCCGGGCGCGCTCCCGCACCAGCCCAATCGCCACCTCGAGGTCCGGTCCGGTCTCCACATGGATGTGCTGGGCCTGCAGAAATGGCTGCAGGTCTTCCGCCAGCGCGCTCAGTGGCAGGAGGCGCAAATACTGGCTGTTCATCCATTGCAGCTTCTTCACGTCGTAGATGGCGGCCGTGTGCTGCACCCGGTCGAGGTCAAACCACTGCGCCGCCTGCTCCAGGGTCATGATTTCGGTCTCCTCGGGCGGCGACCAGCCCAGCAGCAGCAGGTAGTTGGTCAGGGCCTCGGGCAAAATGCCCTGCTCCCGGTACTCCTCCACGGAGGTCGCCCCGTGGCGCTTGGACAGCTTGGTGTGGTCGGGAGCCAAAATCATCGGCACATGGGCAAAGGCGGGCATAGCCAGATTCAGGGCCTGGTAAACCAAGATCTGCTTGGGTGTGTTGGACAGGTGCTCTTCACCGCGGATGACGTGGGTAATCGCCATATCGTGGTCATCCAGCACGACCGCAAAATTGTATACGGGGGTCCCATCCGATTTGGCCAGCACAAAGTCACCCAGAATGCGATTTTCAAAAGTGACCGGGCCCCGGATGAGATCGTCCACCACAGTGACTCCTGAGGCGGGCACTTTCATCCGCACCACAAACGGGAGTCCCGAGCTGTGGATGGGGTCGTCGGCAGGGCGCAGACGGCACCGCCCGCTGTAGCGGGGAGGCTCTTTCAGCGCTTCCTGACGCTTGCGCTCCTCAGCGAGCTCATCGGCCGTGCAGTAGCAGCGGTAGGCCTGGTCCGTGTCCAGCAGCTGCTGCAGGGCCTCTTTGTGCCGCGCTGCCCGCTCGGACTGGTGATACGGGCCGTAGTCCCCCCCGACGTCGGGGCCTTCGTCCCAGACAATGCCCAGGCTCTTCAGCCCTTGGAGCATCCCTTGTTCAGATCCTTCCACGAGACGGGCCCGGTCCGTGTCCTCCACCCGCAAGATAAAACGCCCGTGATGGTGTTTGGCAAACAAATAATTGAACAGCGCGGTTCGCGCTCCCCCTATATGCAAAGTGCCGGTTGGACTCGGCGCAAAACGTACCCTAACCACGTGGTCTCCTCCTGGAAAGCCGTGCCACACGCACGTTTCTTTCGTCTTTTTCCGTCTATGTGCAGTGTAGCCCAGCACTTGGCCACGGGTCAAGAAAGGCCGTAGCGGATCGCCAGCAGCGAGATAAACCCGGGAAATCCCAAAACACCCATAACCGCCGCGGTCAGACCGTTAAGGCCGACGGGCGGCCATCCGAATCGGGTGGCCGCCAGATCCCAAGCTTTCAGAAAAACCAGGCCTAACACCGCCTGCGCAAGCACCCGGCCTAACACCGCAAGCGGCTGGCCCACCGCTTTGGCGGCCACATACACGAGAACCACAGCAAACAGGCTGGCAACCACAACCCGAGGATCCATAATTTTCCCTCCCGCTCTCATTTCTATGAGCGGGACAAGCCTTTAATAACTGTGAGTTTTGCGCCAGCAGCGGTGCCGGTGTTCTCTCCAGTCCCCGCACGGGGGAGGAGACCGGCGCCACAACGGCGTCCGGGTCTTAAAGCGTCCGGAGATCAAGGACAGTTCGGCGCCGTCCCAGCCCGGGTGATAGAATTCTTCAGGCGTCTGTGGCTCCCGCAATGGCACCAGCCCCCTTGCCGACCTTTTACGGTGCGCCTTTCTTCAACCTTCTCACTGCCATCTTATGCCATGGGACAGCAAATGGGCCTGGCATCTGACCCGAAATAAATAGCGGGAAGCCGTGTCCACGGCTTCCCCAATCAGGAACTCCAGTCGCTTGAAAGGTGTCCATCTCAAACTTCCTGCCGGCCCTCCAGGGCTTTGAGCAACGTCACTTCGTCCGTGTAGTCCAGGTCCCCGCCCATGGGCAGCCCCCGCGCAATGCGGGTCACTTTCAGCCCCATGGGTTTCAGCAGGCGGCCCAGATAGAGGGCCGTGGCCTCGCCTTCCAAACTGGAACTGGTGGCCAACACAATCTCCGCCGGAGGCACCTGCTGGATGCGCACGAGGAGGTCCTTGACCCGCAGGTCCTCAGGCCCAATGCCTTCCATCGGGGAGATCGCACCGTGGAGGACATGGTAGCGGCCCTTGAATTCGCGGGTCTTTTCCATGGCCACGACGTCTTTAGGCTGTTCCACCACCATAATCGTCCGCGGGTCGCGGGCAGGATTGCGACAGATGGCGCACGGGTCGCGGTCGGTGAAATTAAAGCAAACCGAACAGTAGCGGATGCGGCTGCGGGCGTTGACGATGGCGTTTGCCAGCAGCTCGGCTTCCCCCTGCGGCATGTTCAGTAAGAAAAAAGCCAAACGCTGGGCGGTTTTAGGGCCGACCCCCGGCAATTTGGCTAGCTGGCTGACCAGATCCTGAATGGGTTCCGGATAAATCATCGTTACATGAGCCCAGGGATATTGGGGATGTTCACACCTTTGGTCACATCATTGAGGCGGGAACTGGCGAGTTCCTGCGATTTCGCATGGCCTTCACGCACCGCCGCCAAAATCATGTCCTGCAACATTTCCACATCCGTGGGGTCCACGGCTTCCGGGCTGATGGTGATGCCCTGAATCTCCCCATGGCCATTAAACACGGCTTTAATCACCCCGCCGATCTCCACCTCGACAGTTTCAGTCTGAAGCTCTTCCTGCACACGGGCCATGTCGGCCTGCATCTTCTGCACCTGTTTCATCATCTTTTGCATGTTGTTGGCATTAAAACTCATGGTGGCACCCTCCTTGGATTATTCTCCACTTCCGCGTATCGGAACATCAGGACCCAGCCAGGCCCGGACCCGTTCCTCAAGCGGCGGTGTGGCGCGTTCCGGTGTGTCCGCGGGCGCGTCCTCCCCACTTTGGCCTGTTAATAAATGATACCGCATTCCCGGACCGTATATCCGCTGCAGGACCTGTTCCAGCAGAGCTTTATTCTGGGTGGTCATCATTAAATCACGGTGAGCAGGAAAAGAAAATACCAAATCCAGATTATGTTCATCGCGTTCCGTGATTTGCGCCTGATTCAGCAAAGCAAAGGTTGAGGGGCGCTCCTGGCGGACGGCGTCTAGAAAGACCTTCACCCGGTCCGACCCCGGCGGGGCCCCTCCCCCGGCGGGGCGGGGCGGGGCAGGCGGCGCTTTCTCGGGCAGGACCTGGGGGGCAGGCTTTTCTAGCTTTGGCGCAGGTGCTGGGACGGGCGGCGCCCCCATTTCGGCATGGCCAGACAGTCCCAGTTCTTCACGGATTTTCAGCAGTGCCAGCTCCACGGAGAGCTGGGCCGGAAATCCCCCGCGCAGGCGGCTGTCGGCCTCCGCCAAAATTTCCAGAGCGTGAAACCAGTCCGCTGGCGCAATATCCTGGGGCAGACTCCTGTCGATGTCCTGAAGCCACTGCCTGCGGTATTGCGGGAACAGATCGAAGCCAGCCTGCCGCCACACAATCAGGTCACGGATTTGCTTGGCCAGATCCCTGAGCACGCTGCGGTAATCGCGCCCCTGGCGGTACACGTCATCCAGCGTCAGCATCACATCTCCCAGCGCCTCGGTGCTGCTCAGCCCTGTCATCAGGTGGGCCATAAGCACCGGGTCAATAGTGCCTACCAGATCCGAGACGGCCAGGCGGCTCACCGCTCCCTGGCCCACGGAGACCGCTTGGTCCAGCAGGCTCAGCGCGTCGCGCAGGGCTCCGTCAGCGTACTCGGCAATCAGTTCCAAAGCCGCCGGTTCCGCATTCAACTTTTCCTGCGCCACCACCTGCCGCAACCGCTCCTCAATGATGGCCACGGACAGTCTTTGGAATTCATAGCGCTGGCACCGGGACAGCACCGTCACTGGCAGCTTCTGCGCCTCGGTCGTGGCCAATATAAAAAGCACATGCGCCGGAGGCTCCTCCAGCGTCTTTAAAAGCGCATTGAAAGCTTCCGTAGTGAGCATGTGCACTTCGTCGATGATATAAATCTTATAACGCCCCATCACCGGCGCTTGTCCGATCCGCTCTTTAATTTCGCGGATTTCGTCGATGCCCCGGTTGGATGCCGCATCAATCTCAATGACGTCCAGATGCTGGCCCTGTTCCACTGCTCTGCAGGCTGCGCACTGTAGGCACGGCTCGCCGGAATCCGGCGTTTCACAGTTGACAGCTTTGGCCAGGATGCGCGCCACACTGGTTTTTCCCGTACCCCGGGGCCCGGAAAACAAGTACGCGTGAGTGAGGCGATTTTGCCGCACCGCCTCACGCAGAGTGTCCACCACCCGCGCTTGTCCCATCACTTCCCGGAAGGAGCGCGGGCGGTACACTCGGTATAGAGCCTGATGGGCCACATTCATTCCTCCTTGCCAATGAGCAAAGCCATAGGGCAGCACCGATCAGGTGATCCGCGGCACCACAACGTTCCCGCTTACCGCTGCTCCCTTCCGGGCCTGACGGGATTCACAGGTGTTGTCCGCGCGGGACCCAATCGATGCTGCTCCATGGCTGGCTGTCGTCATACCACACTGTCAAGAAAATGGCGGAGGAGGAGGGATTCGAACCCTCGAAGCAGGATTAGCCCACCAACACGCTTTCCAGGCGTGCGCCTTAAACCGCTCGGCCACCCCTCCAGGTTAAATCTATCGTGGCGGAGAGGGTGGGATTCGAACCCACGAGACGGATTTGAACCGCCTACCCGATTTCGAGTCGGGCTCCTTCGACCAACTCAGACACCTCTCCACACTTATTCGGTTGTCACACGCTCAAGAGTGCCGCCGGGCCCGGAAAAATTCCCGCAACAGCTTCTGCGCCTCTTCTTGATATACTCCTTCAAGCACTTCTGGCCGGTGGTTGAGGCGCTCATCCGCCAGTACGCCATATAGACTGAACACAGCCCCCGCCTTAGGGTCTCTGGCGCCAAACACCAGCCGGTCTACCCGGCTCAGAATCACCGCGCCTGCACACATTATACAGGGCTCTAGCGTCACGAGCAATGTTGTCCCCGTAAGCCGCCACCTGCCGAGCTTCTGCGCGCCTTCCCGAATCACCAGCATTTCCGCATGGGCCGTCGGATCCTGATCGCCTTCGCGCCGATTGTGATCTTTTGCGACAACAGTGCCATCTTCGCGAATTAATACCGCTCCAACCGGAACTTCTCCGGATTGAGCGGCGCGTTCGGCTTCCTGCAAGGCCAGCTCCATAAAAGGTTCATAATATATCGTAGAAAAATCCCCAATTTTGGTGCGCCCGGGAGGACTCGAACCACCGACACAAGGTTTAGGAAACCTCTGCTCTATCCCCTGAGCTACGGGCGCAAATACTTGCCCTTTCACAGCAACAACTTATTCTATCCGTTGGCGACCATTCTGTCAAGAAGAAGAAAAAGCCCGGGATTCTCGCCCTCTTCTGCCTGTGGCGCTGCGCCAAGCTCGGGTCTATTGCACAAGCGCTGCGGAGCAATGGCCAGACGGAAAGCACGAGCGTCTTGGCCCCTTGCTTTAATATCCAAAATTTGGTATTATCGCAGAGTTGGGACGCACGGAAACGGATTGAGGCCGTGCCGCGGAATTGGTTGAGGGATCGGATTCCAGGCAGGAAAGAGAGCCATGCACTCTCTTTCCTGTTTTTTTACAGACGCCGCGCTGGGTCAGATGGGACGGCAGGGCCCGCGCCTATCCGCCTGCCGGCTCCGCTGCCATGGCGGGTTTCTGAAGAGGCGTCTGCGCAAGCGCCTCCATGGTCTCATTCCACTGGTTGCCGTAGTACTGCATCAGATCCGGCACATGAGGGAACCGGGGGTCGGTGATAGGCTGATCCGGTTCCGGATGGCGCTGCTTCCATTCCCAGACATATGCCGCCGCCTGCGCCAGTGCGGCCTCCGACTGGCGGGCGAGGTCGCCCGCGATGCGGGACCCAGGTGGGAGATGGGCGAGAGCGGCCTGGGCTTCTTCGCGCAAGTGGTCAGGACTGCTCCACCTGGTGGCACCTGCCGCCGCGTGGGCCACCAGGTGGCTCGCCGTCAGAGGCCGCAAGGCCATGACCGCGGTGCGCCCGTCCGTGTCAGGCGCATGGGCGTCCAGCACAATCCACACATGCAACGGCCCCGGCCGCAGCAGGTCATAGGCAGTGGCGACCAGCACGGTATCGGGAATCTGCCGGCGCGCGTCCTCCCACAGCCGCCGGAAGCGGCCCACGCGGCCATTGGCCGTATACCGGCCTTCCGGGGTCAGATAGAGGACATCGCCCGCCCGCACCGCGTGCAGCAAATCGGCGATTTGCTGGCGGATATGGGCCGCCAGAGACGTTTTGGCGGCATTGCGGTAGGGCTCGAGCAGGGCGGTAATCCCGTGCGGGACTACCGCTTTTTGCACGTAGCGGTGCGACCACAGGTCCCGCAGATGCAAACGCCGTGCGCAGTGCCCGCTGTCCAGGGCCGCCTTTTCGAGAACCTCGGCACTGAAAACCTCGTCTATGGGCAGATTGCCATAATGCAGGAAGACGTGATAGGCCCAACTTGTCAGCGGCCGGAACAGCGGCTCATTTTCGATTGGCCGCACCCCCAGCATCCATAATATCGGCCTCAGGTTTATACTGCTCAGCCACGTTCCCCATGGCGCCGGAAGCCGGGTAGGAGAGAATCCCGGCTCAAACAAACGTTCCGAGCCGGCAGAAATGACCCGCCGTCCAAAAGGATGGGTCCGGAAAATCATCAAGGGCACCACCAGCCCTTCGATGTCCTGACCGTGATTGCCTGCGACCAAGAGGGACCGGCGGTAGCGGGGAAGGTGGCCCGTCACATGGACCCGGTAGCGGGCCCGCACATAAGGCGTGACCAGGCTGTACACTAAAAATGCCAAAGGCGTTGACCAATCTTTTTGCTTCTTAGGCTTCCCCAAGGACAGCACAATAAGGGAGCCGGCCAGAAACATGGCGGAAGCCGTGACAAAGAGTTCTTCATATCCCTGGCGCGGGCTTAAAGCCTGGACGAGAATCCAGCCGCCGATAGCCGGTGCGATGACTGTCGGGAAATTTGAAGCAATGCCCCAGAGTCCCAAGTCCCTGGCGACATTCGCCAGATCCGGGATGGATTCCAATCCCAAAGCCCAGTCCACGGACAAGAAGGCCCCATAGCCCACCCCATAGAGCAGCGCCCACAGGACAATCCCCGAAGAGCGCTGATCAAGAGCAAATCCCAATGCAGCGCCGGCCATGGGCAACCCTGCCATAAACACAATCATCCGCCGGCTGAAATGATCCGACAGGCGCCCCATCACCACCGTGGACAGGGCCGCGCCGACGAGCGCTTCACCCGCCACCAACGCCGTATGGGCTCCCGGCTTGGCCACATGCAGCACTTCGCTGAAAAAATAGAGGATAAAGGTCATTAAGAAAGTCTGCCCCAGCATCACCATAAACCGGGCCCAGAACACCCTCACAAAATCTCTGTGGCTGCGGACTTGCACATGGGGCGCCGCCTGTTTGCGCCCTACCGGCTCACGCACGCCCACCGCCGTGACAATGACTCCGGCGGCAACCACCGCCGCCAGGACAGGATAGCTCAGATCCGGGGGCGCGAATCCCGCGATGCCTAAACCAGCCACAGTCCCCAGCAGGCTGGCAAGGCCCATGTATCCTGATGCTTTCCCCCACTGGCTCTGAGGCAGGATTTCCGGCATCATCGCCTGGTAGGCCGTCTGGGAGGCGGCTTGGCCCAGCACGGCCACCATCACCACCACCGTCAGCGTACTCACTGAAGTGACGTGCGGGATCACTAAGAGGCCCGCAATATTGGCAGACGTCCCCCACCACATCAGAGGCATTCGCCGCTTGCCGCGTTTTTTCTGGCGGTCGGAATACATTCCCGCAATCGGCGGCACAATCATAGTCAACAGGGCGGCCAGCGAGACAATGCGCGCGAGCTCGCTCACATGGCCGTACCGCCACACCCGCAGCAGCGTCACCGGAATCAAAATGGTTAACAAGGCTGCGCCTTCCATATTCAGAGAAAACCAGTAGGCGGTCAGTCCCCATTGCTGGGACCTGGTCGGCGCTGTCGGAGCTTCCATGTTCTCTTGCCCCTTTTGGAATAATATATACGGCGTCTTCGGGAATAGCACCTCCCGGAGGGCCAGGGCCCTTCAGCCCCTCAACCCTAACAGCCAGGGAAGGCTGTGAGCTGTCCCTGGCATGTCGGCGCTTGTATTCTTTTGCACTGCTATAAATCATGTGATCTTTGGTGATCTCATGATTCTTCCTGCCCCGAAGCCGCCAGCATATAGCCAGCGGGTG
>DAIDDL010000054.1 GCA_027309085.1 Sulfobacillus sp.
AGCGGCTACCGCAGCAAAGCGGCGGACGAAGTGCTGCAGGCGCTCGAGGAAAGCCGGGAAACCGGCGCGGTCTGACCGCACTGACCCAATCAAGATGCAAAGCAGCGGCTTTTCCAAAAGCCGCTGCTTTTTTTGTGGTTTCGTTCCCTTCCACTCCGTCCCCCGCGCTAGTCCTCCATGGGGTGGGGAACATCGGTATTATGGCGACTCCCCGGTGGATTTTGTGACAACAATGTGGATAAGTCTGTGGTGAAATGTGGATAAGGCACATCCGCCAGACCATCCTTGTGATTTTGTGATGGAAGATTCGCGTTGCTCAGTAACACCATCCCCGGTATAATGGTTTGTCGAACATATGTTGCCTGTGCTGAAATGCCGTCCTGTCAGAGACAAGAAAGAATGAAGGGTGGATTCCCGGTGGAATACAACTGCGGCGCAGAGTATACTGACCGTCGTGGAACTGGTTGGGGACGTTGCGGCCATGCTGGGCGGTCTCAGCGGAACTCCTGACATTCTCTTCTCCCTGAGCACCATGGCCTCCGCTTTCTGGCAGGGAGGCGTTCTTATTGGCATCTCCAAAATTCTTGAAGCGCTCGATAATCCCATCCGATGAGCCCTTAAGCTGTGAGATGCCAAACTGGTCAGCGTCCACATGGAGTTGCCCCAGGAAGGATTAGGATGACTTAACCCCGTGTGTACATGACTTTTCTTTCCTGCGCGAAGTTGAGTTGTTATAGAACAGAAAATCTCCGCAATACGCTCCGTCTCAAGCCGCTCGGAAACATAGGGTTTCGTGAGTGGGGCCTCGATTGCATCCAGTAGGGGATCGGATACCTAAACCTGAAATCGGCCAGTCAGCCAGCCTTCGCGGATCACAGCCAATGGGCCTTGGTCCTCGCACACCGCCGGTACGAGCACGCTGGGGTCCGGGACGGTTCATGCGGGAGGTGGACCACCGACTACCCTGCACGGCGCGATTCACCGCGCGATTGAATTCCCCCCGGGGACACATCGCGGAACGCCTGCCGCATCTCATCCATCGTCTCCCGCAGTTCCGCCATGCGCTGGTCCCGCTCTTGCAGCCACTCGAGGTCTTGAGGACCGACCACGCCGCGGGGACGGCTCGGAGGAGCGCGGTCCCCGCCAAGATGCGCAGAAGATGAGCAGTTTAGCGCTGGGACACAGGACAACTAGCTCCGGGACCGGCGGCACTTTTCGCCATCCCGGGGCCCCATGTGCTCATAAGGTACCGAGGCTGCCCTCCTGATATTGGTCACGCAGCGCGCGTTTGGAAAATTTGCCCACGCTGGTTTTTGGGATCTCTTTGACAAACCGGAAGTCGTTTGGAATCCACCATTTGGCTACGCGGCCCGCCAGGTAATCGGTGAGAGCTTGCTGGGAAATGGTTCCCACCGCTTCCGGCCTCAAGACTACACAGGCGAGGGGGCGCTCTTGCCACTTCTCGTCGGGAATCCCGATGACTGCCGCCTCTGCGACGCCGGGGTAGGACATAATGGCGTTCTCAAGGTCTACTGAAGAGATCCACTCTCCACCGCTCTTGATGAGATCTTTGGTGCGGTCGACCACTTGAAGATAACCATGCTCATCGAGGGTCGCGATGTCCCCGGTTCGAAACCAGCCGTCTATGAAAGCTTCTCGGGTTTTCTCGGGATTTTTGTAATATTCACTGATCACCCATGGCCCGCGCAACAGAAGCTCTCCCATGTCCCGGCCATTGGACGAAACTTCCTTTCCCTCGCGGTCGATGATTTTCATTTCTAGACCGGGCAGGATGAGTCCGGTTTTGATGCGGAGATTGTAGAGGTCATCGCCTGTTAGAGAATCCAGTGAGGACTTGATGACATTGGAAAAGGTGACGGGGGACGTTTCAGTCTGGCCGTATCCCTGGTAGAGCTTGATGCCGAATTCTTCTTGGTAGGCTTTGGTGAGCCCGACCGGCATGGCGGATCCGCCGGATATCAGGTAGCGGATCTGATCTACCTGATACTTGCCAGGATGCCGTCTCAGTTCCTCGAGCACGCCCATCCACACGGTTGGCACGCCGACGCTGAAGGTGACTTTTTCACTGCTGATGAGCTCGCATAAAATCTGGGGAGAGGGTCTCTGTCCCGGATAGACTTGGTTGGCGCCGATCCATGTATCAATGTAGGGGTGGCCCCATGCATTGACGTGAAACATCGGCACAATGGCCATGGCGACGTCAGACTCCTGGGGAGCCACCTCGCCGGTCAAGCAGGTTAAACAATGCAAATAGAGGCCGCGGTGGCTATAGACAACACCTTTGGGGTCGCCTGTGGTGGCGGACGTATACCCGATGATGGCTGGCGTATTTTCGTCAAACAAAGGAAAGTTGTAGGTATCGGACTGGTGAGCAATGAGATCTTCGTAGAGGATCATGTTGTCGAGGCGGACGTCGGGAAGCTCGGATTTGTCGGTCATCACCACCCAAGTCTTGATGGTCGGCAATCGGTCTGCCAATGCGGCTAGGCTTGGCAGAAGATCTTCATCGACAAACATGATTTGGTCCTCAGCGTGATTTACCGTGTACACCACCTGCTCTGCGTACAACCGGATGTTGGTGGTGTGGAGAACCCGTTGACTGCACGGCACCGCGTAATATAGTTCCAGGTGGCGGTGGCTGTTCCACGCGAAAGACGCCACATGAGCCCCGGGCTCCAATCCCAATGCATCTAAGGCATTGGCCAACTTGCAGACACGCTTGTGAAGGTCGCGGTAGGTATACCGAAATGTGCCGGAAAAATCGCGGGACACAATTTCTTTTTCGGGATAGACGGTTGCCGCGCGGTACAACACTGTACGCAGCAACAAGGGAAAATCCATCATGGTGAAACCCCCTTTTGTTGTGATGACCTAGGACCAGCCAGAATTTATTTTTTTCAGAAAAGATATCCGAATTGAGATAAGTGCAATATAATCATAACATACCTACCGGAAGGTTTGATAGGGGGTTGGGGGCAGAGAGGAGGAACTGCGGAGTTTTGCCGCCCTGAGTATTTTGGATTGCGAGGGCTACACAGCCTGAGCAAAGGATAATCTCAAGCGTTAAGCATAAATTCCAGATAGGGGTGAATCACGTGCATGACAGCAAGTTTGGAGACCCACTCATTGTGACGCTAGCCGCATTTGTCATTGCCCAAACCACACTGAATCTCCCCAACGTTCACTTGGTGCCAGTGGCCGTTACATTGTTTTTCCTTCCGGCTGTCCTTGTGCTCGGAGGGTTGGTGTATTTCCTGGCGGCGATTTTCTCTTTTGTTCGTGGCGATACATTTGGTCTGGCTGTGGACGGGTTCTACGGAGGATTTTTCACTTCGATCTTTTTGTTCCTGTATTGGGAGAACAGCGGGGTGCTCAAGTTTGGAACGGCAGCCCCGGCGGCTCTGGGTACGTTTCTGCTCATTTGGACAATTCTCACCGTTCCGTTCGTATTTGCTGCGTTCCGCGTGCAGAAGCTGTTTGGGGCTCTGTTCTTGTTTGTGTTTTTGGCGTTTTTAGGGGCGACTCTCGCCAATCTGGCCGGACTGAATACAGCTTATGGGGGATGGGCAGCCCTTGTCTCTGCGGCCATCGGGCTGTACATGATTGCAGAGGCGCTGATGAAGACGGTTGCAGCCGAAAAATGGTTCGGCCGCACGTCTTCCGGAAAGCGGCTCGGTCCAGCAAGTAAAGTAGGGAGGACGGGCGCTCTCAAGGCCGCGCAACTTGGGCGGATGGCCGACCACTCCAGCCAGGAGGCTTCAGAGTTTATGGCCCACCCCGACAAATTGCATCCCAACACCCTTCTTCACCGCAAAAGCGCCTATCAGACGATTGCGGAAGAGCAGAGCGCACAAATGGACGCCGACAGTCTGCTAGAGACTCTCAAGGGTATCATTATACGCATCTCTTTTCGTGGGATTGGAACGCGCTGAAAGGCTGGCATGCCCTGATGCGGTTGGCGCGCTTATTGAATATCCTCATCCTGCACCAAGTCTCCCTATGGGCGACCGTGTTGAACTTGGGCATCCCAGCGACGATTCGCTGGCTCTGCGAGACGATATCGGGCCATTGGTTGGATGGCCACCATGTGGCCATCCAACGCACCCGCCCCCACCAGTTGCGACTGATCTGGTGAATCTTGGTCATTTCCTCGATATCCCGCCACGAAGCACGGACCCCGGGGGTACCGTGGTATGTCCGCCTGGGTTCCACCGGAACGCCATGGGCCGCTGACCGAACCACCCTCCCGAATTTCGGAGAAACCGGATCTGCAGCGGGGTGAGAACGATTCTGCCAACATTTTGGCACCGTACGCAACTGTAATTTTATACCATCCTGATGCTTCAGAGCTGGTCTTTGCCCGCAAATTTGACAGCTCAGCTGGACAGATCAATAAGGGGTCAGGCATTGTTCATCCGAACAATGCCTGACCCGAGAGGGGGTTGTTGGACTTAAGAAGCGGTTGAGGTGGAAGGTGCTTTGCCCCAGTGGCCGGGACCGCCCTTCATGCTTCCAGAGTGGGTGACCATCTGGTCAATCATGGTGCTCAGGTGGGACTCCATGGCAGTGGCTTGGGCAGAGGTCATCTTGCCAGCCGTGACCGCTGTTTGCATTTGAGCCTTGGCATCGGCAAGCAGGGTGTTTTCCAATGTGGTTGCGCTCGACCCGTTCGCTTGGGCGATGGTAGCCAGACTCTGGCCGGCTTTCATGTCCTTGCGCAGAGTGCCGGTGGACAGATTAAGCGATTTCGCCGCATCGGCCATCAGGTTGCCCATCGCGCCGAATCCGTCCCGGTGTCCAAAGCCTCCCATCGCGCCAAATCCCATCTTGCCGGAATGGGTGACGATCTGGTCAATCATGGTGCTCAGGTGGGACTCCATGGCAGTGGCTTGGGCAGAGGTCATCTTGCCAGCGGTGACCGCTGATTGCATTTGAGCCTTGGCATCGGCAAGCAGGGTGTTTTCCAATGTGGTTGCGCTCGACCCATTCGCTTGGGCGATGGTAGCCAGGCTCTGGCCGTCTTTCAGGTCAGTGCGCAAGGTGCTGGTGGAGATGTTGAGATCTTTCGCGACACCAGCCATCAGGTTGCCGGCCATGCCGTACCCTCTGGGACCGCCCTTCATCCACTGGCCGCTGTGGGTAACCATTTGGTCAATCATGGTGCTCAGGTGAGGCGCCATGGCGGTCTCTTGCGCGGCCGTCATCTTCCCTGCCGTAACTGCGGCCTGCATCTGAGTCTGGGCGTCGGCGAGCAGTGCGCTTTCCAGTGCGGCTGCGCTCGACCCGTTCGCCTGGGCAATAGTGGCGAGACTCTGGCCAGCTTTCATGTCGGCTTGTAAGGTACTGGTGGAGATGTTGAGTGTTTTGGCAGCATCAGCCATGAGGGTTCCCATGGGGCCGAATCCACCCTTGTGTCCCCAGTGAGCCTGCCCGCTCTTCCCGGAAGTCGGGGCCTTGGCATTGGCGGACAGTTCTACGTTTTGCAGCGCCGATCCCTTATGTGCTCCGTTATGCGAGGTCACTGCCAATCCAGCGCCTCCCGCGACTAACACTCCCGCGGCCATGATAGTGATTCCCTTCAACATGCTCAGTCACACTCCTCAACAGCATTTGGGGCTCGGTACACGTCCCACTTACAGTAAACCCCAGAGTTGTTGCGAAGTTGTTGCCTGGGTCTGAAGATTTCCTGATAGTGTCAGCTTCCCGAATTTGTTTGAGACAGGGGGCCAGTTTAGCTGTGAAAAATTTTTTGTTGGCGTACTGGGTCAATTCCTGAGCCTGGACACCCATTCCGGTATCGGTGCGCGGGCGGGAAGATTATGATAGGGAGGGAGCAAAAAGAACCAAGGGGGCTGGAATGACATTGTGACGGAGGCCGTTATTGAGATGAAGGCCGTGAGCAAACATTTTGGCCACCGTGAAGCCGTATCGAACCTGACTCTCGATATTCCGGCGGGTCAGGCTATGGCCCTTTTAGGGCCCAATGGTGCTGGCAAAACAACCAGCATCGCGATGATGCTGGGGCTCACCAGACCCAGCCGGGGCCATGTCCGGCTGTTTGGAGCGGATCCCGGCTCGGTGCAGGCTCACACCCGCATTGGGGTGATGCTGCAGGGCGTCAGTGTGCCGGACCGGCTGACCGTCAAAGAGAGTCTCAACCTTTTTCGCGGCTTTTATCCCCGCCCCTTGCCGCTGGCCCACCTGCTGGACATCTCCGGCCTGGCGGGGGACGCCCGCAAGATGGCGGGGCAGCTCTCGGGCGGCAAGACCCGCCGCCTGCAATTTGCGGCAGCCATGGCCGGGGACCCGCAGGTGCTGTTTCTGGATGAGCCGACTGTGGGGATGGATATCGGCTCCAAGCGCCAATTCTGGGATACCCTGCGGACTTTCATCGCCGACGGCAGAACTCTTGTCCTCACCACCCATGACTTGCAGGAAGCGGATGTGGTGGCGGACCGAGTGGTCGTCATGAACAGCGGGCGGGTGATTGCGGATGCGACTCCAGAACGCATCAAAATGGAATTTGGCGGGCGGCAGGTGAGTTTTGTGGCAGCAGAAGGACAGGCGATTGACGGCCTCCGCCAGTGGGCGGAAGTGCAGGATGTGCACACGGCAGGACGGCATGTCGCCGTGTTGACGAAAGACTCCGACCAAGTGGTGCGGCGGCTCATTCTCGAAGGATGGGACATCTCTGACATTATGATTGCGGGCGGCGGCCTCGAAGAGGCCTTTGTCCGGCTGACGGACCAGGCGGGGGGCCCAGCATGAGGGCGCTGTGGTCGCAATGGAAGGCGGACCTCCTGCGCACGGCTCGCGACCGCCGCTTCTTTGTGCTCACATTGGGGATGCCGATTGCCTTTTATCTGATCTTCATCAGTGAGGCCGGACAGGATCTGAAGATTTCCGGAACTTTCTGGAGCGCCTACTTTATGGTGTCCATGGCGACCTTTGGTGTCGTGGGATCGTCGGTGAATACGCTGGGGGTGCGGCTGGCAACAGAGCGCAAGAGCGGTTGGGTGCGCTGGCTGCGCACGACGCCGCTGTCGTCCACAGGCTACGCGGTGGCAAAAATTCTGACCCAACTCACGCTCTCTTTGCTGATTGTGGCGGTCGTCTTTGCCGTGGCGCACTTTGACCAGGGAGTCACCCTCAGCATCAGGAAGTGGGTAGAGATTTTTGGGTGGCTGTGGATTGGCTCTGTTCCCTTTTCCGCTCTGGGAGTGCTCATTGGCCTGGCGGGCAATGCGGCTCAGATTCTTGGAACCCTGGTCTATTTAACGCTATCTTTCCTAGGGGGGCTGTGGACGCCTGTGCAGATGATGCCAAAGACCATGCAAGAAATTGCCCGGTGGATGCCGACTTACCGGTTTGCAAATCCGGCCTGGGACATCCTGGAAGGCAAATCTGTGCCGTTGGCGGATGTGGCCATTCTGCTCGCCTATACTGTGCTGTTCATTGTTGCGGCGGCTCTCGGACAAAAATGGATTGATGCCCGGCCTGAGATGTAGAGGATATGAGCGTCCTAAGGACGATCTGGAACGGCTAATGCTCAGTGCTGGTTGTTCCAGTGTCCATAAGGCGCCGGACTAAGGGACATGGAGTGCGGCGGGGAAGAAAATCCTTAGCCAGGCAGGGGACATTCTGGCGGGCCGAATCGGCCCCGGGGATGGTATCTAAGGTCAGTCCTCTCCCGTCGGGGACGGGTACTTGTCGCTGACGGTGACCATGGTGAGACACAAAGGGCGAACAAGTTAGCCCTGAAGTGCGTATGCCGGCGGTGCGAACCGTAGACCGTTAACGGCAATGGATCCGCCGGTGGGGAATTGCCAATCGGCCCTAGGCACACACAACATGATCACAGAACTGGAAAGCTCCCGTGGAGTGTTGATGGATGAAGTTTGGCTAAGCCCGTTTGGAGATAAACTCCGGCCGATTTCTGCTCTAGTCGCGGGGCAACGCAATAGTTCACCCGTGGCCACAAGGATGCAGTTCAATATGAGCGGCATTGCAAGCGTGCGCGGGGCACTGCGCTCGCATAGGCATGGATAGTTCTCCCGCTAGGCGCGGAGGTTACGCCCAGCCGTGCGCCGGGAAAGCCCTTAACGGGAAAGCCTTTAAGCACTAGCGCACGGCGGTTCAGGTGGGGGAGAGTTCCTGGGACCGCACTCCGTCGCGCCGCCTTTTGCGGTGGGCACGCTTTCTCACTCCCTCTGCCGTAATGGTGTAGACAATCAGTCCGGCATCATCACTTTTGAATTCCACCGTGCAAGTCGAGCAGAAATACCAGCCCGGAGCGGTTAGCCGTCCGACCCAGCGGTTCCCGCATTCAGGACAAATGGGATACTTTTCGCGCATAGCCATTCTCCTTTATTCGCTTTATACTTACCATAACGACACAGACGAATTGTTGGTAACAAGAATCCTAAAAAATTTACATTTCCAGCCAAATCGGGTGGCGTTCTCCAAGCGGGGGGCGCCACATGAAATGAGTGGCCACGCCATTTTGCAATAGACATGGATTCCTTTTGCGCTATCTGTACGCCGGTGTTTCTTGAATCCGATTTTAGGGATGAGGCCTATAGGCGATAATACAGCAACATTAAGATTAAGAACCATGGGCAGGAGCTGTCAGCGGACATCCCGGCAGGTGGCAAGGGGACACGCAAAAAGGTGTTTAAGGCGATATATAAGTATATTGCGATGAGGTTATACTGTAGATGCTCTGACTGCGGCGGAGCTGGCCAGAGCATCAATGAATGAACATAAAGCCAAGGACAGAACTGGTGGCCGGATGGACACAAGCCTATGCAATGTGCGCCATGAGTCTTTTTTGGAGCATCGGGGTTCATTTATTCGAGAGAGGGAGGAAGAACATTGGAGAAAATAACGATTCCCGAATGGGCCTGGGAGTTTCACGGACATCACTGCCCGTTTATGCCGATTGGCTTCCGCATGGGCACGATGGCTCTAAGGGAACTGGGCATCGGCAAGGTGGCGGACCACGGAGTTTCGGAGTTTACGCACTGCCCGAAATTGGGATAGGCCACCCGCAGACCTGTATGGCTGACGGTATTCAAGTAGCCACGGGGTGCACTTGCGGGAAAATGCTGATGGAGCGAACCGATTACGGCAAAATCGCCTTCACGCTGTTCGCACCGGGAGTGGGGGCGGTCCGCGTTGCGACCCAGACGGGTTTTCAGGATACGCTAGGGTCTTATGAATTTTTCGCCTATCGCAAGCGGGGAATCGAGCCCTCGCAAATTCCGTGGGAAGTGACGGGGCAGGCGGTCGAGTATGTGCTAACCACCGCGGAAGACCAGGCGTTTTTGCTGTCACGTCCAGAAGACATCTCGTTCTCCCGGCCCAAGAACTCCTTTGCCAAAGTGCGCTGCGAGGACTGCGGAGAGTACGTTTTTGAACCCTACATCCGCATCCGTGACGGCAGACACCTGTGCATCCCCTGCTCGCATTACCGGGATGAAGCCGCGCGCGGCACGGTATAAGATTTTCGCCCGGAGGGCTGGTGCCTGCCGGGTGCGCTTTGACATGGATACCGGAGGCCTTGGCAAAAAAAATAAGGACTCCGGTATCCATGTGCAAGGCCAAAGGCTGGGAGTCGGAAATACACCGTTGGAAGTGGACCTAAAGGGTGCCTGGTCCGCGCGTGCGCTGCAAGTGTAACGCTGCGTCATAGACAAGGAACCGATAGAGCATTGGGAAGATCCACGCCGGTCGGATCCACCTAACCCCCTATCAAGGGCCATATGGCCAGCGGGTGTTGCTTCATGTCTGGCAGGCGTAACTTTCTCGACGGTCCGGCCCTCGGACCGAATCGGTACAATCCCTTGCGGGCCGCGCCGCCACAGGTAGGGCAGTTGCGGTTGCTAGCCGTGCCCGCGGACGCGCACTCAAAACTCGATTGTCCGTGGAGGGTTAATCCTTGCGAAGACCGGAATGGCTCTGGTTCGAGTCAGTTCTGCTTGGTGCACCGGAATACTGCGAGAAAGTAGTCAGATAAAGATTTCGGCCACGGCAATGGAATAATCGGCCGAGTCTACCGTAGTGGAAAGTACCGCGTGGTGGGGTGGCCCGTAGAGGGGTAGGGATGACTCATCACTAGGCGGTAGTTGCGGTGGGTTCTCACGGTACAGAATTTCCTGTTTCCGGCTCCACTTTTTGGCCGCGCGTTCTGTCGCGAACGTTTGACTGGTCTCGCGCCGCTTGCCCGTGTCTGAATCGCAAAAGGTGACGCGCCATTGCCATCACCCGGATTCCAATTTTCGTGGATCTTTAGCGTGCGGCTCTTTATGGTGGTTCGGCATTAGGGCACTTGGCGTTCAAGCCGCATCAGCCGTTGATCGGTCTGGTCCATGTACCGGTCTAACTTCTGATTGATCGTCAGCACACCCTCAGCGACGCCTTGCAGATCATGGCGCAGGTCTTCAATCAGCACCAGGGTTTCGTTAATACGCCGGTCTGTGTGGGCCATCAACTCCTGCCGGGTTTCCTTATTCAACTGCTCCGCATGTGCTATTAGGTCTTGCTGGGTTTCCTTATTTCCTTGCTCGGCATGTTGGCGTGCTGCGTCAAGTGCAGCTGCTCTCGGTTCGAGAATCGGGGACATGGTCAGCCTAGCACGACTGGCCCTCCTTGATCGGATATAGTCAATGTGTTCCGAGGATTGTGCCATGGAGTAGTGCCGTTGAGGCTGTGGCGGTGCTTTGCAAGGTTAGGCCAATGGGACACCACGGCGCCGCCATGGTCCGAGACACTTACCGCAGTGGCGGTGCGGGGTGTGCTGGTGACAGTGACAGGGCCACCCTGGTCTTTGAGGGTGGTGATCCGGTCTAAGGGTCCTCCAAGACTGACAGGACCGCCTTGGTCGATTACGGCCAGCACCTGGCCAGCCAAAGCATTGTCCACATTCACGGGACCGCCCGCCGCGGCAATCCGGCAGGTGGCTGCAGACAGACCGGAAACCGACACAGCTCCGCCCTGCGCCGCGATATCAATGTTCTGGTAGGAACCCTTGAGGACTACGGCGCTACCGTCTGTGTGAATCACGACGGACCGGCCCGGCGGCAGCAGAACCTGCACGGGCAAGGGCGTGTCGTTCGGGGTATAGGACGGGTCATATTCCTCCAAAGTGAGCAGGTGCCCTTTGACCGCTGCACTCGCCCGGATGACCGGAGAAACCTCCTTGGTAATGGTGATGTGTTGGAGCCCGGCTTGGGTGGAGACGTGGACGCCAATGCCGTCCATGTTGATGGCCAGGCTCGTGATATCAGTGGCGGAAAATGAGATCACATGCGCGGTATTGACGTCAGCCGTGCTGTTGTGCAGCCCGCACCCTGAGATCGTGAGCGCCAGTCCCATTAACCAGGGAAGGTGACGGCGTCCTAAAGACCAGTACCCCATCGACCACGCCTCCTCTGCCGTTCAGCCTACAAGCGTGCGCTCGTCCTTCTTATTATTATTATATCGTTGCCAAGGAGACTCGCACGGTCAGTCCGGCGGGAGTGCCGTTCTAGCCTTGATGAAAAAAGTTCCACGCCTGAAAAGGCGTGGAACGGCATCAGGTATTCTGTCCGGACGGCAGTCCATAGGTGGGGGACTTGTGCACGATGAGGACCGTGGCAATTACGCCGAATGCTCCCATCGCCAGCCACAGTGCCAGGTGGCCAACATCGGCCAGCAGAACTCCTCCCAGCACCGGCCCGATGACCATGCCAAAGGCGCTGAAGAAGCTGCCAGCTCCCTGGTACCGCGCCCCATATCCTTTCGGCGCCTGCTCCGCATATTCCGTCGGGGGCAAGGGCTCGTAGATCAGTTCCCCTACTGTCACGATTAGAAAGGCGATGACTATGAGGAAGATCTCGGCTGACATGCCTAGCACCACCATGGCCGCCGCGTACAAAATGGTTCCCAGCCCCATCCATAGCCGGCGGTTCCAGTGCCTCAGCACCAGGGAAACCGGCCACTGCAGGACGGTGATAAGCGCGCCGTTCATTGCCCACAAGAGGCCATACCAGCGCAGAATGCCGACGGTGTGCTCCATTTCCATGGGCAGGGTCGACACGAGCTGGCTGTAAATGATGCCGATCAGCGTGCCGCCCAGCGCCACAGACCAGAATCCCGATTTTTTCCACGGAGGGAAATAGAGCCAGGAGCGCCACCGGGGAATGCCTGCCCGTTTGGGAACACTGAGTTTGGCTGCCTGCGGTTTTGCGGGCGCTCGCGGAATGCCCCAAATCAGCAGCATGCTGCTGATGAAAAGACACGCCCCGTCAATCCAGAATATCCATTGGAATTGATACAGAGCCAGAGACAGTCCGACTAAGGGGCCGACGATGATCCCTGCATTTTGTGATAAGATTAAGAAACTATAGGCCTGGGTCCTGTTTTCAGGTTTGACACTGGCCGTCATGGCGTGGATAATCGCAGGGAAGGCTGCCCCTACCATCATCAGCGTCACTCCGTAAGCGACGGCCCATGCCCAGACATTTCCCATAAAGCTGGCTGTGACAATGGAAACCGCAGCCGTTGCGTATGCCGTGACGGCTACGGAGCGAGGACCGTACCGGTCCGTAAGGTACCCAGCGGGCAACTGCCCGAAAATGTAGCCGATGCCGGCAAGGCCCATCAGCAGTCCTGCACTGGCCATGGGAAGATGAAAATCGCGAGTCAGATAAAATACGACAAAGGGATACAAGAAGCCATCACCGAGGGCATAGAAGAATTGGGCTACCACAAGGGCCCACATATTATCACTACTCCAGATCCATCACCATCCTCATCGAGGATTGTTTTTTGTGCCTGGCTTGATGAATCAGCACACTTGTAGCGTAATTCTTTGGGCTCCTATCAGGCAACCATGAATAAATGCGAATTCCCAAGGAATATTGCCTCAATTTCGTGCCAGCCGCAATGCCTTTGAAAGGCCCCCAGAAAATCACGCGTTTTAACATTAATGCTCTGATTTGAACCCTGTCCTGGTAAATTCATCCCGTTTTACGGAAAATACCTGATCCAGAATGCATCGGAATCGTGCCGGTTATCTTGGTGCCGACCTGTGACCAGCGCTGATTGTCCGGGTGACGGTCCCAAAAAAAACACCCGGCATGACAGCAGGAAAGTAGAGTAGGTGGGGTCATGCCGTCTGGCATGACCATGGATGTTGGTGATGCAACCGCATCAATGCGGGCGAAAGAGACCGCATGCTGTGGCCAGCCACAGTTTCTCCTTATCGTGGACGGTTGCCGACTTCGGGCCCATGAGAATATTGGGTGATAGGACAAATTTTCAATATTCCCTGATCTTAAAAGGTTTTTTATGGTAAATGTGGAATATAATCCTTAGTGGTTCCAGACTCTTCAAAAGGGGGATATCAAATTGAAAAAAGCCTGGGCTCTGCTGAGCGCAGCCGCGCTGCTGTCACTGCCTGCTCTGGTCATTTCGGGATCGGCCGCGGCCAGCCAGTATGGACAGTTGAAAGGCAATACGGCACAAGCGCTGCTGGCCAACTCCACCAACAAGGGCGCCGCCAGCCACGCCGCTCAAGTGACGCTGTTTGTTGGTTTCAACTTCCAAAAGCCGAGCACGATGCCAGCACTCAACCAATATATTCAGGATACCGAAACCCCGGGGAATGCATATTTCCACCATTTTCTGAGTGAATCCCAATTTGCCGCGGACTACGCCCCATCCTCGAATCAGGTCAAGGCCCTGCTCAACTATTTGTCCCAGTACCACATCACACCCGTGACCGCTAATGGAATGACCGTGCAATATCCCTTGGGCGTCAATGTCACAGGGACAGTGGGTGAGGTCGAGCAAGCGTTCAGTGTCTCGATCAACAACTACACATCCGGAGGCAAGTCGTATATTGCCAACAGCGACAACCCCTCTCTGCCGGTGTCCTACAGCTACGGCGGAGCGTCCTATGATCTTCAGGCCCTGGTAGCCGGTGTGGCTGGCATGACGACCTATAATGCCATCAGCACCCATGTCCAACAACAGCAGAATGTCTCCCATTTGGACAGCCAGGCGGGGCCGGTCGGATATTCTCCGCAGCAAATGGCTGCGGCCTATGACGTTTCTCCCCTTTCCAAGCAACATATCACGGGGAAGGGGGTGACCATCGGCGTGGCTACATTAGCGTCGTTCATCCCCAGCGACGCCTCTTACTTCTGGCATTACTACGGGATTAAGCGCACGGGCTCCTTATCTGAGGTGGGAGTGGACGGCCAGAGTACGGCAGCGTCCGGCAAGGGCCTGGGGGGATCTGAAACGTCCCTGGATGTGGAGCGGTCAGGGGCCATGGCCCCTGGCGCGAATATCATCGTCTATGAGGCGCCCAACACCAATCCCGGATTCATCGACCTGTATGATGCGGTGGCCACGGCTGACAACGTGCAAGTGATGACAACCAGTTGGGGGGAAGCGGAGTTTTTTGAGCCATTCTCCTATGCTTACATGCTCAACCAGGCCTTTATGCAAGGGGCGGCCGAAGGCATGACGATGATTGCGGCGTCAGGGGATGACGGGGCTTACGACGGATATCCTACCGACAAGAATCTGGCCGTGGATTCTCCGGCATCCAGTCCCGACATTCTGGCTGCTGGGGGCACAACTCTCCCCATGGTGTCTACGAGTCCCAACGCCGGCCCCATTGCCCCGGGCAGTTCGCAGACAGGAGATATCCCCATTCCCGGCGGCACCATCACGATGTCTGGCGAACAGGGCTGGGGCTGGCAATACCTGCTGCCCTACTACGCCAACTTTGGCCTGAAGTCTCAGGCGCAATGGAAGCGGGACATTTATCCCGTGGGCTCCACCGGCGGGTACAGTGCATTTTGGACGTCATCGGCTCCGAACAACGGCAGCAGTCTTTACAGCTGGTGGCAGACGGGCACAGGCAATCCTGGCGCCCGGGGCGTGCCTGACGTTGCATTCAATGCGGATCCCTTCACAGGTTACGCCATCTATGACACCAATTCCGATTACACGACCGCAGCGGATGGATGGACCAACGGCTGGGGAGGCACGTCATTTGCGGCACCCCAGTGGGCCGGGATTGTGGCTCTCATGGACCAAGACCTGGGTGGCCCTCAGGGCCTTCTGAATGCCGCGCTGTATGCCAACGCCAGCGGGGGCGGCTTCCACGCCATCACCCAAGGCAGCAACTGGTATTACAACGACGGCCCGGGGTGGAATGCCGTCACGGGACTGGGGTCACCGGATGTGGCCCGCTTAGCGCAGAGCCTCAGCGCATGGAATAACAGCTAGGACTCATTGACGCGGCCCGGCAGGCTCTTGAGGTCTGCCGGGCCGTGCTATGCCCGGAAATACTCCCGTGTTCTGGCCTTAGCGGGTTTTGGCGCATCGCATCATGAGGTGTATTGAGAGTCCCGACTAATGAAACGGATAACGTTGCGGCGACCCCAGCACATCAGTGATGTTTTCCGGGGAAACCGGGCATAGTTGTTTCCATTTACGTCCTTGTTGAGGAATATTGGCATTAAGGGTTTGCCCGGTCACCATATTCATCGCCCCACCTTCCGCCATGGCCCCGACTTGCCACAAGAACCAATTGCCGGTGAAACAGAAGATGTCGGTGATGCCCGGAGTCTTTGTGATGACCTTGCGGTTATAAAATAAGGTAAATCCTTGGGCTTGGCGCGCATTCCACATGGCCAGGGTAAATGGCTTGCCGTGAAGACGCCCAACCCAGCCATAAAGAATCTGCGCGTTCTGATAGGGGGCGGGCAAGGGAGTTGACAGGTGAGGGACAAAGTGCGCACTGCCAGCAAACGATTGGACCGGGGCACGCCGAGACCGGCTGTGCGTGTCAGTAGACTGTGAGACGGAGGAATGACTCTGCGGGGCTGCTGGTGCTGCTACCTGGCCGTTGGCCCCGCATCCTTCTAGCGCCAGTATGCCGAGAGCCACACCCACATTGATAAGGTGCCTCATGATGATGCCTCCTCCGCTTCCTCTTAACTAACGATGCATGGGGCGAGCTGGTTACACATTGAGAAAGAGCCGGAGGAGGTGGCCGTGCTAGACCGGTATCATCATCCAAGGAAGAGAACAAGAGGGTGACCTGACGCGTGCCTGGGCGCCGCCGCTTGGCAGTGCTTTTCGTCCTGGCGACCTTCTTGTTGAGACGCCGGGAGTTGTTCGGCGGGGGCATGGGCCTTGACCTCGGGGCCGATCCTGCCTTCCGACAAGCGCCACCCTTGTGGGATAGCCGACTCCTCCCGTTCCGTCCCTGTGTCATATTGCCAGGATCCTCTGGCGTCTTCAGAAATCTCAAGGTTTCAGACATCAGTGCGGGCTACCCGCCACAACCCCACGGCCAGGGCGGCGGCAGCCCAGATTATGGTGACCGCGAGACCTGTTCCGAGGGTCAATGCCCGCACGTTATCCTGCATGGCCAGAGTGCCCGTCCAGTCCGAGATCAGGGGAAATGAGACAGCAGGGTCCAGCAGGCTGGCCGGGCCTAAGAGCGCTGCGAAAAATCCGCTGATGAGGACCAATACCCCAATGATGAGGGACCCCACCGTGGAACGGGTGGTGACGGACAAGCCGACGAGCAAGGTCACGAATCCGCCCAGTGACAGCATGGCCAAGACCAGGGCGAGCAAGTCATAGGACCACTGGGGAATGATGTGGAATATCTGCTGTGCCGGAACCACTAGAGACGGCCCGGCGTTTTGGGGGATGAGCGTCGTGACCGTCCCCACCACGTGGGGCGCCAGCGTGCTCCCGACACCCATCAGCACGCTGCTGAATGCAAAGATGCCCACAGTAGCGGCTAGCATGAATCCCCACAGGATGAGGAGAGCAGCCCCCCATTTGGCGAGATACACTTGCCGGCGCCTGGGCGCGTGGAGGAGGAGAATGCCCCAAGTCCCGCTTTGCAGTTCGGACGAGACCGTATCGGACGCGATGACCACCGCAATCAGCGCAAAGAGCACAATGGTGTCTCCCCCGAAGACCAACCCGACCAGCCGCATCCCGCTGTCGGCGGCCGGGTTGTAGGAGATAAGTCCGTGCGAGACCCGGTAGCGCGCCAGCGCCAATTGTTCCAGCATGGGGCCGCGCTGTGTGGGGATGGTGGACAGGCTGTTCTGGAGGCTCCGGACTTGGAGCCGTTCGTTTACAGTACCCCCGTTGCCCGTTTGTATTTGCTGGAGTGCCTGTTGCTGTTGGGCCAGCTGCTGCTGCAGGGCCCTTTTCTTTCCCCGCGGCACGGATTTGAGTGCCCGCTGAGTCTGAGCAATTTGCTGGCGCATCTGCGTGGCGGCCTGTTGGTTATTCTGCGCAGCCTCTGCCGCTTGCTGGTAATTCTGGTGGTAGGTGTGTGCAGAGACGAGACTGACGCCCGCTATCAGAATGATTAGCGCGATGATCAGCGCCTTGCTCCGCTTGACCCAAATTTTTTCGATTTCATTGCGGAATACGGCGCGGAACGCTGGCGGACCTGCCGGATTAGACATCGTTCACGTCCTCCCCGGGCTGTGTCATGCGTGCTAAATACTGGCTTTCCAAACTTTGCGCAGTCGGCCGGACCTCTAAAATGTCGAAGCCTGCCAACACCCACTCCCGCACGAGCCGGGGACAGTCCATCTCACTGACCACGGCCACCGTGAATGCGTCGTCCGGTCCTTGGGTGAATTCATGATGGCGCTCGGACAGCCAGTGCTGCAATTTGTCCCGGTCGGTCACGCGCACCTGCAACTGCAGTGTGGGGGTGCGGAGCTGGTCATCACGGCCCACTATGCGACCCTCTTTCATAAAGACCAGACGAGTTGCCAGCTGCTCCACTTCGGAGAGAATATGGCTGGAGAGCAAAATGGTGACGCCCGTCTGCGCCATGTCGGCCAGATGGGTGCGGAATTCCCGCATCGCCGCGGGGTCGAGCCCATTCATGGGCTCATCCAGAATCAGCAGCTGCGGGGCCTGGATGAGCGCCAGGGCCAAGGCCAGCCTCTGCCGCATTCCGAGGGAGTACCCGCGGACCCGCCGCCGGGCGGCCTCGCCTAATCCCACCGCATGCAAGCGCTCCCGCAGATCTGCTGGAGCGACCTTCAGTCCCCGCAGCCGCAGCACCTGCAGCAGATTTTGCTCGCCGGTGAGGTAGGGGTAGAAGTGGGATTCTTCGATGATGGCCCCCACGCCCTGCAGCGCCTGTGTCGGAGACGTATGCACATTGATGCCGTGAATGGCGACCGATCCATGGGTCGGCTGCACCAGACCTAAAATCATCCGCAAGGTAGTCGTCTTGCCGGCTCCATTGGGGCCGAGAAACCCACAGACGTCGCCGGGATACAGGCTGAGGGACAAATCGTTGACAGCCAGGGTCTGGTGATAGCGCTTGGTCAATTTGTTCAAAGAGAGCACAGGCTGTGTCGATGCAGACATGAGAGCACCTCCGTAAAGTGGCCGCGGCGCGTAGTGGGGCAGGCTGCCGGTCCAGACCCACTCATGCGCCAGTCACTAAAAATACCACGCAGGACCGGTGACCCCGACCAAGAGCCGGGCAGGCGCCAAGGCCGCACAATCCTCGAAGTCTTGCATGATGTCACTCACTGGGCTGACCGGTGGAGGCCGTGACAATGTACAGCGCCATCATCCAGGTGGTCAGCACGATGCTCACGGCCATATCTGCGAGCAGGAAGAGGATTGTTCCGGCGATCCCTAAGACCGCGGGCAGGAGGCTCAGCAGCATGACAGCGGCCATGCCCACGACGGCGGTGAAGCAAGACGCCTAAAATAATCCCGTAATTCTTGCGGGCAAAACTCCGGGTCCAGCTCGCGCTCCATGACAGCCGGTCGACAAAGAGGCCGCCGAGCATCCTGAGCATCCAGGGCAAGCCGATCAGCAGTACGACAATCAGCAGGGCGACGGCGATCCCGATGCCCACGACGGGGTCACGGACTCCCAGTAAAAATGTTGCGAGGCCGCCGACCATATCCATGATCATCAGGGCCGCTCCGTAAAGAGCCATGTAGCCGATGAGTCCCCAGCGTCCGTAATTGCGCGCACCCCAGACCCAAAACGTCTTCCAGCCCACCGGACGGTCATGCAGCGCCTCGCCGATGGTGGTGTAGATCCCGGCGAGCCAAAAAGGCCCAACAGCCAGCCAGATCAGCGTCATGAGCAGTATGCCGGTCCCGTGGACCGGCGGGGCAGCTGATGCCATGCGGGGATGCCACAGGGCTTCCGGGCGAACAAAGGCTTGGAGCAGCACAGTATCCCCAAAGAGACCGGCCGCAGCTAATATGCAGGCATACAGCACCAGATTCCATGCGACAAGAATCCACAAGCCGGGGTGCTGGAATGCGCGGTGTGTCAGCGCCGTAGCTTGCGTGAAAATGGCAGATCCGTCCCTTCTGGGTTGCGGTCAGGGCATCCTCAAAGAGGCCCAGGTCGGCGCGGATTTCGGGACGCTCGCCCGCATTGCTTAGAAATTTCGTTGTTGCATGATAATATCGGCTTGCCATGACCAAGTGGCGAGGACCGTGCATGACTTCACCCGGAAGAGTTCCCAGCCATGGTTTCGCTCAAATAGTCGTCATGGGAGCGCAACCGAGCGAGCATCCATGATGCCCGGAGCGGCTCACCTTGCTCTGCCGGGGCGACCAAATTGCCGACTTGCCAGCCGCGGTCCTGTTATTCACCATAGTGGATAGCAGGGCCCTGCGCAAGGGCCTTGACCTGTTTGCGGATGGTGAATCACTGCGGGGTGACCGTGGGACTGGGACACTTCTGCAAGGGCTGAATATTTTTGGAGAGGGTGACCGGACCCGAGGCGGTGATTTCCCCGCCGGGACAACCGAGTGATCTGCGGGCGGAAATTCGGTCCTCTCTGGCACACCGTGGCGACCATGGAGAATTCCGCCATAGCTTCCCCTCAGAACGGTTTAGGCGAGGGCTTAAACTGCTGACAGATATGCCAGAGCGTTGCGATGGCGATGCGAAGTGTTGAGGGTGGCCAGCGGTGGGCGGCGCTCTTTTGCGCAAACATAGCAGAACAAAACGCTAAAAGGGGCCCGGCCGGGAATGACTATTCCGCCAGGGCGGCACAAAACGGCGTGGCGGCGCTTCTCAGGTGGGCAATTTGGAAGGTGCGGCAGACTTCGCGCAGAGGACGGCTATCCATGCAGCCATGGTTGAAGATCACAGGGGATAGCGCCTATCCTCAGCCTTGAGTGTCCAAATTGACACTCCCCTCCCTGAAGGGAGGGGAGTCTTGCGAGGGATCGACTGACGTCAACTTTACTCGCAAAGGGTGAGCCAAACGCCCCCTATTCGGTCGCCCGAAGGTCTCCGGTTCCTTGGACTAATCGTTCGCCGAATCCTGTTAACGTCTGGTCTTGACGACGCGATACATTTTACGTCTCCCACGATTGCGGGAGACAACCGCCAACGTATCCCATTGTCAAAGGGCGAACACATAGTTAAGATATCACGCAGCGACCACGGTATAGCATTGCAGGGAAAAACTTTCGCCTGACGGCGAGCGCCTTATATCTCCGCCCTGAACGGCGAAGTTTTACGGCGCATCTGATAAATCCACGGATACGGAGGTGGGGCTATTGGACGAGCAATGCTTGGAGCAGCCGCTGAACCCTGTGCGGGAGATGAAACGCCTCTTCAAGTTCAACGTTCAGGTGTTTGGCCCGAGGTGTGAGGTGACGCTCCCTAAGACGGGGAAATCCACCAGGTGTGACCTAATTGCACGAGGTAGCTTCCTGCAATGGCCCACATGATGCCAGCGGATACACGGTTGAGCCATAGGAGTGTGCGAGCTTGGTTGCGCAAGTGACCCAAGGTCCGCCCAGCCAACGACAAGGCAAAAAACCAGATCCACGACACGAGAACGGCCGCGAGGGCATAAGAGAGCTTCTCGGCAGGCGCAGAATACATGGCAGCTCCTCCACCAATCACCACCACCGTATCCATAATGGCATGCGGATTGAGCAACGATGCCCGCAAGGTATGCATGACGCGGCGGCGCAGTGTCCAGTAAGCTGCGGCACCGGCGTCTGAAGCCAGAGCGTGAACCGGGCTCCGCCATGATTTCCACCCCATCCACCCCAGAAATACAATGCCGAGAAACGTGAGGACGTCCTTTAATACAGGCAAAGCCAGCAGGATCACGCTGGCTCCCAGAACAGCCGCAGCAATGAGAATGGTGTCTGAAAGGGCTGCAGTGATGACGACCGGCACTGTTCGCCCGTATTGGACGTGGGTCGTGCCCTGGCTAATTACAAAAGTGTTCTGCGGTCCCATGGGGAGAATCAGGGCCCATGCCAGAAGGAAACCGCGCACGAACGCTAACGACACACCAAACGCCTCCCCACCTGTTTTAGAGCACTATTCCGTGCCGGATCCACATCGGTGATGTAAACTCGATTGCTGCAGCTATTCCGATCCAGACCATCGTGCTCGTCAATTTCCCAGTGGCTGCCCGATAAACAGTGTAAGTGTACATGAACGCGGGCTGGCATCATAGAGAGAATATGGCGAGGGGGAGTGGCCACAAACCCGGCATGGCTGTCCTCGTGCAGGCGCAAGGGAGACGTTGCCACGGCAAAGGCTGGAGCATTGGCGTCGCGAAAACGTCTGTAATGCAAAAAGAAACAGGGTGTGGCAGACCGCAAATGGAGAAGGGATGGTAGCCCCATGGGGTTTGATGGGTTGCCCTTTTGGCGGATGAGTCTGGTCGCGGGTAACCTACCTGGCAGGCGATCCGCTTGGAACTGATCACGTTCCTGCTCTCGGGGGTGTTCCGGCTGTTCTGATAGCCGGGGCAGAGACTCGTAAAACGGATTCGCCTGCGCGCAGCGTCTTGAGCATGTCACGCCATTCCCGCGAAGCGAATATCCTCGAATGATGTCGAGATCTTTAAGGTCATTCCAGCAGGGTTGGTTTTACACTCGCCGAGGCCTCGCAAAACGCTGCATATGGCGGCCGGATGTCCAGGCACAGCACACCATCACGCTTTACTCGCCGTGGGGCGGGGTGGCCTATGTCCTCACCTACCGCGACACGTTTTATTGGAACGGAGCGCATATTCGGGCCGAGAAACCCTATTGGACGTACTGGAAAGCGAGGGATGCGCGGGCTTGGTCTGTGGAGCCCACGGCTGGCCATGTGACAAATTGGGGCAGGGTTTCATTCTCCCAAGGTTATCTCAATCTGGTGCTGGATGTACCGTTCGGTGGCCAGCAAAATCTGAGCGGCCCCGCCACCATGTATGATAACGGGGACTGGACCGCAGCAATTCAGCAGTAAGGGAGCATCTCCGTGATGTGTAAACGTTGCGCATTAGGCTGGATTCTTGGCAGTGCCGCGGGCTTGGCCACATTCGGGGGGTATGCGCAGCCGGCCAGTGTGTCCGCCGCCGCTCGCTTTGCGGGCGCTGTCGCCGCCGCCTTAGAAGTTGGAGCCGTTTGGGCGGTCATTGGCCTCGCTGTTCAATGGGTTATCCGCCGCCTGACCGCCCGTTAAATCACTGTCGCAGTCAGACAATTCGGTGGCGGTTTGTTCATGATGCCCAATGGAGGGGGTTGTCTATTTTTAGGCGTTTGACTGTTTTTTCGGTGTAGTGTGCGCGGAACATGCTGTTCTGTGGGCACCACTTCCAGGGCCAGCCGCTTTTGTCAGAGCAGCGGCCTGGAGATACGGACCCTTCCGGGCAATACTCGCCGATGCGGAACGAACGTCCCGTCCGCGAGGGGAGCGCTCTGAAGAACGGCCGTCACTCGTGCCCGTCTGAGCGGCGGGTCAATGCCGTGTGGCGTGCCCAGAACCCGTACGGTTGGTTGTCCATCATAGGCATGGCGGTGGCCTCACACCATCCGGGAACGCGGCAAGGGATCTGGGAATTGCGCCGGGGATGGGCACCACCGGAGGATGGCGGGGGAGAGGCTCCGAGAGGCAAGGCGGTGATTTGGGCGTGATGAGCCAGACATACAGATCCGCTAGGATTTTTTGACCGCTCCGAAATAGAACTGCAAGGTAGGCCATGAAATTGTCGAAAAGCCGCAAGGTTATACGCGAGGCCACCTGGCCTTTGAGACTTTGTGGGTTGCGCGACTTCACGACGATGCTCCAGCCGGTGGTGTCAAAAAGCTGCCGGGCGTAGCGCTTGGTGAAAAACCGCAAGTGTGTGCGGTCAAAAATTCCTGACGAAGCTAAGCATATTCCCACTGCCCTGTTAACAGCGGCCTAATGTAATGACCGCTCGATTTTGAACGTTGGGGATCGAGGTGACCAGTACGTCCTTCTTACTCGTACAGGTCCGCAGCTTGTCCAAAACCGCCCAAGGATCGACGAGTTGCTCGACCACATCTGCGAGAATCACGGCATCATAAGGTGGCCCGCTGAGAACAAAGTCCTCGACCGGCATGTTTCAAACGTGGTCAAATCGCGTCCGGGCGACGGCGGCCACGTCTTCTTGCAATTCTATCCCGTCGACCACGCCGGTTCCCAAATCCCGGTACAGATCGCAATTCGCCCCCGGTGCCGCACCCGACTTCCAGGAGCCTTTGCGGGGTGCAGGAGGAAGCGTCGAGGCATTTGTGCATAAAGTTCACCAAGTCTGAGCGCCTATTGCCGAAGTACTCCAAATTTGCTTCAAAACTCATGAGGTACAGATCCCTCCCCGTGAGGATAAATGGCACCACTGCATTGGGGTTCGCCAAGACAGGGTGCGGTTAGGACAGCAACACGTTGATGAGAATAATCTGACCATATTCTTCGTTGTCTGCATTCTAACGGGGATGCCGGAAAATAAACGCGGCATGAGGACCGATGTTTGGAACGGGTTAAGGGCATGCGCAATCCATGCGGCAGCAGCAATGCCCGGGAATTGCGTTGGAGTGTCGTGGCGGAGCGCGGGCGCGTCTTCGAGATAGGTCATCCTGCAGTTATTGGAAATAAAAATTTTGTGTAACGTGAATAGCTTGAGAGGCGTTGGAATAATTAGCACAGAAGAAGTGGCGACAAGGCGCGCGGGCCAGGGGAAATGGGCTGGCCCGCGCGCCTTGTGCGGCAATGCATCCGGAAATCCAGACCCCATGGGTCTGGGGTTGGCCCCAATGAATGAGGTGGTATTGATGCCTAAACCCATGAGCCAGCATGACCGCTATATGCCGGGACTCGATGGATTGCGCGCTTTGGCGGTATTGGCGGTTATGGCCTACCATGTGCAGCTGTCCTGGACTCCGGGCGGTTTGCTCGGCGTGGGAGTGTTTTTCGTACTGTCCGGCTACCTCATCACCGATATCTTGCTGGACCAGCACAGGCGCCTGCACCGGATCGATCTCAAACAGTTCTGGATGCGCCGGGCCCGGCGCTTGCTGCCGGCCTTGTGGCTGGTGCTCCTGGCGGTAGTCGCCTGGGTGCTGATTTTTAACCCCGCCGAAGTGGCGTCTGTGCGCCAGGACGTTTTGGCCGCGCTCTTTTACGTCAGCAATTGGTGGTACATCTATCATCACGTCTCCTACTTTGCCCAATATGGCCCGCCCTCGCCGCTGACCAACCTGTGGTCTTTGGCGGTGGAAGAGCAATTCTATCTCCTCTGGCCCTTGTTGCTGGTTGTGGGATTGCGGACTATTCCGAAGCGCTGGATGCTGGTGGCGGCCGTGGTGCTTTTGGCGCTCAGCTCTGCGGTGGCTATGGCCGTCTTATATCATCCGGGTGCCAATCCCAACCGCGTGTATTACGGCACCGATACCCGCGCGTTCGGCCTTTTGATTGGCGCGGCGCTGGCCTTTATCTGGCCGAGCCGGCATTTGCCCCCACTCTCCCGCGCACAGCGTACGTTTTTGGAGGTCGCCGGATTTACCGGGCTGCTGGTCTTTTTGGCCATGACGGGTCTGACCAATGAGTATGAAACTTTCTTGTACCGTGGCGGAATGGCGATGCTGGCGGTGTTCTCCGCCGTGCTGGTGGCGGCGGCAGCCTATCCCGGCACCGCCATCGGTTCCATTTTGGGCATCAAGCCCCTGAGGTGGCTGGGGGTCCGGTCTTACGCCATCTACCTCTGGCACTACCCGGTGATTTTGCTGACCTCGCCGGTTGGCAGCGGGTTCGCCCCGTGGAGAGCGTTGTGGCAGGTCAGCGCGAGCATTATTTTGGCGGCGCTCTCCTGGCATTTCATTGAAGATCCCATCCGCCACCGCCGTTATGACCGGTTTTTTGCGGAGATTTGGTACCCCCGGCAATGGCCGTCACTGCCTTGGGGCGGGGTGGCGGCGGGCGCCGGAGTGGTCTTGGCGGTGGCTTTGGAGGCTGTGGGAATGAGCGCCCCCGCTCCTGCACAGGATTTGGCCGCCTCGCCTGACGGCGTGACTCAAATTCAGCCGCTTAAGCCCAGCGCGCCTGCGGCGCTGGCTCCCCAGGCCAATTTGGCGGTCCGCCAGCATCCGTTTCCCGGTGTAGCCGCGCCCAGTTCTTCAGGCGGGCAGAACGCTTCCGCGGCCGCATTTCCCCAGGTACAGCCTGCCCCTGCCCCAAGCGCCGTCACAGGGCAGGGGGTGACGATTATTGGCGACTCCATCATGATTGATGCTACCCCCTATCTCCGGCAGATGCTGCCGGGCGTCACGATCAGCGCGCAAATCGGCCGCCAGTTCATCGAAGCGCCTTCAGTGCTCGGACAACTGCAAGCAGAAGGACTCCTGGCCCACATCGTCGTGATCGAGCTGGGCACCAACGGGCCCTTTACCCTGCAGCAGTTTGACCAGGTAGTGCAATTGCTGGGGAGGCGCCAGATTGTCTTCATCAACACCCGCGTGCCGCGCCCCTGGCAAAACGTGGTCAATAGCACTCTGCAGCAAGGCGCCAAGGGATATGCCAATGTGCGGGTGATGAATTGGTATCAGGACAGCGTCGGAAAAGAAGCCGACTTCTATCCAGATGATGTTCACCTCAACCCCCAGGGTGCGCAGTACTTTGCCTCACTGATCACACGGGAGGTGAGCGGTGTGGAGCAACATCTCTTGAGCAACAAATAGGGAAAGGGGCGTCGTCCGTGCACGCTGGCATGATATGAGAAGACCGGTGCCTGCCCGGGGCACCGGTCTTGATGGTGCGCCCGGCATGGGCGTGTGCTTTAGGGTGAAAGTCCTGAACGGGGGATGACCGTTCCAACCGTTAGCCTAAG
>DAIDDL010000055.1 GCA_027309085.1 Sulfobacillus sp.
GGCGGCTTGGAACTATTCTGGCTGTTCCGATGCGCTTGTTGCGCCATCTTATCGAAGTCTTGGCGTAACAGACCCAGGCGTTCTTGCAACGTCTGAATGACCGCCCACAGCGCGTCGGGGTCTCCGGCCTCATACAGAACGACGAATTGATCGTGTGTCAGGAGCGGAGCCGACGGCTCCGGTAAAGGGTGTGGTGTTGTCGCCATGGGGGCACACCTCCGTTTTCTCAGGATCCCGGAGCGGTCGTTGAACCTTGCCCAACGACCGCCTCCTCTGTTAGGTCTCCCCTAGCATACCGAAGAAACTCGAAATTGGCCAGCTTTTTCAGCAGCGTGGATTCCACAAGGAAACAGCGCCGTGAACTGGAACGGGAGATTTAAGCAGAACGCATCACCTACACGGGGCACATCGTGGGAGAAAACGAGGCGAGAAGGGGGGGTACCTGAATAGTTACCGATTTCATCTCTTTAAACAAATTTATATCCGCTTGACGAAATAGCTCCATCGATCCAGACGCAGGAAAATTCGGCTTGGCGTCACCGTAATACGCCGCGAGATTTTGTCCGACAACAACAGCCCTGTCCCGTCGGGATCGCCGGAAAACTGCAGTCCTGTTTATCTCTCACTATTCCACAATGACCGTCCCGTTTTCAGCCACCCAGTATACCTTAAACGGGGTAGCCTCCTTCAGCCATTGAACTCTCTTAATGTAATTCAGATATGCCGTGAAGCCATTAGGGAATGCCAGAGCTAATTGCACGTGAACGTTTTCTTGCCGGTACTGAACCATATCGAAAATAGCCATCGAGAACCAGTGTCGTGCCTGTGTCGAGGGACTAGTTCGCTTTCCAGGCCGACTCTCGGGATACCCCTTCACACTTACCCACATTTCCTCTCCGTCGAGGGATGAAGCAACAATGTCTTTTCCCCGTTCGTGAGATGCTGTGTCGGCAAACGAAACAATAGTCCAGCCCTGTCCTCTTAAATAGTCTAGGAGACTATCTTGTACGTGCCCTTCCCAATGCCAAGTATGGTCATCACTCACCTGTGACGCTGGCGATCGAGAGTTAGCCGGCAACTTCTCCACGGGCAAAGGGAAATTGATCTGCGGAAACTGCACACCGCATCGACGGCATTGACCAGGGCCCCGTTGTATCCATCCCTCATCGCGAAGATTACGGCAGATTTGTCTACCCCGTTTTTCATTGGAGACTCCCGCCATGGACGTTAAGCACCGCGTACAGATGGGTGCAGTGACATCCTTCATAATTAGATCCAGTAACAGCTCAGTCTGATTAGGCATCTTTCACCTCAGGGAAACTAATGGGGTGACAATTCTATATCGCGGCCTTAGAATCCTTCCGCCGAAAGGTTGGAGGTGTAATGTTCCGGCAATGCCTGCAACCGAGAACAGGGCGTACGTCAGCATGCAGGATTTTCTTGCAACAATTCAAGGGGCCTGGGTAGAGGTAATTCTGGCGAGTCTACCCAACGAAACCTGTGCAACCTTCACCCCACCATGTAAAGACCACGTGGGTCGGTCATTGGATAAATTTGAATAGATTGGGGCGAATCCCCATATTGCACGGGGCTCTCTGGATGCTTGTCGCGCTTGGTAGAAGGTCCACATAGGCGAATCGCATCAGTTTGGTTCAGAGCACGAATCGCGCACTCGCACAGGTGCGTCCATAGCAGAACTCGCCAAAGGTCTTAAGGGGATGGGTCCGAACATGGTCATCCACGACGCTCTTGTCGAGAACGAGCAGGGCACCAACATGGAAATAACCGTGCCGCTGTGCATTGAATGTAAAATCTATAGGGCCGCAAGGATAAGATTAGAAAACACGCTCAACGCCTATTTTCCTATCGGTATGAAGCCTACTCATATACCTTCCGGTTACAACGTACCCAATTGCTCAGGTTATGATCCCCCCGGAAATAAGTTGTTGACGGCGGAGTTAATTGATTACCAGACCAACCAAGTAGCGCTCCCGATATAAGGACAATGGTCTCATCAAACTCTTTTATGCTTTTATCGGGAGCAGGAGATGATACATTGCCATGACGAACCCAACAAACCGTGGAACAGCAGGCCCGCCGGATGAGGGACACGGCCCCTATGGTGGATTTGGCACGCTTCTGTTTCTTGAGTACAGACTAGCCATTCACGCAGAACCTTTCCGATGCAGAACTTGTTGAGCAAGCCATGGGTGAAATAGAAGCTGGCCCGAGTTGACTAGAAAGGCTCGTCGCCACTTTGGAGAAAATTACGGAACATCAGCCGCAATAAGATGATTTCGAAAGAATCGTGGTATCGTTCACGCCGAAACACGCTTTGCGTCGCACCACGGTCGGCAGCCCTCTTATATATCTATCTGGCTTAGCAATAATATCTTTGTTCAACGTAATACCTTGAACTCTTACGTTGTAGGTTTGATACATATCGTAAACCTCTTGGGTCAACCAAGATAACCCTTCGTGTTTCAGAACCGAGATCAAAAAAGGGCTCGACCGGTCGGAGCCGCCTTCCTCATCCTTCTTCCTCAAACCTTGTGTAAACTGTAGGCGAGAACACTGCCTGCATCAGGAACTTTTCCCGCTACTAGTTCAAAGCTCCCACCGACCTGGCGTCGATCGCTACGACTCCATCCGACGCTGCAACGAGAGGGCTTTTCGATTGCCAGCCATGGCGAGCGCGTCCAGGAGCCGTTGCAAAGACCCGATGTAATCTGGAGCAACTTCCGGATGGTCAACCAAGAGGAATTCGAGCCACGGGATGACCCGGGTCGACTCGCGGGAAATGGCAGGGTAATCCTCTCCAAGTACCGCCAACACCGCATCAACCGCAGCAGGACATTGAAGCCATGTCGAACCGATGAGAAATTTAATGCAGTGGTCGGCCACGTGAGGCTGGTCTGCGAATTCTGTGACCCATCTCCAGAATAGTGGAGAAGTCTCGGGAATGGGCCATGGAGCGCCATCCGGTAGAATCGGAAGAAGCGCCATCCGAAGTCGCCGTACGTCACGGTAGTTCGCATCGGATGAGCGGCGATCAGGCTCCCACCAACTCCAAATAGTATTCCAAATTTCGTGGAGCGCCTTAACGCGGTCGGCCGTTGTCGCAACTTCCGCCAGTGCCTCAAATAAACTCGCCAATTCTTCGCAAACCGGCTCGAAAGCAGCTAGGTAGCGCACGAGCCAACACCTTTCGCCATCGACAATACGCGCGGCAATCCGGCGGTCGATGGTACGGCGCCAGTCGCTGCCAGGGTAATTCGCATTCACCCATCCCGGCCAGACCCGCAGATCCCAATTAGCTAGTGCGTCGAGGAGCACCGTCGCCGCGCCGCTGTGGGGACATGAGTATTTTTCCGCGGCTGTTAGCAGCGGTATCGCGTCTGCCGCAGAGTCCAGCATCATCTCCGCGGCGTCATCACAAAGTGCCTCTTCGACAGACGCCTGCAACGTCGCACGTCCCCGGACGGGTCGTGTTCCTTCCCATGGTGCAAGAAAAGAAGTCGCCAGCAGTTGTCTAGCGACCTCCAGGGAGACCTCGTGTGAGAAGGGGTCTTCCGCGTTCCACGCAGCGGCTAAGGAGGTCGAGAGTCGCTGCCGCACATCTTTAAACACGCTCAACGCCAATTGCTGGAGCGATTCCTGGAGGCGATCGCTGTGTACTTGGCTCCGCTCCCGAATACTTTCACGGGTCACCAGCACAGATAGCCCCGCAGCGGAGGACAAGTCGGCATTCAAGCCCCATGCCATCTCGCGGCGCCGTAGTTCGACCGGCTGGTTGCCAACATCGTCCGCAACCACAAGCAGGACTTCTGCCGCCTCTGCCACCATGTCGTCCGGTACATCCGTTCCCCGAGCCGCTTGGATTAGCACTGCACTCGCTGCCGCCGCGAGTGTATCTCGAAGGGAGATTGGATACGCCCCTGCATCGGGGGTACTGGGCACGTCGTGCAAGAGGTCAGTCACTTGAGTCCAAATCTGCACTGCATCACCATCACCGCCATCTCGGGCCTGCATGGCCTCAAACGCCAAACGCGCACTCTCAAGCATGATGAGGATGTGCTTGTTACGCCCGGTGGCCTCGACTGTACCAACGGAGACTTGCACATTCCCATCTTCCGTCTTTGTCATCTGATAGTTGTCTCCGTCGAAACTGTCAGCCCAACGCTGTCGGGCATCGGACAATCCATCGATTGCCGACCCTCTAATCGGTATAGGCTCCGGGTTTTCGCGGAGCTTGGCGCCCACTGCTTGCCAGCGAGGCTTCGCGTCAGGTCCTCCGCGCAAGACGAGTTCCATGGCAATTTGGACAGGTGATAATGCCATGCGGGGGGCATCATCCGCCGGGAACGCCATGCCACCTGCTTCTCGACCTATGCGCCCGAACTCCATATGCCAGATGGCCGGGTGTTCGAGAAATTGATCAATAGCCTCAGGCAATCGATCCAGGAACTGAACCAGCACGGAAAAGGAGACGGCGACCAACGCCAAACTGTCACCGGACTGAAGGATCTGGCCCACAACATGGTCCACAGGCTGCCCACCATTAACCTGTTCGACAGCCCATCCGCGCATGGCCAGTAAGGCGGACTTGGCCGGAAACGAGCCCACCGACGTTCCCCGATACCAACACCAAATGTCCGTGGTCCCGTGATATAGACGTGGTTGAGCCCACATCGGAAGTGCCAACTCAACGGTGGTTGCGTCCTCCCCCCAGTCACGCTCCTCACTAATACGTTCGTCCGTAGCCATATCCACCAGCGCGCCAATAAGCCGACACGCCTGGGCGGGACACTTCGTCAGCATAACTTGAAACGGGCCGAGGTGCGCACCTACCAACGGCGGTATGCCGCTCCCTTTCGCTGCGAGGCTGTGGTCACGGATGCGTGACAACGCCAGAGCAACGCCCCGCGGCGACATCGCCGTATCTGGCAATACTTCGCGACACTCGCCAATCGGAGTTCCGCCGTTCAGCGTTAACAAGGTGTCAATGTAGTAGGCGCCGGACAACGCGAGCAACAGGTCCGGGCGATGCTCCGCTAAGGAACCATTTATTACCGCATCTTCCACGACGACATCAAGTGCCCATGCATTGTTGCATGCGTAGTCCCTAAGAAAATTCTCTGATTCCTCATCCAAAGCATCACCGAGCATGGCCGTCGCCTGGACCAGCTGCTCCACGTGTTCCGGCTTGTCACCCGGTCTCCACATACGCAACGCGTCGGCCAACCTCGTGGCATCAACGGCGTGCGCCGGAAGTGGGATTGCATGGACCAACGAGCTATATTGGAAACGCACGATGAAAGCGATGGCCTGACGGCGCACGGCTACAGGAATCGATTGAGCCCTGGCGTACAGAAATCTCACTACGGGTGCGGCGAGTCCCACGTCCAATAACAGCTCATTCGATACCTCTCCTGGCGTCACTATTCCTAGACGATCAACTACGTCCAGCAAACGGCCTAGCTCAAGACCTTGATTTTGTAGCAAGACTGCCTCCAAACGCTCCAAGACATCTAGCGGTCGCCCCAAATGCAACATTGCCTCATACGGCACGTCTAGCCACCGCGAACCCATGTTGTCCGCCAAGGATTGCGTGAAGTGGCGAAGCATCGTCCACAGGCCCACTGCATCCTCCTCGTGTACCAACAGATGCTGCATCCATAAACGAAGAGCACGGAGGTGCGAGCGTAGCGCTTTCGCCTGCGTGAGGCCGGAAGCCGAGCCTCGTTCGAGCATCCATGAGACTACCGCATAATCTCGAAGAATATCATGAGCAAATCGATACCCCCCGCGCCCATGGACCAGAACGGCGTCGCTCACGAGCCCCTGACGCGCTAACGCATCGCGTCCATCGAGCAGATCTGGCAGGGCATCTTCGACCGCGGCGCGCGCTAGCGCGAGATAGATGTCGTAGCGCGCAAGGGGTTCGCCCTGTCCAGACAGAGCTCCCTCGGCACGGCGTACCAACTGTCGCTCGACGATCTCAACGACGTCTTCTTCTCCAAGAAGCGAATCTGGCAGCATCCGCTGGTTTCCGATGCGGACCAACAAATCAGCGACGTACGGACGGCGGAGAAGGCGCCGTGAGCGGCCGTGGCGGTTAACCGGAGACAAGACAGGGAACCGACCGATGACACGGGAGATCTCGTCATCAGTCAAATCCCCCACAGTAAACCGATGCGGCATGACGCCAAGGATCTCGGTGATCTTGGACGCTGTCATGATGGAATCGACAGCCTCATCGCGACAGGTGAGTAGTACGTCCCATGAAGGTGCAGACGGACCGCGCGGAATAGCACGCAAAACGTCTTGCAGCAATCGACTGCCATCTGTGAGGGCCTGCTCCGCACCATCAATAAGTATAGTGCGGTGACGCCCGATCGGAGCGCCCGCTAGCGCATCTCGAAGTGACAAATGGAGGCTTGCCTCCCATTGATGCAATGGTCCGCCTATGTCGGTCAAGGACAAGGCCAGTGTTAGGGTCCCTGTTTCTGCGAGCGTTTCCAATGCTTCCAAACCGAGGACCGTTTTCCCCGCGCCGGCAGTCCCGGTAAGTATCACCGCTTCGTGACATGCCGTTGCACTTAGAATTTGTTGCAAAGTGTCCTGTCGCGCCACATGGAGGTCGCCACCGATGCTCCGCGAAACGGACTGGCGGAAACGCTTACTACGCTGTTCCAACCTCGCATACGCGTGGCTTTGAGAAGGCGCAACACCGAGATGGACGCCACGGCGTTCTAGAGCGCAGCGGAGCATAGGAGCGTCGACCGTGGCGGACTGCGGTCCCAATTCTTGGGCCAGACCGACGAGCAGGTCAAAGACTTGCTCTGCCGTCAAACGGCTGTCCTCAGGTAGTTCGCGACGGATCGCATTCGTTGCCGTCGTGAATTCACGTCCATGTGGTTCCGGATCGATCGTTACCACGGCGAGTGCCTTGAGGATCTTCCAGGTAAGTCGGTCCCAATCGGTATCCGTCAGGTCTGGGCGTAGACTCTCAATCGTCTGGTGCAGGGTCTTCTTGCGCTGACGGGCGTGGCGGTTCAGCGTGTCAGTCGCCGTGTTAAACGCGATCGGGTCGGCATGAGCCCGAGCCATTCTCGTGACCTGCCTCAACTGTGTAAGATGGGCGACCACTCCAGAGGCCACCAACCCCAATTGGTGATGTCCACGAGCGATGTTGTCCTCATCGTGGTCAAGCGCCCCTAAGCACTGACCAACCACATCCACAAAAACTTGATTGCTCGGCGCGATGCTCACGGTCCGCTTGACTTGGTACTCCGTCACGATTTCGATGTCTCCCACATGTCCTTGCACCGAGATATCGTCCAGGCTTCGCCCAAAAGGACGTTGCTGCAACCGTACCGATTCCACCGGGGCGGGGAATCCGGTCCACGACGCGTGACACAGTAACGCGGTTAACGCGTAAGCTGCAACTCGATATTCAAGTAATGTACCCTCGCCACCGGTCGACAGCGAGGACACTTGGTGGGCTTGGCCATTTGGCGACTCGTTATTCTCAACATTTTCCATGAGATAATTATACAGCGTCACTGAAATGCAGTGCACAGCTTTTTAACCACTAAGTAGCTAGGTTGGAGTTCGCCTCGACCAACAACGACGGCTAGTGGTGATCCGTCCTCCGCCACTCAACAAGTCTTTCCACATATAACGGTTCCGGACGTACTCAGATCCGACGGTGCTGTCCAGAATGGCCGTCAGGCCCGACTCATTTTCGGCGGCTCAAGCTGATCACGAATTCCTTGGCTCTGTCGGTGTCGACAGGGTCAACTTTTCCTTGATTCGCCGGGGAATCATTCGGATTCATCAACATCAGGTCATGTCTCTCGGCCATATCTAGACGTGATTCGCTGTACGATAATTTCGTATTCTACCTGGTCCACAAGGTCGCATGATTTAAAGTGCTCCATTATCGTCACCAGCTCAGATACATATGTAGGGGATTCAAGATGTGGAACCGCCGGTGCGTTTTCGTCCACTTCTTCATACAGTTCTCATATCTTTTGGTTCAAGAAAGTGTAAAGGTTGCCGTTGTTATCCATGTAATGGACTATGTCCTCGAACTTCAGGGAAACGACCGCTGTTCCATCTTTAATAAATAACTTCTTCCGTTTTCCATCCGCGACAACATATTCCTTGAGAAACGGAGGCGACGCTTTGTCTCTTTAAGGAACATACTGATTCCCAACAATCTAAGCACGGAGTACAGAATCGGTTGCGACAATCCGCCCATAGAACACTTGCGCCCCAGGTAACTATGCGTGACCGTTGGGTCCCTTGTGCCCTGACGGTACCTCCGCCTCGGATTTCCCATCGGTCAACAAATAGTCCATCTTCTGCGTAGCCTCCGCTTGCATATTCGGCAGCAAGTGGCCGTAGACTTGCAAAGTAATGGAAATATTGGCGTGACCTAGTCTTTCCGACACCACCTTTATCGGCACCCCATTGGTCAACCATAAGGTCGCCATCGCATGTCTTAAGTCATGGATTCTTGTGGTGGGCGGGAGACCAGCCGCCTCCACTAATTGCTTATATCGGCGTCGGACGTTCCCTGGCCAGAGTAAGGTCCCCTTGCGCATCACAAACACATAGCCCGTCTCCACCCACTTGTCACCCAGCATCATCCGTTCCTCCTGTTGCTCTGCTTGGTGCACTTTGAGCAACTCCACCAGAAAATCGGACATCGCAACCGACCGACGTCCCCGCGCGGTTTTAGGTTTATGGATCACACGAAGCCCGGAATCCACCGCCACCGTTCGCTGGATGTAGAGGGTTTGTGTGTTCCAATCGATATCATCCCACTTGAGTCCCAGCCCTTCCCCACGGCGACAGCCGGTCAACGCAATCAACCACCAAAACGCCTTGAGTCGGTCATTGTCCGCCGCTCGCAGCAACGCTCGCGATTGTTCGATGGTCGGTGGCACAATTTCCGGCGAACGGAGTCGCGGGGGATTCACCCGATCCGCCACATTCACGGGGATGAGTTCGAGACGCACCGCGTCGCTCAAAGCCGTATGGGCCACAACATGCACGTGCCGCACAGTGCTCGTAGCTTTCCCCGACATCAAGAGGCGGCTATAGAGTCCCTGCAGATCCGCGGGTGACAGCAAGGCTAAGGGCTTCTTCCCAAATTCTTTCAATAGCGGCTTGATATACCGCCGATACGCGACCAAGGTGGTATCCTGCACGCGAGCCGACGCCACTTCATCCAACCATTGGGAAAAATAGGCTTGCACCGTAATATCACTGGGCGGACGATACTGGGGCGTCCGCCGATGTTCGACAATGGTGGCATCCACCCACTTTTGCGCATCGACCCGTCGGGCAAAGCTCGCCGAGCGTTGCTTCCACTGGCCCGGCACATCGGGATCGGGATATTTAATAATGCCTTGCCACCGGGTGGTGGCGGTATCGGGATGCTTTCGGACAAATCCACTAGGGTTGCGTCGTCGGGTCGTCATAAGTTCTCTCTCCTCACTTCAAGCTCAATTTGTCTACCATGGGGTTCACTCACCGCTCGTCCCTCTGCGGCCTCCTGCCCGCTATCGCTCCCGGCCACGATCCTCATGCATGCGCGCCACCTCCCGCTCCCAGAGCTTGGTGGTCTCGAGCAACGCCCGATGCCCCGCTTGCCATGCCTCATTCCAATCCTTATAAGGACCGGGCGGAGATATCGTGGTCGTCGGGTCCTTTCCTCGGTGCTGTCGCACCCACTCTGCGTAGCCCTGCCCGGCGGCGTCACGGTCAAAAGCCGCGACCACCGCATCAAACCCGTCCCACATCCGTTCGCCCAAACCCCCGGCTCCACTCGACGAGCGAATGGATAAACGATGCGCGACGCCTTCTTCGATGGCACTGGCCCAAAGGGTGATGGCATCGATAGGCGACTCCGTAATGATGAGGGTTTGACGAGACTGGCCGAGCGTCAGCCATCCATCCTTGAGGCGGCTTCCGGAGGCTACCCACTTGGTCGGGCGATCTGATGGCGGCGGGGACGCTTCAGCCCAGCGGAGACTATAGCCCGTCACCGGAGAGTCCGGTCCGTCCGCCCGATGCGGAAAGACGATATAGCCATGGTGGAAGTCGGCGCCCGCGTACACATAGCCACGACGATACAAATCGGCCACCACCAACTCCGGTAAGCGGCGTTCTCCCACCAAATAGTTCCGGACTTGGAACCAGTCCCGCTCACCATCTGCTATACGCGCTGGATGGCGCAAAATACTGGGACGCACGCGCACCGGTCGTGACTCCGGCCGTGCACGGTCCCAGCAGGCCGCATCTGATGGAGCATCTCAACCGCCTCCAAAAAACCCGTATGGCGCACCACCATGACAAAATTAATCGCCCCCTTGGGCGACACTGTCAGCCGCTCGTCCGGTCGATTCATCACACGAAACACATCTCCGTCTGCCAATGGCAAGACATTCACTTTCGTCCCATCCGGCAGCACCCATCGCACCCGCCCGGGCCCTTGGCGGTCGTGGCTTCGATAGGCTCCGGGACAGAGCACCGGAATGACCTCGGCCAAGGGCAACCGCCGCAAAGATTCCAGTCCCTCAGAAACAGGTTGCGCCATGGTGTATTCCTCCCTTCGTCTCACGCGAACCGCCTCACGATTGAGCCGGCTAACCTGCCAACCTCAGGGCCCAAGCACAGTCCGCCTCTCTTAAGTCCACACCTGACCGCAAAAGCACCAAAGGCGGCCCCTCGGGCCGCCTCCCTGTTTGCTCCGTTATCGGTCCATCGCCCGAGTCACGGTCCTCTCCGCTACGCCGGGTTGGTCCCGATCGAGCACCCGCAACCGCTCTTGGACCGGATCCACCATCTGTTGGCTCCGCCGCAAGATTTCCTCGGCCATCGCTAGGACCGTTTGACCATACCCCCGACTCCATGAAGCCACATAGCCGACCGAATATGCACGGGTATCCAAACCAAAATGCGACGCCACCACATACGCGGCCGATTCGGCCACCACCTCTTCGTCCCCCCGCGACCGGGTATCGTCAGCCGATCGCAGCCCATGGGCCCATTCGTGCAATAGCGTCTTCACCTGCATGTCCGGGGCCAAATCCTCCAAAACCGCAATCGTGCGCTCCTGGGTGTGAAAGACCCCATTGGCGCCCCGCAAATCGGCCACCCGACGTACGGGGAAGGGAATCGCTGCCTCAATGGCTGCCAACAACGAGGCGTGTTGGTTCCCTGCCAATCGCTCCGGCAAACCGCGGATGGGATCCCCCTGGGTCTGCGCGATGTCAAAGACGGAGACCGTGCGAAACCCCACCACCTGCCGGGTTCCATCATCACCCTCGCGCTCGGGATCCCGTTTGACCAAGGGCGCCAAAATGGTGATGCCGCGCTCACCCGATTGCACCTGGCGCCCCAAGGCCTGCCAGGCCCGATAGCCGTGAACCAACGTCGCCTCCGGTCGCTGGGAAAAAATCAAGAGCGTGTTATTCAGCGAATAGCGATGAAACGTGCCCATGACACGAAGAAATTGCATCCATCGAGCATCGGTGGTCAGTTCGGTCAGCGTCTCGGTAATACGCGTGCGAGCATCGTCTCGCGTCATGGCCGGTCCTCCGGGTCTAATACGTCTAACGCAGCTCCGACGGCCGGCCATACCATCCCCTCCGCCACCCACTGCCGCAATTGTTGAAACCAGGCGACATCGGTCCGATCCGGTTCATCTATCAGGGTCCGCGCGGCGTCAGCACTCACCCCGAAAGTCTCGGCCAAGCCCGCATAAAACCCTCGGTCAGCACCTTGAACGACAAAACCCTGCGGCGTCATCCGCAGGGCTTGTCGCTGCTGAACAAATTGGTCTAGCGCCTCGGCCACCGGCGGGTAGTGCGCCAACCCGGGTTCGCGCTGTCGCATCGTGTCGGCCAACATCACCACAAAATCACTGAGTTCATGCAACGTCGCCGCGCAATTGAGTAATTGCGCCCAGGCTTCCTCTAAGAGCAAAGCCTCTTCCGGGTTCGGAACTCTTTCCATCGTGACAACCTCCTTGATACGTGTTTTGATGGGACCGCCCCAACCAATGGCTACCGCTGCAGGTCCCACGGGATCGATGGGACCGCCAGAGCAGTGCTGGGCTCTGATTGAAGCACACCCAACGTACAATGCCATCCCGACTGGGGCCGCCAACGCCAGAGCGTCACCAACCGAAGTCCCGTGTGTACCCGTCCTCGAAGTCCCCAGGTCAACACCAGGGAGTGGGGCGTGGACCCCATACTGGCCATCCAGCCGGCAACCCCCGTGAGCGCGCCCATATCCGCCAAAAAGGTGCCCGTCGGTTCCATCTCCATGGCGGGCATGACCCCACGGCCCGTTTCCAGGGTCATAACCCATTGGGCGGTCACGCGAAGAGGTAAAGATGCGGTGGACGACTGGGCAAGGGCCTGCACGGTCGTAGCCTGCCAACTCACGTGTTGGTCCTGACTCACCGCAAACCAAACCCGGTCCTGCCGGACACGAGGCCAAAACCACCAGGTCCGGTACGGATCGGCAGGATCGGTGATCACACTCGGCAGAATCCCCAGGTGGCGCCATCGAGCCGGAACGCCCTCAACCATCCACAAGGACGACCACGGCGTGGCGTTATCAACTAGCGATATCGGTGCTGGCCCCGTTGTGCTACCGCCAGCCGTCTTGTCACCGGATGGTTCGACTTCAGATCGTGGTGACCTCCCATCGCCAATATCGGGCCGAGGCACAGTACGGCGAAGATGATAAGTCCGCTCGACCGCCAACGCATTACCCCATGGTCTGGGTCACCCCCCGGAATTGCCGTGAAACCTTTGCCACGGCATTGGCATATTGCGCCAAAGTCAGGGTATTGGCGCCCGGGTTGGGCACCACATTGAGCCAGGCTTGGGCTCTCGCCCACGGCATCGGCACCCGGGGCAGAAGCGCCATTTCCAAGCCCGCTCCGCCATAATAGGCGGCAGAGGCTTCCCGCCAACTGTGAAACAGGGCATGCAACGCGGCCAAGTACCGGGCACCGGCCATAATGTTGTCGGTCGGGTTGGCCCGCTCCGCTGTGGTCAAACCCATCGTCCCCGGCTCGAGCTGCATGAGCCCATAGGCCCCGCCCACCGTACCGGCCTGGGATTGACCGCGACTTTCCACCACGATTTCGGCCGCAATCCAAGGCGCCGGCACCCCGGTCGCTTTGGCCGCCTGATTAATGGTGGTGCGCCAAGGCCCCACTTCCGTCGAGAGAACAGCGGAAGAAGATAACAGCACCGTCGACGGTGTCCCCGTCCTATGGGATTGCTCGCGCAATCCCACCATCGCCGCCAGCAAGAGAAAGACCACCAGCCCCCCGATGCCGAGCACACCCCAAAGCCAGCGGAGGCCATGCGACAGTCCGATACGAGTCCATTCCTCAGTCCGGTCCTGAACCATGGTCTGCCTGCCTTCCTGCGGGCCACCCTGCGCCCGCATGCTCCAACAGGTGGCGTTCATGGGGCGCTAACTCCACATCGAGCCACACCCGGCCATTGCCGGCCATCAATAACCCCTCGCCCACTTTGGCCGCTTGCAGCGTGTCCTGTTCTTTATCACTCAAGTGAAAGAGGTGCGTGACCGCATCGAGATCTTGGCGATGGTCTTGACGAAAGAGCAGGGTATAGGCACAGTTGCCAATCACCGCCTCCCCTTCTCCGCGCACGGCGTCGGCGAGAAAGTCGTTTACCTGTTGGGTAATGATCATGAGCGCGCCATTGTAGCCGCGAATCAACTTGGCAATCGACCGAAGAAACGCCAACGTCTCTGGGGTCTTCGGATCGACCAAGAGCCAGGCTTCATCCACCACCAAGAGTTTGCGTTCGGACCGATCCGCCCGAATTAAGTCCCAGGCGTAGCCCAGTACGTTATGAAACTGAGCCCGTCGAATGGGAAGCGGTGCTCGCGCTAAGTCTTCAATGTCGAGCACCACGAAATCGGCCGCCACCTCGGTGGGCGCCGTCGAGGCCCCCGCCCAAAGCGGGGCCGCCATCCCCTCGCCGGCATCGCGGAGGAGTGCCATCAACATGGCCCAATCAGCACTCAAGGGATCGGCCGCCGCGTGCTCGGACACGACATGATATAAATGGCCCATATGCGGCCACTGGTCGGTCGGGATATCCCCGGGTCGAGTCTCCGTGGTAATGCCATGACTCTGGTACAGTTCTTGGACCGCTTGGGCCAAGAGCGCTTGCTGCAAAGCCGTAAGCTCCGGCAAATAGGTCTCCAAGAACGTCTGCACCCGTTGCAGTTGCAGCATCATTGGGGATAAACTCCCGGAGCCATCATGATCGACTTCGCTCGGACTGCCAGCATCCATCGGTGCTTGAAAGGGATTGATTTTCATCCCCCCGCCGGCGGCATTGACCCAAGTGCCACCGACGGCGTGACAGAGTTTTCGATAGTCACGCTTCATCGGGTCAATGACAATCACCTTCGCCCCCAACATCCACTCGCGAAGGATCATCAGCGAGGCCGTCCAGGTCTTGCCACCCCCCGACGGCCCCAACAGCGCCATGTTTTTATTCGTGATCGCCTCGTCCGCCGGGGGATCCCATCGATTGATCAGCACCAAGCCACGATGGTCATCGCGGCCCAAGAGAATGCCCGACCCGTGATTAATCCCGCCCGAGGAAAACGGAAATGCCGCCGCTAAGGTCTCCGCGGGCAGTTGAAACGGTGCCGACCCTTTTAGGTCCGGATGCCACTCTCCCCACGGTCCCAACGACAAGAGCCCCTCCTGCTGGCGATAGACCAAGGGACGCAGCCGAATGCCTTGTGCCGCCGCCAGTCCCTCCACCCGTTGGCAACGCTGACGTCCGGTCACGGCATCAGGAGCCGTCACCAAGACAAACACGCCGGTCAAAAAGAGCGACTGCTGTTCCGCGTCAATCTTTTTCAAGAGGGTTTCTGCGTCCACGACGTGCTGCAGCAGACGTTGCCGCAGCAGCGGATTCAAAGCCCCTCCTTGCAGTTGCCCGGTCATCTGGGTAATGGCTCGCGTCAGCGCCAAGGCTAGTTGGGTGGGATCCGTGGGCTCGGCCTGCAGCGACAAATACACTCCGTCATGATTGGCGATCCGTGCTAACCAGGCGGCACCCACTTGCGGGGGATAGCGGAGCACTCCATACACCCGCGTCCAGAGATCGTCCCAGACAATCGATCGGGGACCAAACTCGAGCGCCATAGGGGCTAACACATTGAGAAATGGCGAAACGTCCTCACGGCCCGAAACCGTCTTAGTGTCAGGATGAGGCCATGGCATCCACCAGGACATCGGGCGTCACCTCCTCCGGTCGGGCCACAGGCATCGGGGTAACCTCCGGTAACGTCTCGGTCCATTGCGGCCAGCCGTCCGGCACCGTTTCCGCCTGTAACTTTGTCGGATGGAAAAACCCGAACAGAAGACTCTGCCATGCCGCATCATCCAATATGACCGCCCGCATTCCGCGCATGCGATTCCACTCTTGGGCGACTTGCGGGAGCGTCTCGTGATGGAGCGCCACCGCATCCGGCCCGGTCCGCGTGAAAAGACAGTAATAGCGGCGTTCCGTCGCCTGTTCCCCAGCTTGTTGCGCCACGACCCATTCGAGATAGGGCCGTAGGAGGGCGGCCCGGTGGGGATTTACTCGGTGCAGCTGGTCTTGGAGACTTTCGAGATATTGAGCCAAGTCTAAGGGACGATAAAGAGATAAGATTTGCCATGGCGTCCGGACACTATTGAAAATCGCATAGACTGCAGTCAGAATGGCCCGCGTTTCCCGCGGACTCTTGAGTGCCAAATTCAGCGGCGACAGACTCACCCCTCCAATCACTGCCCCATCGTCACGAAAGAGACAGCCATCCCTAATCGCCTGAATAGGAAACCACGCTTGTGTGGCCGGTGCTCCCGATGGCTTACGGCCCAACGTCCATGGTGCGTTCATTGCGCATCGCCCCTTTCTTCCCACCCTTCAGACCGGTGCCAGTCATAGAGAAAACGCGTCGGTTGCCGCCGGTAATGATCCCACGCCACCCCTTGCGACCAAAACGAGGTGCCATTAATCCCGGGCAGCGCCAAAAAATATCCCAGGGCACTTGGCCAAATCAGCACCACAATCCGGAGCCAATCCGGAGCCCCGAGCACCCACGTGGCATTGGCAAACGCCAATCCGCCCACGATGAGGCCCATAACCACCACACGCATCTCTGGCCATCCCCAGCCGGGGAAGAATTCATAGCGCAAGGAAATCGGTTGCGGAATTAAATACCGGCGATCCTCATTCATCCGCATCACCCCGAGGCGGCACAATGCGGCGCAATGGATGAGCAAACCAGAGCGCCCGCCAGCGCCGATCCCGCACCGATTCCACGCCACAGCCATGACAGCGAATTTGGGTACGCCAGAATCGTTTCGAAGAGGCTTCCTTGTCCCACAACAGGCCACAGGCCGGACAGGTGCGAATTGCTCGGTCGATGGCCCGATGCGCCATCGCCATATCTTCGTCAATCCAATCGTTCCGTCGCATACGATCTCCCCCCTCCGTAAAAATCGCTGTGCTATTCACACGCTACTTGGTCAGCCAAGTCTCCATCACGTGTTGACTCGCGTAAGACGCCGACCGTTGTCCGGCCATCGTAATACCGCCACCAATGCCGGTGTGGGCCGCCCATTCTTTAATGAGATGGGGGCCACGTACGGTCACAATGACAAACGCCAAACTCATGAGTATCGCTAAGAATACTTGGTCCACGAGATTGTTACTGAGATTCGCGATGGGACTCTGGTCGAGCACCAGTTGGCTGGCATCCACCATCGCCTTTAACCCAAAGAACTGCCAGGCTTGGGCCACCGAAAGGGTCACGAGTTGGCGCCACCAGCTATTCCACACCCCACCATCGGGATAGAGTTGGCCAAGCGCCATGAGTGGGGCCGCGACAATGAGAAAGCTCAGTTCCGCCGCCCGAATGGCGGTTTGAATGGTCACAATCAAGAGACCCACGACGACCGCGAGGATAAAGAGCACCAAGAAAAGCACGGTGCCGACGGCGACATTGGGCGCTTGCACCACGTCTTGCACCCACGAGGCGGTCTCATGGGTCGCGGTGGCTAACGGTGCCGCCCCCACCACGCCGGCTAAATCCAAGCCAAAGCGAAAGACCCAGAGCGCCAACAGGGAACCCAGCCCCATGAAAAAGGCCGTGCGGAGAATGCCCTTGATCAATTCCCCGCCGGTCACGTCTCCCGTACCTTCATTCCATAAGATGTAGCGGCTCAGCGCCTCCCACGCCACCCGCGTAATCAGCAAAGCGGCGGCCACCGCCGCCATACTGTCGGCGGTGCTAACCACAAACGGCAGACGTGCAAACGCTAAGCCTTGCTGGGCGATGTCGCTTAAGATAGAGAATAAAAAGCGCTGCAAGGGCGTGAGAAGCGCGTTCTGAACAAAATAGGATATGCCGGAAACCAGTAAATGACCCATAGCGCCTCCTTTTAGAACTGATGGGTAAAGATGGGGACGATGAGACCGGCGGCAATGACAATGACCGTCCCCACCACCACCTTCCGCATCGATGAGGTATGATGGGCGACCATTTGCGGATCCTCGACAAAGTTCCGCGACAGCGCATGATAGCCCAAGAGCGTCCCACCGCCCGTGGTGGCAATGCCAGCAATCCAATGCCCGGCATTGGTCAAAAGCGTCTGCATATCAGAAATCACTTGTGGAGTAGCTGCCATGATCTGAGCTCCTTTCTCTCAAACACCGATTACCAATCGACGACCGTCTCCGGCCTGACCCCAGGTTCGCGGCTTTGCCGCCAGACGCCGGCTAAGCTGGTGGCCGATTGCTCCGGTAAGCACTCCTCAACCTTGCCCGGCCACCACAAGGGAACCTTCCCCATAGGCATCGGCACCGGATCTGGGACACTCGGCTTGGCGATCGCCTGAAACACGGCCCACGCACTAAGATCCGGCAAGGGTAACCTGGCCGGGGGCCAGCGCGTTTGCAACACTAGCGACTGGCCCTCCGGCCACCGCATCAGTTCATCGGGCGTCAGCAATGGGCGCCCCGTTAACGCATGCGATTCTTGGGCCGACCCTGACGCCATGGAGACCGGTCGCCACCAGCTGGCATGGGCATGGGAGAGCGTTTTCACTTCGGTGGTGTATTCGCCGAGTTTCTTGGACAGTAACGACGCGGTCTCCCAATCCTGGGTGATGAGATACACCCAGGTCGCGGTATTGCCCAAAATCGTGCCAGCCGCATCACGATATCGACTCTTCAATTGCTGCAAATCCTGCAACACCAAGGTCAAGCGCATGCCCCGACCGGCTGCCACCGTGATGGTTTTATCCAAATCCGGAATGGGCGGCAAATTCCCTACTTCATCCAAGAGAAAATGCACGTTTCGGGCCAAGCGCCCCCCGTCTTGTTGCGCCCGCTGGTTCAACGCCTGAATCACTTGCGTCAAATAGAGGGTAACAATGGGATAGCGCGTGGAGCGGTCATCGGGAATGATGAGGAAATGGGCCTCCGGTTGGTCCGCCAACGCCTCTAAGGGATAATTGGCCGCGGCTGTGAGCCAGGCGATGTCGGGGTCCGCAAAGAGCCGTAGCGCCGTCGCCGCCCCGGTAAAAATCGAGGTCCGGGTGCGCTCGGTAGAGAGCGCGACGCTCCCATACGCCATGCGGACGGGATGATCGTCGGGAAACGTAGTCATCCAGTCATCCAAGGCTTTGCCTTCGTGCTGCCCCGCGGCAATGAGGGCGGCATACACCGATCCCAAATGGCGGGAGACCTCGGGCGCTTGTTCCGCAATCCCCAAAATGAGTGCTGCCGTAAGGGCCTCCTGGGCTTGCGACCAAAAGGGATCGCCGCGACCCGGAGCCGGGTCGGATAATACATGCGCGATATCCCACGCCGCCTTACTGGCGATGGTCCAGTCGCGAGCTTCATGCAGCGCCTGAGATACCGGAACCAAGGGATTAAACCGTAATCCGAGACGCGGTTCGCGAAAATCAATCCGACGCACCCGGTAGCCTTGGCGCTCCAGAAAGGCCGCACTATGCGCGAATAACTCCCCTTTGGGGTCCGTCACCAAGAGGCTATCCCGCCGATTGGTGCCAATCACTCCAATGGTTGGCAAAATGATGCGACGGCCCTTGCCACTGCGGGTAGCCCCAATCACCAGCGCATGGCCATCTTGATCCACCACCCAGGCCGATTGATGGCGACCTTGTCCGATGACCAACCCAGTCGGCGGCTGGGCCATGCCCACCTTCCATCGCACCACACTGTTGTGGAGTTCCCAGGGACTTCGCCAACGCGCGGTCCCATGTTGACCTTGACCCGCTGCGGGAGGCCCTCCCCAATGCACCCGGGTGGGATACGTTCCCCGAAGTCCCATCCCCACGGTAATCAGCACGATGGCGATCCATAGTCCCCAGTGGGTGTCCGGATGGTGTGCCACGATGGCCATGGCTTTCCATGGAAGATATCCATGACGGCCTACCCAACCGGAAAGCACCCTTGACCATTGAACGGCAGAGACTCCGCGTAATTGCACGATGAGAGAGACCAGCGCTGGCAGGAGCCCAAAACTCATGATGAGCGCATACCCTGCCGGCACCCATGCCTTAAGAATCCGCCGCTTCATCGTCCCATCACCTCCCGTTGCCGCCGCCGCAGACGATCTTCGCGAATAAAGCGGACCACCTGCTCCCATTCCGCCATCTCGTTCAACAACCCGTGAAAGAGCCCCTGAGCCATATCGGCCACTCCATCCACCAAGTTCGCTCGCGCCCGAGATGCCACGCTGATTAAGACCTCCTCGATGCGAGCCTGTTCTCGTGCACTTACAGGACCCTCTGATGCCTCCATAGCCGCTTGCACCACCCGATGCGCGCTTTCTTGTCGTTGATCTGGGTTCTGATGGACCATCTGTCGGAGGCCGTGATGCAGGGTCGCCATCACCGGAGTATCCCCCGCCGAGAAATCACCCTGCATGAGCGCCTCCCGGATGATTCGACCCTGTGCGCGATCCCAATCGGCCGCGTGCCGAAGCAGAATCGGACTGATACGGTCCACCAAATCCTCCAGCGCATGCAGACGCGCCGATGTATGCGAGGCCTGGCTATCTGACTGATGCTGCGCCATCTCTTCCGCCAGATCCTGATAGCGCACCGCCAGATCCCGAAATTCTGGGATGGTGTGAAGCATCCAGAGCGCGGTTTGGCGCACCTCCTGTTTGACGGTGGCTGGCATATAGGCCAGCGCCAAGCGACCGTAGTCGGGAAGATGTGGCGCCAATGTCATCAAGCGGCCCGCCAACTCCCGGCGGTCTATAGGCGAGAGCGTCAGCGCACTCCCTAATCCCCAACTCCCCTCACCCAACCCTTTGACGGCCGTGCGCAAGGATTCCCGCACCTGATGCTTTTCCGCTTGTAGAGGACCGCGAATCGGCCGATAGAGTTCCCGCATCCAAAGTCGCCGCATTTGTCGGCGTTCGCCCGAAGACACCTGCCCGATGGCGCGTCGGGGCGTGGATTCCCAAAACAACAAGTGAATGTGGGGATGCCCTTCCTTGCGGTGCATAGCGGCCGCCCACTCTAAATCGGCCAATCCCAGTTCGGCTCCAATTTGGGGCATCACCAAGCGGCACGCTTGCTCCCAACTACGGCGCTGTAATAACGAGTCCAGAGAGTGTTCCGCCAGCACTCGCGCATCCTCTTCCGTCACGGACACAATGAGGCGCCAGACCGGACCTGGGTGGTGCTGAATGATCTCGACCATCTGCGACAAGTCCGGTTCCTGCTCTGGGTCCGGTCCAAAAAGCCCGGCACTCCCGGGCCGCTCGGCCATATATCGAGCATGAATGCCCGGATCGGATAACCGAACTAATTCCTCCTTTTTGGGGCTCACCATATAGCGCGCATGCGCGACGGCGCCCGCGTGGGGCGACGAGGCGGTCCCATGGGGCAAATAGAAGTGCAACCCCATATAGAGGGGTCTTAGCGCCATCATTCACCTCCGTCCCAATAAAAAAGAGCCCTCGAAAGGGCGACCACTAGCTAGCATTCGATCAAATCAAGGGAAACAGCCCCGGCGGCAGTTCATGCTTAAAGACGGTCGGACGATCAACCAGTCGAATATCCATTGACATTCAAGGAGATCAACCACAAATAAATAGGCCGCTGAATATTTCAGCGGCCGCGATCCTTTCAACGGAATTTCACCGTCTCATCAGCAGGTTTGTACCTGAAGGAGCGGGAGACGCAGAGCCAAACGATCCAGTCGGCCAAGGAAAGATATCAATCCAAACATAGCAATCACAAAACATCCCCCCTTAAAACCATACGACAACACCGTTGAAATACCCCACAAGACCTCATCAGTGTTTATGTCTCCCAAACAGACGCCAAATGGCGTTTCGGTCCGTCTTTATTATACCAGACCTCTAGCAGGAGACAAAGTCGGAGACTCTCCATACACCCATCGCCCCGTCTTCAGAATTTCTTGAATGACGGGGTGTCCTTCGGCTATCGCCTGTTCCAGTTCTTCCGGCGTACGCACCAAAATATCGGCCGCGATGACTCGCGGTCGTAGTGCCATTTGGTATTTAGTTCCCCGCTGGGGAGGAGTTTCTTCACTCTGTTCGATGACCAAGAAATCGAAGTCGCTATCGTCGTTCGCCACATGGTTTGCTTCCGACCCAAAAAGCACAATGGCTTCGGGATGCCCAGCCGCCACCATCTTGTGGATGTAGTCATTCAGAATCGCTACACGGTCCATAACGGCACGCCTCCTGTAGCCCCTGCTCGCCCCGATGGTCCCTCACGATCGAACGCGACCCTTACCTTCCACACCACCTCATTCACCGTCACGGGCATCTTTTGATGCGACGCAGTGCGATAACCAATCGCGTATCGTGTCCATCGTCTCCGAATCGAGGGGTACGCCATCGGCGTTATAATGCACCACCACCTCACCCGGCACCAATGCCGAGCGGTCCTGAGGCTCATACTTCAGGACGTGATTAGCGTTCGGGGGAAACACGATCGTGATATGCGGCTTTCCCCGCGAGGCCATCATGAGGGGCTCGCCATCAGCCCGCCAATCCACCTGGAGATCCTTTTTTCCGATAATAATCAAGACGGGCACGGTCATCTCCGCCAGCAGGGGGACCGTGTCAGCGTTCCACAACTCGCGGGAAAACGGCAGATTCGCCGGAGACTCCAGCGCTGCAATCAAATTTTTCACCTCATCGGGTAGGGCGGGGTCTGGATTGGCCGCTTCACCCGCTTCGAACCGCGCGGCCGCCGCATCATAGAACGCCAAGAGCGCGGCTCCGTTGGGAACCGTTGCCGCTTGCGCGGCCAGTTGCGATCGTGCCACGACCCCCACGGGGCGTCCCGGGGGAGCGGCCAAAATGATGCCCGCTAGGGGCACCTCGGGATTACCCAACTGGTAGTGGAGGACGTGCAGCGTCCCTTCACTATTGCCGAGTCCGAAAATCTGGTCGGCACGAATGTCCGCCCTCGCCGCTAAGAAATCCACCGCTCCGGCGTACTCGTCGACGTGCGATTGCATGCTCAACGAACCCATCAACACCCGCAGGTTCTCCACCGCATGGGGCCCCGTCACCCGTTTGTCGTAGCGCAACGACGCGAATCCCGCCTGGGCCAACTCCGCGGCAATCAGGGAGGCACTCCCGTTGGTTCCGGGCAGTAGCGGGGACGTCCAATCCCGATCGGTCGGACCACTCCCCGCCGCCATGACCACCGCCGGAAAGGGCCCGGTACCGCCTGGCATCACCAGGGTCCCATCCACGATGGTGGGACCTAACGTCCACTGCACTTCCGTACTTCGATGCATTCGATGTCCTCCTTAGATTATCCCGCTTTTCGGCCTCCGGTCAGCATCGATCGTAGGGTAATCGCATGGCGGCCAATTCACGCCGCACTCCCCACAGCGTCCAAAGCCATTTTGGCCTCATGACCACGTCTCCGCTTCTCACGCCGCCGTCTTCCGGGCCACCACCCCAATATTGGGCACCCCCGCCTTCGCTGCCGATGGCAGCACAGCGTAGCCAACAAACCTACAACCACGATGTTTCCCGTAGAAAATCATTTCGACATTCGCTTTGTCATGATCATGCGTAACGGAGCGCCATGATCTCATCCTGTCGCGCATGGCCCCCTGTTCCCCAGTCATCTACGAAGACTTCAGTGGTGGCCCACCGAGTGGCTTCGCACGGAGTCCCTCGAAGAACCTCCCCTGATCTGTTTTGAAGACAATGCCATAGGAAGTCGAATGCCCGGCCAACGCGTAGAGCGAAAAGACCATGCCGATGTTCCCATGGTAGCTCACCTCGCCCAGTCGCAGTCCCACTTTCGTTGGCGGAACGGTGGTCACGAGTTGGTAGAGACGGTTGTCCCACCCTAGTTCCATTCCGGGTTTGAGTCCCGTTCCCTGAAATGCCGCCCGATTGATGACCCCGTCGGCACTGGCCCGAGACGCGGGTGACCCAACCCCGCAACCCGTCAATCCCATCATCAGCGCACTCACCGACAATAAGAGAACGAGTCGTCGTCGCAGCATCGTGCCACCCCTCCCCTCAGCATAACGCGAAGCGAGTTCTCGATGTTTCAAAACCGCATTGTTTGTGGGCCAATCAGTCAAATTCTCCGCCCTCTCCCATCGACACCAGGCAAACTCCGCCTTAAGCATCGCCCATCTCATCGTTAGTCTCCCAGAGCGCCAACAGTTCGCTTTCGGCATTGCGCCGAAGCCGGTCCGCGCCCCGTTGACGGGCATCAGCAACCACGCCCTTGAGTTCATCCAGTCTGCGGTGTGCGGCCAAGTGTTCTTGGACTAACCAAACCATCAATTGCCCGCTCACCGCCGTATCAAACGCATCCCGAAACAAGAGCTTGCGTAAAGCCTCCATCTCAGCGCGAATAACCGGTCGCACGGTACGGGCCACCACAGCACTCCCATCGGCAGCCGCCTCCCCGGCCAACCCTTGTTTGACTAAGCGGCGAATGAGCAGTGCGACTGGCTCGTCACGCCGAGTCGCCATGGCGAGGATGGCTTCCCATGTCGATTCTTCCAATCGGATATGAAAATCCCGCATGTGATCCCGCCTTCTTTCGCATAACCATCAGGAAAATGGGACTTGGCGATCCCGCTTGAGGGATCACCGTCCCGCTTATGATCCCGCATCAAAGCGTTATCCCATGCGGCTCGGCCGCATGCGTGATCCCGCCTCCTTATCCTGCATGTTCCGCTTGTAAGTCTGTGTCGTTGGCCTTGACGCCCTTCCCCCACCGGAATTGATGGGGGAAGGGGGGAGACGGGGCCGCGGGTTCCGGCGCGGTCCGGTCGGGGGGATGGGGTCCCTTGTGTTCTCGGGACTCACGGCCCGCTCGCCGCCCGCAGCCGGTGCTGAGCCGTCTGCAGCCGGTAGTCTCCGCCCGCCACTTCCCAGATCGCCGCCATTTCCAGCAGACGGCTCACCATGCGCGACCCCCAGCGCTCTTCCAGCTGGCTGGGGCTGCCATTGGCGGTGGCAATCAGCGGCTGCTCGGCTTCATACCGGGCATCGAGCAGCAAATAAAGTCGGTCCCGGGTCCAGTCGGTGGGCCGCTCCGCGCCCAGATCATCCCAGATGACCAAGTCCGCCCGGCCGTGCAAGGTCAAGATCTCGCTGACCTCCGCCGTGGAAGCGGAGCGGAGCCGCTCCAGCAGATAGGGGATGCTGGCATAGAGCACCGTCTGGCGCCGGGCCAGAAAGCGGTGGCCCACGCCCCGGACCATATGGCTCTTGCCGTTATGTAGAGCTCTACATAACGGCAAATCGCACTTGGCCACAGCATTAGGGATGGCCGCGTGCGAACGAGGCCAAACGGTGCGGTTTTTCACCGTCACGGGGTTAGTGGTGCGTCTGACGGAAGCCCTCCGGGCCGGTACCTTGGAACGCGCCTTTCTGGATCTGCAACGGAGTGATTTGGTCGTGCTGGACGAATGGGGATACCTCCCGATCGACCGCGAAGGCGCTCAACTGTTGTTTCGCGTGGTGGCGGACAGCTATGAAACCCGCAGCCTCATTCTCACCACGAATTTGGAGTTCTCCAAGTGGGGAGCGGTATTCACGGACGACCAGATGACGGCGGCCATGATTGATCGATTGGCCCACCACGGCCATTTACTCGTATTTGAAGGCGAAAGTTACCGGATGCAGCACGCCTTGATGAGGGAGCGATGACGATGCGCACCGGTCGCTCCGCACGCCTCTGCCGCCCGTGGCCGCTCTTTGCGCATCGCACGACGCTCGTGGGCGAGTGGGTAGCCATCTGGAAACTGCCACGCGCCCTATGGCCGACGTTTGAGCGCTGCGGCGATTGCCATCGGGACCTCTCCGACGATCCGTGGGTCCTGGTCGCGACGTACCCGAGCCGCGAGGACTGGATTCGCTGGGGGATGGCGGCCACCCATCCTCTGACGGGTGACGGCTACTGTCGGGCCTGCGCCCGACGCTTCCTGCCCGCATGCCAACCGATTCCGGGGGTGCCCCTGTTGTTCACCAGTCACAATGCCTTTTCTGGTTGGCCTTTGGTGCCTCTCACCGGATGGAAAACGACCCCACACTTCGCGTTTGGGCGTCCGTTACGTCCGGGGTGGCGCGAGCGATTGGCGTGGTCCTATCCCCGTGCTTAAGTAATGTTCACGAGCTATAGCCCCTCCCAACCCTGCGGGTGGGGGGGCTATAGCTCGTCATGAAAATTCCCCACCTACCCTGGGGAATTTTATTTGGCCAAAGTGG
>DAIDDL010000056.1 GCA_027309085.1 Sulfobacillus sp.
CAAATATTGGCCCTGTCGGGCCATGGGCTTATATCCCCAGGCCTAAAGGCCGGGGCTTTACGCCCTGTTTTGGTAAAATTATTTTTGTAAAATGGAAGAGGCGGTCAGGCTTTTCGCCCCGACCGCCTTCGTGCACACAAACCAATCCGGTTCCCCTCGGATTGGTTTGTGCAAAAAAGCGCCACACTCTACCATCAAGGGAAACTGCTCACGGCAATCTCCGGTCTGGAGTAAGATTACGTGCTACCATATCGGAGGAGCTGACATTTCAGCAAGAGTTCAGCGCCTGTTCCCCCGTGCGGGAAGGGGAAGCGTTTTGTGGCGTGTTTACCGCCATACCAGCAAGGGGTGACCATTTGGCCAGCAACCGGACAAAAAGCATGGGAACTAACGTCATGAACATGGCGGCTGTCAACTACGGAATTTTGGCGCTGAACGTCATTACCGGAGTCTATACCGCCCGTGTCATGGGTCCTTCCAGCAAAGGCGTGTACTATGCGGTCATGTCGTGGACCGGGGTGGCCGGGACTCTGGCGCTGTTGGGATTCCCGTCCGCTTTAGGGTGGTTCTACCGCCAGAGCCCCTCCCGGCCCTTGTACCATCGCCTGCAATGGCTCACCCTGGCCAGTTCCCTGCTTCTGGCCCTCCTTATGGCCATCCCGGTTGTGCTCGTCATCCGCCATGTGTCCAGCGAGGCCGTGTGGATTGCTATTGTCGGCATGAGCCTCATTCCGGTGACGGCAGAAGGCACCGTGGCCCAAATGCTTCTTACCCTGGAAGGCAAATTTTCTTTATTCAATGCCGTGCGGATCGGGCAGACCTCACTATTTACCTTGGGTGTCATCGTCCTGGGCTTCTTCTCCGCGCTCACCCCGGCCCACCTGCTTCTGGATGCGTATACGACCAGTACCCTGCCCGCTGTGCTGTTCATGGCTGTGGCCTGGCATTACCTGCCTAAGAAGACCGGCGCGGTCCCGGTGGTTCCCGCTGTGAAGCGCATTGTCACCAAAGCTAGCCAATATTTCATTCCCACATTGGCCAGCACGTTTAACACCCGCCTGGACCAGATGCTCAACACCATCTGGCTGTCGGCTTCGGCCATTGGTCTGTATGGAGTGGCGCTTTCCTCAGTCAATGTGGGAATGGTCGCAATGACCGCTTTCAGCACCGTATTCTTCCCGTCGATGGTGGGCACCGACCGCCGGGTGGTGATGGAACGCACCGAGAGCAGCGTGCGCCTTTTGCTGCTCTCCTCTCTTATCGTCTCCGTGCTGGCGATCCTGATTACCCCCGTCGCCCTGCCCCTGCTGTATGGCACACGCTATAATAAAGCTTACGGCATCATCGTTGCCCTGCTTCTAAGCGTGCCCCTTATGACTGTGGTCGGCGTGCTGTACCAAGGCTTCAATGCTTTGGGACGGCCTATTCTCACGCTGCCCAGCGAGTCAGCCGGGGCGATATCAGGCGCGGGCTTTCTGTGGCTGCTGACGCCTCACATGGGCGCCATAGGCGCCGGTCTGGCCGATTCGCTGTCCTACGGGCTGGATGCGGCAGTCGCGACCTGGATGTGGACACGGATTGGGGGGAGTTGGAAAGCCCTGGTGCCGAGAGGTCAGGATGCGGTCCGCCTTGCCTCCTTTGGAGGACATTACCTGCACAGTGCCGTGATGCGCTTTCGGCCGCACCGTCAGCCGTGAAATAACACATTTGGTCCACCAGGCTGTGCTTAGCCGTAGGGCCGGCAAGGTGAGAGGGCGCCGCTAATCGCGCTGGCACCCTCTGAGAGCCTTACTGTGGCCAGACCTCCGCCACAATTTCATAGGAATGCAGCCGGTCGGCGTGGTGAAAAATCTCCGCATTAATGATAACCTCGTCTGCCCCGGTGCTGTCCAAAAACTGCTGCAACCGCTCCCGCACCCTGTCTGGACCACCAACAATCGAAGAGGCCAACCGGCTGAGCACTGCTTCCTTCTCGTGCTCTTCCCACAGTCCTTCCATAGTGTTCACGGGCGGCACCATCTGAGCCGTCTGAATGCGTCCGCGAATCATCTGCAGAAATTTCTGCTGCTGTGTCGTGGAAAGGAAATCGGCTTCTTCGTCGGTGTCTGCCGCCACCACATTCACCCCGACCATGGCATACGGCTGTTGCAGCACCTCAGACGGCTGGAAACTTTGCCGGTAGGCATTTAGGGCCAACTGGGTGTTCTCCGCAGCAAATTGTCCGGCAAACGCAAAAGGCAGGCCAAGATATCCTGCCAACTGGGCGCTGAAATCACTGGATCCCAAAAGCCAGATTGGGACAGTCAAGTCTTGACTGGGAATGGACCGTACCGGGGTGGAATCCCGGCTGTCCACCGCTGGGCCAAAGTACCCGCGCAGTTCCTCCAACATTTCAGGAAAGTCCCGTGCGCGTGTGGGGCCGTCGCGCCGCAGCGCCCGGGCGGTCATGGGGTCAGTGCCCGGAGCACGTCCGAGCCCTAAATCAATCCGCCCGGGATATAAAGACTCCAAGGTGCCAAACTGCTCGGCAATAATCAGGGGGGCATGATTGGGAAGCATCACGCCCCCGGAACCCACGCGAATGGTTGCCGTGCCCGCCGCGATATACCCCATCACGACAGAGGTGGCCGCACTCGCTATGCCTGCCATGTTATGATGCTCGGCCACCCAATAGCGCGTATACCCCCAGCGCTCCGCATGCTGGGCCAAATCCAAACTCCGCCGAAAGGCTTCGGCGGGGGTGCGCCCCGCTTGAATCGGTGCAAGATCCAACACTGACCGGGGAACATCGCGCAGCCGTTTCCGTTCCACCTGTTCCACATCCCCTTCCGGTTCCCCATTCATCCGTGCCCAGCCCGTATCAATCGGGCTGGGCACGCGATCCCCATGCCGTGAACAATCACTACCTAATTAAAGATAGACCGTTTTCTGGAATTCCGCTAATTTCCCAGCGAGTAGCACAGTTGATCTTGGACTTCGGTCCCATACCAATGATGCTCGCGCATAATACCGTCCAGGTGGAAACCCAGTCCTTGCAATAGGCGGGCCGAGGGGATGGTCTCCCGGAGGCTGTGGTCGCGTACCAAGCTTATGCAGCGGCCTTATATTGTCAGAAAACATCACCGATAGGAACTGCCGGACCATCTCCCGACCGTACCCGTGCTGGCGATGGACCGGCCGAACATAATAGCCGAATTCGGCACTGCGATTCCGCGGATTATAATCGAAGGCGGTCACGCGACCCAATGACGCATTCATCGCCATATCCCACAGCACAAAGATGCGCAAGGCATTGCTGTGGAGACGTGCATAATCGATTCCTCGAAGGCATCCCAGTTTGGCGACGCCGAGACCGGCCGACAGGTGAAACGCTCTCGATGAGTCTCCCCTTGATCCCAGTGGTACAACATGCGGTGGACGTCGATATTCGCTGCCGTAAGCTCCATCAAGTCAAACCTCAAAGGCTCACCTCCTGATTCATTACGAGCCGCGTTCGAAAAACTACTTCCCCCATCTGGTTTCTTCGGCAGGCATGCTGAAAGCCTTTTTCCTGGAACGTGAAGATGTGCTGTCCGTCCTCCGGCACTAAATCCCAGGGGGCGACCTGTTCAGAAGCGGCCTCATATGCTGCGCTCCCCGTCAGCAAGCGTTGACGCCGTTGCTCCCGCCGTTGTCTGGGCAGGTGTCCCCTTGATCCGCAGGATTCACCGGAGGAGAAGCTCTGAGGTCTGGTTTTAACGAAAGGCCCGCGCCTCCTAGCGGATAAGGACCAAGATAGCCACACTCACTGCGCAGATGGCGAGGATATAGACTCCATCTCCCCAGCACACCGGGATCTCCCGGTAGTATGTCCGGGCTTTGGGGTCCTGCGCGGCCGCTCCTTTAAACCCGCGCGCTTCCATGGCAATGGACACCCGCTCGCCCATGCGGATGGCTTGGCTTAAAAGGGGCAGCGCATAGGTCACAATCCGGGCCATGCGGAACCGTCCTTCCTTGCCGCGCAGCTGCCGGGCCTGGCGGATTTTCCGCCACTCATCCTCGAATAGGGGAAACACGCGGATCCCCGCCAAGCTGCCATAGCTAAAGCGGGGCGAGACTTGGAGATTCTGGGACAGGCTCACAATCAGGTCCGTTAGGTCTGTGGTGGAGACAAACAGCACGCCAAAGGCTACAGAGGCCAGCATCCGGAATGCGAGCACCAGCCCGTTGTCCAGTCCCGTCCAACTCAGCCGGTACCACAGGAAATAGAACACAGGGGTGTGAGGCCCTACCCGAGAGTATGCGGTGAGGGTCCATGTATAGAGGATAAAAAAGATCACAAAGGGCGCCATGCGCTTCGCAATCTGTCCGGGCGTCAGTTTCGCGCCCACCCACAGCAAAATCAGCGGCAAGGCCGCCAGCGCCACGGCTTGGGGAATATTGGCCGCAAACATGGCGATGCCCATCGCCAGCATGGTGGCGATCAGCTTGAAAGAAGGATTCAGCTGCCCCATCCAGGACCGCTTCTGCGCGGCGCTCACCTCAGCAAAGCGGCTCCATCCCCGGGTTGCTGGGTCCGGGGCCACCTCGCCCGCCGGCTGTGCGAACGGCGGGCTGGACTCAGGCAGCAGGTGCGCCCGCTCCATCAACGGGGTATTGGCAAACAGCTCTTCGGGAGGACCGTCGAAGGCGATGTCTCCCGCAATCAGCACCATCACCCGGCTCGCAAAGCGGGCTGCCAATTCCATGTCATGGGTGGTGATAACGACGGTGCGGCCCTGTTCGTTCAAAGCCTCCAGTTGGGTGACAATAGCCTCCTGGGTGCGTGCATCCTGCCCGAATGTCGGCTCATCCAAAATGTAGGCCAAGTGGTCGTCTTTGACCATGACCGCCACCGCCAGACGCCTTTTTTGGCCTTGGCTCAGAGAGAACGGGCTGTGGCTCTCATATCCTTCCAGACCAAACTGCTTCAGCAGCGCCGCGACCTTGGCCGGCATCTCATCCCCCACGTAGCCGTCAGCCAGTTCATCTGCTACCCGCTCATAGACGAACTGGTGCTCGGGATTCTGAAATCCCAGCACCACCGGGACGGGCATTCCCTCGCGAGCAACAGGACGTGTCATTTCCCCCGCGGAAGGCTTGCTCAGGCCGGCCAGGAGCGAGAGCAGAGTCGACTTGCCTGAGCCATTGGGACCGACGATGACCAGCTTCTCCCCGGCGCCGATGCGGAAGTCCAGCCCGTGCAGCACCTCTTGCGGAGCCTTGCGCTTGCCATAGGCAAACCGCAGCCCGCGCGCTTCAAACAGGTCAGGCCGGGCGGCTTCGGGCGCCTCCGGCGGGCGGTGGGCTGCAGCAAGCGCTTCCAGCGCGGCCGGTTGTCCCCAGGCACCGCTGATCCCCTTCCACCAAGCCGGGACCAGTCCTTCTTGCACGAGCCACGGCCACTGCTCATCCATCACTTGGCGCGTGGGTCCCCCGGCCCGGACCGTCCCGCGGCGGTCAATCAACACCACTTGCGGGAGCAGGTCGACAAAGGCCAGAAACTTGTGCTCAATCACCAGCAGGGTGCGCCCGCTATCCTGCAATCGCCGAATTTCGTGAAAAACCTCGGCGGTGCCTTGCGGGTCGAGGTTGGCCGTCGGCTCGTCGAACACCACCACTTCTGGATTCTGGGCCAGTGCGGCCGCAATCGCCAGCTTCTGCTTCATCCCTCCCGACAAGGTCAGGTCATAGGCCGACGGGGACACCGCAAGGTGCGCTGCTTGCAAGGCATCCGCAATGCGGGGGTCCATCTGGGAGCGGTCCACCCGCATGTTTTCCAATCCGAAAGCAATCTCTTGACCCACCGTCAGCTGGCAGAACTGGGACTCCGGGTCTTGAAAGATATACCCCACCCGTCCCGGCTTGTCTAGGACCGGATCCCTGTCGATAGTTCCCTCAATCTCCGCCTCGACGCTTTCCGGAATCAACCCAGCCACCACCATGGCCAGGGTGGATTTTCCGCTGCCGCTGGCACCCACCACCAGGACCGACTGTCCTCTTTGCAGAGTAAAGTCCACACGATTCAGAACCTGCCGTTCCTCATAGCGCACACTGAGGCCGCGGATAGCAACGAGGGAGGAGCCGGGCTGTGCGCCCGGACTCGGCAATGATGTCATCATGACAGGTTTTGGGCCTGACGGCCAATCGCAAAGTTGCGCAAGACCCCGGTGCGCTTGAGCGCATCACCAATCCATTTGGATAGCAGTCCAGAAAACACTGCGCCGCTGATCAGCGTCACGACCAGGTAGCCCACTTGTGTCAGCGCGGTGTAGTCCTTGACCCCATAGTAGAAATAAGAGTAAATATAGTTCCCCACGCCGCCCATGGCGGTCGCAAACAGCATCATGGGCAGCCTGTAGCGGCGGTAGCGCCCGAGGGCAAATCCCGCTTCCACTCCGAGACCCTGCGCAATGCCCATCGTGAAGGCCTGGATCCCGTATGGGCTGCCTAGCGCGAACTCGACAAATCCTCCGATCGACTCTGCCAATACTGCCGCTCCCGGCTTGCGGACGATATACGGCACAATCCCCGCAGCAATCCACCACAGGCCATTGAATCCTGCGGTCAGCACGGGGCTCACGCCGCCCGGCACGAATTTATAGAGAAGATCCCATCCCAGATATATAGCGCCACAGGCTGTGGCTAAAACGGCGGTGACGACAATATCGCGAAGCTTCCACTGCATTGATGGCTGCTGTTGCATGAATCCCATCCTCCTTTAAGGACAAGGAGTGAGGGCTCCAGAAAGAGATACACCCCAAGAGAATCTCGTGAGGTGAATCGCAGTAACTGGCACTTTCCTCCCGCTGGCATTATCCAGATCGAGTTGAAAGGGTTAGCAACGCTGGCGTTGCTTCTCAGCCTCTTGGCACCCCTAGCACCACGTGGCAGACACGAACCTGTCTGCTTCTTGATTATAAGACACTGCGCGGTTCAAATGAGCATGTTCTGCAGTTTTTTTCACCGTAATTTCCTTGTTCCGGGCACATGTGTGCGAATATTTTCCCATGTCAGCGTGACGGCCCCGCAAGGCAGCGCCGTCACGCTGCATCCCTCTATGTGAAAATGCGCCTCGTCCGGACAGCCACGGAGCGAACCCGCCGCCGCTGCTTGCCGCATTTTGCCAGAAGACCTGCTGGCCCTTTGTGGCGCACTGCATGGAGCCGGGAAGTTTTTCAGTGGCAGGCGCACTCCCTCAGCATCCCATTTCTCATGACGTTCACGACTTCTTGCGGTATCATTGCCCCAGTGATTCTTCCCCGGAACAAGTCACACGCCACAGGGGCAACCAGGTGTTGTGGTGTGAAGGAGAGGGTTTTGCTCGTGGCGGAGTTTCTCTCAACGCACCTTAACAACTGTGGTGTGGGCTTTTCTCTGGCTCCCTCTGTTGAGAACTTTCACCATGAGGGCATAGCTTGGCAACGCTCCAAAGCACATTCGCAGGAGACGCGTCTTGCGCAATGCCCGGACCGACTTCAGGTGGCCTCCGGCGAATCTGATCTGTGGTGTGTGACTCCCCCGAGTCAACGGGGCACTCGCCTGTCATGCCCCGCTATTTGTTGCCTTCCTGAACCGTCCGCTCAATCATTCGTTCCACCTTAGGGTGCGACCTGGCGATTGTCGACTATTCCGCATCCTGACTCGCCAAGCATCATCCGCAAGGAGTAAATCAATAGTTGTCCCTATCTTCTACGAAAAAGACCTGAACTCCGCCATTAATCGCCGGTTGTCCTCGTTTCTTCCAACCCTGCGAGGAGTTCCTCTATCGCCTTCGTTTTATATCCTGACCGCACTCCCCATAAGTAGAACAACAGCGAAACTCCTGCTACCACGACAAGGTCCCAAGGGTAGGGAATCAACGAGTGAGGAGCGCCAAACACCGTCGACCCCGCGTAAGATATGCTGAGCATAAAGAGCAGGTAGACAATGAGCCAGAGTGCCGCCTTCAGCGACTGAACAGGCGGACGCTCAATGGCTCGGGGCCAAAGGCTGCTGGCCGTGAAGTAAAGCACGATGCCAATCAGCGTGGCGATCAGCAGAATCTTATTCGTATTCCATCCCGCCCAATAGATAATCAGCGAGCCGCCAATAAATGCCAAAGGAGCAATCAGGCCGATGCCGCCCAAGCGTATGGCACGTTTCGCATCCGGTGCGGTGCGGCGGAAAACCATGGCGGAAATCGGCCCGATGATATAAGTCAGGACCGTAGCTGACGAAACGATACCTACGAGAGTTTGCCAGGACGGAAACGGAGCTAAAAAAACCAGACCGAGTCCCACTGCGACGGCTAGAGCATACACGGGAATACCCGTTCGCGGATCCACTTTGGCGAGAATGCGCGGGAAATAACGGTTTTTACCCAGTGCGTAAAGAACTCGTGTGGTCGAGGCGGTATATACATTTCCAGTACCAAAGGGAGAGATAATGGCACTTCCGTAAATTACAATCGCCAACCAACCTAAATTCAAAGAAAGCGCCAGTTAGGCAAACGGGGCACTATAATGGACACCTTGCCAGCCGCGGTCTAGCATCGACAAGGGGATAGCGCCAATAAAGATCAGCTGCAACAAAGTATAAATCAAAATGCCTAAAATGAGAGACCAGATGATAGCGCGGGGGACATCGCGCTGAGGATTGCGCGCCTCACCAGCCAAATCTACGGATTGCCGGAATCCGAGATAAGAAAAGACAATCCCTGCGGTGGCCACAACCTTCATCATACCCTGACTCTTGTACGGCATGAAACCATGGCTAGCTCTTTCTCAAATCCGGTGGGAGAGGCTGGACATCGCGGGGCTTTGCGCGTATGATAAGCTCAAACTTTAGGAGATGAGGTGCGCACGATGCCGATTCGTGATTGGGCAGGGGTGTGTCCACATTAGAGCAGGTCTTTCGTCCGGAAACCATACAACAGATCTATCAACTCGAAATGCAAGCGCGGACCTTTTTTGAGTGGGAGGGCATTGTGCCCCCATTTTTGGTGCTGCAAAATATCGAGCGCGAGGATCGCCAGATCCGGTATTATTGGGTGTCCCGCTCTCAGACCGCCGCGTGCCCGTTTTGCGGGACCCTCAGCACCACGGCCCGGCACGACTACTTCGAAAAGCCCCTGCAAGACCTGCCCCAGGATGGCCGGGCCGTTTACCATTGGGTACGGCGACAACGGTATGTTTGCGCCAATCCGGCGTGCGAGCGGGATCTGTTTGTGGAGCGATTGCCGGGGTTTGCCGACGACGGGGCGCGGAAGACCCTCCGGTTCCAGCGCGCCTGTGTCGCCCGGGCCTTGGACAGCGGGTGTAAACCCGCGGAAGATGCCCTCAAGCGCGAGGGGGCCACGGTGAGCAATGATACGATTGCCCGGTATGTCAAAGGAGCCGCGGCGCGGCCACTCGAATCCAATCTGGCGCGCAATGATGTCCGCGTGTTGGCGGTCGATGACATCTATTTGCGGAAGGGAGACAAGTCGAGCGGGTGCACGGTATTTTTAGATGAAGAAACCCATCGGGTGTTGATCATCGTGCGGGGCACCACCAAAGCCGCCGTCAAACCCGTCCTCGAATCCTTTCCGAGCGCCGCGTTTTTCAGTCGGGATCGGGCGAGCGCCTATGCGAGCGCCGCAGCAGAATGCGAGAAAATCCAGGTCGCCGATCGCTTTCACTTGATCGAAAATGCGCATCAGGCCGTCCAAGACGCGCTGATGGCGCTCCTGCCGGCCACGATCTTTCTCCGGCAGGGCGACGGATGGGTGCTGGCCGACCCGGGGACGGGTCGCCTAGCGGATCGCCCCGTGTTCACGGTGCCGGACGACCAGGTCGAGGCACGGATTCTCCTCGCGCAACTCACTCCCCGGCAAGCGCAACGATATCGCCACACGTTGAAGCTCCTGGAGTGGGCGGATCAGGGGCTGCGCAGTGCAGAAATTGCGCAGGCCTTGGGCATTCCCCTCAAAGAGGTGCAACAATTATGCCGGGCGGCCGTGAAGACCTTGGACACCGTCGAGGCGAAGATCCGCACGCGGATCCAGCAGACCAACGACGCCCAGAACCACCGGGCCGACCGCCAGCAAGACCGGCATCCGACCATCCTCCGGCCGCGGGCGCGGCCGTCCCGCGACTCCATCGTGGAACCCTACCGCGACACGGTGATCCGCGCAGTGCAGCAAGGCGGGACGCATCGCACGATCCATCCGCTCCTCCAAGGGCAAGGATTCACGGGCAGCGCGAATGCCGTGTATCAATATATTCTCAAGCTGCGCCAAGAAATCCCGGAGGCTCTGCGCCCGGTGCCCATGGAATCTCCCGCGGATCTACAATTACAGCAAATTTCCCGCGATACCGTGTACAAGCACGCGGCCGACAGCCGCCCGAAAGCGAAGGAAGCCGCGCCGCACACGGCCTCCCCGTCGGACGCCTCTGCCCCCGGGTCGGCCCAGCGCCCCGTCTCCCTTGAGCCACCACGTGCGCACCCTGATGTTTGGGAAGGAGGAGTCCGCCGAGGAGGCGACGCCGGCCGCGCAGTCCGCAGAACAAAAAAACCAAACCTCCCTCCTCCTTGAAGCCCTCCTCGGAACCAACCCCCTGATTGGCCAGCTGATCCAGTTCTTGAGCGCGTGTTATCACGTCTTTGATGCCGCCGATCCGGCGGCTCCCGCATTTATTCAGCAATACCAAACCTGCGAAATCTGGCCCCTGGCCCAATACGCCACGGGCCTCGCAAACGATTATGACGCGGTGAAAAATAACCTGATCTATCCGGAGATCAGCAATGGGCCGCTCGAAGGGGTCAACAGCCGGATTAAAATGAAACATCGGCGCGCAGGCGGGAGAGCCGGGATGGAGCTGCTGAATGCCTACAATGTGCTCCGAGCGGAAAATCTCACAGCATAAGCATCACCGGATTTGAGAAAGAGCCATGGAGCACAGAAGAAAGCGACCATTTTGTCCAGCATGGGCATCTCGAGGCGAACGAAAAACATGCCAACTCCGGCAAAAAATTCGTCGATTATTATCCGCGAGGAGTATAATTCGTCGGAAGTTCGCGAGAAGTGTGGTGCGTTTCCCTACTACCTGGCTTATCTTGAGATCCTGTGATAAAGCCGAAAATCCCTACTAAATCACCCCAGAAAACCTCATACTATCTTGTGGATAACTTTTTGGGGGTTTTATCGCAGAACCCCCTAGGGCCAGGTCTTCCGCTGGGATGTGCGCAAAGTCCCCTGTGCGTCGTCGAGTATGCTGTGATAGACTGGAAATCAAACATTGTCACCCTTCTCGAAGTGGTTTGTCTACACTTACTGTTTTGACAGAAACACCATAATTTCTATTGCGAATAATACTCAATCTATTAAGCGGCAAAACCGAGGATGACTCATGGTCACGACCGGGAAGCCTGAAAATATCTGGGCAGTCCCGTTGGCCGCCGGGGGGCCTCAGGCATGAAAATGGGATTGTCCCGTCGGTGTTGAGCGGTGGTATGCTGAAGACGCACCTGTCCCGCCTCGGAATATTCTGTGCTGTCATGAACGCACGGGAGCAGTGTGAGGACGGTGCTCCGGGCACCTGCGATTGTCGCCACCTTCGGGTGAGCACGTGGGGCAGACTCGAGATCATGCCTCCGCCCGGCCTGACGGGAAGCTGTAGCGCCACGGACCCTCAGGTGCAGAAAGGATGGACCGTGATTGGAAGTACTCTATCCGCATTGCGCCGGACTCGATGTGCATAAGAAGACGGCCGTGGCCTGCGTGTGTCATACCGATTCCCGGAGGCTGGCGACTCTAAGCGTGCGCACCTGGAAGACCACGACACCAGCCCACATGAAGAACGTTCCGGGACGCAAGACCGATCTCAAAAATACTGAATGGATCAGCGATCTCTTGCGCCACGGACTCCTGAGCCCCAGTTTCATCCCGGACAAACCGCAGCGGGAGCTGCGGGAGCTCACGCGGCAACGGACCCAGTGGTTAGCCAAACGGGTCCCGAAGCCAACCGCATCCAGAAAGTGCTGGACGGGTCCATATCAAATTCAGTTCGGTCGCCACAGATGTGCGCGGGGTTTCGGGGCGTGCCATGATTGAGGGACGGGACGCGGGCACGGCCGCGGCCGCGTCCATGGCAGACCTGGCCCGCGAGCAGCTCAGAAAAAACACGCGGCGCTGACCGGCTACATCGATGAGCTCGACGCCCGTATTGCGCCCACGGACGCGGAGATTGGCCGCCGCACCGCAGAGGCGATCGTGCCGGAATCGGGACGGACCTCACGCGTTTCCCCGATGCCGATCATTTGGCGGCGTGGGCAGAGTTGGCGCCGGGGCAGAACAAGCGGCGGCCAGCCATACCCAGACCACCTTTTTGGGTGCGCTCTACCGGCGGTGGATTAAACGGCTGCCGAAAAAAAAGGCGATGACCAGGTTGGCTCACCGTATTCTCCTCATCATCTACCAGGTGATGACGATCGGCCAGCCCTATCGCGAACTCGGTCCGAGGTACCATGACGAGTGGGATCGGTCCCAGATCCTGACCCGTACGGTCCGCCGGCTCGAGCGTCTGGGCTACCGCGTGACGTCCAGCCGCGGGATCCCGTTAGCGACACGGCCTAAGCCGCACCCGGGGGGCAGCCGACCGCCCGCTCCAAACGGGATCCGCGGCGTCTTGAGCGAACGCTGAGCGCCACCATATTCCAATTTTCGGGACAGATATGCACCGCATAGGAGGACCAAATGAACGAAACCCATCTCAGGCAGCCTGTGGCGCTTGTCACAGGCGCTGGAAGCCCGCAGGGCATCGGCTTTGCCGTTGCCCGCCGATTGGCCGAGGACGGGGTTTCTGTGGCGGTCACCTCCACGACCGCCCGCATCCGCGCAAGGGCCCATGAGCTGCGCGCCCAGGGATTTGCGGCGCTGCCGGTCATAGCCGACCTCACCAGCCTGGCGGCTGTGGAGCGCTTGGTGCAAGAAACTCTGCGCGCCTTCGGCCATATTGACATCCTGGTGAACAACGCGGGGATGGCCCAAATGGGTACCGTCGAGGAAACGGCGGCTGTCACCGACTTGTCTGAACAGGAATGGGCCATGGGGATTGCCCGCAATGCGACCACAGCCTTTTTATGCTGCAAGGTGGTCATCCCCTTCATGATTCAGCAGCAGTACGGGCGCATCATCAATATGGCGTCTGTGACAGGGCCGGTGGTAGCCAGCCCTTTCGAAGCTGCCTATGCGGCCGGCAAAGCGGCCATGATTGGCCTGACCCGAACTCTCGCACTGGAAACTGCCCGCTCGGGCATCACGGTCAATGCCGTGGCGCCAGGCTGGATCGCAACCGCATCCTCCACGACTGAGGAACGGGAAGCTGGCCAATATAGTCCCATGGGACGTCCCGGCACCCCCGGCGAAGTGGCCAGCGCTGTCCACTGGCTCGCCTCTCCCAGCGCCAGCTACGTCTCCGGCCAGGTCATTATTGTCGATGGCGGCAATTCCATTCAGGAGAACAAAGCGCCCTATGGCACAAGCTGAGATTCTCCCTGGGCTATTTTCCCTGACTCTGGATCCACCGGAACATGAATCCCAGCTCCCACACATAGGCGGAATCCAGTTTATGATCCAGAGCCTGCTCCAGCTGCTGCAGCCGGTACCTGAGCGTATTGCGGTGAATATTCAGCGCTTCAGCGGCCTCGGAACGCGAGCCGTGATGTTCCACCAAAACCTGCAGGGTCAAGCGCAAGACCGGATCTGTCACCCTCTCCCACGTCAGCTGCACCATAGTGCCCATCACGTCGGGCGGCAGTTCCGCAATCAGGCGGGGGAACAGCAGCGCGTTCAGCCGGAGCACTTCACGCGAAGGGACGGATGGCATGGCGCGCAATACTGTCCGATAAGTATGGGCGAGCTGCGCCGTGTCGATAGGGTCCGAAAAGACTGCCACCAAGCAGGGGTACTTCGCAAAGAGAGACGACATTTTGCGGTTGAGGGAATCCAGGCTCAATGAGGGATGCTCGGGCAGCACGGCCACCACATGCTCCTGAGATATAGTCGTCAGAACCTTCCCGTCCCGCAATAAAGTTCTCAGCATATCCTCAATATGGGTGACAGGCTCAAAGGCCTGGCGTTGTGCGCACGGTCCTGTCCGCGATAGCGCGGTCACAAGCACATGGTGGCGTTTGTGAATATTGAAGCCGATCAGCTTTGCGCGCTCCACCAGCCCGGGGTCATGGATCACGTCCCCATGCAGGGCCAGGTCCAGCACTGAGCTCTGCAAGCGGGCCTCGGTGCGGGCAGCCACCTGCTCTCTCAGGACCCATAACCCCGCCACCAGCGCCATATGCTCAAACAGGCGGGTTTCCCAGTCTTCCAGGGGCGCATTAAGAGCCACCCGCAGAAAATGAGTATGCGCATGGAAAGTCTGGATGGCAAACTCTGTGAACTGCTCCATGGGAACCGCAGCATGGAGCAGAGAATTCCCCTCACTGTCCATGATATCAACGGGGCGGTCCACCAGCGAGGCCAGAGACTGGCACAGTTGTGTCAGGGAGCGGCTTTCGACGGCAGCGCGCACCATGCGGGTCTGCAAGCGGTCTATATTCTCCATGACGGCGAACTGTTCGCGAATCACCAGCTGGTGCACCGCTTCACTGATCTTGACAAAAGGCAGAGCCCACGGCAGCACAATAATGGGAAATCCCAGACGGTCGGCCTCTTGCACGGCCTCGTCCGGGATTTTCTGAATGTAGGGCCCGAAGGCTACCATCACGCCGCTCAGTTGCTGGGCATCCAGTTCGGCAATAATTGTGGTCCATTGAAATTGACTGTAGCCGGTCGTCATCAGCAGCATTTGCGGGGAAATCCATTGGGCGATATCGGGAATATCCACCACATGCACCACCCGGACAGGGCGGTCCAGCCCGGACGACCCCGCAATCAGCTGGGCTTCGGACAAAATCGGCAGTGCCAGTACGTCGTTGACGGTCGTCACGCGTGTCACCCCATCACCAAAAGTGCCCGCGCCTCCGGCATGAGCTCAACGAAGGCAAGCGGGAGTTCACCAGCAAGCCGCAGGCCGCGGCGGGGGCGATAATCCCCTCCTCCCCGGCTGCGTTGCGCAAGGAAAATCTCCTTTAACAGCAGCAGCGCGGCAGAAAAGTCCGCCTGAATATTTACCGCGGCACATGCCGCGCGCGCCAATACTGCCAGACTTCTGCGGGATAAAGATTGGCGCACACGGAATTCTAGAGCAAAGCTTTGCGTAGCGCGTCCTCAGAATAGATCGAAATGCCGCACAAGAACAGCCCGAAACCCGCACGTTGTGCTGCATGCCCAATTCACTGCCCACCGCTCCACTGGCGGTACCGGGCCGTCACGCCAGGATCCAGTGTTAAGCGGGGCCGCTGCCCCACCGCGCTTTCGAATTCCAGCCGCAATGCGCCATCTACCCTGCGATTTTCCTCTATCATCTCACACTTATTCAGATATTTCTTTATACTATAGCAGTTTCCCTACACCGTCGCGCCCTGTCTGTCCTGCAAACTTGCATCACCATGCACAAACGCGGCTCATACAGGGCATGGGGATGAGTTGTCACGGTCCAAGTTGTTCACGGTGATGCAAGGATTCTCGCTCTCATACGGAGAATGGATTCAGAGGAACAGACATTAGCGCCACTGGCGCATGACACGGGGAGGAATTTCCATGCGGTATGGCTATCAGCGGATGTACATCAACGGCCAGTGGGTGGACGCCCACGGGGGAAACACCATCGAGGTTTTTGACCCGGCTCTAGGCAGCGTAATCGCCACCGTCCCCGGGGGAGGCGAAGAGGATATTGAACACGCCGTCCAGGCCGCCCGCCACTGTTTTGATTCCGGCGCCTGGCCTGGACGGCCCGAACGGGAGCGGGAGCGGGTCCTGTTGGATATCGCGCGGATTATCCGCCGGGAGCGGGACGTTCTCGCCTCAATAGAGGTCGCCGATTCCGGCAAGCCCCTGGCTGACGCGTTGGCCGATATTGACGAGGCCGCCTTTATCTTTGAGTATTACGGGGGCTGGATCACCAAACTCTCCGGGGAAATCCCCCCGGTCGGGCCTTTGGCCATGAGCTTGGTCGTGAAGGAGCCGGTCGGGGTGGTCGCCTGCATTGTGCCCTGGAATTATCCCTTTCTCATGGCTGCCCAAAAAATCGCGCCAGCTTTGGCCGCAGGCTGCACCTGCGTGCTCAAGCCCGCCGAGCAGACGCCCCTCACCGCCCTGGAGCTTCCCAAATATCTCGAGGAGGCGCACGTGCCGCCGGGCGCGGTCAACATCGTCACCGGCTACGGGGAAGAGGCGGGAGAAGCGCTGGTGAAGCACCCCGGGGTCGACATGGTCAGCTTCACCGGGTCACTGACAGTGGGGCGCCATATCCAGGAAACCGCGGCCCGGCACATCAAGCGCGTGACCTTGGAACTCGGCGGCAAATCTCCCAATATCGTGTTTGCGGATGCCGATCTTGACGCCGCCGTGGACAAGGCCTGCTACGGCGTCTTTTGGAATCAAGGGGAGGTCTGTTCAGCGGCCAGCCGGGTATTCGTCCAAGAACCCATATACCAGGAATTTGTCAACCGGGTCAAAGAGTCGCTGGCCTCTGTCCGGCTCGGACATGGCGCGAATCCGGCCACGACCATGGGGCCGCTGGTGAGCCTGGAACAGCAGGAGCGGGTCATGGGGCATGTGCAGTCCGCCTATGCTGATGGCGCCCGCTGCGTAGCCAAGGGCTCTTTACCCGCCGACCCCGCGCTCAGCCAAGGATTTTTTGTTGAGCCCATGGTGTTCACCGACGTCAACCCGTCCATGCGCATCATGCGTGAAGAGATTTTTGGGCCGGTGATGGCCATCATGCCGTTTCAATCGGAATCCGAAGCCGTTGCCCTGGCCAACGATACTCCTTACGGACTCGCCGCCGCTCTGTGGACCTCAGACATCAAGCGCGCCCTCGCTGTGGCGAGGAAACTGCGGGCCGGCACCGTGTGGATCAATGATTCCCAGCCCGCCCCGTCCGAAGCTCCCTGGGGAGGGTATAAACAATCCGGCAACGGCCGGGAATTGGGACGCTTGGGCCTCGAAGAATTTTTGGAGACCAAGCATATTTATATTAATTTAGACCGGGGTGAATAAGACCCCGTTTACGGGCAGGAAATCGGCAAGCATGCGGCCCCTGCCCTCGCCTGTTTCCTGCCTTTTGCCAGAAATGTGCACCATTTACATTAAAATTACGAAATATTGGGCGACTTGCTCAAGGAATTTTGGCAGCGCATCACGAATGTACTGTGATGTGGAATACACCACAGTATGGGAGAGTCTTCGACGCGGAAAATCTTTGTCGTGCCGGCTGTCTCCTTGGGCGCACCACGGTCTCTCGGGCCGTGAGCGGACCGCATCGTCTCCCAACAAATGTGCGCCAGGGAGTGTGTGAGAGGAGGTCTTTATGAATGTTGACAAAAGACGCGGTGTCTTAGTTTTGGGAGTGGGCGGTGTGGGTGAGGTGGTCGCCAAAGGACTGACGCGGCTCGCTGCGGTGGAAACGATCATTGTGGCGGATCTGTCGCTCCCCCGTGCTGAAATGGTGGCTGCGAACCTGCATGACTCCCGGGCGCGCGCTATTTCGGTCGACGCCCGTGATGTCGAGTCCATCTACCGCGCCATTCCCGCAGACTGCGCTATCGTAATTCATGCCGGGATTCCCCGGTTCAATCTTTCGGTCATGGAAGCCTGCCTGAGAGCGGGTGTCCACTATATGGATATGGCGGCGGACGGCCCCGTCGAATTGCCGGGGCTGGTTACGGTTCAGCGTCAAATTATGGAATTCGACCGCCGCTTCAAAGAAGCCGGCCTGCTAGCTCTGCTGGGAATCGGGGTCGATCCGGGAGTCACCAACATCTTGGCACGGTGGGCTTCCGACCACCTGGCGTCTATTGATGAAATTGTGGTCTACGATGGAGATAATTCACTGTTGAAAGCCAGTTATGCATTTGCCTTGCCATTCTCGCCTGACACCAGCATCGAGGAGTGTCTGCAACCTCCTTTAAGCTATGTCAACGGCGCCTTTGTGACCGGGGCTGCGCTCGACACGGGGATCGAGGTGTTCGATTTCCCCGAGCCGGTCGGCCCTCTGACCGTCCGCTCCGTCTCCCACGAGGAGGCGGGCACCCTGCCGGTGTATCTGCCCAATAAAGAACTGGTCCGCTGCGAATTCAAATATGCCTTGCCTGATGAATATATCAATATCCTCCGCGTCCTGAAGACCTTGGGACTGGACTCCGAAGAGGCGATAGAGATCAACGGGATGAAGGTGGTTCCCCGCCAAGTCGTGACGGCGCTGCTGCCGACCCCCACCGATCTGGCCCACGCGTTTGAGGGCACGTCGTGTGTGGGCACCTGGGTGCACGGGCAAACCCACAGCGGCGATCTGGTGGAGTGGTACCTGTACACGATGGGCACTCATGCCACCAGTTGGAATGACATGGAAGCCAATGTCACGGTCTGGCAAGCCGGACTGCCCTCGGTCATTGCCACCGACCTGCTCTTTTCCGGAGAAATTACGGAAACAGGCGCACTAGTGCCGGAACAGCTGAATCCGGAGCCGTGGATTCAGAAACTTCCTCAATGGAATATGCCGCTGTTCAAGCGGGAACTCCGCTCCTCTTTGCTCAAACGGGCTTAGTGCGGCGGATTTCGCAAAAGAAGAACCGCTTCCCCCGCCAAACCACGGGGAGAAGCGGTTCTTGTGTATCCACGCTTCTTTATGACTGTTTGAATTTTTCCCAGATGTTGTTGAACTGTTCGTTGCCCGTGGCCGGAATAGCCTTCATCACTTCCCCCTGAGTGATCACCCACTGGGGCGGATTGAGCCAAGGATTCGTGAGCAGGCTTTTCTGGATATACGGATTCGCGGCCGTATCCGGGTCCGAGTACTCCTCCGCATTTTCCAGTTCCGCGCTAATCTTGGGTGTCAGCAGGAAATTGATAAACAGCTCAGCCGTATACCGCGCCTTAGAGCTGCTGGGGATGATAAAGTTGTCAAACCAGCGGTTCACCCCAGACTTCGGAAAGACCGGCACGATCCACGGGTCCTGGCTGTAAGCGAGAGCCCCTTCCCCACTCCAGACAATTCCCGCCGTGGCTTCCCCGTTCAACAGGTCCACGTGCGGGTCATTGCTGTTGAACACTTTCACTTGGGGCCGGAACTGGTCAAGAGTGTTGGCGGCCTGATTTAGGGCGCTGGTCTGGGTATCATTGAGGTTATGCCCGTTCATCATCAGCGCGATCCCCACCAATGTCCTGGGCGAGTCCACCATCACCAGATTGTTTTTAAACACGGGGTTGAGCAGACTCTTGTAGCCGGTGACCGGCACATGCACTGCGTGGGTGTTCACCGCAATCGGAACCGTGCCCCACAGGTAGGGAATCGAGTACACGCTGTGCGGGTCAAAGGGCAGGTTCCTGAAAGCCGGCGCGATGTTCTTGAAGTTGGGGATGTCGGAGAAATTCAGCTTGTCCAACAGGCCCATCTTGGTCATTGTCTGGACCATGTAGTCGCTAGCCACCGCCACGTCAAATTCCTGGCCAGCCTGCATTTTGGCCAAGAGCTCCGCATTGCTGGGATAAGTGGAATAATTGATATGCACATGGTATTTCTTTTCAAACTGGTGCAGAATTTCATGCGGCAGGTAGGCGGCAAAGTTCCCGACGTCCAGCACCGGTGAAATCGTATGGGCATTTCCGGCAGCGGACGGCGTGCTGCTTGTGCCGCACCCGGCTAGGGTGGTGGCCAGGAGCACGGTTCCCAGGGCCGCCGACATCATCGATAGGCGCACTGCAAAATCCCTCCTTATAATTAAGTTTCTATGGCATCACACGGCTTGACAGGTCTTCTGGCGCCCTCACCCCCCTTAGTGGCATGCTGTCATCCCCGCTGCGCCCGCCTGCGCTGGGCTCTTTGCCCTGTCAGCACAATGATCAGGGTGGCGGCGACAATCACGGTGGACAGGGCATTCACCGAGGGATTGACCCCGTGCCGGAGCATGCCGTAAATCTGCACGGGCAGAGGCGTATTGCCCGACCCGTCGACAAAGAAGCTGGTGGTAAAGTCGTCGAAGGACTGCGAGAAGGATAGCAGGGCGCCGACCACAATGCCTGGCAGGATGACCGGAATGGTGACCCGCCACAGCGTCTGCAGTTCGCTGGCCCCGAGGTCGCGGGACGCCTCTTCCAAAGTCGTGTCAAATCCCGCCATCGACGCGCGCACCACCAGCACCACATAAGGGATAGTGAATGTCGTCTGGCCAATGACCATGGCCGGCACGCCCAATGGCACCCCGACATGCGGGAAATAAATGAGGAGGGCCACAGCCATGACGATCTCCGGAATGACAATGGGAATATACAGAAAGTACACGAGAGCCTTCTTGCCCCAAAAATTGTAGCGGTGCAGCGCAATGCCGCCCAACGTGCCCAAAATCGTGGAAATAATGGTCTGAATAATGGCGACTTCCACGCTGACCCCCAGCGAATGCAAGAGCACGGGCTCCTGGAGAAGCACCCGGTACCAATGGAAGGTAAATCCTGTCCACAGCGCGCTGAGATACGACGTATTGAATGAAAAGATAATCAGCACCAAGATGGGCACATAGAGGAACCCCAGCACCGCCACGATGATGGCTTGGCGGGTCCACTGCGGCGCTCTCTCTTTCCTCGCGGCACGCGGAGGCGCTGCCAGACTGGCCATTACTTGCCCTCCTCTAAAAACGCATTGTTCATATACCGTGAGCCGAAGCCGATAAGCAGCAGGGTAATGGCAATCACCAGGGCTGAGGCCGCCGCGCCAAAGGGCCAGTTGTCAGCCGCAAGAAACTGATTTTCAATAAAGTTTCCCACCAGCACGACCCCTCCGCCCCCCATCAGCAAGGGGATGAAGAAGGTGCCTAATGTGGGGATGAAGACCAGCAGGCTGCCCGTGGCGATCCCAGGGATGGATAAAGGCGCCACCACACGCCAAAACGTCTTGCGCGCGCCGGCTCCCAGGTCCCGCGCCGCTTCCATGTATTCGGGATGGTCCATAATCCCCTGCAGTGATGCGTACAAGGGAAGGATCATGTAAGGCAGCATGCTGTAAAACTGACCCACATAGGTCGCGCCCAGGGTATAGAGCATGTCAAGAGGCTGGTGGATGAGGTGCAGGGACAGCAGTACGGAATTGATGAATCCTTCGGTGCCAATCAGAAACATCATGGCAAATGTCCGGATGAGGGAGCTTGTCCAAAATGGGACGATGACCAGGAACAGCAGGACAATTTTTTTCCGGGGCGGGGCGGTGGCGATGATGTAGGCAAACGGGTAACCGACTCCCAAACAGAACAGCGTGACCAGCAGCGCGAACAGCAGCGAATCGGCGATGACTTTAAATTCGATCCAGTGGAACAGCAGTCCGTAATTGGACAGGGTGACATGATAGACCACGCCGCCATACCCTCCTACTTGCATAAAGCTGATGAACAGCATATACAAATTGGGAATGGCAAAGAAAAACACCATCCAGATGACGACTGGCAGAACTATGGCCCATCGCTGCCGTTTGAGCCAAGCGCGCCGGCGCTGCCAGGCAGACGGCTGGGCGGTGCCTTGATGGTCTGGGAGAACGCGAGGGAATGATTGGGATCCCACAGCACATCAACCTCCTCTCCAATGGCAAAGTCGTGACTCTGGAATCCGTGCCCCACGCACTGGATAGTAAGAGACTCTGCGACGCGGACCCAGATGCGGACTAAAGAGCCCCCGAATATTCTTTCCGCAACAATGCCCCGGCACAGCGCTGCATCCCCAAAGCTTCCGAGCCGCACTGCCTCAGGCCTGACGCTCAGCACGACGCTGTCCCCAATGCCGTGCTCCTCATCCACTGGTGTCTTCGTCAGGAAAAATGGGGTTTGCACGATCGTGTACCCTTTCGTCACATCCACCACCACCCCGTCGATGAGGTTGGTTTCCCCCACGAATCCTGCCACGGCCGGTGAGACGGGGGTGGCATACAACTCTTCCGGGCTGGCGTATTGCAAAAGCTCGCCGTTGGCCAGGACGCCAATGCGGTTGGACATGCTCATGGCTTCCTCCTGGTCATGCGTGACATACAGAAACGTGATTCCCAGCTCCCGGTGCAGCCTCTTCAGCTCCAGCTGCATTTCCTTGCGCAATTTGAGATCCAGGGCGCTTAAGGGCTCATCGAGCAGCAGCACCTTGGGCTGATTGATGATGGCCCGGACAATGGCGACCCGCTGCTGCTGCCCTCCGCTGAGCTGGCGGATGCGTCTAGTGGAGAAATCTTCCAGGCCCACCATCCCCAGCGCGTTGCGGACCCGCTCCCGAATTTCCTTTTCCGGCACCTTCTTAATGCGCAGTCCAAATGCAACATTGTCAAAGACATTCATATGGGGGAACAGCGCATAATTCTGAAATACGGAGTTCACAGGCCGCAGATTGGCTGGCACAGCTGTCACATCTACCCCGTCAATTGTGACGCGCCCTTGCGACACTTGCTCGAACCCGGCAATCATGCGCAAAATGGTGGTCTTGCCGGAACCGCTGGCACCCAGCAAAGTGACAAATTCTCCCTGGTAAATTTCCATGGAGAATTCCCGGATGGCCTGCGAATTGGCGAAGTTCTTGACGACATTGTGCAGCCCAATCATGACTTTGTCCGGCATATCACCGCCTCCTTCCCAACTTTTATGGAAATCTTTTTTTAAAGCGCACTAGCCATACTGTATGAATTATCTGTTCGCTCCCGCGCAAACAGAATCCTTCGTCACGATGAACAATGCCCCAAAACAAATTGCATCAAGGCGCACAAGGATGTTGCGCAGGGTTCCGTCCCAAGTATCACGGACTAGCCGAACATCCCTCCCGCAGTGCGCTCCGGCGGAGATTCCCCGGTCATATTATTCTCGGAGAAGCACAGCCTGCGAGAATTGTTTTCTTGCTGTTCACTCTTCCTATTTTGGGAATACAAGGTCCCCGGCGGGCTTGAATCCATAGTTTCAGAACACTCTCACTTATTTTAAGGAGACCGGACGTAAATCTCAGTCGATTTGCTACCGCACCTATTTTAATGCATAGGACCCGACCTATTATAGAGTGCGCAGGACAATCCCAGAAAAAAATTTCTGGCAGAATCCCCAGGCTCCCGCCCGAGGCACTCCGCATGGCCGTTTGTGCCCTGCGCGACAAAACATTCGGGCTCAGAAACCCGGGCCGCTAAGGCCATGTTCTAATTCCTGACCTGTCGAAAAGGGAGGGGTCAATATGATATGGTAATGACGTGTGAAATTATCTGACTGCGGCTGAGGAGGTCATGCAGATGGGTTTCTGGTTTGAGGAAGCGGCCTCACCGGGCCACCGCTTGCAATGGAAAGTTATCCGGGAATTATATTCGGGCACCTCTGATTTTCAAAATATACATATTGTGGAAACCGAAGAGTTCGGCGTCGCCATGATTCTGGACGAAATCATGCAAACTACGGCTGGCGACGAATTTATCTATCACGAAATGCTGGCCTCGGTGCCGTTGCTGTCCCACCCCCATCCCAGCCGGGTCTTGATTATCGGCGGCGGCGATGGCGGACTGGCCCGGGAAGTGCTGAAGGTTCCGGGAGTGGACACGGTGGTGATGGTGGAAATCGACCCGCTGGTCATCGAGGTCGCGCGCCGTTTCCTGCCGGGACACACCCAGTCCCTGAACGACCCCCGGCTGACCATCCAGTGTGAAGACGGCGCCGCCTATGTGAGGGCCACCGCCCACAGCCGGGACAAATTTGATGTGATTTTGGTGGATTCCACCGACCCCGAAGGGGACGGACCTGGGCAATTTCTCTACACGCCCGCTTTTCACACAGACATTCTGGGCGCCCTAAGTCCTGGCGGCATCTATGTGCAGCATACCGGCGCTCCCTTTTACAATCCTGAGGTTCTGACCGACGTGAGCCGGGATGTGGCCCGCCAGTTTCCTATATGCCAAGTCTACTGGTGCGCCATTCCCACCTATCCTGGCGGCATCTTCACCTTTACCGCCGGGTCGTTAGGACCCGACCTGACCCACCCGCAGAGAACGGCGCCGTATCCCACACGCTACTACACTCCAGCCATCCATGCGGCTGCGTTTGTGTTGCCGCCCTTTCTGCAAGAGCTGGTGGGCCCATCAAAAGACGGCGGCACTCGCGCGTAACCTGCACCGCCCCCGATCCGCTATGGGCACCACGGCACATCGGGGGCGGCCTGCCGATCCTGCTACCACGCCGCGCGGTCCAAAGCCGCACGGTCGCTGGCACTCAGAGTCCACAGCATGGCTGCTGCATTTTGGCTGGCCTGCTCTACGCTGGTCGCGCCCGGAATCGCCAAGACACACTGACCCGGGGTCGTGATGAGCCAATTTAACGCCACTTGAGCTGGCGTGACCTGATTGGCCTCGGCAATGGTTTGCACAGAGCGGAGGAGGGGCTCGGTCTTGTGGAGGTAAGCCGCGCGGAAATGGGGGTCCCACCGGCGCACCCCGCGTGGACGGGCGGACCCGAAATGGAATTTCCCCGTGAGAAGACCTTGGGCCAGAGGCGAGTAGGCAATGATGCTCATCCCTAAATTCCGAGCGGTCTCCAGCACCCCGTTAGTCTCGACCCGCCGGTCCAGCAGATTGTACCGGACTTGATTGGACACCAGCCGGTAGCCATGAGCTTTTAGCGCGCGGTGCGCCTCGGCCATTTGTTCTGCCGAAAAATTGCTGACCCCGGCGTGCTGGATGAGGCCCTGATCGATCAGCCGGGCCATCACCGCCATCTGGGCCGCAATCGGCGAGCGGGAATACGGCTGGTGAATTTGGTACAGGGTGATTGGCCGTTCCTGCAAGAGCGCCCGCCGCTCCTGCACACTGCGTTCCAAAGACTGCGAGGACCGCAGCACAGGCCACCACTTGGTGGCAATCAGCGCCTGCTCGGCCGGCACCTCGAGCGCACCGAGAGCATGGGCCAGGGCACGCTCAGATTGCCCGCGGCCGTAGGCTTCAGCGGTGTCAAACCAATTGATGCCGCCTTGCAGAGCGCGCTTCACAATATCCGTCACGGCATCGTCGCTCAGACTGGGCCAAAATTTCCCAATCATCCCCCGGCCCTGGCTGAACTGCCACGTGCCCAACCCGATGGGAGATAAAAAGGTCGTGCTATCCCCAAGGCGGTAGCGGGGAGCTTGTTCCTGGGAAGGTGTGCTCATAGCCTTATTATACTGCGAGTTAACGCCTTGCGCCGCCCCTTCCGGAAGTCATGAAAAAAACCGCGAGATCCCGCAGCCGCGGTTACGGCCTTTCTCCCTGGAAATGCAGCCTATAGTTATCAAGCATCATCTTTGATGTGTAATGTAAGTGTAGATAAAGAAGAGTTTATGCCGATTGGCAAGGCCGCACGGTTAGTGGAGTGACGACGCAGACGATCCGGCGCATACATCCCCTCTCCCATCGGGTGGGCTGTATGCGCGGGTTTCCTCGGCCAAGATCGAGTAGGGGCGAGTGACTAACCCGCGCCCTCTCACACCACCGTACGTACCGTTCGGTATACGGCGGTTCATG
>DAIDDL010000057.1 GCA_027309085.1 Sulfobacillus sp.
TGACGGTACAAGAAAGGGATCATTTTGTCCAGTAGGGGCGTCTATATTGAAACGGAAAGGGGGTCAAATCCGGAAGGCAATTCGTCAATTATTATCCGCGAGGAGTATATCATTATGGCCCGTGGCACATCGCGGTGCGGGTCCTTGGCCTCGCCGGCTAAATCCACTGCCTGGCGGAATCCTAAAAAAGCAAAAATAATTCCTGAAGTGGCGATGGCCTGCAAGATACCAGCGGTCCCATAAGGAGCAAAGTGCCCTGCGGTGATATTGTGCCAGTGGAGGCTGACAGTGAGAAACACTCCGATGGTCAGCACGGGCATGATGAATTTGACAAGTGTCAGCGGCGTGTTGATGCGCGCAAACGATCGCACCCCAAAGTAGTTAATGACAAAAAATGCCCCCATCAGCCCGGCTGCCAGAATGAGCCCCCAGGGGCCGATGGTGTCGGTGCGGGCGCTGAACAGACCCGGAATATAGTGGGCGCTGTATTGCACCACCGCTTCGGCTTGGATGGCGGGGCTGGCAGCATATCCGATCCACACGGCCCAGCCCATCAGAAATCCTGTGACTTGCCCGTGGGAATAGTCGGGGTAACGGGCCACCCCGCCGGATTCGGGCAGCATGCCCGCCAGTTCGGCATAGACCAGACCGATCAAGATTACCGCGAATCCGCCTAATAGCCAGGAGAGAATGGAGGCAGGACCCGCCGCATTCGCGGCATAAAGGGCGCCGAACAGCCAGCCGGATCCGATAATGCCGCCTAGAGATGCCATAATCAAGTCGAGCAGACTGAGCTCGTGTTTCAATGAAGCATTCACTGCGCAACCACCATCCAATGTCTTTAACGTTGCTGGGACCAGGTATCCATTCCACGCACAGGGGGCCCCAGCCTGTCCTCTTCTTTCCCCGCCCCAAGCTGAACGCGAGATCCTGTGGGAGGCAAACCGCCGTGGATCCATAGAAATGCCAGGCCAATTCACCGGCCCATTCCAGCAGGCGTTAGCAATGCAGCCGTCCCCTGCGGCATGCAAGCCGCCTGCTGGGCCATGAAACAGCAGTGGAACTGCTGTTTCATGGCCCTGTACTTCTTTCTCCGGGATTCGCTATGAGCCGGTGCGTGCCCAGTGCGCTATGCGTGCCACCGAAAACAAGCGCTTTCCGTAACCGCTCTGATCGAAGGTTTCGCTATCCCATTGGCCGCCAATCCACTCGGCCATTTCTTCGTGTTCTGGGTGGAGGGGATCGGCCATGGCCGCCAGAAATTGCGCATAACCGGGTGGGCCGCCAATATCCTCCGGGGGACAGGCGCCCTGTCCGCCTAGCAGCTGGGGCACGGTTTCATTGGCCTGCAGGGGCCGGACTTCCTCAACCTGGATCGTGTGGAGCCAGCCGTCCCCGAAGTCATATAAATAGGTGAAGTGTCCGCCAGGGCCGGCTGCATCTTTGAGTCGGAAGCTTTTGGCATTCCGTACGGAAAACTCGGGGTCAGGGTCCCCGTACGACACTCCCCCGATTTCCAGCACATATAAGTGTCCGCCTCCCCAGCCCATGACGGCTTGGAGGGCGCGGTGCAATTGATAGAGAGACACAGCCCCAGGAATGGTGAACACACGCCATACTGGGGGGCGCACACCCGCCAAATCGACGCGGAGGCGGTAAATCATATCGTTCCCATCATCTTTGCGGGATTGCGATCCCGCATTTGCCTGCCTTAGCCATAGTGGGTCCTTTCCTGACGGCTGCAGCCATCATGCGCAGCCGGTGTTTGCCCCTATCATAGCAAATGACAGTGTTCAATACGAACCGCCACACCGTCCCCTCCCAGATGGGGGCGCGGGTCAGCCGGGTGGGAGGTAATGTTGCATGCGGACCGGAGCCGTTGGCACACCGCGGCCCCGGCTCTGCGAACATCATTGACGCCAGCGCCTTTTTCAGTACACAATGACGGTAATTCTCCATGTCGAAATGAGGAGATGCCTATGGCTCAGCCCCCACATTCCCCGTCAGACGCACTCGAAGGCACGATTGAGCGCGTGACATTCCATAGCGCCGAGACGGGATTCTGTGTTTTGCAGGCGAAAGTGCCAGGCTTAGCCGATCTCGTGCCCGTCGTCGGCCAGGCCTCTGCGGTCACTCCTGGCGAGTCTTTCACCGCCCAGGGCCACTGGACGGTGGACCGCGAATATGGCCGCCAATTTCGGGCGCACACGCTGCGCATCATCCCGCCGCAAACAGCTCTGGGCATCGAAAAATATCTGGCGTCGGGGATGGTCAAGGGGATTGGTCCTGTCTATGCGGCGCGTCTCGTCGCCGCTTTTGGCACCGGCGTATTTGCGGTGATTGAGCAGGAGCCTGAAAGGCTGCGGACTATTGCCGGCATTGGTCCGCAGCGAGCCCAGCGCATTACCCAGGCGTGGACGGACCAAAAGGTGATCCGCCAGATTATGGTCTTCCTGCACGGCCACGGAGTGTCGACCTCGCAGGCGGTCAGGATTTTCAAAACCTATGGCGACGAGGCGATCGAACAGGTCAAGGAGAATCCCTACCGGCTTGCCCGCGATATCCGCGGCATTGGCTTTATCAGCGCAGACCGCATTGCTGAAAATCTCGGCATTGGCAAAACGGCTCCGATGCGGGTGCAGGCCGGGGTCAGCTTTGCCCTGTCCGAAGCCGCGGGAGACGGCCACTGCGGATTGCCGGTGGAGGAGTTGACGGCCTTGACGGCGGAGTTGCTCGCTGTGCCCCCAGCCCTGGTCGAGGAGGCGGTCGCCCAGGAAGCCGCCAGCGGCAAGGTGGTGCTCGAGGCCACGCAGGGCCGGGACTGTGTCTTTCTGTCGTCTCTCGCCTATGCCGAGCGGGCAATAGCCCACAGGCTTCACGCCCTGGCTGAGGGCTCGCCGCCGTGGGCGGCCATTGACTCCGCCAAAGCCATTCCCTGGGCAGAACAGCGCTTGCGGCTTACCCTTGCGCCCAGTCAGCAGGAGGCGGTGCGCCAAGCGCTCGCCTCCAAGGTCCTGGTGATTACGGGCGGCCCCGGCGTAGGCAAGACCACCCTGGTCAACACCATTCTCACTATTTTGGGCGTGAAAGGGGTGCGGCCACTCTTGTGCGCCCCAACCGGGCGGGCAGCCAAGCGCCTGACCGAAACCACAGGTCTGCCGGCGCAGACCATCCACCGTCTTTTGCAGTTCAATCCCCACCAGGGAGGATTTACCCGGGACGAACAGCATCCTGTGGAGGGCGATCTCATTATTGTTGATGAATGCTCCATGATTGATGTGCCCCTCATGCACCACCTGCTGAAAGCCGTCCCTCCGGATTCCGCTATCATTCTGGTGGGTGATGTCGACCAAATTCCCTCAGTGGGGCCCGGCCAGGTTTTCCGCGACATTCTGACCTCGCAGGCGGTGCCCGTGGTCCGTCTCCGTGAGGTCTTCCGCCAAGCGGCCACGAGCCGCATCGTGGTCAATGCCCACCGCATCAATCAGGGCCTGCTGCCAGAGTGGACCGTGCCGTCCGGCACGCTGCAGGACTTCTATTTTGTGCCTGCCGAAGACCCCACTGCGGCCGCCGACAAAATTGTGCGGCTCGTCGCGGAGCGCATCCCCCAGCAGTTTCACCTCGATGCGGTCCGGGATGTGCAGGTGCTGTGCCCCATGAACCGGGGAGAGACGGGGGCCCGGAATCTCAATGGCCTCCTGCAGGAGCGCCTCAACCCGCCAGACGACCAAAGCCTGACGCGGTTTGGCTGGCACTACAGCCCCGGTGACAAGGTCATGCAATTGGTCAATGACTATGACCGGGAGGTCTTTAATGGAGATATTGGCTGGATTACAGCAATCCGGCCCGAAGATCAGACCCTTGTGATCCAGGTTGACCAGCGCGACGTGGTCTATGGGTTTGAAGACCTCGATGAGGTCATGCCAGCCTACGCGACCACTATCCACAAGGCGCAGGGATCGGAGTATCCCGCTGTGGTGATTCCGGTGACCACGCAGCACTACCTGATGCTCCGGCGCAATCTCCTCTACACGGCGGTTACCCGGGGCAAGCAGCTCGTGGTGCTGGTAGGGCAGCCCAAGGCCCTGGCCATGGCGGTCCACGCCAAGCCTTCGGACCACCGCTGGTCGAAATTGCGCGACTGGCTAGAGCAGGCGCTTTGAAATAAGGACCTGAAGGGCTGGTGGTTTGCTCTTTGGGGTGCGGTTGAGAGTTGACATATAACAAAATGATTATATACTGATAGGGAATCGTACCCAATCAGCGGGCGTCAGTCCGCACAGAAAAGAGGATGGGAATTATGGCAGGCAAAGTCGCGATTGTGATTGTTGCCGGCAGGAACATTTCGGCCCTAATCCCTCAGGCCCTTCCGGATCACGGGCTGACATCCTTATACACCGTATCCGTCCTCAACCCGATATGCCCAAAAGGCACTGCGGTCCATTGCAGCTCAATCTCTTCGGCGTGATAGTGTTCAGGCGGAGCCGATGGCAGCAAAACTTGTTGAATTCACTGGTCCTGGCGTTCCTGCAAAGCTGTGACGGCCCGGCTCAGATCGGCTCCGGACAACTTCGGCAGCTGCCCTTCCATTTCCCCTATCCCGGGCGGGAAAAATCCTGGGTCCTCAGTCACCTTCACCGCCTGGCCCGTGCTGACCCGCTGCAGGATAAACCACACTCCCGTGGAGCCGTCCACATCCTGGGTGCCAAAGCGAATCCTGCCGCCGCTCAGATACGCCGCCACGTCGCCCAGACGGGAACCCGAAAGTAATTTACCGCAACCTGACGAAAGAGAAGGAAAACGGCCGGTGGATGGCGAAAGCCTGTACAGATTATCAGGGAAAACATCCATGATCTATGCAGTCGTCTCTCGTGGCGGTTACAAGGCGGAACCTCATATTCATTTAGTCGTGCTCACGAGCGCGGCCCGAGCGTTTCTCTAACATAAGGAACACATCGCTAATCGCAGAATGAAAGCTGCTGGGAATAAGAAGAGTCTCTAAAATGCTTGTTAATGCACAGATGATGGTTTAGGAGGTATGAATGAGGTGACGCCGGCGGTAAACAAATCTCACGCTGCCCCTATTCGCTACGCCGATGTGTTTTGGCCAAAGATCGCGGCGCTTGCAGCAATTATGATTTTTGCTGGGTTTCAAATGATCGTGTCTTTGCATAAATTCAATAATATGGAAGCAAGCACAATGGATTTGGGGGCATTTGAGCAAGAAATGTGGAAAATTTCTCATGGCCACTGGTGGGCGTTCTCCACGGTCTTTCAGTCTCCCGCTTTGGGAATCGACGGCTTTCTTTGGCTTTATCCTATATCGTACGGGTTCCGGTTTATGGGCGGCGCTGTCTTTTTGTTCGCCCTTCAAGCGGCAGCAACTGGTGCCGCCGCTTGGGGCATTTACCGTGCGGCTATTGTAAATCACTTGTCTGAGTGGCAGGCGAGTGCCGTTTCCGTAGCGTTTTTGCTGTATCCGGCCATCATCGGTGGAAGCCAGTTTGACTTTCACCCGGACTTTATTGCCCTGCCTTTTTTGATCTGGGCCTACGTATCGTACACTTCCGGTCACATACGCGCATGCTATCTCTTGCTGTTATTCGCTGCCTTGTCAAAGAATGTCGCGCTAATTTCCATCGGAGGCTGGGGTCTTGGCCTCATTGTGTGGAAACATCGTGTGCGGGACGGTTTAATTACTTTGGGAGCAAGCATTGCCTTTTTTTTCGCCGAAATGGATTGGATCATACCCCGTTATTTTGACGGGGGCATGAATCGCATCAACGACAGCCTCTATGCCTACCTCGGGCATGGATACCTCTCTATCGCAATCGGCTTGGTGGTTCACTTTCCCCTGATTGTTCACCATCTTTTGGGGGAAGGCTCTTATTTTCTATGGATCCTGGGACCGGTGCTGGGGTTGTCCCTATTCGGCTCGGCCAGCGTCCCCGCTATGCTGTCGCTGCTCGTGCTGAATGCCTTGTCCATGTTTCCAGCCCAGCAATCCATTGCCAATCAGTACCAGGTCATGCTGTCCGCCTGGGTGTCCTTGGCCTTGATCGAAGCACTGGTGCGGTTCAGGAGTAAACGGCCGGTTCTGCTGTTTGGGGTCATTGTATCCACCATATTGCTCGAGGCCATGTTCGTGGTCTCTAACATTGTGCCCATGGTCACGGTCACCCACCACACATTAGCTGCTGTGCAGCGTGCACAGCGGCAGATTTCGCCGTCCAACGTGGTTTGGACGCAGGACCGGTTGGGGGCATGGATGTACTCATTCAACATGCTAGGGGTGGCAAGAGAGGACGCCGTAGGTAGATCTCTCGACATGTTGAATGTGCTGTGGAACGAATCGGGGCACGGGAGCAATGTTCCCACGGATCTTGTCGCTGACCAACCTCTGACGCCCTACTTTGCTGATGTGATGAGCCGTGCCCTACAATCTGGATACCACATCAGCTTCCACGACGGCCCAGTGTTCATCGTCTCAGGCACCCACAGATTTCGAGTACCCAAGCCCGGACCGCTCGCTGAGGGGTGGCAGCCGCAACCCGGTCTGTGGCGAATTCCTGCATGGACACAGAAGATTGTTCTGGGAAAGGTGGACTGGGCAACTCAGGCGGTGTCCGTGCCAGCCCGGGCCCACGGCGAGATAATCGCCCCAGTCATTGTGGCCTTGGCCCCGGGCACATACCGGATCGAGGTCGACGTCCATACCCCCTCATCACCATCCCATGCCAGACTCGGGACACTCATGATCGGTCACCATCAAATAGGGATTTACAACAATACCACAAAAAGTGCCATGACGGTTGTTATGTCCACTCAGCGCATCATCTCAATGATTTTGACGACATCTGGCCGGGGAGCGTTTACTTTGAAGAGTCTGTCGGTGAGGCTCCTACACCACCCGGGCAGGAAATAGAGAACGGTTAGAACATCCCTCGGCGTCAGCAACATGCGGCTCTATGAACTCTCCCGCCGCCTAACCCTCACGGGTTGAGGCGGGGGTTTCCGGAATCGCTCCCGGAAGTTCCTGGCTCATTGATCTCTGCGCCGGGGCCGTTGGCCCCGTGTCTTTCAAATAGAGCGGGACCACTTGCAGGGGGCCCTTGACCATCGCATGATCTTGTTGATTGACGTATTGCCGTTTATAGGCGGTCAGGAGGTCCCGCGCCGACCGGCGCGGATCATTCGACACGACAATAAACGTGCTGCGGCGAAACCGTTCCGCGGCGATCCGGTCCGCCCGGGGAGTCTCTGCCCGCGTCGCCTGCACCCGCCATTGGGGTCCTTCAGGGGTATCCTCTTCGAGGATGGCTCCCTCTATCGCCCACAAGCCTTGCGCCACCGCTTTGGTCGCCTGCCAGGTCTGCCACGCGTGTTGGGCATCGTCGGCACAGGCGAAACGTTGCAGGCCCCAGTGGGCGATCTGCCGATCCAACGCCTCGGCTTCCCGCACCGTCTGCGTCTCTTCCCAATGCTGGGCTTTGGCCGCTAAGGCCGACGAGTGGACGACCACTAAGCGCACCGCGGCGTCTCCGATGACCCCGGGGATTTCGCACACGCGATATATTGTACGCCTGTCGCCCTGGACGGGCCGATCGGCATCCCATTGCCCCGCCTTGCGCACGGTCTCTTTGGTCTGGCGCTCTAACCCGAACGTATTCGGCAGCCGAGACACGAAAGAGATGTCGGCTGCGCAACAATCCTCCACCGTCGTCTCGCTGACCATTTTCGAGTCGGCGACAAACAGCACCTGCGCCCGAAGCACATCCGGCAGCGTCAGCCCGCTTGTTGGAAGACCATGGCCGTCCACGTGGCATCACTGGTGTTCCCGTCCATCACACCGACGCCCCACGGCACCCCGTCGTCTCGCGTGACCAGGCCCGTGACGAGTTGCACGGACTCGGGATGCCCGTCCTTGTTGTAGCCCCGTAAGGGACGCGCTCCCGCATCGGGATGGGCATACCTGTAAGGTCACGCTCGTCGTGTCCACGTGGGCACTATTGGTCGCCGGCAAGGCCAGTCGGTCGACGGCTTGCCGGGATCCCGGAATAGATTTGCCCACTTTGCGATTCAAACAATTTGAGCAGCGCCCGCCCGATCGCATCATCATTGAAGTCCGCGGCGTGGCGCTCCGCCCCAAACAGCACGGCACAATCCTGGTCGTGGTAAAACTCTTCCAAGCGGTACAACGCGCGGGGATCCACCATGATGGCAATAATCAGGGCTAACAAACGGGTCCCGGGCGACACCTTGCACTGTTTGGCATCCCAGTCCAGATGGGTATTGAGATAAGCGACGAGGCCGATGCGTTCGGCCAGGGCGGCGGCTGCGACGGCAAAGCCCATCCGATACGCTAGGATTTTGGGAGGAGCCGCGGGTTCGGCCCGGGTGCTCATCTCGCCCGCTGGCCCCTCAGGTATCGCCCTGCGCTCCGATTGTCGATGATCCATGGTATCCCTCCCAGGCAAGGATAGCTCAAGGACTCTCCGCCGTCCAGCTTTATTTTTCGTCTCCGCGGGCCTTTACGGCCATCACACCCTCCCCAATTGGCACACACCGGATCTGAAAAAAGTCCTTCAGGAACACCCGGAGGCTAGAACAGTCCACGGGGGTCGTCCAGGGGTGCGAAATACGAGTTACGTAGTTGCCTAAGCTGCCGGATAACCTCCGTCCGCAGTCATTCAACGCCGTGTTGGCCGGGACTAATCTGTCCGGTGCCGTGTAAATGGGCACTCTAACATGGCACAGCAGCGCATATCTTTGCTTTCTGCGCTGCTGGAAGGCTCCTGGCCGCAGGCGGTTCTCACGCCATGGGATACTCCGGGAGCTGATCCAGTTTGGCCACAAGAGTTTGCTTGTTGATCTTGCCCGCGCTGGTCAGCGGCATTTTAGCGATGTAAAAAATACGCTCCGGAATCCAGAATTGGCGAATGCGTCCGGCTTCCACCTGGGCTTGGAGATAGCCCGTGATAGCTTCCGGCTCAATCGGCTGGTGCGCCTGGATTACCGCGACGGGCCTGTCGCCCCACTGTGGGCTGATCAAGGGGAGAACCGCCACCTGCTCAATTCCCTCGATATCCGAGATCATAGTTTCCAGAAAATGCGTGGGAATCCACTCATCCCCGATTTTCACCGCTTCGCTGAGGCGGTCAACGACCGCGAAAGTGCCGTCGGGAAAACCGATCCCGAGATCTCCTGAGACAAAAAAACCGTCATGGTAGCTCGACTGGCTGGCTTGGGGATTTTTGAAGTAGCCTTGCGGAAGCCAAGGGCTCCTGACCCAGATTTCTCCGGTGCTGAGACCGTCGGGCGGCAGAGTATGCCCGTTCTGGTCCCGCACGGTCATCTCCACCGCCGGCAGCGGGAGCACACGGGCGGTCAGGATCAGGGAGCGGTCCACCGATGAGAGGGCTGTGTGGGGAGGGACCGCAGAGATGGCGCTGCCCAGCTGGTCAGCCCCGCCGTAAATCACGGACAGCGCAATTTGCAGCTGCTCGGCTCTGTGGGCCAGTCCCGATGTGACAGCCGTGCCGCCTGTCAGCACTTTCAGGGGCTCAGTCAAGGGCTCCGTCAGAGTTTTCAGCAGGGCCTGCAGCTGCGTGGGCACCATACTGCTCCAAGTCACCCCATGGCGGTAGATGAGCTTAGCTTGGGAAGCCGGGGAGACCTTTCCGGCCAGCACCACCGATGCGCCGATATAGGGAGCCATAAAGGGGATGCCCCAGCCGTGCATGTGAAAGAACGGAATTAAAGGCAGAATGACCTCGTTCATGCCCAGCCGTGCCGGGGTGTCATGCAGCGCCATGTGGTGAACAATTTGCCAAGAGGTCAGCACAAGGTCGCGGTGGCGGTACAGGGCGGCTTTAGGCCTCCCCGTGGTCCCGGTTGTAAAGCACACCGAATAGGGATCTGTCTCTTTGAGGGACAGGTCAGGCGCGGCAGGCAAACCATGGCTCATGAGCGCACTGAATTCCTTGCCCATCAGTATCTGGCGGGGCACTAGGCCTTTGAGAGAGTGTCCCAGGGATGCAAATTCCGGCCCAAAAAAAAGCCACTCGTCTCCGGCTAACCGCACGGTGTATTCCAGGTCATTCAGGGAGAGGCGGAAGTTCAGCGGATGGATGATAGCGCCTAAGAATCCCAGCGCATAATGCAACTCGAGATGGTAGAGGGAATTCACATCCAGCACACCGACCACGGACCCTTTACGGATGCCTTTTTGGGACAGCGCGCGGGCGAGCTGCATGACCTGAGCCAGCACTTCAGGGTACGGAGTGAATTCGTTGTCCGCCCAAATGCCCTGGGCCGGGTATTTTTCACTAGCCTCAATCAGAATCTGGGGAATCACCAACTGGTCCATGGAGCTCCTCTTTTCATATCAGATGACAAGCCGCCGGATACAGGCTGGAAAGTTAAGGGGGAACCTAGCGAATCTGGAATGAATAGGCAGCGCGGAATCTTCGTGGCGGTGCTAAGACTTTATTCATAGACGAGCCAGCCCCATCTCGCGTGCCTTCCTCTCTCTCAGCATTGCTACTGCGGGCCACCACCGCGACTCAGTCAGTCACTTGGTGTCCTGCAATATCTGAACCTGCTCGGTCCAGATAAGGATGCATTGCCCGCTTCTCATGAAAAAGGCCGCGACAGGGCGCATACTCCTACTGTTCACAGCACGATGCATTGGCATTCCGATTTTCTTGTCACGCTGCGGAATTGGGCCTCCGGCCTAGATGAAATCAAGGCACAAGCACAAGGGAAACGATACGGCTGGAGGCCGAAGCCGCGCAAGAGCAAAACAGCAATCTTACTTCTTTATTATACAGGGAAGACAGTTCGGTCACCCGTAATGGCCGAACTTTGAATGTTTTGCAATAATGCCGCAGTATCTGCGGCATGGCCCAGGTCAGTCTGCGGGGCGGTCAGCGCTTTGGTAGCGGCGAATCGCCTGGTTCAGGCGCGTCAGCTGTGTGGCCAGCGCTTCCCGCTCAGGGGCAGGCCAATCCTTTAAAATTTCGGAATAGGTAGCGTGCCTGGCTTCCCGCATAGCGCCAAATTGTTTTCCGCCGTGAGCAGTCACCGCGACGCGGTGCACCCGGGAGTCTTCAGGATCCGGATATTTTTGGATCAGGCCCTTCTTCTCCATAGCGGATACCTGCCGGCTCACGGTCGATAGGTCGGCGTGGAGCCGGCTTGCCAGGTCTTGCAGGGCCACTGGGGCGCCAGCTTCCTCCAACTGGTGAAGAATCAGGTAAGCGGAGCGGTCCATGGTGGACACTTGGGGATTTCTTGGACGGGTTGCGGTGAGCATGCGGACTAGCACCGCCATTTCGTATTCCAATGCCGCCACGCTATCCTTTTCGATGCGGATCGCCTCCAGGGTTTGTGCCATGAATTCATGATAGCATTGTGCTGAAAGGAAAGTGGTTGTATTATACAATCAATCTTCCCGTCGTCTCTGGTGGACGCAGACAGCGCCGGAAGAATGAGGAGGGTTCGTCATGCTGAAGCAGTTTCCGTCTGCGGTCTGGGCCACAGCTTTCGCGACGTTTGTGGCCTTTATGGGGATTGGGGTGGTGGATCCTATCTTGCCGCTGATTGGGCGCAAGATGGGGGCGTCTCCTGCTCAGGTGGAGTGGCTTTTCACCAGCTATATTGCCATTATGGCTTTGGCAATGCTCATCTCGGGGGTGCTGGGAACCCGGCTGGGGGGCAAGCGCACGATGCTGATTGGATTGGGGTTGGTGGTGGTCTTTGCCACGGCCTCGGGGCTCTCTCCGTCCATCCTCGCGCTGGCATTATTTCGGGGAGGGTGGGGTCTCGGGAATGCCTTTTTCACCTCCACTGCCCTGTCCATTATCGTCGGGTTGTCCGTCGGAGGCATGGGGCCCGCCATCACTCTCTATGAAGCGGCACTGGGATTCGGGATTGCCTCGGGGCCTCTGCTTGGCGGGATGTTGGGCGAGATGAGCTGGCGGGATCCGTTTTTTGGCACGGCGACACTGATGGCGGTGGCGTTCCTCGCGACCTGGCGGCTCGTGAAAGAGCCGCCCCGCAAGGAAGCGCCGCGCACCGCCCGGGACATCTTCCGGGCTCTTAGAAACGTTCCGGTGCTGACGAACGCGCTCATCGGGTTGACCTACAGTTATGCCTTCTTCACCATTTTGGCCTACTCTCCGCTGACATTGGGGCATCTGTCCGCCATCAGCCTTGGCATTACCTATTTCTTCTGGGGGATTTTGGTCGCCATTTCCTCGGTCTTTGTGGTGAACTGGCTCCTGAAACGGATGCACCCGGTGCGGGTGCTGGCTTGGAATCTCCCGTTCCTGGTGATCGTGTTCGCGTTGGCGGGGTTGATGCCAGGCCACCGCCTGCTGTACCTGATTGTGATTTCGGGATTTTTCTGCGGCATTTCGAATGCCCTGTTTACCACCTTGGCGATGGAAGTCTCGCCGTATTCCCGCTCAATATCCTCAGGAGCCTACAATTTCCTGCGCTGGTCGGGGGCCGCTTTAGCCCCGGTCTTCTCCGGATTGATCGGCCAGCGCTGGGGGATGACCGTCCCGTTTTTTGTGGCGGGCGCCATCTTGCTCTGCGGCTGGATCTGGCTGCTTATGCGTGGCGGCTTGCTCCAATCCGCTATGGCTGCCCAAACCGAGGTCTAGAGCCTGCCCTGCCCCCGCGAGGGGCAAGGCCTGGGTGTGCCGCGACCGTCGAGACTGGGAAAGGCGGGTGCGGCCGCCTGGAGAGCAAAAAAGAAGGGGGGGGGATGATGATGAGCGGGTGACCGGCCGGATCGCCATGTGTTCGTGTCAAAGACAAGGAATGGGTCCAAGTTCTTGCAATGCCTTGGGGTGGGACGTCGGCATAGCTGGGGCAGGCGGGCTGATGAGTTTGTCTTTTACGGCTTATAAACGCATCGCCACGCCGGAGTGTCGACAAAAAGACGCCAGAGCCTCCAGCCGATCATTTCTGCGTCCTGATTACTGGTTGACCGCCGCGGCCTAGTTGGGCCCGAGCCGTCAATCTTTGGGCGCGCCGCTCTTTTGTGTTTTTGAGGCATAGCCCATGATGTTCGCAGCAATCAATTGTCCCAGACTCGAAAGAGGGTTGCGGCTGTGGGATAAATCCACAATAACCAGCAGAGGTGGGGGCGCCGCCAGACGCGGGACCCGTTCTCTTGCGCTCTTGCCTTTCTTCTTGGGATGTCGGCAGACTCGAAAAGAGGAACGCGGGCCATGATTGGCTGTGCTCTAGGAGTATCCCCTTCGGGACAGAAAATGGTTCTCGCCGCAGTAGTCATTATGCGATCCAGAGGACGAAACAGTGGGACCTAGTGGATAAATCCGATGAGGCCAATGATAATCAGATAAATCGCCACGACAAAGTTCAGAACTTTGGGTCGGAGAAGAATGATAACTCCGGCAATCAATGCAATGGCCGGACTGACTAATGGTGACAGTACCATAAGTGTTTCCTCCTTTCACGCTCTCATGAGTTCTGTCCAGCGACAGCGTGAGAAGGCAGAAGCTCATTAAGAAATTAGTGACTGTTACAATAATACAAAATTATCATACCACATATTAGTCGCCATGGGAAATGTTCCAAAAAACGGCTAAGACTTGCCAATCTGGTCAGGGCAGACAAGTTGCTCAAAACAAAACAGTTAAGGGATTGCGGTCAGCCAAAGTGGCTTGTATTGACGGTGGTGTTCGGTTCCGATGCGGCGGGGTGGATAGAATATGGTCGTGCCTTCTGGTCGCCGCTGAGCGGTCGGCTATCCACTGCTTGCATTTTCTGCCGAATTGTGACATAATTAATTCAATTCCTTCTCGTCTTTTCATCCTTCCGAAAACCTCTGATTCTGGTGGTTCATCTGGATATCCAATACATTCTTTACACCCTGATGGTGGGCGGCCTCCCAGGATTGAGGCTGAACATGACAGGGGAGCGCGGGCACAGGGCGAGTTCTTTTGTTGTGCTGTTGGTGCTTGCGCCGTATTTCCCCCTGGCCTCCGGTCAAATCCTCTAAAAATATGGCTGTGGACGGATGCCGAAGCAATCGGGCAGAAAAGTCAAGGCGGCGGGAAAGTTTTGAGAGGGAATTTCAGGCTGGGCGGTGAGAGATCTGGGACCGTATCAAATAGAGGAGAAAGAGATCTTATGATGTTCCATTGGATAGGAATCGCCATCGCCGTACTGGATATTCTCGCCGTGGTCAGTGTTCTGGCCGGGCATGCAGGGATAGGCCACAAAGTGCTGTGGACGGCACTAATTATAATTTTGCCCGTTGTCGGCATGATTCTATATTACATTCTGGGCCGCCAAGCTGCGGATGCGGGCTGATCGCCCCATTACATGCCGCAATGCAATTGCCGCGGTGTTCCGGGGGTGTGCGCACTGCCTAGATGGGCCAAGGTGGTTTCAAAGTGGTGGCAGACCATGACCCGACAAGGACTTTCGTAAAAGCTATACATGGTGGATGATTTTCGTATCCGCCGTAATAAATGGAGGTGGACTTTTTGGACGACCAACGCACGAATACGAATTCAGAAGAATCTACTGTCGAGACAACAAGAACCGTGCAGACTATTGCAGGGGCTCCGCTGTCTGCTCCGGCAGTCCCCAAGCAGACGGTGGCCGTTCGCGTTGTCTGGTATCTGGCTGGCATTCTTTTGATTCTGCTGGCGTTCCGCTTTGTTTTGGCTTTGCTGGGAGCGAACTCCGTCAATCCTTTTGCCCATTTCATCTATGCAGTGTCGTACCCGTTTGTCGCCCCCTTCTTCAGTCTGTTTGGGTATCACCTTACCTACGGGGTATCGCAGGTGGAGATTTTCACGCTCGTAGCCATGGGGGTGTATGCGGTAATCGCGTGGGGACTGGACAAGCTGTTGAGCATTACCCGCGCTTAGGAGTTCTTTGCCAGGAGCGTCTTGTGAGGACTTGCCGGGTATGGCAGGTCCTTTTGACGTCACCGCCTTCAAAATTCCGTGGAAGCCTTTGAAGCCGCAGTGGACTTGATGCTTCCGCACTTTTGGTGTAACGCCACAATTGAACGGCATAAATAGCCACAAGTTTCACAGTCAGTTACTCGGATGATGACACCATGTCAACCCGGCCGCCTAATTTCTTTTTGGGCCTTGCGAGGTCAGTCATCACGGTCGGCGCAGCCGCCGCAGGGAACCCTTGGCGACTGACCGAGAAGGCCTATCCTGGCCAGGGCCCCGGGGCCACTCGTTGTTGCTGACGAGGTTGAATGACCAGGAATAGACGGTGGGTGCTGTCCACCCTCTGCTGTGAGAAATAGCCGGGATTGTCGGGAGGATCGTGATTAAACCGGGCCCGATAGAGCAGTGGGGAGAGACCATTTACCGTTCCCGTTTTGTGCACGCCATGACAGAGCCCGAGCTGCCCCCCGTTTGATGGCGTCCCAAGCTTTCCACACGTATCCAGCGGTTCACTCAGGGTATACTTGACGGAGTTCAGCTCCTTGTCCGTGACGCTCACGACCAAGGCTTTTGTTCTCAGCTGCTGCGGTGGTGTGGAACCTGCCTGCAGAGCGATTCCGATGGCCTCGCCCCCATCTCTCGTGCCGCAAGGCGTAAGGCTTTAGCGCGCCTTACGCCTTCGTGGCACACAATAATCAGCTGCTTGGCGCACGCAAATAGTCGGTTGAAATTGGACGGCTCCTTACGATCCCCTGGGGGTGTGGTTTGGTGGTTGTCCCGATCCCACCTTTTTTCGCCGAGAGGTCGACTCTAGCATCTCAACCGAACACGCTGCACTGATGAACCCGTCAAACAAGAGTTCAGGAATCCCGCTCCAGCGAACCTGCTGAGAAAACACGGCGGACAAGAATATTAGGGTTTCGCCAATAACGAGAACGGATCGGGGAACCGATAGGCAAGGATAATGACCCAGCAGTAATTTCATGATGCCGCACGTGGCGAGAGTTACGCTTCCTAGAGAAACTAATTGGGTGGCATTATTCACGTCAAGCCCCTCCTTCACGATGATGTACTTGGTGTAGCAGATGTTTGGGGCAGCGAGGAAGGGGGATAGAGGGGTAATTTTTACCTCCGGGCGGTTGTCCCACGGGGGGGGGAGTCGGTAAGGAAATCGTATCATCCCCTAGGACTAGGGCTCCTTGGGATCATCCAACCCCAGTTTCCGATGGATATGTTGTACATGGGTTTTCACCGTACTGCGCTCGATATGTAAGTGTTCACTGATGTCACGCTGACTCAACCCGGACTGGAGGAGGGCATATACTTCACGTTCTCGGCTAGTCAGGTCACCCAGCGCATCATGGAGTTCCGAGACCGGTTCGCGATGCAATAGAGTAGCTACGCCGGATAACAGAAGGAAATTCACGGCCAGCCAAAAAGCCATGTGACTGATGGCTATACTGCTTAGAGGGTGGGAGGGGAAAGGCCATAACGTGATAAGGGCAATGGTGCAGTAGCTTACCGCAATCCAGTATCCAATCCCGTTCCAGTAGGCAATGAGTTCGATACCGATGAGCGGCAGGAGTGCGGGCGCGTTCGATTGCAGGGTGGTAGAAAATTCCGTGAGGGCGACGAGGCCCAAAACCATATCAAACGTGGTCGTGACCATTGCCCATAAGACGATGGCGGTAGGGTGTTGTCGGTGCAGAAGCCAGGCCAGACCGCTGGCGACCGAGACTACTAAACCGGAGAGCCAGGCGTGAGGAAGGCTCTTTCCGGGAAACGCAATGATGTTCCACCATAGAAATAGCGACACAATCCCCCGTAAGACTAAACCCCGCGTAAAAATCCAGTGAAAAGGATCAGATGGCGGGGAACCCAAGGAGGAAGAACTGCCTTGATGACGATATGGTAGCACGGCTGTCGTGGCCCCCTTTCGACGGGAACGTTAGACCCTGTGGCTTTGCGAACCGGGTTTTCACCAGGTGTGCCTTTATCAATTCGGTGCCATTTACGGCAACCCCCTCAAAATTAATTGAGGGGGCTCAGGGGTTCCTTGTCCTTCAACGGTCGATGCGTTGCAGGATTCCGCAGTGGAGATGCCCTGAGCTTTAGCTATGGGAGGATGTCCATCAGGAAAATTATACCTGCTGACTGCTTGCTGGTCAATTATGACTATGCAGAATCATCAGCCCATATGACAAAGATACCAGGCCCGCGGTAGCAACGGAGCTTCGGACTCCGCGTAGCGTCACGAAATGCTTCTCGCCCTCAGAGGTCAGGCTGCCAACGCTCAGATCTTCATCGAGTTTCCGCGCATCGCGCCGATCCTTTTTCACATGATCCGTCGCGCGATGGGGAATTTTGGAGCACTAGGGGATCGGTAGCAGTCCATTAGCCAACATGTGCCTGGTTAAAAAAACCTCGTAAACCGTCATTCAAGGTCACTGTCTGACGACAGCGCGGATCTCACAGGGTTCGTCCGCTGGAGGGCTGCTCTCGCACTATTGAAAGGGGATCGACGGGACGGCCCGCTCCCTTTCGCCGCCAAGGATCCACGAAAGAGAATGGCTGTGGGTCTCGCCCCTGTCTTTCGCGTGGTGCCCTCGGCCCAGGTGTTACCCGGCTCCTGATTCAGATGCCCCGCCGCGTCTTTCACCGTGTGACTACGGCGGGGATCGTGTGGTGTGGTGCTTTAGTGCTGGTAAATCTGGTGACACTGATCGAGCCAGGCGTTCAGGTATTGATGATGTTTCAGCAGAACTGTCTGGATTTCTTGCTGGATTTTATTCCACGCACTCCAATCCGTTTGGCGATACGCCGTATCGTTCCATTTTCCCCGCCGTTGCACCCATTCGCGCAAGGATTTTGGCACATTCTCCCGCCACACCTTCAGTCCGCCACGCCGTCCAATCACCAAAGCGGCGGCGTGATGGACGCTGATCCCATAGTGTGGCTGATACTTCAATCGTCCAATCATCGACGTGTAAGCGGGTTTGACTTTAAACACTTCGACCCCCTCGCGGGCGGCTTGGCGTTCGAGTGCCGTCAAGAACGCCCGGTAGGTAAACTGGTGAGTTATCCGATTAAACTTGGCACTGACGTCCTTGTCGTGAAGGAATTTCAAGTTTTCTATGATCAGACCCGCTCCGCGTTCTTTGGTCCACTGCACGGCTTGATGGGTGATCTGACCCACCAGCGCTTGCCGTTGAGTGGTCCGGACATCATACAGGCGGCCGTCTCCAAACGTCGCACAACCTTGCGGATTGCCATCGGGGTGGACATGGCAGAGGGCTAAGACGGTCACCTTCGTGTCCAAGCCCACCCATCCGTTAATCGGATAGGTTTGCAGTGCCACGGGCTCTTCCTCCACGGTGATCCGCACCTGATAGCGGCGAGTGACGTGAGAAAAGCCTCCGCGTTGCTGCGGAGGCTTGAGGTGATCTGCCGGAAGAGTCTGAGCGCCGTGGGCCAGGCCTGACTTACGCAACAGGAAGAGCAGACCGGCCCATAAATTCAGCCTTGCTCCTGCGGCTAGTGCGCCTTCAACGCTTCCACTTCTGCGCGGGTCAAGCCAGTCACGGCCATGATTTTCTCCATGCTGTCGCCGGCAGCGAGCAAGGCTTTAGCCACCAGGTGTTTTTCTTCCAACCGTCCTTCCAACCGTCCTTCCAACCGTCCTTCCAGCCGTCCTTCCTCGCGTCCTTCCTCGCGCCCTTCCAGCCGTCCGACTTTTTGCACGCGTTCGAGAATCTTGGACACCTTTGTCAGCTCCTTTATCAATTGGTCGAGTTCGTCGTCGGTTAACCGCGGTTCCGCCAGGGCCATGATGGCCGCCGTGACGAGATCGCGTTCGTCTGGCGGGACTTGGGGAAGCAAAGCCAGCGTCTGTCCAAAGAGCGCCCGCCGATCGTCGGTATGCATGCACAGCGCCAGGGCCAACCGCAAGCGGTCGGGCGGTTCCCAGGCATGAGCCGCCAGATGCTGGGCCACCATACCGAGCGCGGCATCGCCGTCGAGCTGGGTCAGATAGACATTCTCGATCTGGTAGTGAATCACGCCCAAGTCGATGTGATCCGGCGCTTGCGTGACTCCCGCATGATAGAGCACAACAGTCCGAATCGGGGCTTGATGCTGCGTGGCTAAGCGGGTATCGTAGCTGAGAAAGCGATAGAGCGCGGATTCCCGCTGGGTTTGAAACTCCAGGTGAAAGAGCCGCCCATCCATCATGCGCCAGACCGTATCCGCCCGCAGCTCTTTGGCCGGCAATACGGTGGGGAGCAGCTCCGCTCATTCCACATCCTCGATCCCGATGGCCCGCAGGGTGTCGAGATTATTATACCAAAACGGAAAGACGCTAGACCATCAGCGGAAAGAGAGCCGGAGACGGGGTTGGGGAGAGGAGGGGGCGCCACATAGCTGGGGACCCGGTAAGGTCAGCGCGGGTGGGTGATTCTCTCAGGGCCTGCCATGGAGTCCCACGCCGCATGGCTCCTCAAAGGGGCCACGCGGGGCGGTCGAGGGGAGCTCTGTGGCCAGCCGGGCGGCCTCCATGGTCTGTCCGCAAATAACGCGGGGGCTACGAGGCGGAGTGCGAAGTGGAGGGTGCCGTGAAGTTGGGTTTGAAATCTGATCCGACGGTAATGATCATATCCAAATGGGGCACATCGTGATACGGACTGTCCGACAGCGTGGTGGATCCTGCCGGGCCCAGATGGCTCGCGATCGCTTTGGCAAAATTGTCGTCGCCGGTGAAATTAACGATGGTATTTTGGGTCTGATTGTGGTTGTTGGCCCAGATGACCTCGTTCACGGTATATCCCTGCTGTTTCAACCAGCTTGCCAGTTGCTGGGCAGGAGCCAAGGAAGCTGTTCCGGTGCGCACCTCAAAGTCAATGCTCTTCTTTTGGGCAGCAGTCCACGGTTGCCCCATGATCAGTTGGTCGCCCAGCAGACGTTCCCACTTGGTGTTGTCGACCCAGTAGTCCAGCTTGACGTGCATATAGGGATCCATCCGCACTGTGGGGGTGCCAGGAATGGAGGCAAACTGCACGTGCGACAAGGACACTTGGCGCGCGACCAGAGCCAACGCGAGCAACTGATTGTCCTTCAGGTTGGTGTAGACAATGTCCTTGCGCAACTCCAGCGCAATTTGCGGAAGCTTGGGCAGGTTGGAGGGCTGGAGGAGCTTGTGCATGATGGCCTTAATCACTTCCTGCTGCTGGAAGGAGCGGCCGATGCTGCCCATGGGCTCACTGCGAAACCGCGAGAATTCCAGCACCTGCTGCCCATTTAAATGCTGCACGCCTTTATTGAGATTGATGTCCAGGTAATTGCCAGTGCCGCCGTAGTGCATGGCGGTCGGCACGTCTAGGGTGAGTCCCCCGATTTGATTGATGATGTCTGCGAAATTCCACATAGTGGTTTCCATATAAAAGTCGATCGGAATATGCAGCATGTTCTGCACTTCTTTGACAGCCAAGGTCGGCCCGCCAAAGTAGTTGGCCTCGTTTAGTTTGGTTTTGCCGACGTGGGGAATATTGACAAGGGAGTCGCGCGGAACAGAAATCACGCTGACTTGCCCTGTCTTGGTATCTACGCTCAGCAGCAGCATAGCGTCCGTGCGGTCGCGGACGGTAGGATTTTTGACATCCTTGCCGTTGATGATGCTGAGCGCATTCCCCAGCATGAGAATGGTGACGCGCTGCTGCCCTAGAGCGTAGCCTTTGTTGAGCGCACTCACGCGCGACGTGGTCAGGGCGTGGACAGGGTCCAGCATCCACCAGATCCCGGCGGCAATAGCGGCAATGATGGCCAGCACGGCCACAATCAGCCAGCGCCGCCTGCCTGGCTTCATTCGCCATTTAGCGCGCTGCTTTGACGACGAAGAGGATCTCGTGGGTGTCTTTTCGTTAAGAGAATGGGGCATGGCAACCTCCGGGTTCATGTAATGGCTGCGCTCAGGTCTATTGGGTCCGAACACGTTGATCAAACTGTGCGTCATTGTACCACAGTCAGCCCCAGACAATCATAAGAATTCGCTGGAAGTTGTCCTTCCTGGATCCAGATACCGGGAGTGTGCGCTGTTCCGCCATGGATCTGTTGACAATTTATCTTAAAAAAGCGGGTCACGCAGGTGTTTGATTTCCTCCACAGATCACCACAGCGGCTTGACAATCTCCGCCGGAGGAAAGCCCTCCATCAGTATTTCTGCTGCGTCTTGGCCCTCTTCTATCCTTGATCTCTCGCTCCGGATGCTGGAATTTCAGTCATGCGGTGCCTTCTGGTGGAAAAATTCTTAAAACTCTTTGGCCCTGACGGGCCAACCCCTAGGCGTAAATGCCTGGGTTCGGTAACTTTGACAATAAAATGCATCTCCCCTAGATCTGTGAATAGGTACGCGGAATGATCTGCGCGGCAGTGCAAGGTGGTGTGGAACGCGGTTCGGTGCGTGGTCACAAAACTGAGCACGGCAATGGTGACGGTTGACTGTTCTATTCGAGTTGGGCGTATTGCCGCACAGCGTCCGGGGGCAAGCCTTCTTCCCTGTCCCGTCCCAAAACATCCGGGAATCATGATACACTGTTCAGCAAAAAGCATAGGTCGTAAAGGAGAGAATCAATGTACCGGATTGCGATGAGTGATGAACGCTTGGCGCGCTATGCGGGAGAGGAGGCAGCCGCTGGCGGCCGCCAATATGCCCGAGAAAACCGGGTGTTCAACCTGAGTCTGCTATGGCCAGAACTGGCGGCTGAGGTGGAAGGGCCCGGTCGCGAGCCCTTCCGTGTTGTGGTGACCTTGGCCGAGCAAAATGCCGTGTGGGTGCCGCAGAAGGCCGAATGCTCTTGCCCGTCTCCTGACATGTGGTGCAAGCATGCGGTGGCAGTGGTGCTCACGGCCCGGGACGACCCGGAGCAGATTCTCCAGCGCCAGCCCCTCATCACTACGATCAGGCAGATGAATATGGCTCAAGCGCAGGACTTTCTGGTGAGCTTGGCCGCTGTGCCTGCGGTGCGCGAGCAGATGGAGCGTATGGTGCCGCCCCAACCCCGAAAATATTCAGATGTTGCCGCCGTCCGGGATCTAAAGGAAGCAGTCTCCCAGGCTAGAGACTTGCTGCGGGACCTCATCAGCCCTGTATATCATGATGGAATCGATTTGCCTGGGTCTCTGCGCCCTGTGCTGGAGTCCGCTGAGGAACTGCTGGAGGAAGGGAAGGCGGGACAAGCGGCCGCTCAGCTGCTGGCCCTGACCGGGGCGTATTTGGACGTGTGGACCATCATGGATGACTCAGATGGAGACGCCAGCGGTTTTGTCGATGAGATCTCTCCGGCGCTGGCTGAGGCCATTTTACTGGCGGAACTGACAGAAACTGAGCGCGGGGAATTTGCGCCCCAATTGCGGAAATGGGCCAAGGAAGCCCAGGACTATGGAGTGGAGACGCTGCAAGCGGCGTGGCAGGCTGCGGAACGGGGGCCGGAGGCGGCCCGTGCGCTGGCGTCCTTACAGGAGCCTCTGGACGAGGCCGATCAGGTGTTGGCTTTGGCGTGGCTGGCCGCGCTGGATAAACGAGAGCAGCACCATGAATTCTTGGCCTTTGCAGAAAGTCTTCACAAGTACGGGATGTACGCAGCTCAGTTGGCGAAAATGGGGCGGGTGGCCGAAGCGGTGGAGTATGCCAGGACTCATATAGACGATTCGGCAGGGGCCGTGGCGGCCCTGCAGTCTCTGTGGGATCACGGAGCCCACCAAGAAGCGGTGCAGCTGGGACTGGAACTGGCCCGCCGCCTGCCAACGGAGACTCAGTCTATCGCATCCGTGGTGGCGGGGTATGCTGATCTCAGAGGGGACGAGGAGAGTGCGCTTGCGGCCTACCTGTTGGCCTTTCAGCACTTTCCGGCAGTGGAGCATTATGAACGCATCAAGGACCTCTCTGGAGACCAGTGGCCCGAGATTTCAGAGCGCCTATGGCAGCGTCTCCGGCAGGGGAACAGCAGCTATGCAGCCCCGCGCATCTTTCTACAGGAGCACATGACGGCGGATATCATTGCATCGTGCGAGGGTCAGGAGGGCTGGATGGACTCCGGACTTTTAGAAGAAGCGGCCGAGACGGTGCTCTCCGAGGAGCCCGAGTGGGTGATAGGAATGCTGTCGCGCCAAGCGGAAGCCATTATCGAGGCAAAGCAGTCGACGCGGTACCGCCGTGCGGCCCGCTTTCTGGCTCTGGTCAAGAAGGCGTACCTGGCTAAAGGCGACGCCGAGGGCTGGGCGGCATATAAGGCGGCCATTACCGCAGCCCATCAGCGTAAATATGCGCTGATGCCCCTGATTGAGGCTTTGTGAAGTCCGGCAGCTTCTGTCCAAATGTTTTGTGCGGGTGAACACAATACCCGCGCATTCTCCTTCTTAGGCGGTAGCCAAGAGGGGGTCAAGCGGTTTCTATTGGCACCCAAAACCTGTTTGCTACAATATTCTTTGCGCCACCTCGGTGGCGTGCTCCAGCGCCGTACGCAAGTGCCGGTAATAGCTGGCGCGGCTCCAGGCAAATTTTTCGAGAGCGGCTGTAGGGTCAGAGTGCCGCTGCCCGTAAACCCAGTCCAGCAACTGGGCGTCGGTATCTGTAAGGGGCGTGATGAAAGGCGGCTGCAGCATCTCGCGCAGCACCTGCCTCCATATCTTCCCGTTCTCGGAAGAGAACGGGCTGGTCTCTGACAGGCTGAAGGAGACATCATACAGGTGCTCATAGGCCTCTTTAACCTCGGCTGCGGTAATGCCGGACCGCCGCGGTAGAGCGTCGCTTGAAAGTCCAGCCAGCACCGGGAGAATCCACTTTATAAAAGGGGTGTGGCGCAGATCCAGCTGGTATAAGGTGGATCCTGGATCCCCTCCCCCCGGCGAGAAAGGGTGGGGACGGTAGCCAAAGCTCTGCAGAAATGCTTGAAGCCCAGGAGTGCGGGCCATCACCAGGTTGCGGTTGCCGGGCATGAGTCCAAACGCGTCGCGGGACACCATGCCCATGAGTTCCCTCCGGGTATAGTCCTCCTGAGAAGGGTCAATGCAAACGGTGAGGTGATAAGTGGTATCGGGCTCCTTGAGAGAACGGGGGGACATCTCCAGTGCCTTCAACAGGTTGGCAGTAAAGGCGGCGTGGTACTTTGCCATCAGGCCGACACTGGCCTCAGTGAGCCAGACGGAGGCCATAAAGGCCACCGGGCGGCCGCTCTCCTGACGGCGCAGGACCCGGACCAGTTCCGGGAAGAGGGTCATGACCTCATTCAGGAAGAGGGAGGCCTCAGTGGGGCTGACGGGCAGGCTTTCTCTCTGCCAGGAGCCGGCCATGGTCAGCAGCAGCTCCCGGTCCTCTGGGCGGAACGGCCCCACTTCCAGCTGGTCGGGAACAGCCTGCAAGTCTGCATAGCGGGTGCTGACCCCAAGCACATCGCGGAACAGCCAGAAGAACTGCTGGGACATGAAATGTTCGCGGGACTGGGGACTCGAGCGGCTGAGGCGCAAAAGCTCGTGGAAGACGCGGCCTCTAAGCTGGGCGAAGTAGTCGGGGCGCTCGGTGCGCAGGTGCTCATACCAGTAATGGCGCACGAGGTCGTGCAAGGACAGTCCTTCCGGGGTGCGCCGCACAAAGGCCAGCCGCCCCAAGGCATGATATTCGGCCGTGCTGACGGGCCGGTCCAAAATAGTTTGCAGAAAATCCCACTGAGCGACCAGTACCAGCGCCAGCACGTCGGCGGCCGGGCGGGAGGGTGAGTCGGCTGCGGGCTCATCCCACAAAGCAGGCAGCCTCTCGGCTGCCCTGATGCCCGGGGCTTCCAAAGACAGCGCGAGGGTTAGAGGCAGACCCCTGGTCTCCTGGTACAGAGATTCAGCGGCGGCCGGAATAGGACCGACCTCATTTTGCCACTGCCGGACTTCCAACAGAGTAAAAGGGTGCAGCGAAAAATCCATGGTGCGGCGCTGCCAGCCGGGGTCCACACGCCAGCGTGGCACCACGCTGTGCCGCGAGCCTGCGACCACCATGAGGTTTTGCGACGGGAACATGGGCAGCAGCACTTCGCGGAGCCAGGGTTCGATCCCATAGGCATCATCAAAGTTGTCCACGGCGAGCAGCGCGTGCTGGCGTTCGAGGCGCTGGGAAAACTCCGGCCCGTGAAACGGTGCGGGCAGCGCGGCCAAGAAAGCCTGTGGAGTAGGCTCCAGCGCACGAGCATCGAGCCAGGCCGTCAATGCGCCGGATTCTTGCGCCATCTGCAGAAACTTCAGGAGCAAGGTCGATTTGCCAATGCCGGCAATCCCGCTCACCCCGGCAATCAAGGTGGGGGCTGGGTCGGTTTCGAGCCAGAGCTGAACGGTGTCACACTCTTTTTGGCGTCCGATGAAGAGACGGTCTTTTTGCCATAGCACGGCTTGGTGCACAGGATTCATCCGATTGCGCGGGAAACCCCGGCGTTCAGGCTGGGGAGGGATAGCGCGGCAGGCGTAGCCTGCCCCATTCCCGCATCCTCCTTTTCTGTCGACGCTATCTGGGTCCACGAATACCCATACCCGTCCGCCCGCTGAACCCGCGAGCAGAAA
>DAIDDL010000058.1:0-7075 GCA_027309085.1 Sulfobacillus sp.
AAGCCCTAGGCTCTCCTTTACCTACCCCTCGGGGTGAAAATCCCCGGGGCTACTTTATCGATGATACTGGTGCATTCCCGCCGGGCTGGGGAGCGCGTCTTGGCATCGGTGACCCGGTACCTCGACCGCATGCTCCATCTTCCGGTGAACCTGACCAAAAGTGCGGTGGACCGGCTGGTGCACCGCACGTACCTTGGGTTCAAATTCCTCAAATCCCGGGGCCACTACCGAATCGGGGTAGCTCCGGAGTCCCTGCGGCGGGTCAAGCGCCGACTGCGGGAACTCACCGACCGGCATGCTCCCGGACGCCTCGAGGAACGGATTCAAGCCGTCAATCGGTTCTTGGCGGGATGGGTGGGATATTTTGCCTTAGCCGAGACGCCGACACCCCTGCGGGAGCTTGACAGCTGGATTCGCCATCGCTTCCGGGCCATCGTTTGGCGTCGGTGGAAACGCGTCCGCACGCGGTATCGGGAACTGCGGACGCTCGGGATGCCCGAGTGGAAAACCGGGGAACTCGCCAATGCGCGCAAAGGCCCGTGGCGCATGGCCGCGGGCCCTTAAACAGCGTGCTGACGGTGAGCTATTGGGATGCACAAGGCTTGCACCGCCTCCTCAACCTGTACGAGGCGACACGTCTACGCTGGTCATGAACCGCCGTATACCGAACGGTACGTACGGTGGTGTGAGAGGGCGCGGGTTAGTCACTCGCCCCTACTCGATCTCGGCCACTTGGCCTTTTCTGGTCCCCTTTTAGTCGGCCATTTACAGAAGCGATTGAGCTTGGAACTACCCGCATCATTTGAGCCCGTACTCAAGGTGTTTGCCAAGGGCTTGCAATTCCGCTGGCAGACATTGCGGTGTCGTTGTCTCGTAGGAAGATTTTTTCTCTTGCCAAAATAGCGAGGGTCACAGGGGTTCTCGCACGATCATCTAAGTTCCAACTATTGCCAAATAGCGTAAATAGGGGACCGGATGCGCTATTTGCGCACGTCCGGTCCCCTATAGCCGCGTGGGACGGGTGCCCCCATCCTGAAGCCTCTGCCATGCGGATGGTTTCGCCTTGATGGCTGTTGCCATGGCCAGCCTCAGCGAAAAGGGAAAAACAAGGGAATGAGCAGAGTCGTCACCGCACCCATCAGGACTGTGAGAGGAACGCCCAACCGCAGAAAATCGTTATAGCGAAACCCGCCAGGTCCCATAATGAGCAGATCGACCTTATTTGCCAAAGGCGTGAGCGGCGACACTGAGACGGCAACAATCACCGCCATGACGAACGGGTCGGGCATCACGTGCAGCGCGGTGGCCAACTCGGCGGCGACAGGGCCCATGACCAATACCGTGGCGATGTTGGACAGAACTTGTGTCAGTACGGCTGCCAGCACAAACAGAAAGGCGATCATTAGCACGGGATGAACTGTAGGGTCGTTCCACGCGCTCAGGATGTGCACAATGCGCCGGGTGATTCCTGTACTGATGAGTGCTGACCCCAGAGGGATCATACCTGCGACAAATACGACGATGCGCCATTCCACAGCGCGGTATGCGCTAGACAGTGAGAGAATCCCGGTGCCAGCCATGAGCGCAATTCCCAGCACTATGGCGACTCTGATGTCGATCACGCCAAACGCGGCCAGCAGCAAGCTTCCCAGCAAAATTGACGGTGCCAGCCACAATCTGTAGCCCGGCACGGACTGGCGCGCTGTCGGGGCATTTAAAGCAATCAGCCCGTGCTGAGCCTGCAGGGCGGCCAAACTTTCGGGGGCTCCTTGAACCAAGAGAATATCCCCTGTGCGCAGCCGCACTGTCGCTAAGCGCTGCACGGTCAACTGCCCGTCGCGGTATAGTCCGAGAACGCTGATCCCTTGCCGTTGGCGAAGATTGAGGCCGAGGACGGTTTGGCCAATCCATGGGGCGCGGTGGCCGAGCAACAGTTCGACGACGTCCGTATGCTCCGTAGTCGACGGCAGTGTGCTGGGGTCCCCAGCCAATTCCAGTCCCCATTTGGTTCTGTCGGCGGCAAGGATTTGCTCAACATCTCCCAGCACCAACAGGATGTCTCCTGCCTCCAGGTTTGTCTGGCCTGATACCTTGGTGACCTGACCGTTCCGTACTTGCCGCAAGATGGTGATGCTGTTGTCCGAGAAGAAGCGGACGCTTGCTAAGGGATGGGCAGCCAGCGGCGAACCGGGCAAAACCTTCAGCTCAGACACATACTGCCGCAGGTGCCCGCTGTCCTCCTCCAGCGGGAGGGCTCCGGATGGCGGAGCCTTGGGCAGCAAAAGCCGTCCCACCGTGGTCATAAAAGCCACTCCGACGAGCAGGAGCACGAAACCGATGGGTGTGATGGCAAAGATGCCTAGCGGGCGGTAACCCGCACTGGCTAGAGCTTGGTTGCCCACAATGTTTCCCGCGCTCCCCACCATTGTGAGCAGTCCCCCGAAGGTCGCCGCTATGCCAAGAGGCATCAGCAGGCGGGACGCGGGAATATGCACACGGCGGGTCAGGCTGCGGACGACAGGGATAAACATGCCGACGAGCCCGACGTCGCTGATGAAGGCGGAGGGCAGGGCTGACACGGCCATCAGCACGACTGACAGACGGCGTTCGTGGGCCCCGCCAATCCGCTTGACAAAATTGGCGAGGCCATCAGTCACTCCTGACGCTACAAGGCCCTCACCTAAAGCCAGCATGCCAGCAATCAGAATGGCTGCCTCCGAGGAAAAACCGAGAAAGAGACGGGACGTTGGGACTACGCCCGTGAGGCCTAAACCTAGCAATACAAGCAGGCCAATCAGGTCGATCCGCACCCGGTTTGAGGCCAAGAGGACCATCGCCATTACAAAGATGCCCAATACGATCTCCGTTTGCATTCATCCATTTGCGGGAAACCCCGGCCTTCAGGCCGGGGAAGGAGGGTTGTGCGTAAACGAGCTAACCCCATTCCCGCTTCTCCTTTCGCCGATGCCATGCTCGATGCTATCCTGGCCCGCGAATAGCCATATCCGTCCGCATGCTGAATCAGCGTGCAGAAACGAAGATGGATGCTTTGCGCCAGCCCGTTTCCAGTCTGGATGTTGGGCGCAAATGGCTACGCGGTCCAGGTATGTACCCGCTTCCTTGCTGATGGGGACGACGTTGACCAGATCTCCCGTCTGAAACCCGAAGGCGCTCTTGCTTCTGGCCAGGTATCCATGCGGAATGAAATCCGTGCTTCGTAAGGCGTGGGCGTGGATAGCTGCCACACCCGGGACTGAGGAAGCATCCCGGGTAGGTCTTAACGACCTCGCGCCAACGGAGCGAATTTGTGTCCGCTAACCCCGGTCAATCCAGCTCTCGGTTTCCTTCAAGCTCCGGCCTTTAGGACGGGGTAGTTGACCCACTTCTGTCCTTTCTCAAAGGCTCGCTCAGCTATTATACCTTACTGGACGTGAGAGGGTGCCTGCAGGCCGCGGATCAAGGCGGTCTATGAACTCTCCCGCCACCTAACCCTGTCGGGTTGAGAGGGTTAGGTGGCCGCCCTCAGCAGTTTCTGGTTCGCCGGAGAGACTTTGGATATCCATCCGGGAGCCTGGCCGCAAGCACAAAATCCTGCAATTGTGATTGACTCCGACCGGGCTCATTGTCAGTGCATTAGCCGATGCGGGACATGCCAGTCGTCGAGCGCCAAATGATCGGCGTGACCCCGGCTGGCGGATCGCATTCCTTGGCCAAGATGACTTGCACCGTAGGGGTGGGAGCCGTGAGGGTTCGCCGGTGTGCCGGGGCGTCTAATGGCACCGTGGTGGCTTGGGCCTGTAAAATGGCTTGGCGGATCGGCTGACCCTCTTTCCGCGGGACATCCACTGTCCACGTCCCCAAAACTGGCGTAGATTCTACGGCTGGCCATAAATATTCGACCGGGTGATTTTTCAGATGGCAAAAGGTCATAAATGTCTGATTCTCGGTCCCCAATGACAACCGCAGGGTGCCCGCGGGGCACCCTGCGGTGGCCTGGTCCATGGTCTCGAGCCAACGATAGCTTTCCTTTTCCTCAATGGGGAGACTTTTGCGGTCCGCACTCTTACCATGCTCGGCGGGATCTCGCGCCCAAATCTTTTGAACGAGAATCCTCAGCGGAACGCCCTGAGGTGTCATCGCTAAGGCACTATGCACGAGCAAGCGGATATCCTGCAACGATTCAATGGGGCCTAACCCGGTCGTTTGCGGATGTGAGGTAAAGTTGAAATACGTCGTGTCCTGCGCGATCAAGACCCAAGGTTCCTCGGTGCACCGCGCCCAGGCAGCGTCCCGATGGGACGCGAGAAGTGCTTCAGGTGTGACATGGTCATTATCAAAGAACCGATAGCTCGCTTTCAATCCCGCGGGATCACCCTGATAAGTCGAAGGCAAAGATCCGTCGGGATGCACGCTCATGTCACGGGTCAGTCGTAAAGCGCGCTCACTGAGACGCGCATCACCGCAGTCCATATGACCTAATTCACGAAAAACCCATTCTTCCAATAGCGCCGCCCCCTCATGATTGAATAGATTCGCGAAAGGATAGGCACAAACTTTTGCGAAATATTCCGACTGCTATAGAAGGCAAGGACGGTGCTGCACCATTCGTAAGGCTTACTGCGGCGCAAAAGATGTGGGTAACGATTAGCGACCTATGGGGGGTGGGGCGTGAAAAAAAACCCGGGGACTGTGGTGAATGCCCTCCCCAGGCTTTAAGCGCATCTATTCGGCGGCTGGCCCCGGATCGCCAGCAGGAAAGCGAGACCGCAAGTCAGGCGGGGGTTCCAATCCCCGCCTGACTTGCGGTCTAGTGGACGAGTACGATGCCGATAATGCCCACGGCAATGGAAATGATGGCTAGCCGGAAAAGGTTGTGCACTTTAAAGTAGCGCAGCAGAAAGCGGGCCGACAGCCAGGCGGTAATCCCGGCAATCACGCCGCCGAGCAGCGCGGGGATCATGAGGCTGTGGCTTCCCGCGTTCAGTTTGGGCAATTCCAGCAGCGCGGCCGCGAAGATAATCGGGGTGGCCAGCAAAAAGCTGAAATGGGCGGAATCCTCAAAGGACAGGCCCTGCCCGACGCCGCCCGTCATGGTGGCGCCGGAGCGGGACATGCCCGGAATGAGGGCCAAAATCTGGAATAGCCCGATTTTGACAGCCGTCCGGGTGCTCATCTGTGCCATGGGAAGGGGGTTGCGCCGGTATTTCTTATGCCAGGAGTCGCCGAGCAGCATCAAAAATCCGTTGACGATAAGAAAAATGGCAGCTAGCAGGGGCTTCGAAAACAGGTGGGCCAAGGGATGTTTCAGCAGCAGCCCGACAATGCCGACAGGGATGGTCGCCCAGATCAGCATCCAGGCCATGCGGCCTTCCGGGGTATGCTGACCTTTGAGCCACAGGAACCAGCCGCGGATGACCGCTACCCATTCATGACGGAACAGCAAGAGCAGGGCGATGGCGGTACCCGCATGCAGCGCGACAAGAAACGGCAGATACCGCGCGCCCTGAGTAGGCACCTGCAAATGGATGACGTGGGGGAGAATCACTAATAGGCCTAAACTGGAAAAAGGGAAAAGCTCTGCAAATCCTTGAATGATCCCCAACAAGGCCGCACTGCCCAAGGGCAAATTCATCGACTCCTTTGCCTTGTTGCACTGGCGACAAGGGCATAGTTTGACATACAGTCCTATCATACCCGAAGAAGATGAGGTACACATAAACCCGGCGTTAAGGTTTCATGAACTCTAGCAGACTCAGGTCATAAGGGTCGCTGCGGCATCTGAATAGGACGCGCACCTCTGCGGCTTGCTTAGGCCCGCGTGCCAGATATTTTACTGGCTCCTTCCAACGGCTTCGCGGTCGCGGCTGAACTCCTGCCAAGAGATAGCCCTGTGACTAAAGTTCATGTGCTGGTACCTGACCGCGGGTGGATTCCCATTCCTGCCCGCTTTTCGGTTTGCCAAGAAAAGCTGACCACTGTGTGCCCCAACAATGCCCATCCCGCGCAACATCGTGAAGAAGTCGAACGGACGGCAGTGGGCGGCTGGGGGCCGAATCAGATGCGGCTGACCAATCTCCAAACAGGTGAGGTGGATCCACGCCACACCTATGGCGTTGAGAACCCTGCCTATGCAGCCCTGCACTGGCATGGGGTGCCCTAATATTTGCCGGCCGACGGGAGCGGACAGCCCCGTGTGCGCTCCGTGTCGGCGTTATTGACATTAGCATCAGCGCGGCGCGTTCGGCCCGTGCAGTAACAGGGGAGGCGAAGTGAGGGTCTACCGACGTTTGCGTCTGGTAGTGCGCCACCAGATGTACAGTGCCAGTCCACGACAGTGTTATGGTCAGGTGCATAGCCATTCACCTCCTGTTCTAGGAGGCTGCCTATAGAGCATGCTCACGTCCATTATAGCCCGTCTCTTCGGAGGCAGGCTATTGTGGACCCTAGAGACTCCTCGTTGCTGCGGCACAGATATGCGGAGGTTAACGCAACCCTTGCGGGTATTCCCGCAAATACTGATGCGGCTAATGCCAAAGAGGCGCGCTAACTGTGCTTTCTTTTCATCGGCCTACGTGGTTCCGCAGCTCCTCCACCTGGTCGGACCGCAAGGATTTTTGGCGGCCGCGATAGACCCCACGCTGTTTCGCCAGCGCAATGCCTTCCCGCTGGCTTTCGCGAATCACAGGCCCGTTCAAATTCCGCAAAGGCGCCCCTTACGGAGAGCATCAGCTGCGCCACCGGGGAATCTTCCCCGGTAAAGGGTTTTAACAGTTTCTCAAAAAGTTGTCTATGGTTATCCATAATTGTATAATTTAGGCATGGGCCCAAAACTTGTGGGGATTCGTGAAGCCGCCGAGTTTTTGGGGGTCACCCCGTCCACATTGCGGCGATGGGAACGCGAAGGCAAACTTTACCCCTATGGGCTTTGTAGCCGTTAATGACATTTATTAACAGATGCGATGAAGATATTATGCCTCCGCCTCTCTTTTTATCACAGCAGGAGTGATGATCAGGTAATTTTGGGCAGGGGTCTTAGCCGTCGGGTTAACCCGACGGCTCAATACGGCTCCCGCTC
>DAIDDL010000058.1:7082-24415 GCA_027309085.1 Sulfobacillus sp.
GGCAGGAGTGATGATCAGGTAATTTTGGGCAGGGGTCTTAGCCGTCGGGTTAACCCGACGGCTCAATACGGCTCCCGCTCTTTTATGATTTTTCGGTAGCCAGTTGGACGCTCCACACGATCATTTGTAATCGCCGATAGCCGCGCCATAGATTCTTGATACCGGGTTCCCCATCACTTTTCCGTCCGATAAAGCCTCCAAGTTTGGCCATCGTCCGCACGGCATCATAGAGAGTCATGCGATAATGCGGCGGGTCGGGCACGGAAGCCGGCCCCTTTCGGGGCCGTTGCTGTTCACGTAAGGCGGCAAGTACGCGAATCTCTTCCATGTCAAACGCGACCTCGCAGGACTGTTTCGGATCGACGCGGACTTCATATGTCAGCCACAAAATGTGCCAGGCGATAATGGACTACAGCGTAATGGCTCGCTCTAACCGCGCAAACGTCTGAAGCTGTAAGTGTTCAACCTGACAGCCTCCCGTTTTCAATGTAAAATGAAACCGCTCAATCCGCCAGCGCAAGGTATACCAAAAGACGAGGCGGCGGGCCGCCGCAAAGTCGTCGACCGGTAAGGTGGTTAAGAGGAGCCAAATGATCGGCGTGACCCCGGCTGGCGGATCGCATTCCTTGGCCAAGATGACTTGCACCGTAGGGGTGGGAGCCGTGAGGGTTCGCCGGTGTGCCGGGGCGTCTAATGGCACCGTGGTGGCTTGGGCCTGTAAAATGGCTTGGCGGATCGGCTGACCCTCTTTCCGCGGGACATCCACCGTCCACGTCCCCAAAACTGGCGTAGATTCTACGGCTGGCCATAAATATTCGACCGGGTGATTTTTCAGATGGCGGTTCCATGCCCCTCGCCTGGTACTCCTGTATTTCCCCAGCAAATGCAGCATTCAGCCCAGACCAGACCTGCTGGAGCCAGTGAAGGTTCAGGTGCTCCTGCCCCGTCAGGTAAGGCGCTTGGCGCAGGAGCTGTTCCCTCCGGTCCGCATCCCGCGGCACAAGAGCTTCGCCCCGCAGGCGTTCCAAGTCCTCCAGTTGCACCAGAGATTCAGTAAAAGACCGTGCGATGGCCCGCCGAAAGTGCACAGATTCCGGAAGCGGGACTGCCGGATCCAAAAAGCCCAGGGCTAAAAGCGCCATTCCCTTCGCCGTACGGCACTGCTGGGCCCAATCACCCTGCCATGCCATGGTCTGCGCGTCCCCGGGCCCCACTGCTTCTTGCCAGTCTATTTCGAATCCTGCCGGATGAATCAGCACTGTCAATTCCCGGTGGGACGCAGTCTCAGAATCCTGCTGCCCTGAAGTCACGCGGTTCATCCCCTCTCAGCTTGCCGTCTATCCGTATTGTACGCCAGCGGGAAAGCCCAGGGCCCCCTGCGGTCACCGCATCCACCCAGAAGGAATAGCCACGCCATTGCCAGGGAATAGTTAATTAAGTTACTGACTTTGTGATAGTATGAAGAATAGTTTTGATTGCCGCAACCCCGAGTCTGGCGCAGCAGAAGGGAGGGTCCTCATGGATCACGAGTCGCGAATAATGGTCACCGCCTTGATCGCCCTGCAGGACGCCTTAGGCGGGCAGTACGGGGCGTTGTCTCGGCCTAAGCTGCGCCTGTTGCTGAAATTGGCAGACCAGTCTCCCAGCATCTCGGAGCTGGCTGACCGTCTGAACATTTCTTCCCCTGGCGTCACCCAAATGATTGACAAGCTGCAGGCTGACGGACTGGTGGAACGCCACAACCCGGCAGGGGACCAGCGGGTTGTCACAGTATCACTGACGGGCGCTGGACGCGAGGTCCTCGGGATAGCTGAAGAAGCGTTTTTGAAAAGAGTGCAGACGCTGCTGGAACCTCTAAGCCGGGTTGAGACCCAGCAGCTGTTGGAGCTGCTGCATAAAATCACCGGCTCCCCCGTGCCGAGTGGAAAGAAGATGAATCCGTCGTGAGCACTACTCCGTCGCCGTATACCCGCAAAGGCTGGCAATCCCTGGGCCGGGTCGCCCAGCAGCTGATTGCCGCCCGCTTTCTCCGCAGTATCGCTCAGGGCGCGCTCGCTGTAGACTTTACGTTATATCTCAAGGTCCGCGGGTGGAGCGCTGTCGATGTCGGGCTTCTACTGATGGCGGGCGGCCTCTCGGGCGCCGCCCTCAGCCTCTTGGTGGGCATCATCAGCGACCGCGTCGGCCGCCGCCTGTTTTTGCTGATTTATGAAATCGGCCTGACCATCGGCATGGCCGCCATCATTGTCCATCCGGCCGCCTGGATTCTTGTGCTGACGGCAGCCCTGTTCGGGTTTGGGCGCGGGGCCAACGGGTCATCCGGCCCGTTCGCTCCAGCCGAGCAGGCCTGGCTGGCCCAATCCATTCCCGGTTCCCGCCGGGGGAGCGTGTTCAGCTTTAATGCCGGGCTGCAGTTTTGGGGCATGGGCATTGGCTCTCTCTTGGCGGCAGTTTTGCCGCACATGATCCCGGGGGCCCACGGGGCCTCGGCCTACCTGCCTCTGTTCTTGCTCAACTTGCTCATGGCGCTGATCAATTTAATCCAGATTTACAGCATTCACGAAGAACCGCGCGCCAAGGGACCCTCGCCAGCAGCCCCCTCGCCCCAGGCAGTACTGGACGAGACGGCGGTCCACCGTCGCGAAAATCGCGCTTTAACGCTTCTGACTGTCGTCAATATGATCAACTCCCTCGGCATTGGACTGATTGCCCCCTTGCTGCCCTATTGGTTCAATGTCAAATTCGGAGTGGGCCCGACAGAAATTGGCCCGGTTTATGCCCTGACGTTCTTCTTGACTGGAATTTCTTCCCTCGTCATTGGACGGATTTCCGAATCTGTCGGTCTCGTGCGCTCGATTGTCATTCCCAGACTGCTGGGTGTGGTCCTGCTTGTCGGCATTCCCTTTATGCCAACCTTCACCCTTGCTGCTGTGCTCTATGTGATTCGCTCCATTGTCAACCGAGGGTCGGTCGGAGCCCGCCAGGCTTTCAGCCTGGCATTGGTGCGTGACAAGCGCCGCGGCTTCGCCAGCAGCCTGAATGCGGTGTCGTGGAGCCTGCCCGCCGCTATCGGCCCCGCCGTCGGAGGCTGGTTCATCGGCATGGGCTCTCTGGTCTGGCCTTTCATGCTGGCAGCTGGACTGCAGCTGAGCTATGTGATTCTGTTCCCCACCCTCATGGCAAAATATGAGGTGAAGCGTTAGCCTTGCGGCGCGTCGGCGACCCGGGGATTCTCCGGCTGATACAGAAGCGGTTCCGGGCTCCCATTGTGGAGCCCGGAACCATATGCGGCCCACGGAAGGCACTCGGTGGGTAATGTAAAGCGTTACATTACCCCCTTTATGTCAAGCAAATGAAAATGTACAGTAGATGCCGAGACCCCGTGTTGTGCGGATTTCGGCGCTTACTTTAGTATGCATAATAATGAGGTCAAGCCATCGCCCGCTCAATTTGCCGGATAATACTGTCATAAGTCTCGCGAAGACATTCATGGATGGGACCGATCACGGGTGCGAACGTGCCCGCCGCCCATGATGCCTCGAAGAGTTCGTCTATCGCTTTAACCGCCTCGCTGAAGATCCGGGTTGCCTCGCGGTTGATGGTTGCCTGTGTCCAATCGCCTGCCCATCCCTATGGGACGTAGTCGAACAGAACGGAACAGACTACTCTACCCACCTCCGACCGCAGCGGCAAGGTATAGTTTCTCTGTCCTATCGTGGGTACGCATGCTATACACGATATGCATGCGAGACACTCACCGAAAATGGTCGGGTTTTTGTGAGATTTTTCTGGAACAGCTCCATGACGCTGTCGCTACGCCCTGAGCTATCCGAGGATCTATGATTCCTTTTGGTGTGATAAAATGTAATGAACTCTCCCGCCGCCTAACCCATACGGGTTGAGGCAGGGGTTTCTGGGATCACTCCCGGAAGTTCCTGGTTCTACGACCGCTGCGCCGAGCCGTTAGGCTGCGTGCGTCTTATGCTGGATCTCCCCAGGCGTCGATTCGGACCGTTCCGGCCCTATGCCCTTATAGTAGAACAAAAATTTAGGGCTGTCTAGCCCTGCGGGCTGGCCCGCTTGACCCCCTCTTGGCTATCGCCTAAGAAGGGGAATGCGCGGGCGTTATGTTCAAATGAATCGGGCACCCAGACCGAGATGGTAGAAACGAATGGAGATGAACGATATGGAGCAGCGCAAGGAGTTTTCAACAAATGAAATTGATGCCTTGTTGGAAAATGTCCGGGCGCGAATTAGTCAACATCGTAACCCGACAGGTCTTATTGATGTCATTGAAGATGAGGATGAATTGATCCTTCGCTTTCGTAACCCGCGAACGGAAAAACAACGCTACGATGCATTTCAGAACTTAGCCGGACGAGGCGGGCGAATCCCCGGCTCCATATTCGCCGATATGCTAGCAAACGCGAATCGGGACGATGAGGATGATCGGGAGGATTCCCGCTTTGAGTAAGGTGCTTTTTGATACCAACATCTATCTCTACCACTATCGGAAGTACCAGGATGGAGTCGACGCAATTAACGCCGAATTGACCAAGGGTGCGATAATCCTTCTCTCCGTCGTACAAATCAGTAAGCTTCTTTCCACAACGGCAATAGATTACGACGAGACAATCCGCACCGATATGGAAAGGTATACTTCCTCAGTCCATCGTGTCGTCGATGTCACCGAAGGGATTGCGCGAAAAGCAGCAGAAATTCGAAGGTTATGGAAAACTCGTACAGGGAAGAATCTGAAACTGCCAGACGCTATCATCGCCGCTACGGCTCTCCTTCACAACGCATCCCTGATTGGTAACAACGACAAGGACTTCGCTCCGTTACGCGATATAGTTGAACTCGATTACCGGAACCCTATCAAGTCACAAGAAGAGTTACGTACGTTTTTAAGGTAGGAAGAGGAGCAATTGGACCTCCGGTGAATGTCAATGGGTGCGGTTCTTCTGGAACGACGATTATCATCATCACATCATACGACACGCATCGGTTGCATCTTCGCAAGCGATGCGGTGATGGCCACATGCGGAAGGGCATCGCCACATTTTTCCGCTATCTGAGGGTGCGCCGCACGTGTTCCCTCAGGGCTGAGAGTCCTGCCAACATCATGCCGGATTCATGGCCGTCCCCGCACGGTCGAGCGGGAGATATGAATTGCGCGAACGTTTCCGGATCGGCAGCGAGGAAAGGCTTCCCGTCCTCTCCAAACGCACTCAACCCCACTGCCCCGTCTGCCGGCAGGCTATTGGTGCCGTATTGGGTTCCGGAATTCTCGTACTTCCGGCCACCACCGCACAGAAAGCAGGAGACGCCGTAGCATGGAATGTTATGTCGGCCCTCGCCTTCCCGCTCTCGCTGACCTTGGGCCGTCTCGATCGGCTGGGAAATGGTCGGGCATCTCGCTGAAGAATTCCCTCAGCCGCAAAGGGACTTGCGACGAACGTTCCTCTTGGTGCCGAGCCTTGTCGGATTACTATACGCAGCGCTCGCTTTTGTCACTGTAGGCACCCATGCCTATGGCCGAAACCATGCGCCCACACCCTTAAGTCAATTAGTTGCGACCGATCTCGGCCACAACGGGGTCGTTCTAAGTGGCTGGATGGCACTGATCATCATCGTGGTCTCCATAGATGGTAACATTGCAGGATTTTCACGCATGGTATTCAGCCAGGCGCGGGCGGACCTAGTTCCGCGCTTTCTTACACATATGCATCCCATACGGCGCATTCCTACCGCTGCTTTATGGGCACTAGCGCTTGACTTCGCGGTTGTATTGACCGCATACACGGCGTGCCACGTGAATTGTTTCTGCTATCACATAATGCCCAGCAGTTGACGGTATTCGTTGTCCATGATTTGATGGGCACAGTGGCCGAATTGATGGTCAAAATCCTGAAATGGCCATGGCGATCCTTCATCACATTTCTCCCAAAGGGCATAGGACCAGTATTGGGACAAGATTGCCGTCTAAGCGAGGACATCTTACACCGTCAGTCTATGGACACAGGATAGATTAGTAAGCAACAGTGTCTTTTAAGCATCAAAGGCGCCCAAGAATCCGCTAATGGGTCAGGGATGCAAGAAGACGACAGACCCGCGGCGGTCCAGTTCCTCAAACACCGGCTGGAAAACCCGCCCGGCAACACTGCAACCCATGGTGAATCCGACAATATAGGGGCTCGGCGCAACCCGCTCAATTTCCACCAGTGACGCGTCGGCAACGGCAACGCTGCGAACCCATAAAATCGCCGCGGATACTGGCTGCACAACCCCTGATACAGGCCGTTGGCCAAATGGGCCGCGTGTGCCGACTCAGCGGCCACAGCCAAGTATGGCTGTGCCTGGGACACCGAGAGAATTTCCGCATCCATCCCCGTTTCATCCAGCAGGGCCAGCCTCTCGGACATCGTCTGCGATCCCAGAGCAGCAGCCGCTTTGGGGGGCAGCTCCGTTTTTTGGATGCACTCGAGGTATTCTTTAGGATAATAGTGCATGTACATCGGCCATCAACGCCAACGCCTTCCGGAGAAGAAGTCTTATTCCTGACGAAGTTCTATCTATGCCGGTGCATGGCATCACTTCCGACATTCCCGTTGCCAGCTAAGAAATTACGCCTGAGCTCGAGCCTTCTGAATAAACGCTGGACGCAGGGGGAGTTGGCGCACGCGGGCACCGGATGCCGCAAACACCGCGTTGGCGACAGCCGCCGCCACGGGCACGCTGCCTGGCTCCCCGATGCCCGTCGACGGCTTATCCGAGGCCACGAAGGCCACATCGATCCCCTCGGGGGCGTCCGGGAAAGTGGCTATGGGGTAGGTCTTCCAGTTGGTTGTAACGACCCGGCCGGCCTCCACTCGTGTCTCCTCCAGCAGTGTCCAGCTCGCAGCCTGCTGCACGCCTCCTTCAATCTGGTTTCGGGCTCCATCCGGGTGGACCAGACGGCCCGCATCCACTGCGGCATAGACCTGCTCCAAGTGGGGAGTGCCGTCCGCTGCCACAAACACCCGGGCTACTTCCGCAATATAAGTGCCGTGATAGACGGCGCAGGCGACTCCCATGCCGTGCCCCGCTTCCCGCGGACTGCGGTTCCAGCCGCTGCGCTCCCGCACCAGCTCCAGCACGGTTTTGAGTCTCGGGTCGTCCGTGTGCCGGAGGCGGAATGCAATCGGGTCCTGCCCCGACATCGCGGCGAGCTCATCCATAAAAGATTCAATCACAAAGACATTGGGCGCGGCCGCAAGGGATCGGAATGCCGACGTGCGGATATCGCCGGGCTCGACATGCAGTAAAATTTCGGCATGGGCCAGTGCATAGGGCGGTATGGCATTGCGCCCTGATGTCATGGCGACAGCCTGGGGCGGCACAGCCGCCGTCCCGTAAATGTGGGGATTGGTGCGGCAGTGGTACTGCCAGGCGACGATCTGTCCATCTTCGCTGAGCCCCGCCGCAATTTGAGCGTCCAGCACAGGGCGGTGCGCACTCAGGGCAAATTCTTCGGCCCTCGTCCATTCCACCAGGACTGGGCACTGGCCGGCATGGGACAGCCGCACCGCGTCAAGCGCAGCCTGGTCCCAGCCCCCTCCCCCGTACATGCCGCTCATATGCTGCGGGTGCACATGCACCTGCTCCGGCCTCAGACCCACGATGGCTGCGGCTTCATCGCGCAGGCCGAACGGGCGCTGAGTCGCCACATACAGGTCAGCCCCGTCTGGGCGCACGTCAGCCACCGCCGCGCTCGGCAGGATGGACGCGTGCGCGATATGGGGCACATGGTACGTGCTGGTGAGGTGCTCGGCCGCGGCAGCCAGTTCCTGACTGATATCCGGATCATCGTGGAGGGTGACATCAAGAGGTTCTGCCGGGTTGCTGGGCGCGGCACTCCAATGGGGGTCAAGCGCCTGTGCGGCGCTGACAGCCTGTTCCCGCCGGCGGGCCAGCACCCCGATGAAATCGCCCTGGTGGACAACTTGCACGACACCTTCCTGAGCATAAGGGGTCTGGCTATCAAAAGAATCCAGATGCATGCCCGCCACCGGAGGATGCTGGACGTGGCCCCGCAGCATTCCGGGAACCCGCACATCATGAGGAAAGCGCGTGCGGCCGGTGACGATATCGGCGGCTTCCACGCGGAAGGAGCCCCCATCTATAGCCCCGGATGCAAACTCCAGGGCGGCTCCGGAGGGAACGGTCCCCTCAAGCGGCCCGGACTCCACCAACTGTTCGTAGCAGACACTCCGCCCGTCCGACGCAGCAATCCGCCCGTCCTGCACTGCGAGATCGGGGACGGGCACGGAAAAGCGCACACTGGCCCGCTCTTTCAGCAGCGCCATGGCGTACGCGGCGGCGGCCCGCAAGCTGGCGCCGTCTGTCGCCGTCGACATGCTGCCGTAGGTGCCCATATCCCATGGCACCCGGTCAGTTTCCCCAAGCTCAACCTGCACGCGGGCCACAGGCAGCTCCATCTCGCGGGCCACGATGCGGGCGAATCCTGCACGGATGTCCTGCCCGTACTCGACCTTACCCGACCGCGCCCAAACAGTCCCGTCCTGTCCCACAACAATGCGTTCTTCCACTTGCTCTGGGGTCTTAGGCCGCCCCCAGCCAGAATTGGCAACCCTGCTCATAATGCCACCCCCCGGACGGACTGCACAGCCTTGACAACCCGCCCATAGGCTCCGCACCGGCACAGATGGGGGGACATGGCGTCCAGGATTTCCCCTTCCGCCGGATGCGGATTTTTCATCAGCAGCGATACAGTCGAGATCACCATGCCCGTCGTGCAAGCACCGCACTGCATTGCATCTCCGTCCACAAAGGCCTGCTGCACAGGGTGGAGGGAGCCGGCCGGAGCCAGGCCCTCCACAGTGACAATGTGGCGCCCCTCAGCTTCTTCCACACTCATCGTGCAAGACGCCGCCGGTTCCGAGTCCACCAGCACATAGCAGGCTCCGCAAGCGCCGTGGCCACATCCCAAGTGGCTCCCTGTCAGGCCGAAATCCTCGCGCAAAACATCCAGCAGGGTGGTGCTGGCAGGAACATCAGCTTCACGCATCTCTCCGTTAACATCCAGTCGGTACCGCATGCGCACTCCCCCTTGTCACAAGCCACATGAGGGCGCCACACACAGTCCGCTCTGTAGAACCGCGCGCCTAGACACCCGCCGTTAGCCTGTTACCGACTAGCATACGAAGCCGCTCTCCGCGAGTCAACGGCCATTTGCCCCGCCAATACCGGTCCGCCCGTTATACTTTCGGCCTGTCCTGGCCGAGCGTGCGGTACAGGAGTCCCCCCACATCCGTCAGCGGGGGAGCACCAGGAATATGCACGCTGTCACAGGCGGCATTGTCCCTCACCACCCACTGCCGGTGATTGGCAAACTCCACCGTCAAGGTGGCCCCCTGGCCAAAATCAGCCGCGCAATGCTCCGGCATAGGGCTGCTGGGAGGCAGGGCGTTAAGGATGCGGACGACGCGGGCAATCTCCCGGTGGTTTGTGATTGAAAAGTGCTGGGAGGGCGACCCGTAGCGCCAGGCGCGGTACACCACTGCAATTTGCCTCACGTCCCGCCGACTGGCAATCTCTGTCGATGCATGCCGCACGGGCAGGGTAATGGACACGGCGCTGTACTGCATGTCACACGAGCCGGGTCCTGTCTCCTGAAAGGACAGCCCAGCCTGCTGGCTGTCCTCTGCCCCCTTGGCAAATTCCAGACCTTGAGTCACCGCGGAGGAATCCTGAGTGGCATATCCCCGGCTTACCAGACGGTATCCCCTCTTCTCCATCATCCGGGTGTACCAGTTTTCTGCGGTGGCTGCCGGCACAGGGAGCCGGTACACTGGCGATGACGCGTCCTTGACCCCGGCCGCCACAGGAAAACCAAACAGAGACACCAAAGTTTTGCCCGCGGTCTTCTGGCTCCCGGGATACAGGGGCACCGCAGGCGCGGACGCTTGGGCTGGGGGAGCCACTGCCGGCCGCACGGGTGTAATTCCCATCCCGGTCCCGCGGGGGAGCGCCATCAGTCCCGATGCGATAATTAGGGGACTTACAGCCGCCACCACAAATCCCTTGTGCATGCTCTCGCCTCCAATTCATCCTAGCATTCCCAGCCTCAGCCAAAAATATCGGCCGGCCCATTCCCTATTCACGGCGCTGACAGGGACTGGCTGCGCTAGCGGGAACCGATCCTTGACCGATTTCAGTCGTGAGGATGGCGATTCTGTCTAAACTGCCCCGTCCCGCAATCAATCGCAGCGGCGCCACAGAATCTGATCTGGACTATAGTCGCCCCGGTTCCTCGGGGCCGCGGGGTGTAGGCCCGTCCGGCCGCGGGAGAAGAGCCTCTTTCACCCACATCTGCCTGGCGGTTTGAGCTTGCTCCCGGGTATCAGCCTGCCCGCCGTAACGCACGCTGTCGTAGAGGTTGGCAATATCACCTGCCGGTGGGTTTTGATAATGGGCGGCCAGCCACTGCCGGAGCGTCTGTCCGGGCTCCAGACCCCATCCGCGCCGCCGGGCCTGCGCCAGCCGTTGGCGGACCAGCTGCCGCAGCGGGCTGAGGCGGCCAAGCTGCTCTGACCGCAAGGTCTGTGGGCCAAGCGCCTCAATATGCACATGGACTCCGCCTGCCTCCTGCGCCACGCCTCCCACGCGAGCCGGCCGCCCCCGCAAGATCCACACGGCCAGAGCCAAGAGAATCAGGGCCGCTGCCGCCGTCATGACGTCAGCGCCGATATGGGCGCTATCTGCCGCGTGATGGCGAAATGCCTCCAGTCCCCGGGGCTGCCTGGCCCCGTAATGCGAAGGCTTCCCAGCCCGCAGAGGCGGGACCAGGGACACGATCAGCCCCACCACCAAGCCCCCCAACCGTCCTAGGGTGGTGACAGCAAGGGCGTCCCAGGGCACAGCCCATAATAGCCACACCGCGCCCACAGCCAGCACCAGCGCCGCCAAAGCCGCACCGGCAGCAGGGCCCAGCGTCTGCGCCAGCCCCTTCCTCTGGGCTACCAGCCCAGCCACCGCCACCACCAGCAAAGCCGGCTGCAGCGGGGGGGCGACGAGCGCCAGCACAGCCCATGCCACAACCGCGGTCAGGTACCCTGCCCGGGCAGTGGATCCCACACGGCTGGCCCGCAGGCGCGAGGCGGCCAGAGCGGCCATCCCGAACACTGCTGCGGGAACGGAGCCCAGCCAGATTGCCGCGCCCAGCGCCACCAGCAACAGGCCTTTTCGCCACCAGGCCAGCCGGCCCCAGGCCAGCAGATACACTGCCAGCATCAACGCCACCGGTACGGTCTGATGCTCACTCAGCCACAATGCGGTCAGGATCCACGACAGATCGAACACCGCGGGAAACATGCTGCGCATAAATCCCCCGTCCTTTGACCCAACGCCACATCACATCGACGTCCGCCGCCGTTTTGTCGGTCGGCCCGCCGCTCAGCCACCCAATGACATGTCCCATGCCAGACAGCCGATTAAGCCAGGGTTCCAGCGACGGGTCCCAAATCGGGGACACCACCAGGATGAGGCCTGGTGTGCCGGCACGGTGTGTCAGGGTTTCGAGCAGCGTCTTGAGATTGTCGGAAAGCGCGCCGCCCGGAAAAGTCCACGCCAAGTCGGTCAGACACTCCTCCCTAGTGCCTGGGCCTAGAGCGGGAGGCAGTGAAATCCCGTGTCCAAATCCCGGCAGCGGGCTCGATATGGTCAGCCCGCACGCGATTTCGCAATGGAGGGCGGACTCCACCGCACTCGCACTGAGAGTGAAACACTCCTCAGCTGCGACGCGGTCTGTGCCGTACCATGGAGTCAAAGAAGTCAGGGGGTGGCAGATGACATCGATGTGAAAGTCGCGCACCCGCTCGACCTCCTTTATCATCAGCCCGCCCGCTCTGGCGGACGCAAAAGGATGCACCCACTTCAGCGGATCTCCCGGCCGGTAGGGCCGGACCCCTAAATAGAGCGAGGGGTCCGGCTCATCCCACATTTGGCCCTTGGCATCTCCCATGGCCCGCGCCGAAGCCCACAGATCTGCCGCAAAAGGAATGCGCCGGGGCCAGACTGTCACCATGACCGGCGCGGGCCGCTTCTGAGTTGAGTCGCTCCATCCCCAGAGGTCCGAATGGGACAGTTCAGCGGGGCCGAAGAGCCACCGGCCCCGCTCTCTGGCGTGCATGGCCAGTGCCAGGCGCGCTCTCTGCCGCCCCCCCAGCACAAAGCGCGCATCGATCCGAGAGCCTTCAGCCATGGCCAGCCCGGTGGGCACATCCTGCCGCAGCTGGATCTCACCCGCGGCAACAGACAGAGGATTGGCGATGTCCACCACCCACTGGAAACTCTGGCCAGGCTCCAAGGTGAGGCGGGACTGCGGCCACTCCACCTCCAGATGCAAAAATGCGCGGCGGGCCAGAAAGTAGCCCAGCCACAAGGCAAACACGATGAAGAATCCCGTCACCGCCAGAATAAAGTTCCGCATCACCAGTCCCGCCAGAACCAGTATCACAGCCACCGCTTCAATCGTCCGCGAGGACCATGTGGTCCAAATCATGGCAGCGTCTCAACAGGCACCGGCACCTGCGCCATCACCTCACCAATCACATCGCGCACGGCCTGCTGGCGCTCATGGAAAGAGGCGCCCCGGACACCGCCTGCAATCACCAGGCGGTGTCCTAACACCACCGGCATCAGATCCTGCACGTCGTCGGGGGTGGCATAGTTGCGTCCCTGAACCCAGGCATAGGCCTTAAGCACCCGGATCCATTGCACCACTGCCCGCGGGGAAGCCCCGAGCAGCACTTGCGGGTGCTGCCGGCTTTTTTGCGCCAAATCCACTACGTAGCGGCTCACCGCTTCGGATACGAGGACCTTTCGCGCTTCCGCCCTCCACCGCAGCACCTCAGCAGCATTGGCCACCGGCGGTTCGCGGGGCAGGGGATCATCGGCGGCAAAGCGCCGGATCATTTCCATTTCCTCCTCCACGGTCGGGTATCCCATCGCGAAGGACAGCAAAAACCTGTCCTTTTGCGCTTCCGGCAGGGGAAACGTACCCGACATTTCCACGGGATTGGCCGTCGCCACGACAAAGAACGGGTCTGGCAACACATGGGTCACCCCGTCGGCACTCACCTGAAACTCCTCCATGGCCTCCAGCAGCGCCGACTGGGTCCGGGGTGTGGCGCGGTTAATCTCATCGATCAGGACCAGTTGGTGAAACACAGGTCCAGCCCGAAATTCCATCGTGCCGGCCACGGGTTCAAAAATGAGCCCGCCGGTAATATCGGAAGGCAATAAATCGGGGGTGGCCTGAATTCTGGCGAAGGTGAGGTCAAGCAAACGCGCCAACGCCTGAGCCAGCCGCGTTTTAGCCACACCGGGGACATCTTCAACCAGAACATGGCCTCCCGCGATGAGGGCTGCGACCGTCCACACGGCGGGCTGGCGCTTGCCCACCACAAGCCATTCCAGCTTGTCCAGCAAGGCTGCAGGTGCCATCGCTTCGTCTCCCTCTTGTTTTGTCCGCTTCTGCTTCATTCTACCATGGCCGCAGGTGCCTTTAGGGCACAGCCCAGCGAACCGGGCCGTCACTCCACCCAGGCCAGTTGATCCCCTGTCCCGCATATTGCGCTTCCTGCTGCTCCTGCAGTTCGCAGGCGGCCACAATGCGTCCGGGATCGGTTTTCAGGCGCAGCACCCAGCGCCACGCGCCCTCGGGCCCTAAAAACGGCTGGAGCCATCCCTGCACTGCTTCCGGGTCTGCCCCTTCCAGCCAGAGCCAGGCATCCCCGATCGCCAAGAGACGGCGGAGCTCATGGTGGCGCTGCGCCCACAGGGCCACAGGTGCAGGCGCCTGGGCCCCAAACGCTTCCCCCAGCATTTGAATCCCGCCCTCAATGGCCGGAGGCGCGCTCAAAATCCACGTGAGCGGCTCCGTGGGAGACTGGCGGCGCCACCAGAGCAGCAAGCTGCTCAGAAGAACGGAGCCGTGGCTTCGAGGGCCGTAATACCAGGCCGGGGTAGACGGAGCCAGCCGGACCCAGCTTTGGCTTCCCAGCTGCGGCACCAAAATTCCGTCTCCTGGCAGTGACCCGCCGAGAGCGGCGGCCACGTCATGAACCCACGCTTCTATCGGCTGGTAGGGTCCCGGTCTTGCCGCCTTAATCCCACCAAAAGCCTTCCGCCGCTGGTGCCATTTCCAAGTATCCACGTGGGCCGTAGCGCACCAAGGAATATCGCCGCCCTGCCATGGCGCTGACCCTACCCGCTCCTGGTAGCGGGTCAAAGACGCCCGCACCGCCTGTGGGTCAAACCCTTCCCCGCCGACATGGTCTTTCACGGCCCGCTCGGCGAGAGCCGCCAGATAGTCCGCTTCCCCCGCCGTCTGCGCCTGCACGAAGCTGTCGGCCCCGAACTGGCCATTCAAGTGGTCTATCCACTCAGGCAACACTGCAAACGTCCGGGCCGCAACGCCAAGAGCGTTATCGGGGTCCAGGAGTCTGGCTGCCCACAGTTGGGTGCGCGCGTGGCGCAGCGGGGCTTGTGGCGACTGCCATCCCTGCTGCTGCACGCGGCTGGCCGCCAGACGGGCGTACCGGCCCCAATGCCGCACCTCCCCGTCCCCGGAATTCACCGTCATTTCCGACAGCGCCAGCCATTCCTGCCGTTCTCTCTGAAAAGCCTGGGGCGACCATTCGGGCCACTCCAACTGCTCTACAGGCAGAAACCCATTCCAGGCCATCGCGGCCGTATAGCGGGACGACAGCATCTTGACAAACGCTGCCCGCACCACGTCTTTGCTCTTGAACTGTTCTTTAGGCATAGGATATCTCCTCCGTGTGGTGATATCCTATGCCCACTCTGGCGCAAATGCGCCACGGGCGCTAGCCCCGTCCCAAATGGTATTCCGCTGCATACCGCAGCCCGTCAAGGGTGAGCGTCGGCTCCAAGGTCACATCAAACCGCAGGTGGGGCAGAATGCGCTGGGCCCAGCCTCCGGTCAAGATAATCGGGGCGCGGTCACCGAGCACCTGCCATGTGCGCAAGATCAGTTCATTGACCATTCCGATGAAACCGTGCCCGACACCCACCGCTATGGCATCCTGAGTGTTTTGTCCAAGCAGGCGGTCGGGGATTGCCGGAGGAATCAGCGGGAGCTGGGCTGTCCCATGCGCCAGGGCCTCGGCCAGAAAATGCGGGCCCGGCGCAATCATGCCGCCCAGGAAAACCCCGTCCCGGGACACGGCGTCGACCGTAGCCGTCGTCCCCACATCCACCACAACCAGATTGGTGTGATATTTGCACCACGCTCCCAGAGCGGTGACGAAGCGGTCCGCCCCCAGAGAATCGGGGGGATTGTACTGGACCTTGAGCCCGTATCCGGGCGGGGTGACTTCCAGAGGCGGCGCGTCAGACAGCGCGCTGGCTACCCGGTGGAAGACAGGGCCCAGCAGAGGCACCACGCAAGCCATCACCACCTGGTCCACCCGCTCCACCAGCACTTCTTGCAAAAATCCGCGCAAAGGCACGCGGTATTCGTCTGCTGTGCGCCTGGCATCGGTTGACAGCCGCCATTCCTCCTGCCATACCCCATCGTGAAAGAGCCCGACTTTAATGTGCGTGTTGCCAATATCAATCGCTAACAGATAATCCACAAACCTGACGCGGGAATCCACCGGCGTCTCCCCTTTCTCTCACTGGCCCCGATGTCCTCATCATCCCATGGCCGCGTCCGGAGGGCAAGGGTAGCCCCAATGCTGCGCGGTTTTGCTAGAATAAAGGGAGAGCCGGGCACACGCCGGCGCGAAAGGCAGGGATTTGCATGCTCATGACCGTTGAAGAAGCCCAGTCCCGCATATTGTCCCGTATTCCCCCGCCGTCCCCGCAGGAACTGACTCCTCTCATGTCGGCGCTGGGCCGCGTGCTGGCAGCGCCGGTCTATTCAGGAGAGGATATCCCCGGCTTCACCAACAGCTCCATGGATGGATACGCTGTACACTCTGCTGATGTGGCCCATGCCTGCGGGGACAGTCCCGCCGCCCTGACAGTCCGCGGGACCATTGCGGCCGGCCACCCGGTCTCACAGCCGCTAAGCAGGGGCGAGGCCTATAAAATTATGACCGGCGCTCCCTTGCCCCCAGCGGCTGACGCCGTCATCCAGGTGGAGTGGACCGCCCCGGGAGAGCATGGCCAAGTCCTCGCGCTCTCTGCAGTGCGCCCGGGGCAGAACGTCCGCCTGGCGGGACAGGACATGCAGAAGGGGCAGCGGGTGCTGGAGCCGGGACTGGTCATCAGCCCGCCGATTGTCGGCATCCTCGCCACCTTGGGAATCGAGCAGGTGCCGGTTTTTCCCCGCCCCCGCGTCGCGATTGTCTCCACCGGCGACGAGTTGGTGTCTGCAGGCGAGCCGCTCCGTCCCGGCCAGATCCGCAATTCCAACAGCTACGCCTTAGCCGCTGCGGTTCAGGCGGCCGGAGCGGATCCTTGGGTATTCCCGCCGGTGGCGGACGTCAAGACCGCCATTGCGGAACGATTTGCCGAAGCTGCATCGGCGGACATTGTTCTCAGTTCCGGGGGGGTGTCCGTGGGAGACTTCGACTGGGTGAAGGAGGTCCTGCAGGAACAGGGTACGCTCGATTTGTGGCGGGTCAATATGAAACCCGGCAAACCCGTAGCGTTTGGCAGCATTCACGGGCGCCCCTTTTTCGGCTTGCCCGGCAACCCCGTCTCGGCGCTGGTCACCTTCGAGCTGTTTGTGCGCCCGATGATCCGGGAAATGATGCAAGACCGTCTGTGGGCCCGCCCGACTGTCTCCCTGCCATTGCATGAAGACTTTTCGGAGGTTCAGGACCGGCGCCACTACGTTCGCAGCCGGCTTGTTGAAGACGCGGGCCGGCTGTGGGTCAGTCCGTATTCCCGGCAGGACTCGGCCGTACAGACGTCATGGATTGGGGCCGAAGCTCTGATGGTGGTGCCACCGGACACGGGGCCCTATGCCCGCGGCGAACATCTCCCCGTGATGATCTTGCGATCAGGGTTCTGAAGCGTCTAGCACCGTGGGCGCACATTAAGGATGCGCGGGCGCAAAACCCGCTGGCAGATGGATGACCCTGCTGCCGCCTTTCGGCGAGGTTGGCTGATCGGTTTTGGGCGCCCGCCTGGGTGAATAGAAGCAACTACGATTTTTTTCGTAATAAAGATGGGTTGCCAAGGCCATGCGGCTCAAGTGCTGGAGCGGGCTCAGACAATGAACTCTCCCGCCACCTAACCCTGTCGGGTTGAGGTGGGGGTTTCTCGGATCACTCCGAGAGGTTCCTGGTTCC
>DAIDDL010000059.1 GCA_027309085.1 Sulfobacillus sp.
TGTGCCGGTTCGGTCGAAGGGCCGAACCGACGGGAAAGTTACGCCTGTCAGACACGAAGCGACACCCGCTGGCTATACGCTGGCGGCTTCGGGGCAGGAAGAATCGTAGGATCACCAAAGATCACATGATTTATAGCAGAAGTTCTGGTCCCCCATTCTATTGACCCCGTCTTGATCCACTCAAACCCTCGCCTTGCGGCGAGCGCCGGAAAGCCCCCTAGCTAAAGCTGGAGGGCTTTCAGATGCGTTTGATTATTTGGTGGTACGTCGAGAGAAACGAAGCCAGAGATTGCTGCCGGATCTCCATTTCATGAGCCCAATCCTCCAGCCGGTGCTTGCCATTGGCCGTCAGCCGGTACTGTCGGGTCGGGGCTCCGGTGTCTTCGGTGACCCATGCTGACTGCAGGCAGCCCGTCGATTCCAGTTCGCGCAGCAAGCGGTAAATGCGCCCGCTATCGACTGTCCATTCTTCGGGCAACACTGCCGAAAGGCGCGTCAACAGGTGCCCCCCATGATCGGGCTGTTCCAGCAGCAAAAGTAGAATAAAGGCCTCGAGATGCTTGCCGGTTTGATACCGGCGCAAGCCATCCGGCACAACCATCGCCCCCAATAATATTGAAAGAGGCCGCAAGGCCTCTTTGTTTATCCGTCAGACATTTTGCGTTTGCAGGATGCTTTCCAGTCCCTCAAGCGATGCCGAGAAGACGGCGGTTCCGGCAATGAACTGGGCGTGTGCCATGACCGCGCCTACTTCCTCTTGGCTGAGTCCAGCTTTCAGAGCGGCTTGCATATTGTTTCTGATGCACATCGGCACGCGGGTCACAAGAGCGGCCGCAAGGTTGACAATGGCGATGGTTTTCGCGTCTAAAGGACTGTCTTCCCGGTAAAGTTTGGCGGCCGTGGCCTGAGCCTCCGAAATGTTCGGGTTGATTTCAGCCAAATACCGGCGCAATTTCATGGGCCTTCCCAGTTTAAGCTCTTCCTGGTGAATCTGTTCGAGAATCTTAGCCTTTTTTTCGTGGTTCAAAGTGGTTCCCCCTTAATTTTATCGGCTGCTGCCGTAGGCCATCATGCGCTCTTTCACCTGATCAATCGCCTGTGCTGGCAAATCTTTCGCCCCGCCCAAACTTTGGGCCATAATGTACAATTCGGCAGCTTCATCGAGAGTGCCCAGCAGACTGGCTGTACGCATGGGGCTGTCGCTGAAGACCAGTACGCCGTGGTTGGCCATAATCAGAGCTGGCAGCCCCGGATGATTTTTGGCGATGTCCATAATACCGTCAACGGAAGCTCGGGAACCGCGAGGAGCCCATGCGACAATAGGGACGGGTTCGCTGACACCAAAGCGCAGCAAAGGTTCGTAAATCAGAGGAATGGGCTTCTGGGCGACGCCGAATGCTGTAGCATGAGGAGCGTGGGTGTGGATGACGGATCCGACCGATTCCCTCACCCGGTAAATCCCCGTGTGCATCTCGACAATTTCCTTCATTGTCGGCTCCATATCACCCTCAAGGACGGTGCCATTCAGGTCTACCAAGGCAAAATCATCCATCGTCAAATTTTCGATACTGCCGCCTTTGGTCATGATGATTTGATCGTCGCTGACCCGTGCTGAAAGGTTTGCATGATTGCCACGGAAGAGCAGGCCGTGCTCGGCCAAATAATGTCCGACTTCGACCAACTGCTGTCTTGCCTGATTTTGCGAAAGCTTAGCCATGAAAAACCCTCCTTCATTCTGTCTTCCGGTCATCACGTTAAGCTCCCCCATGACCGGACGATTTTATTCACGACAAATTTACTAATCGATATGATTCATCATACAATAAAAACAATCATAGTGCAATAGTCAGTATACAGCTCGCCTAATTCCTATATGCCGTGGTATAACAAAAAGGAGAAAAGGGAGGGTTACGGCACTGACGCTGGCACTGGTATTTTTGGGGGGGTTTATGGGAGCCGTGGCGCGGTTTGAAATGGGCAAGTGGGTCGGGCAGAGAAGCGGGGGAGAATTTCCGTGGGGGACTTTTACCATCAACACGATGGGCAGCGGTCTCATCGGCCTGCTGTTTGCCCGCCCGCTGCCGGGCGGGGTGCTGGACCTCCTGGATGTTGGATTCACTGGCGCATTTACCACATTTTCTACGTTTAGTTATGAAACCCTGCGGCTCATCGAAGAGAAATTGTATAAGTCGGCCCTGCTGAATGTGGGCCTGAGCCTGGCTGCGGGGCTGGCAGCGGTCTGGGTGGGGATGGAATTGGGAAGAGGGCTGAATATATGAGCCGCCGCCCGTGGATTGTGGTGGGAATTGGGGGCGGTCTCGGGGCTCTGGCTCGTGAAGGAATGTCTTCGATAGGGACCCGCGGGTGGTTTCCTCTAGATTTTTTTGCCATTAATATCTTGGGGAGCTTCCTTATTGGCGTGGTGATGGCGCTTAGCGTGGAGTATGATATTTTGCCGGCGGAAATGCGCCTATTCTTCGGGGTGGGTGTGCTGGGCGGGTTCACGACATTTTCTACCTACATGCTGGGTGCGCATAACTTGCTTCAGCACTCGGTTCAGGAGGCTTTGACCTATCTGTTAGGAACGTGGGGCATAGGGCTGGTGGCGGTTTGGTCAGGGCTGCTGGCCGTTCGCAGCGCGGCTGCCTGGATGCAGTCGCGGGGCGGAGAAGGAAATGAAGAAGAGAAGTCCTGAATGAGAAACTCCTGCCATTGACGCAGGCCATAAAATTTACTCGGCGCTGTCCCCCCCATTTCGTCCAAGGGCCGCATTAGCAGATCCCTTTGCCCTTACGGCAACGTCTGGGGAAAACGGGCAACGCGACACGCTGGCCCTGTTTTCCACGCTACGCACCACGCCTATACTTCCCCTGGGTCTGCGAGTGTCACGTGGGTGGCAATGCACCGCCAGGAGACAGCCTTTCCGGCGTGCCTGCACGATTTTGCCGCAGGCGTCCGTGAATATGACGGCCATGTCCCGATGTACGGGAACCCCTGGGCCAGGGGATGGCCGAAGGTTGGTGCCACAACATTAAGCGGTGCGGTTGACGCGGGCCATGTATGGGCGCATCAGATTCGACCGCCTGGCCCAAGCAACCATCCCGTCAGGCGAGAGGTTTAAGGATAGAGGCCGCCGGACCTGTGACCCGCGGGCAGCACACCCGGCATTTCACGGCACGTTCGCCATGTTGTTCCATCCCATGAAAGTTCGCCACGGCTTGTCCCATGATCTGCAAGTTGCGCCACCAGGAATTTCGGCGCCGCGAATGATGTCGTTGTGGTACTATGAGAAAATATCAAATGCCAAACGGCTCGGCGCCTTCGTTGCCCAGTTGCCGCACTAAAAAGGGTGGGAAAACAGTGGAATATCAGTTAACCGAACCGGCTAGAACTCTGAAGGTCTCTGCGGTCAGGGAGTTGCTCAAGCTGACCCAGACCGATGCGGTCATTTCATTTGCAGGAGGTCTGCCCGCCGAAGATTTTTTTCCGGCTGAGGCTTTGAAGCAAGCGTTCGAAAGAGTGTTCACGACGGGCAATAAAGCGCTGCAGTACGGATTGACGGAAGGCTACACACCCCTTCGTGAACAGATTGGCCACCGCTTAGCCCGCCGTGATATTCATGTTGCTCCCGACGAGATCCTGTTGACAACGGGATCCCAGCAAGCGATTGATCTGGTGGCCAAAGTCTATCTGGAACCGGGCTCGGTCATTCTCACAGAAAACCCTACCTATCTCGTGGCTCTGCAGGCATTCCGGTATTATTCGGTGAAAATTGTGCCGGTCCTAAGCGATGAACAGGGGATGGACCCGGAAGACCTCGCAGCTAAGATCGAACAGTATCACCCCAAGCTGGTCTATGTCATCCCTACATTCGCCAATCCCACCGGATGGATATGGGAAACCTCGCGGCGCATGAATCTCATCGAAGAGTGTGACCGCCACAATGTGCTAATCGTGGAAGACGACCCCTATGGCGAGATTAAATTTGCTCCCGATGAGCACTACCCTTCGCTAATGTCCTTAGCCCAGCAGTCCGGCAAAGACTGCGTGGTCTACACCAGCACGTTTTCCAAAACTGTTGTGCCCGCTCTCCGCATCGGCTGGATCTGTGGGACGCGCGCACTGGTCACGGCGATGGTGCGCGCCAAGCAGGGAGCCGACTTGCACTCGAGCTCCCTCGACCAACAGGCATTGTTCCAGTTGCTGGACCAGTATGACCTGGATGCTCACATCGGGACGATTGCCGCCGAATACCAGCGCCGGATGCGGCTGATGATCACTCTGCTAGAGCAGCAAAATCTCGAAGGTGCGCACTGGACAGAGCCTAAAGGCGGCATGTTCCTCTGGCTTGAGCTGGCCCAGGACCTGGATGCGGAAGTGGTGCTGAAGCAGTCCTTGCAGGAGGGAGTGGCATTTGTTCCAGGCACCGAATTTTATGTGGGCCCCCCGCAGAAGAATACGCTGCGCCTTAATTTCTCCCATACGGGCCGGGAAAAGATGACGGCCGGAGTGGAACGGCTTGGCCGCGCTATCCATGAATGTGTGTCATCAGTCCGTTAGGCGGATTGAGGCCGCACAGCGGTGATTTTGCCACTTGCCAGTAGCTGCCGAGTGAGTTCGGTGCTATGATGGTCACAATTGAACATCAAGCAATATATTCTTTAAAGGTGCCTGCGAAAGCAGGAGAATAGGGAATCAGGTGAAAAACCTGAGCGGTCCCGCCACTGTAATTCCGCGAGGAAGAGCCAGGAGACCTGCCTTTAAAGATCGCTGCACTCGTATTCGTGGAAATAGGGGTGGCACTTCCGCTTTGGCGGAAACTGTCATCCTCTCGTTATATCGGGAGGATTTTTTCATGGGATTTTTGCCTGTACTGCTCAATATGGACCACATTCCGGTGCTGGTGGTGGGCGCGGGAACAGTGGGCCACCGCAAGATTGCCAAGCTTCTGGACAGGGATGCATCAGTGACTGTTGTCAGCCCTGTGCTTCCTGCGGCGCTGACGGCCAGATGGCGCGCCCAGACATTTCGATGGCTCCCCAGGAATTACCAGGAAAGAGATCTTGACGGGATGCGCCTCGTGGTTGGACGAATTCCGCTGCCGCAAACAGGGCGGTGGTAGAGGATGCGCGTGCGCGCGGAATTTTGGCGCAAGACGCTTCGTCGCGGGATTCCTGCGATTTTCAGATGATGGCGGAACATTGGGAGTCGCCTTTTCTGGTGACGGCCGTGTCCACGACGGGGATATGGCCGGGGGCAGCCGCAGCCGCGCTTGGGGAACAGACACTTGATGCTAAATGGGCACATTTGCTGGCAATGATGGACAGTTTCCGGCAGTGGATCGCGGGCCTAGATGACCCCGGCCTGCGTGCTGCGCTGTGGCATGACCTCCGGGCACGCTCTGTGCGGCAGTGGCTGGACGAGTACGAGAATGAGGGAATCGAGAGGCTGACCATAAAAATTGGCGAGAGGCTGGAGCAGATTGCTCGCGCCTGGGCTCCGCCAGCAGGATGGGCGCAGCCATGGCGCGGGAATTAGGACGGGTATATCTGGTGGGGGCCGGGCCCGGCGATCCGAGGCTTCTGACTTGGAGTGGCAGGAGAGGATTACCAGGGCCCAAACGATGCTTCCGGGTGTGGTGCTGACAGGCAGCGTGCTCCGCTATATTGCGGAAATGGCTATAGCCGCACAGGTCGAGGGGGTGCGCGCCGACATTGTCATGGCGCAGGCCTCGCGGGACGCGATTGCGTCACAGAAGAGGACGTGGATGCCGTACAGGCCATGGCTCTGTACCACCGCCGCCGGGCCCATGCTCCCGTTCCGCCTAATCCCGGGCCCTCATCACAGCCCCGCCCTCCAAAGTCATGGCAAGACCAAACTGGGTCACAAGGTTCACAGGGAAGCGGTGAGGGGCCAGGAAGCCAGTCCGAACGGTCAGTGCAAGCCGCAGACATTCCCCGGGTATCCTCTGACTTGATGCATGGGCAGTGGCCCGCTAAGTCGGCAAAAAGCCGGGAGCGGGAAATGAACTCTCCCGCCGCCTAACCCATACGGGTTGAGGCAGGGGTTTCTGGGATCACTCCCGGAAGTTCCTGGTTCTACGACCGCTGCGCCGAGCCGTTAGGCTGCGTGCGTCTTATGCTGGATCTCCCCAGGCGTCGATTCGGACCGTTCCGGCCCTATGCCCTTATAGTAGAACAAAAATTTAGGGCTGTCTAGGCCTGCGGGCTGGCCCGCTTGACCCCCTCTTGGCTATCGCCTAAGAAGGGGAATGCGCGGGCGTTATGTTCAATGACAAACCGAGACGCCTTGGACAGCCTGTGAGTCCTCTGGGGTGGGGCGCCCAGCGCAATATCCGTGTCCAGGATGGGCAGTCCAGTGACGTGTACTGGCCGTCCAGTTTAGCGGGAGCCGCATCCCGCGCCGACCAGACGCCTCTCAGAATCTCTGCGGGCGACCTGTCTTTCCGGCTGGCAAGAAAGCGCGTCAGTGTCGTTTTTGTGTTTGTTCTGGACACGAGCGCGTCAATGGCGGGAATTAAGCGGCTGGGCAGGGTCAAGGGAGCCGTGATGCAGTCCGCCCGCATGATTTACCGGGCCCGCGCGCGATTCGCGGTGGTGGCTTTTGGCCACGGGCCGGCGGCGGCGCTGCTTGCCCCCACTAAGAAAATCGGCCGTTTGGGCGCGGTGCTGAGCCGTCTCCCTGCGGGGGGCAATACCCCTTTGTGGGATGGGTTGCTGGAAACTGCGCAGCAACTGGACCGCTGGAGGCAGCAGCGTCCGTGGTTTTACCAAGTGGTGCTGGTCACGGACGGGAAGGTGGCGGGACTGTCGGACAGCGTCCACACCAGGCAGGCTGCGCAGCAGTGCCGCCAGGCCCTGGTCAGATCTCCTGTCATTCTTCATGTGATTGATGCCGAATCCAGCCGGATCCCCCAGCCGCGGGCCCGGAGGGTGGCTGCAGCCTTGGATGCGTCCTACCGGACTCTGGACGGCTGGGTTCAGGAGGAGTCTTCATGAGGCCCGATGAAATCTATCAGCAGAGTTTCCGGCTGATCCGCGAGCGTCTCGGGCAGAGCGGGGCGGGTGAGGCCGAGGGGCAGATTGTGGAGCGCATCATTCACGCGACGGCCGACTGGGATTTTGCCAGGGCCATGCAATTTGACCCGCGTGCGGTCCCTCAGGCTGTCCACGCGCTGACCCGCCAGGCTGCGGTGATAGGGGATGTGCGGATGGCCTTGGCTGGATTTGACCAGACCCTGATGCAAGAGCTTGGGGTGCGGGCCTGGTGCTATGTTGACGGCAAGACGGCGCAGAGTGAGGCCCTAGCCGCCGGGGCGACCCGGTCCGCTATGAAGAACCGCCGCCTTCAGGCTGATTCTTGCCAAGAAGCCTTTTGGGGGATGACTTCTGAAAACAATCCCGTTCCCTCCTGAAAACCAACTTCCAAAATTACCCTTTTTTTGTTGTGCGGCATATATTAATTCTATAGTTCCCCATGCGCCCGTACAGACAGCAGCGTGGCGGGAACTGCGCCACGGCCAATCGCACAATAGAGTCACAGAGACAAGAAAATTGTCGAACGGGAAAAAGAGGACTCCCGCGATGGGTGACGAAACTTGTACGTAATGGATTGGCTGGCTGTTCCAAGGAGGGAACACGGATGACTTCACCGGACGCTGCCCATAGGGCACTGGCGTCGGCCCTTGATGCGGCCGACATCACCGCAGTTTTTCAACTGATTTTTACGATGCAGGGACAGTGCGTGGAATTTGAAGCGCTCTCCCGATTTGCGAACGGCTGTCCTCCAGATGTGGTCTGGGACTACGCAGAAAGAATAGGGGTCGCCATGCTGTTGGACCGTGTGGCCATCCGCACCGCGCAAGCCCAGGCCCGTGGCCTTCCAGGGAAATTATTTCTGAATATCCGCGCTGTGCATTTGAGCGCGGCAACGACTCTGCCCGCCTTGGGCACCCCCGACCAGGTTGTCTGGGAGGTGACCGAAAGCCATGTCACCGACCAAGCCGGCAAAACTGGCAGCTCGTGGCTGAAACAACAAGGCTACGCCCTGGCGCTGGACGATGCGGGTGCGGGCTGGCCCCCCCCACCGCCTGGATTGGCTGCGCCCGCAGGTGGTGAAATTGGACTACGGAGTGGTGCGGCAGTGGGCGAGAGGTTCTGTTGGTCCACTGCGGGAATGGGTAGCGGCAGCCCGCAATGTCGGGGCGCTGATTCTGGCGGAGGGGGTGGAGCACAGAGAATGGGCGCGGGCGCTGGCTAAGGAAGGGGTAAAAGCCGTGCAAGGATATGCATTCGGGAAACCGGCTCCCGCTGATCATTGGCGCGAAGTCCAGGCGGTATGGGGGCTGAGGGGGCGCAGCAATGATTGACGGGAGCTAGTCTGCTGGAGATTGTGGAATCGCGGTTCTTGATGACACGATGCAGATCCTCTGTCACGGGAGCGCTGCGGACAACGCCACTGCTAAATGGTGGTGGAAGTGGAGGCAGAAAGTATGGTGGAAACAACGAAAGGCCTCGGACCAGCGGCCACGCCGAATTCTCCAGTGGAGGCCAGCCGTGCCGGCTGGGGCCAGAGGGCATGGAATCAATATCTGACATGGCCCCTGCGCCGCAAATTCGCATGGCAGCTGGGCGGGGCCATGGTGATGATTGGAATTATTGAGGCGGCAACCCTCCTCTTGCTATTGAGTGCAGGCATCCGCACCTTGAGCATGATGGCGTGGGTTGTGGGCGCCTTGGGAATTGTCGCTGAGGCGAGCGGCGCGGCAGCCCTATGGGCCAATGCCCGCTACGTCACGACCCCGATCGCCGACCAGATCGCCAGCATCCGCCGGGTTGTCGAGGGGGATCTGGAGACCGTGAGAGAAGCACCGCCGGGTCGCGATGAGGTGAGAGTGCTCTATGATGCGGGGGAGACTCTGGTGCAGAGGCTCCGGACTGTGCTGTACCGCGTGCTGTATACAGGCTCAGCGCTCGTGCGCCAGACCCAGGCGTCGTCAGACAGTGTGCGGCGTGTTGAGGCGACCATTCAGCGCATTGCCAGCCTGATGACCGAACTGCGCCAGGCTTCGATGGACGACGTGCAGTCTCTGGAGGTTGTCTCGCGATCTCTTGAGGAACTGACTGTGGCGGCGGACCAAATCGCACAGGCGGCTGAGCACCAGGCTCTAGATGCCGCCTCAGCCAATGAAGGGGTCTCGAATCTGGCCCATGCCATTCAAGAAGCTGAACGGGCGGAGGTCCGGGGCCAGGATGCGGTATTCCAAACCCAAGGCCGCATTGACGATGCGGTTCAGGCCGTAGGCAGCGCGCTCGGGCAAATTGATGAGCTGCCTCAGGCGATCGCCAGTGCCAACACAGAAAGCCAGGCACTGGCTCAAAGGGTTCACGATCTAGAGCCCGTTGTGACCAGCATCCAGGAAATCGCTCAGCAGACACACATGCTGGCGCTGAACGCAGCGATTGAGGCGGCGCGTGCGGGCGAGGCTGGGAGGGGCTTCGCGGTGGTCGCGGAGTCCGTGCGGGCCCTGGCGGAACAGAGTCTTGAGGCGGCCCACCAGACGGCCGTGACCCTGCGCGCTGTGAGCGCCGCGATTGAGCACGGGGCAAAGGAGACGGCCCGGACGGCTGAGATGGCCAACCGCGGGCAATCGGCGCTGTCCGGGGCGCGCACGGCTATTGCGGCGATTCCCGCGGCCTTGCAAGAACTGACTAGGGCACTGCAAGAAGTAGGCCAAGAGGTGAGAACAGCGGCAGGCACGGCGGATGCTGTAGCGCAAAAAGTGACCAGCGAGGCGGCGGCAGCGGAAGAATATGCGGCAGCCGTCGAGGAGATGACGGCCACCATCCAAGGACTGCGAGCGACGGCAGGAGATTTGGCATCCACAGCGAAGAGCAATCTGCGCTTAACCCAGGCTGTTCCCGAGAAACTGGAAACCATAGCTCAGGAAATGGACATTAGCGTGGGGACGGTGTTGGCGATGACGGACACCGTGCAGGATCTCCAGAACCTGTTAGCGGAGTGGCGCCTGCCCGTGGCTACTAGAGCTGTGGATTCTTACACTGACGCGATGCGTTCTCTTCTGTCCGACTGGTCCTTGCGCATCAACCAGCTGCTCGAGGAGAAGCTCACGCTCCAGGATCTGACCTTCCGCTATGAACTTGTGCAGCCTCCGGCGCTTGCTGACCTGTTTGATTTGGGACCGGTCACGGTTTTTGACCCCCCGAAATATACCTGCGGCTGGGACCGCCGTGTGGACAAGACACTAAATGCATGGATGGAGGAGGCGACGCAGGGTGCGCAAAGGAACCATCCCGGGGTCTTGCGCATCACACTGGTGGATGTCAACGGCTTTGTGATTGCGGAACCTCGGGCCTTTGCAGGCAATCTGGTGGGGGACCCAGCGCAAGATCATAAAAATCTGGTGAAACAGTGGCTGTTTGATTCCCCGGGTCTCATGAGCCTTCTGCGCCATGCAGGGCTGGCGGACGCTAGATTGGACCAGCGCCAGCTTCTTGCCGAAGAGGTTGCGGACTGCATGCTGCCGCGAGACTCCCAGCCTTTTGATGTCTTGACCTACCGCCGGGTGACGGGAGACTTGATGCTGGATGTTGCCGTGCCCATTTACGCTTGCGGCCTATATGTTGGAGCGCTTATTGGGGGAGGCCCGGCGTCCGCACTGATCTAGCTGGCATGAGCTTTAGTCTATTGTTTAGCCCGGTGGACCACACCCACATTCAAGGAGGAACAAAACTATGGAACAACCGGTAATGAGTGATTCTGCAGCACAGGCCCATACTCTCGTTTCTCTAATTGGCCATCTTCTGCCGGGATTTCGGCAATCGTATATGGAGGATACCGAACTGGTATTGATGGACCGCGACCTGCGCGTCGTCGCGGTAGAACCCGGACAGCAGATTGACCTGGGATTGAAGGTGGGAGATATCCCCCCAGCGGGAACAGTCACCGAACAGGCCCTGCGCACGGGACGGGTTCTCACGGAACTCCGTGATGAGTCGGCGTTCGGGGTGCCGTACCAGTCTGTTGCTATTCCCATCCGGCAGGGCAGCGAAATACTTGCCGTGCTGGCTGTGGTGACATCCACCCGGGCCCGCCAATCGGTGAAGGCAGCCGAACAGGATTTGTGGCAGCATGCGGAGCACCTTGCGGCCACGGCGGAGGAGACGCATGCGGCGGTTTCCCATTTGAAAGACACGTTCCTGACATTGGCCCGGCAGGCTGCCGTGATTCAGAGCGGAATGGGGTCGGCCCAGCAGTTTACCCAGACAGGGACCGGAGCGGTGACTGCGCTGACAGAGCATACCCAGGCTTTGGGCGTGACGATGCACGGAGTCCGGGCTGCCCGGGAAGCGCTGGAAGGACAGGTGGCGACTATTTCCCAGTCCACCTCGCTCATTCAAGATATTGCCCGGCAAACGAACCTTCTGGCTCTCAACGCCGCCATTGAGGCAGCCAGAGCGGGGGATGCAGGCCGCGGTTTCGCCGTTGTCGCGGAAGAGGTCAAAAAACTGTCCGAGGGGTCCAGGGATGCCACCCGCCATATTGAGGAGACAATTGGCGGAATTGGCTCCCGCCTGTCTGAGTTGAGCCAGGCTGTATCGGCTGCGCAAACGGCGCAAGGTGCCGAACAGGATATGAGCCGCCAGGTGGCGGCGAATTTCGGGGATATCGGCACAGCCGTGCGCGAAGTGGCCCAGGCTCTCAGCGCCATTCATGACCAAATCGGGGCGGCTACGAGTGCCATTGAGCAGTTGAGCGCAGCGGCGGCCCTGACGGCTGAGCAAGCCACGCAAGTCACGGGACTGGCTACCCGCTTGCAGTCTGCCGGGGATGGGCCGTCGGCGCGGCGTTCTGCCTCAACGAGCAAGAATTTAAGATGAAGGAGGCCATCAAGTGGAAGAGCAGCTCTTAACCGTACGTGTAGGGCCCTACCTGTTTGGCGCGCCGGTGACGGCGGTGACTGAAATTCTGTCTCACCTGTCTGTCACCCACATTCCCCAGACGCCGGACCTCATTGCCGGAGTGGCTGTGGTGCGGGGCCAACCGCTTGAAGTGTGGGCTCTCCGAGCGCCATTGGGTCTTGAGCCCAGTCAGACCGCTTTGGCTCTGCGCTGGGAGTCTGCGCGCGGCGTGTCTCTGGTGGCGGTGGACGCGGTGGAAAGTTTGTGGAGTCCGGGCCAGCCGCTGGCGCGGGATCTTTGGGACAGTTTGGTGCCGCCCGCTATCAGCCCCTGGGTCGAATCGGGTTACCGCATGGAGTCGGAATGGCTATGGTCGCTCGCTGCCGACTTGCCTGACCGGTTGCAATCGTCAATTCTGGGAGGTGGCCGGCTTGCTGCAGGGTAAGAGGGTCGACGCTTGGGCAGTTGCCGCAGGCACTGTGGGGAACCGGACAGAGAAGGAGGCGCCCAATGCGATTTGCTGACGTGATATGGGACTCTCCCGATGAGCATGACCTCTTTGTGCAAGAGGCTGCAGAACTGCTGGCATCTTTGGAAGAGGGAGCGCTGCTGGCAGACCCTCCTCTGGATGCCCTGTTTCGGGCGGCGCATACGCTCAAGGGATCTGGGGGAATGGTCGGGCTGACGGATTGGGTCACTGGCGCCCATGATTTAGAAGATGCACTGGACCAGGTGCGCGGAGGAAGCCGCACCTTCGACGAAGAGCTGCAGCGTGAGACGCTGCAGCTGGTAGACCTGCTGCGGGCAGAACTGGCAGGGGCCATGCCTAGCCCCGCGATGGAATCCGCAAGCCCGTCGGTGTGGGAATTGACATGGGACAAAAATGCGCCCATGCTCGGTGTCCGGGCCTACCAGGCGTGGCAAGCGGTGGCGGCGGCTTTTCCCGGCACGGCAAGCGATCCTCCCGAGGAGGAACTGTCGGGGTGGACGGGCACCAAGAGCCTGCTGAGGGTTCCAGCAGGAGCCGATCCCAGCCAGGTGCGGAAGGCGCTTGCGGCTATTGACAATTTGTTGAGCGCGGACCCTGCAGCAGAATCCGTGGGGCACGGGCCTTCCCCGGATGAGCGGACAGCCGCATTAAGTCCAGCCCCCGCGCCTGGCGGAGCGCCGCCAGCGGCTGCAAGGGAAGGGACTATTCGCATTGGCGCTGCTTCCCTAGAACGAATTTTGGAGGGTCTGGGAGAGCTGCTTTTGGACCAGGGGCAGTTGGAGCATCACTGGGGCGGGACTGCGGATCAAGCCACCCGCAGCGTGCTCGACCATATGCGGCGGCGGGCGCTGGATCTGCAGGATCTGACGCTCAGGGCCCGCATGCTGCCTCTGGACACTCTGTTCCGCCAGTATCCACGGGCGATTCACGACATGGCAAAGCAACTGGACAAGAAGATCCGCCTCGAAACCCAAGGCGGGGAGACTGAACTGGACCGGCTGGTCATGGACCGCCTCCATGAGCCTTTGCTGCACCTGCTGCGCAATGCCTGTGACCATGGCATCGAGTCTGCCAAGGTCCGTGCAAGCCAAGGCAAGCCGGATACGGGGACGGTACGGCTGGCTGCCTACGCGGCGCAGGGGCATGTTCATGTTCGCGTGGAGGATGACGGGGCGGGCATTGGCTGGGACCAGCTGCGGGAAAAAGCGGTGCGTCAAGGATGGATGAGCAGCGACGAAGCACTGCATGCCTCTTCGGACCGTTTGGCTGAGCTGCTGTTCCGGCCAGGAGTGTCCACGGCGGAGAAAGTGACGGACTTGTCCGGCCGCGGTGTAGGACTGGACGTTGTCAAAGCGTTTCTGGATGAAATTCACGGCACCATCACAGTGGAGAGTGACAGACAGCAGGGCACAACTTTTCATCTGGAGCTGCCGATGACCATGGCCATTATGACGGCGCTGATTGTTGATGCGGGACCATGGACGATAGGGCTGCCAATCTTGACAGTTGAGCGGATAGACGTCGCCAAACAGGCGGGGATGAACACGGTGTTGGGACAGGCCGCAGTGCCTGACGAGGATGCGCCCATCCCGGTGTATTCCCTGGCGCAATTGCTCGACCCCGCGGCGCCTCACGAAGATATTTATCTTATCCGAGTCAAGGATGGGAGGACCCATGCAGCGTTGGCTGTTGATGAAGTCCGGGGTCAGCAGGAAGTGGTGGTCAAACCGGTGGCGGCCTTGGCGTCGATCACTCCCTGGCTCAGCGGTGTGGCGCTGCTGGGTGACGGACGTCTGGCCCTCATGATTGATGTGCGCCGCCTGGTGCCCAACACGCGCAATGACCGTGAGCGCACCCGTGATGACGGGATCTTGCGGGCAGGCTCCAATCAGATGGAGCTGCTGGTGTTCCAGCTCAGTGACGGGCAGCGTTATGGCATTAATGTCTATAAAACCCGGGAAGTCCTGCGGGCTGCCGATGTAACCCAGGTGCCGGAGCAGCATCCTTGGCTATACGGATTTCTTCGGCTGCGCGGCCAGACCGTGCCTGTCGTCAGCCTCCACCGGGCGCTGGGATTGCCGGAGCCGGGACCCGACGCGGTGATGCTGATGACGGAATTCAATCAGAGTGTGCAGGCGTTCCCGGTGGATATGGTGGACCGGATGGTCCGCGTCAGCTGGGACCGGGTGGAACCACTGCCTGCTGTGCTGGATTCGGCGGGCGCCGGGCACCGCCGTTTTACCGGAATCATTGACCATGCCGAATTGGGCCCTATACAGCTGATCGATTTCGAGCAGATTCTGGAACAGGTGGCCCCGCCGGAATACCCGCCCGCCGACATCAACGAGTATGGGCCCGTGACCGGGAAGATGGTCTGGCTGGCCGACGATTCACGGGTGGCCCTAAGCCAGGTGGAGAAAGCGCTGCGGCCTTTAGGGGTGCAGGTGCGCACGTTTGCTGATGGAGAAGCTCTGTGGAACGCGGTGCAGGCTGGCAAGCCCCTCCCGGCACTATTCGTTCTGGACGTGGAGATGCCGCGCCTTGACGGGTATACCCTGACTCAAAGGCTGAAACACGACCCCCGCACCCATCAGGTTCCGATCTTGCTGCATACTTCGCTGTCAGGACACTGGCATGCAGACCGGGCCCAGCAAGTGGAAGCCGATGCCATCGTAACCAAGTTCGAGCCCGCCATGCTGGCCCGAACCGTTGCCGGGCTGCTTCTGCCCGTGGGCATGGTGCGCGGTTCCCATGCGGAAGTGAGGTCCTAAAATCTGGGGCATTGGCGCAAGGTTGTGGCTAGCCGTTGCCAGATTGCGACCAACCGCCGTGCGAGAAGCTTGCGATGCCGTGCAGTCATGGGCGCCAGACATGGCTAGACAGCAGTTAGAGAGGCCACGGGCCGTTTGTTTGGTGACGGCCCGCAGGATAGGGCGCAATGGCTGCCGGATGGGCGGGGGAGTGAGTTCACTTTTCCGGATGCCTGCAAGAAGCCCCGGGCTTTGGCGCTGGGGAGGAAAGCGCGCTTTCGCCGTCAGGAAATAGGGGCTTGTGCAGCTATCCGGCGTTTCGCGAAAGATGTGACAGTGTTTGTTCGAAATCCGCGCATCCACGGGCGAGTCGATTCCGACCGCCACGTGGCCTGCAGTTCCCAACCGTGGGCTAAGTTCTTGCGCACGACGATCGGTGTAAACGTGCCCTCGCGGTGCCGGGGGACCAGCCAATGACGTGGGAACTGTGCTGTTGGTATTGGTGGGGCCGGGGAGAGAACAAAACCATGGCGGCCAGTTGCCCCGGCTTGGCCCACCCATCGGCGTCCGGGCTCAGTCCCGAACGTGGGCCCGCACCGCGCACCGATGTCATTTCGCCACCTGCGCCATGGTTATGAAAATCCTAGAGAAACAAGGGGAAAAAGACCGCCCGGGAAGGTTAGGCAGAGAAGCTATACAACCAGCAGCAAACCACTACGTTGCCCGGCGTCATTGTGCTGTCTGCGCGATGAACTCGGTAGAGCCCGCGAACTGGATGGATAGGGCGCCTCATTGGGGAACGGTGGAGTCAAGCAAGGTTAGTGGTGAAAGAGAATCGTGAGAATCGTCGCGACAGCGGCGGCCACGACAACGATAATGGTGCCCCAACTCCAGTACCGGAGATTATCGGTTTTTTGATCCATCTCGTAACGCACTTCATCGACCTTGGTGTCAAACCTCGTGTTCTGTGCGTCAAATTTTGCATCCATTTTGGATTCCAAGCTATCGATTTTGGTGTCCACTTTGGATTCCAAGCTATCAATTTTGGTGTTCATTTTGGATTCCAAGCTATCGATTTTGGCATCCATTTTGGATTCTAAGCTATCGATTTTGGTGTCCACTTTGGATTCCAAACTATCAATTTTGGCATCCATTTTGGCATCCAAGTTGCCGATTTTGGTATCCATTTTGTCTTCTAGACGCCGTAATTCCTGAAGAAGATGAAAGCCCCATGAAGCCGGAATGTCTCCACTGGAGGTAATAGGCGACTCATTGTCGGACATAGGAATCCCTTCTTTCATGGTGCTAACCACCTTCGTCTTCTTCTGAATTATATCAGGATCGGCCCACCAAAGCTTCCGCCTCATGACACTCGCGACTCACCGTGTTCAGAGGCTAGTCAGGCTACGCTGGAAAAGAGAATAAGCTCAGTCATGCCGCCCCTGCCCCGGCTTGGCCTTCCCAGCAACGTCCACGCACCATCTCAGGGCGCGGCATTATTGGAAACGCCAAGTTCGCGGCTGATGCGGCCTCGTTCTCTCCCACCGAAGTGTCCGTGCTGGCGCTATGCAGCCAGTGCAACGTCACTCGCACGTGCACTCCGGATTCATCAAAATCGAGTGCCGGAAAGCAGATATCCCAACAAGCAAGCACCCGGAAACCTGGTCGTAAGAGGTCCGGACGGGGTGATGAGGGTTATCCCGTATGTTCGACAGGCCCCATCCGGGTCCGTGACGGTGTCCTCGTCGAAGGGGCTGCTCTCGCACTACGCCTCAATGTCAGCAAGCCTGATGCCTACGGACAGTTCAGGCTCCAAACCCAGACCAACTGTGCACAGCCAGCAATCCCATAGGAGCAATGAACACCCCCAGAACATTCAACAGGAGCAAGGCCGGTAAAATTGTGAGAAGAATCGGGTCTGACTGCTTGCGGAGCGCGTCTTCCAGGGACAGGTGCTCTTCCATGTCCCAAGCCTGCTTCATGGCATCCTCTGGCGTTATTCCATGGCGGTAGCCATGCACGACCATTGTAGCAATCAAGTCGCCTTCCGGCCCCGGATATTGGGACCGGAAGGCATCCATGGCTGGCTGTTCGGTTCGGGAGCGGACCAGCGCATGGGTTAAGCTGCGCATGGAACCGTCCAGTTCGGGAACGGCGAGGATGGCTTGGTCAATGGCTTGCCAAAAAGTCATGCCTGCCGTGAGAAAAAAGGATACCACCCGCCAAAAACGCACAAGCAGCCACCGGTTGCGGCGAATTTTGGCCGGATTCGGGGGCAGCTGCCAATGGGGAAGGAGAATCATGGCGTTGAGCACGCCAAGACACAGCGCTGTCACGGCTTCAGGATGGAGAACCCATCCTGGCCACAGTCCCAAACTAGTCCAGCCAACCGCCTCCAGAGACCACTCGCGCTTCATCAGCGCATACACGGCCAAACCAGTGAATAATCCCGCCAGCAGCGTCATGATGCAGCCTCCCGGCGGATATAAATGGAAAATCCACCTAAAACCCCCAGGGTGCTGACTCCCAGCAGCGCAATGACCCCATCTCCGAGTGCTGTCGATGTCAAGATGGCATAGAACGTCGGCAATACGACCCGAAAAATAAGCAGCAGCACATAAGGAGCTAAGGCCAGGACAATCACGGTCGACTCCAAAGCCATCTCTTCCAGTCTTCTCTGGAAGCGCTGGCGCCGGTTGCGGCCGATGTGCTTGATCACTTCGTCAATGATCACCGGCAAAGGCCCCCCGTAGCGGCTGGCAAGGCGGGCCGACATTACGACAATCGCCATGGCTTCAGTCTGCCAGCGCTCAAGCAAGTCCGACAGGACCCTGTGGGGGTCGGGATGCACCAAAATCCGTCCGTCACTGCTGGCCAAATCATCTAAGGCCTGGGACAGCGTTCCTCGGTTTGCCAGAGTACGGCTCAAACGTTGCAGAAACACCTCTGTTTCCTGTTCTGAACGGTCCTGCCGCGCTCTTGCGGCGCGACTGTTTAAAAAGTTGTCAAATCCCCACGCAGACATCAGCAGTGACAGGGCCAGCATATGCGGGTGGAGCCACAGCGACGGGATGCTCAGCGCCGCCAGAATTCTGGGACGGTAACCCGTGGCCCAAACGAAAACAGCGAAACCGGTGAGCCCAGCGCTTAACAGGGCACGACTATCCATTCGGCTCCCCCACTTTGACAAACTGCGGCACGGACTCAGGCTGAAACTTCCAGAGCAAATTCATGCCGTGGCTGGTTGGCTGCTGAACCGACTCAATTCTCCGTACCCCGTCAGGGGTGCGGCGCACGTAGACGATAATATCCAGAGTGTCCTGAATTTGGCGCAATAACTCGTCGAACGGGATCCCCAAATTATTGCGCGAGCACATGCGGGCCAAGCGCAAAACGGTCGCCATATCTCCTGACTGCGAATGGACGGTAGACAGGCTGCCCGGGTGGCCTGTGGACATGGCCTCGATAAGCTCGAGAGCCTCTTGGCCCCGAACCTCGCCTACAATAATGCGGTCCGGGCGCATCCGCAGGGCATTCACCAGCAGAGTGTGGACGTCATGTGTGCGGTGCGCTTCCAGGCTGACCGTGTTGGGATGGTCGAGATTCAGTTCCCGAACGTCTTCAATAGTCACCAAACGTTCTGCTGGGTCTATTTCCGTCGCAAGCAGCCTCAGCAGGGACGTCTTTCCAGAACCCGCACCGCCCGCCACCACAATATTGCGGCGGGCATGAATAAACCCCGCCAGCTCGGACCACAATTCATTGGAAAACGCGCCCGCCTGCAGGTAATCTGCTAGGGCCAGCGGCTGAACTCGTGCGCGGCGAATGGTGATGGCGGGTTTCTCTGAGACAGGAGGCAGTACGCAGTGAATGCGCGACCCGTCGGCCAACTGAGCGTCGCATAAGGGAAATTCCGTGTTGAGCACTCTTCCAGCCCGGCTGGCCAGGCGCTGGGCGAGCAGAGCGACTTCATCCTGGTCAGTAAATTGCTGGTTCACCAGGGCAATGCGGCCGTCGCGCTCACAATAGATCTGGTCGGGCCCATTGACCATGATTTCAGTGACGCGGTCGTCCGTAAGCAACTGGTCCAGCGGGCCCAACCCAGTTAAACGGTTCAGGAGAGACCGGCGGTACAAGGCGACTGCCGCGATACTTAGACCGTCTTCGGCAATGATTTGGTTGACGGCGTCTTCCAGCTGGTTGAGACGTTCCCGGTCCCATACCAAATGCCTGAGCAGTTCTGGGAACCGGGTTTGTACGGCTTGCTGCCATGCGTCCACCCGCTGTCCCATCTGTGTGGATTCCTCTTGCGCCCCTGGGGGCCATACAGACGGAGAAGTGTCCTGGTCGGGCTTCCACGAATATGAACCCATAGTTCTGTCCTCCTCTCACGGAATAGACTAAGCATAGCGGAGAGTCATGACAGAAATACTGTTGGATTGGTAATGACAATTGTATCCGTCATGGCGCTTTAAATGGGGAACCCGTTACGGAGCCGAAAACATTCCCCCTGCCTCAGTTAGATCCCTGGCTGGTGGCGCCACGACGGCTCCGGCCAACCCGAAACTGCTTAGTTCATCACGTTGTATACTACTGCTTAGTGAATGCTGGAAGTTTATCCCGTGGCATTGAGCCTGACCGTGAAAGTCCGGTTGTATCCGACCTTGGAGCAAGAGGCGTTGCTCGAGCAGACTGTGGAACGATCCATCAAGCGTTCAATGAGGTTTTCGAGGTGGCCGTATTTTGGCCAAAAGAGGAATGGACCGCCAAGGTTTGCGAATAGTCAAAGGCCACATGGACAACAGAGGTAGAAAGCCTGCAACCCGCCAATATGATTGCAACAGAGAGAGGTAAGGTAAATAGAGGCGATGCTGACCGCGTACAAAGTCATACGGCGCATCTTCTGGTACGGGATGGACATGGGAATCGTGCTGGGCCTTGGGGCACCGAAGCCAGCGGCGCTACCGGTGCGGCCATTTCTGATTTACTACGGATGGATTCCCCATCGGCCATCCCAGTTTGACCACCTGGCGGAAACCATGGTGCAGTACCCCGTGGTCATCTTAGGAAGCCATGAAGAATGGTCCAAGGACCCGGATAACAGCCCGGCCGCTACCCTGATCCACAGGGACCGACGCACAGCATTCTACGGGTATGTTGACATTGGGGTCACACACGGGCAGGCTGACCACACGACCGAGTATTTGCATGCAGCATTGATAGAATGGCGCAAAATGGGTGCAGCAGGAGTCCTGTTGGATTGTGCGGGACCGGATTATGGAGTCACGAGGCACAGATTGAAGACAGTGATTGCCATAGCTCATCATGACGGGTTGCGGGTCCGGGTCAACGCCTTTGACCCACAGGCTCTGTGCGATGCGGGATTACGGCCTGGTGATGGCTGGCTGGCGGAAAATTGGGTGGTGGCGGCGGGCCGCGATGATCGCTTCACCCAGGGATTTGACTGGCCATCTGTGTCCGTTGTGCTCCGGCACCATATCGCTGTGTGGATGACTGCGACGGATTCGCGTCCGCCGTCGTGGATGTGGGTACAGACATGGGTTCCGCAGACAGCCAGAGCACTCAAGGGGTCGTGGATAGCAGTGGGCGGCCCTCAATATTCTTCCCAATCCAACTCCGTGGTGCCAGCGGCATGGATTATCCAAGCGCTGCACTTGCCGAACTAGAAGTGGGCAAGAGTTTGGCACGGCGCCGATGACAAGGGGGCAGTGAAGGTGGCCGCCATGGGGCCATGCAACCAGTTCGTTTAGACTGTCATGATAATACCTTGACACACGAAACCAAACGCGGTATTATGTTAACTGTAGGGACGCACGGAAGCGGATTGAGGCCGTGCCGAGGAATTGGTTGAGGGATCGGATTCCACAGAGAACCCAGTCGGGTTCTCTACTTTTTTGTTTAGATATTTTGTACAACTCTTTTACGGAATATTCTTTGCGAGACCTGTCATGACAATACCTTGACAGATCGAACCAAACGCGGTATTATGTTAACTGTAGGGACGCACGGAAACGGATTGAGGCCGTGCCGAGGAATTGGTTGAGGGATCGGATTCCGTAGAGAGCCGAGTTAGGCTCTCTACTTTTTTGCGCAATCCACTAATGATAAATCGGCGCCAAATTCCCTCCGGAAGTTGGGGCCGAAATGGTTCCAACCGGTGCGTGGCTGACCCGCATGAGACGGAAAGTGGCTAGGCGCCTACAAAGGTGGCCCCAGTATCAGGCATACCTAACGGAAACTGCAGTGGTTGAAGGGCGCGGAAAATTTCCGTGTGATGTCAGGCGTCTGGCGCTGGTTTTCGGTCTATGCCGCCTAACACTGTGGACAATTAGAGAGGCCATATAGAATATATGGCCTCTCTAATGAACAAACTGGAGGGTATTCTCAGCGCACGGGATTTACTCAGCTAGCACAATATTGCTGTGTTCTACTGGACGGGTCAGCAGAGTGAAAAGCAGCGCCAAAACGCTCGAAAGGCCCAAAGTAATCAAGCCGGCAGTTTCAAATCCCTCTGGCAGCAGAGCGGCAAACAGCGGTCCTCCCAACAGGGCCCCCACGTTAAAGACCAAAAACAGCCATCCTGTGACACTGCCTGCGATGGAGTCATCCACAGAGTCTTGACCCATTGTCGCGACCAAGTCCACAAAAATTCCCCAGCCTGCACCAAAGATAAAGGTGAGCACGAGCAGGGCCAGGACGCTGCTGCCAACGCTGAACATGCCCAGACACCCTATCGCGATCAGCAGCGACGCAAAGGACACGACGCGTTTGCGGCCGAGCTTATCTGCCATGTATCCAATGGGAAAAGCGCAGAGAAAGCCACCTAGACCGCTCATTGATACGATTTCGGCTGCGTGGGCCGAGGAGAGAGCGATTCCTTTCAGCAAATAGTCCGAGTAGTACCCGAGAAATCCAAACAAGGCGATGCCAAATAGAAAGATGGCGAGGGACAGCACTGCCACGTTGCGGTGAAAGATTCCGGAAAATCCCACCCGCTGCTCCATTTTCTTGTACGTTTTAGGGATGACAAAGTAAAACAGCACAAGCGAAATGACAGCGGCAACCCCTGACAGGATAAATGGGGTGCGGTAGTGCGGGAGAAAGGGATTCATCAGGTTGGGACCGATGAACAGTCCCAACCCAAAAAATACGGCAAAGGCGGAAACAGCCCGCCCGCGGGTTTCGAAGAAGATATCGCCCAGAAGAGCTACAATGGCGGGCTGAAAGATTCCTACGCCAACGCCTACGCCAAGCCTGGCGGCAAATAGGCCGGCCGGGCTGCTGACATAACCGGTCCAGACGGTGAAGAGCGCAAAAATGACGACCGACGCCATGATAGTATACTTGACGGAATAACGGTCAAATAAATACCCGCCCACCAGGCTGAATACGGCTACACCCAAGGCATAGCCCGTCGATACTTCCCCCAGCAGGGCTACAGTCCCATGAACATTGTGTACAACAAAGGGCGACCCAAATGTATAGAGATTGGTGTCAAATCCCTCTAAAAAGGCTGGTATGGCCGCGATAATGACGATCAAGACAAACATGGCCGTGCTGCGTCCGGCGACAGAGCGAACGGTGATATCCTTGGATATTTCGGGACGGGGTTGGGTCGACATGGACATGCGGCCTCCTTCAGAGTCAGAATAAAGCGCGAAACGGTTTCACTGATATCCCGATTTGTCGCGCGTGAGATTCGTATGGTGTTCAGGAGCAATGAGCGGGAAATATCCCACCACGTATCGCATAATCTAACACAATCGCCGGGAATTGACATCATATTTCAATAATGCCCGACACCTTTCGGCAAATATTACATAAAACACGAGGGCTGGTCAACAGCCTTGTCGTAAAATGCCAAAAGTTTGTTATCATGGTCAGGATAATCCGCATGTTGCGGAGGCGAATGATCAAAGGAGTGGATGAAGAGTGTCGTGGCAAGAGGTTGCTGTCAATCACCGGAGGGCTTTGCACCGAATCCCCGAGTTAGGGTTCTGTGAGTCGCGGACCAGCGACTATCTTTTTTCTGCGCTGACCGAGATTGGCCTAGAGCCTAAACGGCTGACCGAAACCGGGATGATAGCCGATATTACCGGAGAACGGCCCGGAAAGTGTGTAGCGCTGCGGTCAGACATTGATGCGTTGCCGTTGGCGGAACAGACCGGACTGTCTTTTGCATCCCAACATCCTCTCGCAATGCACGCATGTGGACATGACGGGCACATGGCGATGCTCTTGACGTGTGCTGCCCGCCTTGTTCAGGACCGTTCCTTTGCCGGTACAGTCCGCTTGCTGCTGCAGCCATCCGAAGAACAGCCTCCAGGCGGGGCTGCGCCGATGATTGAGCGGGGATGTCTTGACGGGGTGGACGAAATTTATGGAATGCATGTGTGGCCGCAATATCCGGTCGGTACGGTAGGCATTCGGGCGGGCGTAATGATGGCATTCAGCGACAAGTTCCGGATTACTGTGCATGGGCGGGGCGGTCATGGATCGGAGCCCGCGGGAACTCAAGATGCGGTCGTCATTGCGTCCCAAATTGTTGCGAACCTGCAAACCATTGTTTCCCGGCGGATTTCGGCGTTTGAGCCGGCCGTGCTGACGTGCGGAACCATTCATAGCGGCGTGAATTTCAACATCATCGCGGAGGACGCTGAGATCACGGGAACGGTGCGCACGTTGAGCGGTTCGGTCCAAAACATCATCGAAAATGACATGCGAGAAATCGTCGAACATACCGCGAAGTCCTACGGAGCCCAGGCATTGTTGGAATATGAGCGAAGCTACCCTGCGGGAACGCAAATTGGTGAGTATTCGCGAGGCGGCCCAATTTCTGGGCGTAACCACAACCACATTGCGCCGGTGGGATCGTGAAGGACGACTCTTGCCGGATGAACGAACACGCGGTGGGGATCGGCGCTATGATCTCCGTCGCTTGGAGGCCGCTTTTACGCCCCCTAATAAACAATGACACGAGAGGCCTTATTTTGATAGGGTAAGAAGAGTCAAATCCAGGGGGTT
>DAIDDL010000005.1 GCA_027309085.1 Sulfobacillus sp.
GATTGACCGCCCCGTATTTACCGACAGCGCGCTGCAAGCCGGGGCGGAATGGTCCCAAGGCCTCCCCCGCCGCATTAACACGTGGGCCACCGCCTGCTTGCTGGCGGCTTACAGTGGACAACACCCCGTGATTGATGACGAGGTGGTCGCCACGGCGCAGGCCGAATTGCAATGGGCTGGCGCGCTGTAATATCCCAGAAAAGGAGCGCAGTGAGGGTGAGAACCTTCAAACAAATGGCGTGCTATCGCGTCCAACCCCTCCGGCAATTCCCGGGGGTCATGGTGTGGACCCCCGAGCACCAGCGGGCTGACCGGGTGCAGGATTTCCTCGAATTTGCGGTGAGCCAAGGACGCCCCAGGCGGCGAGTGCGCCGCACGGGCCGCATTCTCGCGGAGGCGGCGACATGGATCTACCACACCCACACCGATTGGAGCGCCATGACGTTGGCCCACTGGGGGGACTATCTCACCACGATCGTCGCTGAGGGGCCGCCCATGGATGCGCCGCGAGTATTTCCCGTGGTCGATGCCCTCTATGAATTTTATGCGTTTTGGTGGTGGATCGATCCGCCATTTCTGCCGTGTCAACCCTGGCCCCAGCAGGAACGACGTCGTCATCAATGGGTGCAGCATTGGCTGAGTTATCGCGCACATATCCAAGACTTCCCCGGGGACTTTCACGATCCGCTGCCATTTTAACGGGCATAGCAGGGGGGCCGGTCAACCTTGATCGGCCCCCCTGCTATGCCCAAAAGGCGGTCAGCTAACGTGAGAAAACTGTGGACGCCGATCTTGAGACTCGACATGATTGGGACAGTTTTAGGAGGACAAAAGTTCGCCAGCAATTGTCAGGATGATGTGCATGTGGTAAGGTCAAACATACTCGGCAAAAAATAGCCTAATATTATAGGCAGGATTTCACCGAAAATAGTGTTTCTCCTTATTGACACATACTTCACAATCGGAGATTAATTGTATAACATTACATTACTTATTCATTAAAATCCTTTCACTTTCCGCGGCGGCGGCATGGAGGCAAACGGACCATGATTATAGCGGTACCCCGTGAACGCGGGCCAAGAGAAAAACGCGTGGCGCTGATACCCGAAACGGCGGGCAAACTGATCAAGGCAGGTCACGTGGTGTGGGTGGAAGAAGGGGCGGGGACCTCGGCGGGTTTTGCAGACCAGCAATACCGCGATGCGGGGGCGCAAGTGGTGCCGGGTTCCGATCCCGACTGGATGAAAGAGGCCGACATTGGGGTCACCGTGCAGACAATTGATGCCTCTACAGAGGCCTCCCCGTTCGCCTACCTCCGCCCTGGAGCGATCGTTATCGGCATGCTGGGGCCCCTGTCAGCGGACATTCAAGGATTTGAGTCGTTGCGCGAACGCCGGCTGACAGCGTTCAGCATGGATGCGATTCCCCGAATAAGCCGGGCTCAAAGCATGGACGTGCTGTCATCAATGAGCACCGTGGCAGGGTACCGTGCGGCCCTTATCGGGGCGGAACGCCTGCCGCGCTTTTTCCCGTTGCTGATGACGGCGGCCGGCACTATCACCCCGGCGCGTGTCTTGATTCTTGGCGCTGGGGTGGCGGGACTGCAGGCTATCGCCACCACTCACCGTCTGGGGGCTGTCGTGCAGGCGTTTGACACCCGTCCCGTTGTCCGGGAACAGGTGGAAAGTTTGGGAGCCTCGTTCCTTACATTGGAAGTTCAGTCGCAGCAAACGCAAGACGGTTACGCCCAAGCTTTGGCAGAGGATGCCCACCAGTTGGAGGTCGATCTGCTGTCCAAACCTGTGGCGGAAGCCGATGTTGTGATCACGACCGCCCTGATCCCCGGGAGGCCTGCCCCGGTGCTCGTCACCGAGGATATGGTGATGAGCATGCGGTATGGGGCGGTCATTGTCGATTTGGCTGCGGAAGCGGGGGGCAACTGTGAGCTGAGCCGTCCTGGCGAGACGGTTGTGACTGCCAATGGGGTTACTATAGAGGCTCCGCTGAACATCGCCTCGCAGCTCGCTCCACATGCCAGCCAGCTTTACTCCCGCAACGTCTACAACTTCCTCACCCACTTGTTTTCAATGGGTCTGGGAGTACCGGACAAAGGTCTGGATTTTGAAGATGAAATTGTTGCGCGGACGATGATCGCGCATGATGGGCAGATTACCCATGACGCTTTGGCAAAGCGTATGACGGGTGTAAGGAGTGGAGAGTAGGATGGCGCACAATCTGCTGACAGAAGTATACATTTTTGTTCTGGCCGTGTTCGTGGGATTCCAACTGATATCGAAAGTGCCGTCGGTCTTGCACACCCCCCTGATGTCTGCTACGAATGCGATTCACGGAATCATCCTGGTGGGGGCAATCGCCTTGGCAGCGACAGTGCATGGGGCTCTGGATGTGGGGATCAGTGTGGCGGCAGTATTTTTGGCCACGCTTAATGTCGTGGGTGGCTACGTTGTCACGGACAGAATTTTAGGTATGTTTAAGAAAAAATCTGCCGAACGGCCTACGGAGTGAATGGGATGGACATGCTGTTACAGGTAGGATACTTAATTACGGCGATTCTCTTTATTCTGGGGGTGATGCGGCTCAGGTCACCCGCTACCGCCAAGTCAGGCAATCTTGTCGCAGCCAGCGGGATGGCGGTCGCTTTTATTGTGACGCTTATCCGCTATCATTCTTTTTCGTGGCTGTGGATTGGTTTGGCGCTGGTTTTGGGCGCGGTGGCGGGAGGGTATGCCGCCCGGAAAGTGCGCATGACGGCCATGCCGCAGATGGTCGCGCTCTTTAATGGCATGGGGGGCGGCGCCGCCGCACTGGTGTCTATCGGAGAACTTCATTCGGAGTGGATTCACGGGGTGTCCTCGGCCGCGGCTTCGATAACCGCCCTGCTCACCGTGTTAATTGGTTCGATCAGTTTTACCGGCAGTCTGCTGGCTTTTTCAAAACTGCAGGAATGGGTCCGGGGCAGACCCATAACATTTCCCGGTCAAAAAATTGTCAACGCTGTGCTGCTTGTGATTGTTTTAATTTTTGGGGTCGACATGATTGTGTCGGGGGGAATTCATGCGCTGCCCCTGCTGGCCCTGTATATTCTCCTGTCAGCTCTGACGGGACTGCTGCTGGTACTGCCCATTGGAGGGGCTGACATGCCAGTAGTGATTTCACTGCTCAATGCTCTGACCGGTCTTGCAGCGGCAGCGACCGGGTTTCTCCTGTCCAACAATGTGCTGATTATTGCGGGGGCTCTGGTAGGCGCATCTGGGACCATCCTCACGCAGCAGATGAGCCGGGCTATGAACCGGCCCATTCACAATATTGTGTTTGGGGCGTTCGGCCAGATAGCGCCGGGGGCGGCTGGCGTGGAGGCCGGCGGCGGAGGGGTCGTTCAGTCGGCCACTGTGGACGACGTGGCGACGATGCTGGCGTACTCCCGGAGTGTTGTCATTGTACCCGGTTACGGGCTGGCGGTGGCGCGCGCGCAGCAAGAAGTGCGGCAGTTGACGGAGAAATTGAGTGAGCGAGGGGTAACCGTGCGGTTTGGCATCCACCCAGTGGCGGGGCGCATGCCCGGGCACATGAATGTCCTACTGGCCGAGGCAGAGGTGCCATATGACCAGCTGTATGAGATGGACGCGATTAACCCGCAGTTTCCCCAGACCGATGTGGTGCTAGTTATTGGCGCCAACGATGTGACGAATCCCGCGGCGCGCAATCAGCCGAGCAGCCCTCTATACGGCATGCCGATCTTGAATGTAGACCAGGCGAAGCGTGTGGTCGTATTGAAACGGGGAATGAGCCCGGGGTTTGCCGGCATTGACAATCCTCTGTATACCAATCCTAAAACATCCATGCTCTTCGGGGACGCCAAAGCTTCTTTGGACCACGTGATCCGGGCCCTGGATGAAGTGTGACCGTGGCAAAAAAAGCCGTGAAGGGTCCGGAACTGTTCCGGACCCTTCACGGCGCTCATTCCAAGGAATCTTTTCCTGGCAAAACCGTACGCGCGATATGCGAGTCCAGCGCTTCATAGTCCCAATAGCGGATGATGCCGTAGAGTTCCTTTCGGGTCTGCATGTCGTCCAGAAGAGACTGCTGTGTGCCTTCTTCCATCAAGACCCGGTAGAGGCGCTCATAGGCATGGGCGGCTATGCGGAGAGAGGAGACGGGGTACAGCACCATTTTATAACCCCATGCTTCGAATTGCTGAGCGGTAAAATACGGGGTGCGGCCAAATTCCGTCATATTGGCTAAGAGAGGCGCCGAGACGCTCTGGGCCATGAGGGCGAACGCCTCCTCCGAATCCAAAGACTCGGGGAAAATGCCGTCCGCTCCCGCTTCCATATACTGCAGGGCCCGTTCGACTGCCGCGTTCATCCCCTCTACCAGATAGGCGTCTGTGCGGGCGATAATGGCGAGCGAAGGCACTGTCTCCCGAATGGCGCGGATTTTAGCGGCCATTTCATCTGCGGGCACTAGATTTTTGCCATTGAGATGTCCGCATTTTTTTGGAAGATCCTGGTCCTCTATCTGCACAGCGGCCACGCGTATTTCCGCCATTTCTTTGGCGGTGCGGGCGGCATTCAGAATGCCGCCGAAGCCAGTGTCAATGTCGACGAGGAGCGGGAGATTGGTGGCCCGGACAATGTCCTGGGCGCGTTGGGCGACTTCGGGAGCGCTGACTAGGCCGACGTCTGGCAACCCGCGGCTGGCCGTGTAGGCTCCCCCAGAAAGATAGAGGACGTCGAATCCCGTGGACTGGGCGACCAGACCAGCCATGGCGTCATGCGCGCCTGGAATTTTGACAATGCCCGGACTCTTTATGCGATCCAGAAAGCGTGCGGACAACTGCGCCTGTGGAGTATCTTCTTGAAATAACCATGACATGAGGTTCCCTCATTTCTGTATTGGTCTAAACCATCCAGGCCTTCATGAACTCGGTGACAGTCCACGCTTCCAACCCATCGTCCTGCGCCAGAGCCATCAGCCGCGTGACCTTGGCAGGCACGTACCACGAGGCGAGATTGCTCTCTAGCTTGGCCCATAGCGGTCCTTCGGCTTCTCGGCGCCTCCTGTGATGGCCTAACGGGTATTCCACCACCACGTTGGGAGACAGGGAGCCGTCCCGGAAACGGATCTGCACGGCGTTTGCGATCGAGCGTTTGTCTGGATCGAGGTAATCCCGCGAGAAATCCAGGTTTTCCCGCACAACCATCTTTTCACGCAGGGCGTCAATGCGAGGATCATGGGCCGCTTCATCCAAATAGTGATCCGCCGTGAGGTGCCCGTGGATGAGGCCGATGGCGGTCATATATTGCAAACAGTGGTCCCGGTCGGCAGCATTAAGCAGCGGTCCCGTCTTATTAATGATGCGCATGGCCGATTCCTGGGTTTCAATCACCACCTGCTCAATCTGGTCAAGACGGCCCGCTACGCTTGGGTGCAGCTGGATAGCGGCCTCCACGGCTGTCTGCCCGTGGAATTCGGCAGGATAGGAGATTTTAAACAGCACATGCTCAATGACATAAGACCCCAAGGGCTGGCTCAGGCGTATGGGCTGGGAGTGCATGACCACATCATTAAATCCCCAGTGCGGCGCAGACAGGGCCGTATCATATCCCATTTCGTCTGCGAGGGCCATCAGGCTCAGCCGGACGCCGCGGCTGGTGGCGTCCGCTGCGGCCCATGATTTGCGTGAGCCGGTGTTGGGCGCATGGCGGTAGGTGCGTAGGCTGCCATTGTCGATCCAGGCGTTAGACAGGGCGTGGATAATTTGATCCCGGGTAGCGCCGAGAAGGTGCGCGCTGACCGCGGTGGAGGCGACCTTCACAAACAGGACATGGTCCAGCCCGACGCGGTTGAGACTGTTTTCCAGAGCCAGTATGCCTTGAATTTCGTGAGCTTGAATAATAGCCGTCAGCACATCATGCATGGACAGCGGGGGGCGGCCGTTGCAGAGATTGTCACGGCTTTTCCAATCGGCAGAGGCCAAAATAGCGCCGATATTATCCGAGGGGTGACCCCATTCTTGGGCCAGCCAGGTATCATTGTAATCCAGCCAGCGATTCATGCAGCCGATATTGAAGGCGCCTTGTACGGGGTCGAGTTCGTAAGGGAGCCCTGGCACCCGGGACCCGCCCGGAAACGTAGCGCCCGGAACGACGGGGCCCAGCAGTTTCCGGCACTCAGGGTAATTCAGCGCCAAAATGCCGGAACCTATGGCGTCCATTAGCACCCAGTGGGCCATGGTGTAAGCCTCGCTGTGGACGATCGGCGTCGTTGTCACGTAATCGGCAATAGCCGTCAGGACAGAATCAATGGCGGCATTAGGAGAATCTGCGTCTTTCGTCGGCACAAAACCCAGTCCTTTCAGGGCCCGCCCCGTCATGACGGGGCGGGCCAGGGAGTGATCACGGGTGCAAATTGCGGGGGCCCGTGTAGCGGACACGCGGCCGGAACAGACGGTTATTGCCGTATTGCTCGCGGACGTGAGCGACCAGTCCAGCCGTGCGTGCCGCAAAAAATATGGGAGTATACAGGTCAATAGGCACGCCCAGCAGATAGTACACGGGAGCCGCGTAATAATCGAGGTTGGGATACAGACCCTTTTCCCGCTGCATGACGGTCTCGCCGATGACGCACATATCGTAGAGTTCCTGGTGGCCTTTGGTCGTCACCAGGCGCTTGAGAGAGTCCTTCATCAGCATTGCCCGGGGGTCCGGCTTTTTCATGTAGACGCGGTGGCCAAATCCCATGATGCGCTCTTTACGCGCAAGTTTTGCCAGCAGTTGGGGCTCCACTTGGTCGGGGGTCTTCATCTCCAGCAGCATCCGCATGACAGCCTCATTGGCTCCGCCATGCAGTGTGCCCTTAAGCGAGGCAACGGCTCCCACCAGGGCTCCATACATGTCCGAGAGGGTAGAGGCGATCACAATGGCGGTGAAGGTGGAATTGGGCATCTCGTGTTCGCTGTAAACGGTGAGCAGCTGGTCGAATGCCCGCGCTTCGGTGTCGTCGGGCACCGTACCGGTAATCATGGCCAGAAAGTTGGCGGCGTAAGGGAGTTCCGGACTGGGCATGACGATGGCCTCATGATTTTTGATGTGGTAGCTGTTAGCCACAATCACGGGCATGCGCGCCAATAGGGTCATGGCCTGCTCGGCTGTGCTTTGCGGGTCGAGGCGGCTGAGGGAGGTGTCAAAAGTTGCGAGACCGGAGAGAGCCGTCCGCAAAGAATCCATCAAGTGAGGATGGGGTCCCAATGCTTTCATGATGGCAAAAATTTCATCCGGCACAGCCTGGCGTTCTGCTAGGCTGTGGGTGAATTGGTGGTATTCACTCGGCGACGGGAGATTCCCCTCCATTAGCAGGTGGGCGACTTTGAGGTAGTCCACGGTATTGGCCAGTTCAATCAAGTCGTAGCCGCGGATGACGATTTGCTCCTGGTCAACGTCCAGGTAGGAGAGTGCAGTCTCGGTGGCAATAATTCCCTCCAGCCCGGGCCGGTATGTATTTTCACTCATGCTGTCACATCCTCTCGTTTGGGCGGCCAGATTTCTGCAGCCCGCTTAAGATATCATAGCCAGATTGTAGCTCGATTGGCAAAGGACTGCCTTATTCTTTTAATGATAGAAAAATCTCAATAAACACGCAATGAAAGGTTTAAGGCTGCAAGGCGATATCCACTGTCCCTGTCTGTTGTGAGAGATCCACGGAAACGTAGGCAAAAAGGGACTTCTCCCCCTTTTGAAGGACGTGCCCGTCTCCTGTGATGCGGGGCAAAACTCCGGGCGGGAAGGGACCAGCCTTCAGGACGACAGGACCTGGGGGAACAAGGAAATCTCCCCCCTGCTGGCGCGACCACCCAATGCGGATCGTGCCCGCGCTTTCACGAACCGTGAACCGGATTATCAGGTAGTGCCCAGTACTGTACTGATTGGTATAGCCATCGTCGGCATAAAGGTCCAGAGCCCCGTCGCCAGGAATCACCCAGATTGTGGCAGGCCATGGGCTGGTGTGTCCCCATTCGGCTGTGGACTGAACTAGGTCGGCTAAGGGGAGAATGGCGCCCGCGCGGAGGAAGAGAGGAAGTTGGTCGAGGGGGGCCTCCACGGTCATACGCAGGGGACCCTCGAGCCACTGTCCCCGCCACGGGTCATACCACCGCCCGGAGGGAAGAGACACCGGGCGCGAGACGGCGCCTTCTTCCACGACAGGCGCCACCAGCATGGCGTCGCCAACAAAAAACTGGTCGTCCACGGTCATGAACTCGGGAGAGGGGTCATCCCAGAACATCGGGCGCATCAGTGGCGTGCCGGAGAGATGCGCCTGGTATAACAGGGCGTACCAGTACGGAAGCAGGCGGTACCGGTACTGGATGTAGCGCCGCGCGATGTCCAGCACTTCGTCCCCGAAGGACCAGGGTTCATGGCGGTCGGTGCCGATTGCGCTGTGGGCGCGCACAAAGGGAAAGAACACCCCGGCCTGAATCCACCGCGCATAAAGCTCAGGGCTGGCATTGTCGAGAAATCCGGCAATGTCGGGACCGACCATGGGGATCCCGGACAATCCCAAATTGAGGCACATGGGAATAGCCATGGCTAAATGGTCCCAACGGCTGGAGTTGTCTCCGGTCCACACCGCCGCGTAGCGCTGAATACCGCTGAAGCCTGAGCGGCTGAGAATAAAGGGGCGCATGCCGCTAGACGCTAAAGCATCATAGGTGGCGTGGGCTTCCAGCAGAGCATACATATTGTGAACCAGGCGGTGCGGCAGTTCCTGGCCCCGGGCATGGTGAATGATGCCGCCTTCTTCATCGGGGTGGCAGGAAGTGCCGGCGCTTCCGTCACCCCACCAAGCCGGTTCATTCATGTCGTTCCAAATACCCCGGATCCCGGCTGTGACGAGCGCGTGATGCAAACTGCCCCACCACTTCCGTGTTTCATCCTGTGCGAAATCAGGGAAAGCGCAGACGCCTGGCCAGACCTGAGAATGAAATTCTTCCCCGTTGAGGTACTCCATAAAATGCCGGCCCTGGCGTCCTTCGGCGTACACGGAGTAGCTGCAGTCAGCCTTGACCCCCGGGTCAATGATGGAGACTACAGAGACACCCAATTGCGACAGGGCGCTAGTCAATTCTTTAGGGTCAGGGAAGGTTTGTGGGTTGAACGTGAACACTCTGTAGCCGTCCATATAATCGATGTCGAGGTAGATCACGTCAAGGGGCAGCGAATATTCGCGAAATGTCTGGGCCAGTTTGAGCACCTCGCGTTGGTCCATGTAACTGTAGCGGCTTTGCTGGAAGCCAAGCGCATACTGGGGCGGCAGGGGAAATCGGCCGGTAATCTCAGTATATAGGCCGACAACATTTTGCGGTGTGGGGCCAGGAATGGAATAGAGGCTTAACGGCCCGTCATCCACCCCGATCCAGAGGGTGTCCGGGACGGTGGCGTCGAAATAGGTGCGGCCGCTGTTGGCCAGAAACACCCCGCGAAATCCAGCGCTCTGGCCCAGCAACGCGAAGGGGATGGCTTGGTACAAGGGGTCGGTGTGGTCCTCGTGAGGCACGGCATCTGTCGCCCACTGGGTCCAGAACCTGCCCTTCTTATCAAGGGCGCCGACCTTTTCACCCAGACCGTACAGATGTTCTTGCGCAGATGACTGCAATGCGCAGCGGAGATGGTGGTTGTGGCGGTAGAAATGGCTGTACGAAAATGCTGTGGTGAGAGTTTGCACCCGGATGGCGCCTTCTTTGAGCACGTCGACGGTCATGGCACCTCCAGAAAGCCGCCAGCCTGCCGCATTGCTCTCCATAGTCATACGCGTCATAGTTTCGGGCCAGGAATACAGTTCACGGGTCAGCCACTCGTAGGCATCGGGGCCATTGTGCCATGTCAGGTGCACCACCCCAGAATCTGCCAGACGCAGTTCCCAGCGCTCATCGTGGGCCTCGCCAGTAATGATGGCGCGCTCGTGGTCGCTAGAAAGCGATAGGCTGCTGAATTGCGCACAAGTTAGGGGAATGTCTGGTGCAGATAGAGACTTCAAAGGTTTCAACAGGGCTTCGCTCCTCAAATATCCGTCTGGTGATTCCGCTGTATTGTTCCTTGACAGCATACTATGAACGTCGGCAATAGCCAAATATTGCCCACTGTTCGATCTCGCCGCCATCTGCATTTATAATGAGGTTGCGATGGAATTTATGGTGTTGGAGTCGGCCGGAGCACTAGGCGCGCAGACGAGCCCATAGTGATGGGGTGAAGGGATGGACAGTTTTGAGAAAATGGCTGAAACAGTCGTAGGGGCCGTGTCTCGGGCCCGCACGAAGATTTTGGATGTCATGGCCCGGCCGTTTGATGTGGAGTACAAAGAGGACCGATCTCCCGTAACGGCGGCTGACATGGCGTCCCAAGAGGTGCTGGTGCGGGTCCTGCAAGACAGCTATCCTGATATTCCCATTATCTCGGAAGAGAAAGCGGCGGAGCCGTACGCGGTGCGGCGGCAGTGGGATCAGTTGTGGCTTCTCGACCCGCTGGACGGGACGAAAGAGTTTGTGCGCCGCAACGGAGAGTTCACGGTCAATGTGGCCTTGATTGTTGGTGGGCGCCCAGTGATTGGTGTGCTGGACTGGCCGCAGGGCGGAATCACCTATGTGGCCGTAGCCGGAGCCGGCTCTTACCGCTTGAGCGGGGGGCAGACGGCACGTATTCATACCCGGCCTTTATCGCCCCCCTGCCGTGCGATTATCAGCCGCTCGCACCGGCAGAGCGAGGTGGACTGGCTTGACAGCGCTGGGCTCGGCGACCATTCTTTGCTGCTCATGGGCAGCGCGCTGAAATTTTGCCGGATTGCTGAGGGGGCGGCAGATATTTACCCCCGTCTGACACCCAATATGGAGTGGGACAGTGCAGCTGGCCAGCTGCTCATCGAAGAGGCGGGAGGGCAGGTGGTGGATTTCGCCGGAGAGCCTCTGCACTATAACAAGCCAGATTTGCACAACGAAGGATTTATTGCGGTCGGGGAATGGGAAACGTGGCATCAATACTTCCGCGGTCATAATCTATTACAATAACTAGCTCGGTGGAGGAACTTTATGGAACCGGATAAAACGATTGAGCGTTTGCTGACAGAAGCATGGGACCGGACGATTCCTTCTCTGGAAACGCTGGGTACAGTAGATATGCTGAAGGTGATGAATGCTGGTGACCAGACCGTTCCCCTCTTGGTCCGGGACCACCTCGCAGAGATCGCCGAGGCAGTGGATGCGATCAGCGACCGGCTAAGGCGCGGGGGCCGGATGTTTTATGTGGGCGCAGGAACCAGCGGCAGGCTGGGGATTCTTGATGCGGCCGAATGCCCGCCGACTTTTAACACAGATCCTGCCATGGTGCAGGCATTTATAGCGGGAGGGCCTGCCGCTTTGGTTCATGCTGTCGAAGGCGCTGAAGACAGTGTAGAGGCAGGACAGGCGCAAATGCACGAGGCAGACGTTCATCCTCAGGATGTGGTTGTGGGCCTGTCTGCCTCCGGGAGAACACCGTTTGTGCTGGGGGCCCTGGCGGAAGGCAGGCGCCGGGGAGCCTGCACGGTGTCGGTAAGCGCTAATGCCGACCCGGAGGTCAAAGAATTCTCTGACATTGTCATAGCCATTCCCACCGGTGCCGAGGTCATAATGGGATCGACCCGGCTGAAAGCCGGCACAGCGACCAAACTGGTGCTGAACATGCTCACTACGGCTGCCATGGTGCGCTTGGGCAAAACATACCGGAACCTGATGGTGGATCTGAAAGCCACAAATTACAAACTGGTGGACCGGTCGCGGCGCATTGTGATGCTGGCTCTGGAGATAGATTATGACGCGGCGGCCGCTCTGTTGGACCACTGTGAGCAGGAGGTGAAGACGGCCATCGTGGCAGGGCTATTGAAAGTTAGCCCCGACAGTGCGCGCGGACTTTTGCGCCAACAGCAGGGAGCGCTTGCTGCGATTGTCAAAGGCGCGGAGGCCATATCTGGGAATTTGTAGCAGTTCGGCCGCAGTGCAGGATTTTGGTGATTTTTTGTCGAATCAATTACGGGTGATTGTGAAATTTGCTGGCAAGCCATATCCAAAAAAGGAGGGGAACCATGAAGCGGTCCGCATTGGCAATTTTATCGTCGGTCCTAGTAAGTGTCGGGGCAGTGGGGCTGGCGGGATGTGGGAGCAGCCAGTCGGCCAGTGCCCAACCTGTAAAAGCTGCAACCGTTGTTGTCGCTATGACGCCGCAGTCTTCGCCTAATTGGTTTTTTCCTGTCATCAGCTCAACGTCCTACACGGAGATTAACGCGCAGGTCCAGTATCTCATGTACAAACCGCTGATAGACCTGAACAAGGAGAACCAGGTGAGTTATGCCACCTCGCTGGCGAAGAGCATTCATTACAACGCGCAGGGTACGGAGTACACGATAACCTTGGGATCCAAATACAAGTGGTCCAATGGCAACCCGGTCACTGCCCAGGATGTGGTGTTTACGTGGGACATCATCAAGGCTGCAGCCGCTAACGGCGCACCGTGGGTGTATGGCGCGTCAGGCAGCGGCGGGGTGCCTTCTGACTGGAAGAGCGTGGTGGCGACCGGAAGCCACACCGTGGTGATCACTCTCGACAAACCAGCCAATCCCCAGTGGTTTATCCATAACGGTCTGAGCCAGATCACACCGGTTCCAGAGTCGGTGTGGAATAAGTACCCCACGAATATGACGCAAGAACTCAAGTATATCTTGAAGGTGAGCAACTCCCCTACGAATGCGGCTTATGATGTGGTGGACGGTCCCTTCAAATTTGACAGCTGGCAGCCTAACGATTACTGGTCGCTCGTGCCGAATCCTTCTTATGGAGGGCATAAAGCCACGATTGGAAAATTGGAATTCGCTTATGAAGCGTCGGCCAGCAGCGACTTTACCGGTTTAAAGACCGGGACGGTGGATGTAGGATATCTTCCGGCGTCTCTTTGGAAGACGAAGAGCCAGCTGGCTTCTACCGACGATTTCAGTTCCAGCTATCTGTTTGGTATGAATTATCTGCTTCTGAACATGGACCCGAAAGCTCCTGGCGGCGTTGGCACGGTTTTCCAGCACCGTTATGTGCGGGAAGCCTTGGAGATGGGAATTGACCAGCAGGGCATTATCGACTCCCTGTACCATGGGCTGGGGGTGGCTACGGACGGGCCTGTGCCGTCGCAACCCAAGACCGCATTTTATGACAATGCATTAAATGTGCCACCCTATCCCTACAACCCGGCCCAAGGGGAGAAGCTGCTGGAATCCCACGGATGGCATCTGGTCAACGGGGTGATGACCAAACACGGTCAGAAACTGGAGTTTCCCTTCATCTACGTTTCGGCTAGTCAAACCATCGCTAATATGGCCCAGCTTCTTAAGACCGACTGGGCTAAAGAAGGCATTCAAGTGAGTCTGCAGAGTCTGCCGCTCGATGAGTTGCTGGGGGAAGCTGTTCCTGCCTCCGCCAACCAATGGGCCATGGCCTATTGGGGCGCTGGGTGGACGTACCAGTTGGATTACTACCCGACAGGCGGCAATCTCTTTGCCACCAACGCGGGAGAAAACAGCGGCTCCTACAACAGCAAGACAATGGATGCTCTCATCCAGGCGACATACGAACCGGGAACACCCCAACAGATCCAGTCGCGCATGGATGCTTATGAAGCGTGGGGGGCGAAAGATTTACCCGTCTTGTGGATGCCGTGGCTTCCTCAAGGATATGCCCGTGAAATCGGTCTCAATGTTCACGCCAAGAATGTGCACGGCACGGTCAGCACGTTCAATCCTGTGACGGATTTTCTCTATGCGCAGTACTGGACGGTGTCGAAGTAACTGCCGTCTGACGGCGCGCCTATCAATCCAGCGAGCGGCGCCTCCACCCCGAACGGCCGGGTGGAGGCGCCGCTCGGGATTACGGCACATGCAGAGACGCTGGCCAATGCTTTTGGGACCCCTGGTTTTGTGTCAAAGGCTCCCCCGAAATGGTAGGATGACGAACATGGGAACATCTCGCACATCTTGGCCTACTAGTACGGTGGGGTTATGAACCAGCCCGGAAATGGGAAGTTCTGGGCTGACAATTTGATTTACGGATTGGCGACAGCCGGGGCCGGCGTGTTTAACTGGCTGTATGCTATTGTCCTCGCACACGGGGTCGGGCCCATATGGTATGGTGGCGTCTCCACACTGAACAATGTGGTGGCCATTATGACGCTGCCGGCCTCCGTCATCACATTGGCCGCCATCCGCCGCGGGAAGCCGGCCGAACGCCTTTGGCGGTGGCGGGCAGCTTACGGTGCCAGCGGGATGGTGCTGTGGGCAATTCTGGCTGGGCTGGCCAGATTTTTGAGCCAAACATTCCACGTGGCGCCGGGACTGTTTCTACTGTTTGGGCTGTCGTCGTGGCCCGTTATTGATTTCGCAGCCAACCTGGGCTACTTGGCCAGAGCGCGGCGCTATCAGTGGCTGGGCGGGCTGACTATGGCGGGGTCGGGGCTTAGCGTGGCAGACGTTGTGATAGCGATTCACCTCAAGAATCCTGTCGCAGCCTTGGGGATTTTGCAGTCCCTGTCTGTGTGGGTCTTATGGGCTGTCAGCGTGCGCATGGTGGCGAGCCTGACGGTTGAACCACCGGCATCCAGACGGTCTATTGCCTTGTCAGCTGGCGTGGGTGTTGTGCAGGGGCTCACCACACTAACCGATGGGGTGGTCGCCAAAGCCCGGCTGGCACCAGAAGCAGCGGGGCTGTACAATGGCCTGGCCACAGTGGGGCAGGCGCTTCCGTTCGCGGCGGCGAGTCTGGCTCTGGTGATGCTCACCGCAATGCTGGAGAACCCCGGGGGGCGCAAGCGCTGGCTAAGGTGGACCCTGGCTGTTTACCTAGCACTTGGTTTGGGCCTGGAGAGCCTGTTTCTGGCAGTGCCGCATGTCGTTGTGCAGTCGGTCTTGGGTGCCCGGTTCGATCCGGTGGTGCCGTGGCTGGCAGCTTACGGGGGCGGGATGTTGGCGTTGGGCACCGTGTTGATCTTCCTGGCGGAGGCCATTGCCCGCGGCTGGTGGGCGCTCCTAGCAGCAGCCACGGCAGGGATGGTGTTATGGGTTGCGCTTTTGCTCCGGGCGCAGGGACTGGGGGGGCTGGTCCACGCGACGGCCTTATCTTTGCTGTTTACGGCCATAGGCATCGTGCTTCTGCGCACATGGCTTCAGCACCGCGCCATGACGGCCTGAATATACAGCGTTTCGGGGCGACCGGATCGCTTGGAAAAGAGAAAAAGCCGCATGAACCAGCGGCTTTTGCCTTAATATAACAAGGAAGCCTCGGTAGAGGGGTCGAAGGCATGCAGCCTCTGCAGATTCAACTTCATCCCCACGGTGTCTCCCGCATGGCCATTCCACGAATTATCCGTCCGTGCGACTACCGGCTGGCCCTCGACGGAGAGATAGACAATGTGTTCATGCCCCATGGGTTCAATGACCTGGACCGTAGCATTGAGAACGGGATCGCTGTCATGCCCATCGCCCAAATAGATATCCTCGGGGCGCAGCCCCAGAGTCAGTGCATCGGTGCTAAGGCGGGACAGCGTCTGGCGGATGCGGTCCGGCAGTTCAAACGCTTGCGGTCCAATTTGGATTGACGCCCCGTCGCCATGCGCCACCACGTTGCCTTTGACGAGATTCATGGCCGGGGTGCCGACGAACGTGGCGACGAACTGGTTGGCGGGCTTGTTGTAGATCCCGTCAGGCGTGTCCACCTGCTGCACGAGCCCATCGCGCATGACCACAATCCGGGTGCCCATGGTCATGGCCTCTGTTTGGTCATGGGTCACGTAGATAATGGTGGCGCCCAGCCGGTGGTGAAGATTTTTCAGCTCCACACGGGTTTGAGTCCGCAGCTTGGCATCTAGGTTGGATAGCGGCTCGTCCATTAAGAAAGCCTTCGGTTCCCGCACAATAGCCCGCCCCAGCGCGACCCGCTGGCGCTGCCCGCCAGACAGCTCTTTCGGCTTGCGGGAGAGGAGCTGGCCGAGGCCTAGGATTTCCGCAGCTTCCTTGACCCGGCGGTCAATCTCGCTTTTAGGCGTTTTCCGCAGCTTGAGTCCAAATGCCATATTTTCATACACGGACATGTGCGGATATAGAGCATAGTTTTGAAAGACCATGGCAATGTCGCGGTCTTTGGGAGGTTTCTGGCTGACGTTCTCCTCGCCGATGAAGATATCGCCGCCCGACAGTTCTTCGAGGCCGGCAACCATCCTGAGCGTTGTGGTTTTCCCGCAGCCGGAAGGGCCTAAAAATACTAAAAACTCCTGGTCACGGATATCCAGATTGACATCGTGCACTGCTTCGACAGAGCCGTAGCGCTTGCTCACATGCTGCAAAACCACACTAGCCATAGGAATGCCCCTTTATAAGTGAAGTCTGAACAGGCCACGGCAACTGACGGCTGAAACGTGGCCGGATGTGGTGAAACCTAATACCCCGCCCGACTGATGACTTTTGCCCATGGCCGTCCATGATCCCATTGTACTTCAATCGGTACACCAAAAGCAGTAGACAACGATGCATTTGTGATGACGGTGGACAAGGGTCCCTGCTGCACCGCCTGGCCGTGGTCCAAGAGCAGGGCGTGGGTAAATCCGGACCGCAGTTCCTCTACATGGTGCGTGACATAAATCACGGAAAGGTCGGAGCGCAGGGTCAGCTGTTCGACACCCTCCAACAAAAGCTCCCGGGAAGGAATATCGAGTCCGGTGCACGGTTCATCGAGAATGAGCAGACGAAATGCCGCCATACGGGAGCGGGCTAGGAGAACCCGCTGTCGCTCGCCCTGGGACAGGACGCGAAAAGGACGGTCGAACTTGTCTTCCAGGCGCACGGACTGCAACGCCTCGAGTCCTCGGTCACGCAACTCTGGGGAAATATTTCGAAATGCTGCGCCAATAGACGCGTCCTCCCCGCTGACAGCCACTTGCAGCACGGTATTCTCCCCGTGGTGGCTGTAAAACCAGTCGCCCAATGCGATGCTGACCCACCCGATAGCCTTTCGCAGCTCCCGCAGATCGACTTGGCCAAACCTCTGGCCCATCACGGCTACGCTGCCCGATGAGGGCCACAGGTAGCCGGTAATCATGTTAAGCAACGTGCTTTTCCCAGAGCCGTTGGCTCCAATCAGTGCCCAGTTTTCCCCCTCCTCGATGATCCACGACACATCTTTTAGAATGGATTCGCTGTTGCGGGAAAAGTTGACATGTTGCAGTTCGGCAATGGCTGGCAAGATTTCTGTCCCCTTTTTGGTGGCGTGAGGTTGTGCAGAGATTATGTGCGGCCGTCAGCCATGAGAAGGGCGGGAACGCTGGGTGGCCTTTGCGGGAATCGCATTCGATACCCACAAAGTGTAGTGGACGGAATCCAACAGCGCTTCCCACGAGGCTTCCAGAATATTCCTGGACACGCCGACGGTCTGGATGGTTTCCTCTCGGAATTCCGACCGGATCCATACGCGCACCAAAGCTCCCGTCCCGTCCCGCCCGTCAAGGACCCTGACTTTATAGTCCTTCAGCCGCAGGCCCTCAATCACCGGATAAATTTGGGTAAGGGCTTTGCGCAAGGCCACATCCAGCGAATTGACCGGCCCGTCGCCCTCTCCCACTTCCACGAAGTGCTCGTTACCAATGACAATGCGAACCGTCGCCTCGGAAATTGTGCGCTGGTCCCTGGTGACTGATGCATGAAACCGATCTATCTCAAAATATGACGGGATGTTCCCCAAAGACCGTTCCACCAGCAATTTCATCGAAGATGGCGCGTCTTCATATTGGTATCCGCGGGCTTCGAGCTTCTTCACGGTCTGCACCAATTCAGTGACGGTTTCGGAAGACGCTTCGAGATTGCGGAAATTGTACAGCAGATTGGATTTTCCGGCAAGTTCGGACACAAGAATGCGCCGGCTCTGGCCAACTGTTTCCGGACGGACGTGTTCGTATGCCTCTGGATATTTGCGGACGGCGCCAACGTGCACGCCAGCTTTATGGGTAAAGGCGTTATCACCCACAAAAGGTGCTGAGTCATCAGGCATCAGGTTAGTGATTTCCGCCACAGTGCGGGAGAGGCGGGTCAAATCTGTCAGCATGGGCTCGCGCCCGGCATGCATAGCCATTTTGTAGACCAGGTTGGGCCATATGGTGCAGAGGTTGGCGTTGCCGCAGCGCTCACCGTAGCCGTTGATCGTGCCTTGCACCATGGACGCGCCGCTCAGGACGGCGGCAAGGGAATTGGCCACCGCCAGGCCGCTGTCGTTATGGGCATGGATGCCTAACGGCACCGTAACCGCGCTGCGCGCCTGATCCGTGAAATGACTCAGTTCCTGAGGCAAGGTGCCGCCATTGGTATCGCACAGCACAATCCATTGGGCTCCGCCTGCTTCGGCGGCTTTCAGCACCTGCAAGGCATATTCCAGATCATCTTTACACCCGTCAAAGAAGTGCTCTGCATCGAAAATGACTTCGAGCCCGCGGCGGCTCAGATAATGAACGGACTCCTCTACCAGTTCCAGGTTTTCTTGCAGGGACAGACCGAGAATCTTGGTGGCCTGAAATACGGATGATTTCCCAAACAAAGTGGCAGCGGGGCACTGCGCATCCAAAATGGCCCGCAGGCTGAGGTCATCCTCCACAAAGACGCCGCGGCGGCGGGTGCTGCCAAAGGCTGTGATGCGGGCATGGGACATGCGGCTCTGTACCGCGGTGAAGAACGCAGTGTCCTTAGGATTGGAAGCAGGCCACCCGCCTTCGATATAGTCAAAGCCGAATTCATCAAGCAATTGGGCTATCTGCAACTTGTCCTCGACCGAAAGGCTGATGCCGCGCCTTTGGGTCCCGTCACGCAGAGTCGTGTCATATAATTGGATACGGTTTGTCATCAGTGCAATCATCACTTCCTAAAGGTTGCTTGAATGCCAGCCGAGGATCAGGCATTAGGAAAATATGCTGGTTCCGTAAATTTTATCTCATTTGTGAATGAATATCAAAGCTTTCTAACAAATGAAGATGTCTGGTGGAAGGAACCATAGATGAAAAAGCCGCTGTAGTATACTGTTGTTATTTGATAATATTTGGTGTCTCTCGACAGGATCAGGTTCACTAAGGAGGATTTATGAGTTCGATTTCGCACAATGGCCGCCGAATTCTTCTGGGGTCTGCGGCAGCGGGCGTCCTGATTCTGGTGCCGGCGGCTTATATGGCTGGAAGTATGGCAGAGATGAGTCAGGTCCGCCCGGTGCTGAGCCAGCTTGACCAGGCCCGCCAAGCGCTGGCGCGGCAAGAGGCCAATGTGCCCCAGGAGCCTCCGGCTCACAGTCCGTCCGGCATCCAACTTTCGTGGGGCGCCCAGCATGTGACCGTCACCTGGACGAGGGTAAAAGGCGCCGCGTCCTATGCAATATTCCGTGCTGAAGGCACGCAAGCCTACCAGCAGGCCGTCAAAATTGGACAAGTCAGCCAGTCTGGAACGACGGTGACTTTTGTCGATGATGGGGTGACGCCGGGAACGCTCTACACTTATTGGATCGCCCCTGTCAATACCGCGGGCCAGGGCCCCGTCAGCGCCGCTCTGGCCGCCCGCACGTACCTTCCCTGGCCATCTATTGTGGCTCAGGGAGAAAAGGCGGCCCGGACGGCCCAAGCGACGGCCTGGTCGCAGGGGGCTTGGGGACTGCTCCCTCCGAAAGGAACCACAGCGGGCACGGCCGCCTGGCGGGTCGGTGGGCAGTGGTACAGTGCATTCTCTTTCCCACCATCGGACCGGTCGTCGACATGGATGACCAAAAAGTGGACCACGTGGACGCTCGGTGGGCAGCAGGCCACAGTCACGCCGCAGCCCGGCAACATTTATGCGCTGAGCGGGGACCTCCCAACCGTGCGTTCCTTGCTGCGCGGCGCGATGACGGCTCAGGACATGGCGGTGTGGGAGCGCTCAGGCCACTGGTACCATGAAGTGGTTGGCATGGGCGATTCGAGCTTTCCTCCCTATGCGCTGATCCTTAACCGCTATGCCCAGGCCGTGGCGCTGACTACCGGGCAGGGAACTGCCGCGGAATTTCCCGCCACCTGAGAAGCGAACAGATAGTCTTGTGCCGGCCCGGGGCCAGCGCGGTGTATGTCGCAGCCGTGCTGGCCTCATTGCTGTCCTGTCAGGCTATTCCGGAAGGATGTTGGCAGAGGCCAGCGCTTTTTCACGTTCCGGCGACGGGCAGCGGAAAATCACCATACCACGCTCTTCACGCTCCTGGCTCTTTCCTTGCAGCACGATTTCCGCGCCGTCGGGAGAGGACAAGCGCAGCTGCCAATGGCCAATGGCGGGAGGCTTGCTTTCACCCTGGGGTGTCAGCAAGGCTTCCATGTACCATGAAAATCCCGGAGTCGCATGGCTGTATGGCAGATAATCCATTTTGCCCCGATTAATATTGCGCAGAGCTTGATTGACGGGAATCAAAATGGCCGGGAGACCCGGATACCATGTTTCCAGGTAGGAAAGGGCGACGGGATAGGTGGTCATCACATTCTGCCTCCTTAAAGTGGGTGGTGTTGAAAAAAACCTTGGTATAGGAAAAGTCTCCCAACGTCAACGATAAAAGTTATTGTATTCACAAAATATGAATTTGATTGTATTTTTAACTTAAACAATATATCATGAATCTAGACTAAAGTACTAGTCGTATTGAGCGAGAGTAGGGATGGAGGCGAGTGCATTGGCGCTAGACCGTTTGGCCATCATTGTTTCCAAAGGCAGTCTGGACATGGCGTACCCTCCATTTATCCTGGCGACCGCCGCGGCGGCCATGGATATGGAGTGTATGCTGTTTTTCACCTTCTGGGGTCTGGATGTAATCAACAAGGATAAAATCGACAGTCTGGGGGTATCCATTGCGGGAAATCCTGGAATGCCTACCATCGCGCGCGCGGCTGGAATGGTGCCTTTTGGCTCTAAAATGGTGTCGTTGATGATGCGCAGCCAATTTGCCAGCTCCGATGTCATGTCTATCCGGGAGTTTCTGACGGAGGCCAAGGAGCTGGGGGTGCATATGCTGGCGTGCCAGATGTCGATGGATGTGCTCGGCGTCAAGCGCGGAGATTTAGTCCCGGAAGTTGAAGATGTGGTGGGGGCGGCGACCTTTTTGGACTTCGCCCGGGATGCCAAAATCAGTCTCTTCGTCTAAGCTTTCTGAAGGAGGTCGGGCAATGCCCTCAGATCTGTACAGAGAAGTCGCGCTAGAGGAAAAACAGAGATTATTTGATGAAGTCAAGGCAGACGCCCGGTACCAGGGCTATCTTTACGGCTGTTACGAGTGCGGCATCTGTGTGGCGGCGTGCCCGTCGGCCCGCTTTTATGATTTTTCCCCCAGGAAGATTACCCAGACCCTTGCGCGCGAAGATGTCGAGCTGTTCTATGAGCAGCTCAATGACGATGTGTGGAATTGCTCACAGTGCTTTTCCTGCAACCGCTGCCCACGGCAAAACAGTCCCGGGGGTCTGATTACGATCATGCGTGAGGTCGCCGTCAACAATGGGTTGCGTTCGATGAAAGAGGCTCTGGCTGGGTATACCCGGATCATCTACAAGATTATGACCACGGGGACACAGGTCTCGCCGGATATGCTGCAGGAAGACGCTTTTCCTGATTGGGGCCCCCAAGTCAAGACCGTGTCAGACAATCTTGACGTCTGGCGCCGAGCGCTTCCCCCTGAAACTCTTCACACCACGGGGCTGTCGTGGCAGGTGGAAGAGAAAACCATGCATGAGCTGTACGCCATCTGGAAATTAACGGGCACTCTCGACATGATAAGCCAGGTGGACGAAGGACTGCACGACATCATGGAGGAGATTATGGACGACGCCCTGGAGGACAGCGGCTTGCGCGTAGATTAAAAAATCGGAACGAGTGAGCGGGTTGCTGACCGACGCCTGGCGGATAAGGAGAGATGATATGGAGCCGTTGAATTTGCCAATTGCAGGGACAAAGGTCGAGACGGCCAAAGTGTTTGACCGGGATCCCGAGACCGTCCGGGATGAAGATCTTCGCGAAGCCATCCGGGAACTGGGGCGGGAAGGCGAGTGGATTGTCCAGCCGGTTCCGGAACCGTATTACCTGGCGCCAACTAAGTTCGGAAGGGAGAAGAAAATCCCCTTAACCCATACATGGCACCACAAGAGCTGTGGACAGTGCGGGCATATTCCCGGGTACTCGACATCCATCTTCTGGTTAAACCGGGTTCTGGGGTTGGACTACTTCGACCCCCGTGACCAGACATCGTGCACGGCGTGGAATTATTACGCATCGGCAACGTCCAATCAAGCGGCGCAGGCCGCTGTGGCCATGAGGAATTTTTCCGCTGCCTATGAGACCGGATACTATCCCATAATCCACTGCGGCACCAGCTTTGGCCACTATAAAGAAGTTCGCCATGAACTGGTTCACGACGCCAAACTGCGGAGACAGGTCCGGGCGATTATTGAAAAGCTGGGCCGGCCCTTTGTGATGCCGGAGGAAATTGTGCATTACAGCGAGTGGATGTATGCAGTGCGCCGGGATCTGGCCCAGCGCGTGCAGTTTGACCTGTCTCCCATTACCGCGACGGTTCATCCAGCCTGTCACTACTATAAACTGCAGAGCGGCGACGCTATTTACGATCCGGAAATTTACGGGGGCCAGCGCACTGCCGCGGTGACGGGGGTGGTTCAAGAACTGGGAGCCCATGTCGCCGATTACTCGACCTGGTACGACTGCTGCGGCTTTGGATTCCGCCATATTCTCGTTCAGCGGGATTTTACAAGAAGCTTTGCCACACTCCGCAAGATTGAGGTGATGAAGGAAGAGGCTAATCCCGATGTGGTGCTCACGCATGACACGGGGTGTGTGACATCGCTTGATAAGAGCCAGTTTGCGGCCCAGGCGCATGGCCGCAATGTCGGGGTGCCGGTCATGTCTGAGTCACAGTTCGCGGCTTTGGCTATGGGCGCCCACCCTTTCCGGGTCTGTCAGCTGCACTGGCATTCCGTGGATTACCGCCCGCTGCTGCGGAAAATGGGAATCGATGTGGATAAGGCCTGGGCCGAATTTGAGGACGATGTCAGAAAAATAAAGAGTGGCGAGTTGGAGTATGTCACGTGGGAGCATGTGCTCTGACGGAGTCTGACCAATTGCGGGAGGATGGGTGGATCGATGGCAAACACAGATACCGTGTTGATTGTCGGTGCTGGCCCGGGCGGCATGGAAGCCGCCCGGACGGTGGCGGAATTGGGGAAGAAGGTGCTGTTGGTGGAGGCGCAAGCCGAGATTGGCGGAACGCCCTATGCATCCTATGCAACCCTCACTCCCGATTTGCAGGAGACGGAAGCAGCGATGGGCCATATTGTGCGCGGCATTCGCCACAATCCGTCTATAGATTTGCGCGTGAACACACGTGTGGTCAAAAGTGAAGGGGACATAGGGGCATTTCATGTCACTCTTGAAAATCCCGACGCCACCCAAACGGTGGTGGAAGTGGGGGCGGTTGTCATCGCCACGGGATTTCAGCATTTTGACCCGGGACGTGAAACGCAGATGTACGGGTATTACGAATATGACGACGTCATTACTCTGGTGGACGCGGAAGCGATGTTCAAGCAAGGCAAAATTATCCGCCCCTCGACGGGGCAAGCCCCTGACAGCGTGGCCTTTATCCAGTGTGTGGGCTCGCGGGACCGTCAGATTGGCAATAAGTACTGTTCCAAAGTCTGTTGCGGAATTGCCTCCAAGCAATCCATTGAAATCAAGCGCATGCTCCCCAACGCCAAAGTGTTCATCTTCTACATCGATATGCGGATGTATGGGTTCTGGGAGGATCAGATCTATTGGAAAGCCCAGGAAGAATACAAAGTCAATTACGTGCGGGGGATTGTGACCGAGGTCATCCGCCGGGGAGGCAAGCTTCTCATCAAAGGCGAAGATACGACCATGGGACGGCCAGTGGAAGTTCTGATGGACTTGGTGATTCTATCTGTCGGCATGGAACCGTCCAAAGGCACGGTGCAAATGTCGAAGATCTTTTCCGTTCCCCGGGAGGAGCACGGCTTCTTGCAAACGGTGGGCGGACCACTGGATACGGTTTCTACACCGGTGCCGGGAATATTTGTGGCGGGAGCTGCGGCTGGCCCGAAAGATATTGAAGACACCGTGTCGATGGGAGGGGCTGCCGCCGCCAAAGCTGTGGGAGCGCTGAACCGGCTGGCGCTGGAAGTGTAATGAGCGCGCTAGTCATTGATGCGGAAGCAGTATCGGAATTTTTGGATAAGGCTGAACCACTGGTCGGCGAGAATGACATCGGCCGGTGGAATCAGGTGCTCGCCCTGCGCGCGCGGACTGTTCCGGACGTGCTGCGCGACGATAGGCGCAGTCTGCTGGCGGTGCCGGCGACTGCCCGGCTGGGCGAGGAAGCCCGCCGCATCTGGGATGGATGCAAAGAACCTCTCAGGGAAGACATTTTGTGGCACCCTCACCACGCCATTGCGGAATTGGCATCGATGGCGGCCCCGCCTTGGCTTTGGGATTGGGCGACGTTTTGGCTGGGAGCGGTGTGGCCGGGGGATTTTGTCTGGTGGCCGCGCTGGATGTTTCTTCCCCAAACCCAGACGGGAGCGGTGGCGCTGGTGCTTGCGGACCCCGCCTGCCTCGTGGTGGATACCCGCCAACTGTACGCCCAGATTGGGCAAGCGGCGCGATTTACGGAACAGGTGATGGAAAGCTTGCACCGCATCCCGAAAGTGGAGCCGCCGTACCGCCACCTCATCGCGCTGGCAATGGTTTACACCGTATATCTGTTCACAATGACCTCATGGCGGCTAACGGAGGAGTTTACCCATGTGCTCCCGCCTTTCCCCAAGGTGGTGACAAGTCTGCTGGGCATTCGGAGATGGGAGGACTATGGCATTGCAAAAGGCGAAAGCAATTGAATTGGAGATAGCTGTTGTCGATGGCGTAGAGCTCAATGGAACATGGAACCGCATGTTTGAGCCCCGGGTCATCTCAGAGTACGACCTCTCGGTGTTGGAAGAGATTACGAATATTCCTGGCGCTGAATCCTTGGGCTATTGCTACCAATGCGGAAAATGCACAGCCGTCTGCCCCGTCGACAGCGTTGGTGACTATTCGCCCCGGAAAATTTTCCGGCGCACCCAACTGGGAATTTCCCTGCTTGACTCACCGGACTTATGGCTGTGCACGACGTGCCGAAACTGCCTCAGAGTCTGTCCGAAAGAAGTCAACATGATTGACATCATGCCGGCAGTGCGGGAACAGGCAGTGCTGGAAGGGAAGGCCCCAGCGGAACTTCTGACCGCGTTTGAAAACACCGCGCGCTATGGAAATCCCATTGGGGAGTCTGCGCGCAAGCGGGCGGACTGGACGAAAACTGCAGGGGTTCCGGTGCCGGTCATGTCGCAAAAGAAGGCTCCGGTTGACGTTTTATGGTTTGTGGAGTGCTACCCGGCGTACCATCCTCGCGGTAAAGAAGCGAGCGCGGCGCTTGCCAGAATTTTTGCCGCGCTGGGGGTCGACTTTGGGATTTTGGGCACCGAGGAGAAATGTGCCGGCGACTCGCAACGCATGGCGGGGGAGCGCGGACTCTTTGAGATGCTTGCCGAACACAATATCAAAATGTTGTCCAAATACCGGTTCAATGAGATTGTCGTGACCGACCCGCACGCTTACAACGCATTTTTGCACGAGTATCCCAAGCTGGGCGGGGAGTGGCCCGTACGGCATTACACCCAGTTTCTTGCGGAGAAGCTGGCTGGCGTGAATTTCGTGAAGGGCATCAAGAAGCGCATTACGTTCCATGACCCCTGCTATCTGGGCCGCCATAACGGCGAGTACGAGGCTCCGCGGTCATTGCTGAGAGCCCTTCCTGACGTGGAACTGGTGGAGATGGGGCACTGCAAACAAACATCGTACTGCTGCGGCGGAGGGGGCGGCGGGATGTGGCTCGACGGCTTTACCCGGGACTACGCCAGCGAGCGCTTGTCGGAGAGGCGGGTCAAGGAGGCCGTGGAATATGGGGCGGAAATTTTGGCGGTCAGCTGTCCTTATGAGGTGCCCCGCTTTGAGGATGCCGTGAAGTCCACAGGCCATGACGGGCAGATTCAGGTGATGGATATTGCTGAACTGATGGCGTACTGTATGGGCCTCAATGAGGGTCTGGCCATAAGCTGACAAAGAGTGATGAGACGGGAACAGAGGAGGCAGACTCATGCGCGTGGCAGTGCTGTTGAAGGCAGTTCCGGATTTAGTTGAGGAGTTGGTGCTGGATGAGGAGTCTGGTTCTCTTCAGTATGATGAGATGAGCTATGTGCCAAGTGAATGGGATGACCAGGCCTTGGAAGAAGCGCTGATTCTCAAAGAGGAGTCGGGGGCACAGGTGACGGCTATTGCGGTCAGTACAGGAGATGTTGATACCATGCTGTTTACGGCGTTGGCCAAGGGCGCTGACCACGTCGTGAAGATCACCGGTGATTTTGATGCGTCGATGTCAAATTGGCAACAGGCGCGGGTTCTGAGTGACTACGTCCGGGAGCAGGATTTTGACATGGTGCTGTCCGGAGTGCAAGCCATCGATGATGTGGACGGTCAGATTCCTGGCTTGGTGGCAGGGTTTCTGAATTGGCCCCATGCTTCGGTCGTGACCGAGGTGCGTATGGGTGGGGACTCCAAGGTCTTGCTGCGTCAAGAATATTCTGGGGGATTGGTCGCGGAAATTGAGGTGGAATCGCCGGTGGTCATCGGCGTGCAGGCGGCCCGCAAACCCCCGCGATATGCGTCTGTCGCCAAAGTCCGGCAGGTGGCAAAATCGGTGGCCATTGAAGAGGTCTCCGCAGGAGCACCTGCGGGCCCGGCTTTTGCGGACATTCAGTTCGTGCGGCCTGTGGCTGCTGGCCGCGCGGAGATGATTGAAGGCGATGTGGATGCCGTCGCCGACCGCATTGTGCAAATACTCGCCGACCATAACTTGCTAAGGAGGGCGTAGCCATGGGACCTATTCTCATTGTAACAGAGAGTACTGCATCCGGAATCACGGACTCCACAAAGGAATGCGTGGGCAAAGCCAAGGAATTGGCGAAGGTGCTCGGCACCTCCACGGTGGCTCTGGGTTTCGGTCCGGGGGCTGTGGACAGATTGCGGCGGTTGGACGTCAACAAGGTGATTGCCGCTGAGGACGGAGAGTTTGCGGTGTATAATCCTGCCGTCTGCGAGAATGCCTTGGTGCAGGTAGTAGCGGAAACTGCCCCCTTTCTGACGATGATTCCCAACACGACTATGGGACTCGATTTGGGAGCAGGTCTGGCCGGGCGCAACAACATTCCGCTTATCGCCTACTGCAGCGACCTGCAGGAACAAGACGGCAAGATTACGGCGGTCAGCCAGGTGTTTGCGGGAAAGCTTCTGGCCCGGGTGCCAGTGCCAGGTGACGGCGCGATTGTGACCGTTCTTCCGGGATCATGGCCAACTGGTGAAGAGACTGGAGATCCGGTCGTTGAAACAATCTCCGGTGACTATTCCAGCCGGATGCGGGTGATACGCGTGATAGAGCCCGAAAAGGGCGATGTCGACATCACGAAGGCGGACATCTTGGTCAGTGTGGGCCGGGGTATTGAGAGCCCCGACAATTTGCCATTGGCTGATGAGCTGGCGGAGGCCATGGGAGGAGTGGTCAGCTGCTCGCGGCCGGTGGTGGATGCTGGCTGGCTGCCCAAAGCCCGTCAGGTTGGGAAATCCGGCCAGACGGTCAAACCAAAGCTCTATTTGGCATGTGGGATCAGCGGAGCCCCCGAGCACCTTCAGGGAATGCGGGATGCCGACTTGATTATTGCCGTCAATACGGATGAAGAGGCTTCTATCATGGAGGCGGCCCACTTTGGCACGACGGTGGATATGCTGGACCTTATGCCGGCTCTGGCCGAACGGTTGAGGGGGGGATAAGGCGATGGCCCGCGACCTGCTCATGGCTCTGACTATCGCGCTGCTTTTGGGCGCGGCGGCGTTCTTTGCCGCGCGCATGCTGCCTCTTGTGCGGGTGATGCGCCGTGCGCGCCCCACCAGCCGGCTCGACCACTGGCCCCGGCGCTTGGGGTTTATGGCGGGCCAGGTGTTGGCGCACAAGAGACTATTGCAGATGAAGATGTCGGGGGTCCTCCACTTTTTCATCTTCAGCGGTTTTGTGATTTTGTTTATCGATATCGTTGATGCTGTGGGGCAAGTGTTTGCCCCCGGCTTCAATATCGGACCGGCGCTGGACTGTGTGGTGGATATCTTTGTAGCGCTGGTGCTGATTGGCATCGTCCTGGCGGTGTACCAGCGCGCGGTATTGAAGCCGGAGCGCTATCATGGGTCGGACGAACGCGACGGCTATGTTATTTTGGGAATGATTGCCGTCATCATGATTGGCATTATCTTGCATGAGTCGTTCTACCCTTTCGCCGCTCCCTTGCTGTTTCATGTCCGTCCCGGCCTGGACCCCTGGGGGTTTTTGGGATATGCCCTGGCCCGCGTGTGGATGGCCACAGGCTTGGCTGCCCATCCCGCTATTGCCGAGACGGGATACATCACTGGGTATATTTTGGATATTGGTATGGTCTTTGCCTTTCTGGCCTACCTTCCCACGTCGAAGCATTTGCACATTTTCTTGGCGGTTCCCAGCATCTTCTTGCACAAGACACGTCCCCATGGAGAATTGGTGGAGCCCTTGCCGCCTGAGGAGGGGATGGCCATCCGTTCCGTTGCGGACATGAACTGGAAGGATGTTATGGACCTCTTTACCTGTACGGAATGCGGGCGGTGCCAGGCGGTTTGCCCCGCCCATGCATCCGGGCAGCGGCTGTCCCCCAAAATGGTCATTATCGAGTTGCGTGATGCCGTGCGCCGGGAACTGGCCGGGGAGCCGCCAGTGCCTCTGGCGGGAGGGGTGGTCAGTGCCGAAGAACTTTGGGCGTGCACGACCTGCGGCGCCTGTCAGGAAGCATGTCCCGTGTTTATTGAGCATGTTCCGAAAATCGCTGGACTGCGGGCAGCCCTGCTTGAGGACGGGGAAATCGACAAGAGTGCGCAAAAAGTTCTAGTGGGGTGGGACCGGCAGGGGAACTCTTTCGGCCAGCCCGTGCGCAAGCGTCCAGCATGGGCCAAGGGATTGGATGTGCCCATCAAAGATGCGCGCAAGGAACCGGTGGATTGGCTGTGGTTTGTTGGTGATTTTGCTTCGTATGAGCCGCGTGTGCAGAATTTGTCACGCTTGGTGGCCCGGCTTCTGCAGCAGGCTGGAGTGGATTTTGGAATTCTCTACGAGGGAGAAGTGAACTCCGGCAATGACGCGTTGCGCATGGGAGAATATGGGCTCTTTGAGACGCTGGCGCAAAAGAACCTCGCTATGCTGGAAAAAGCGCAATTCAATCAAATTTTCACAACGGACCCGCACTCCTTTAACGCGCTCCGCAACGAATACCGGAAATTAGGATTCGAACGGCCCGTCCGCCACTACACTCAGGCCTTTCTGGACCTCATTGAGGAGGGGAAGCTGAACCCGTCCCCTCTGAACCTAAAAGTGACCTATCATGACCCCTGCTATCTGGGGCGCTGGAACCGTGTTTTTGATGCGCCGCGCCAACTCCTGGAACGGATGGGAATTGAGCTCGTGGAAATGCCGCGCCACGGTGCCAACAGCTTCTGCTGCGGTGCTGGCGGGGGCAGGATCTGGATGGAAGAAAATGGGGTGAGCGACCGTCCGGCCAATATCCGTATTCGTGAGGCGTTGTCGCTGGAGGATGTGAACTATTTTGTGGTGGCGTGCCCCAAGGACATGTCGATGTTTTCGGCAGCTGTGCAGAGCACGAACGGTGAAGAGCGTATGAAGGTAATCGATGTGGCCGAGCTTTTAGCGCAGGCGGTCGGACTCAATGAACCGGTTGAGACCGCAGCGGCGACATGACCGTGCAGGACATTAAAGACATTGAAGGAGGAGTTCTTGTTGGCAGAGGGAGAGGGCTGTATACTGCCGGACGACCTGTATTACTGGATTGAGAAGCATACATGGGCAAAGCCGCAAGAAGATGGGCTGGTCCTGGTCGGCTTGACAGATGTAGCGCAGAGCATGGCGGGAAAAATCATCGTGGTCAATCTGCGGGCCAGCGGCAAGACTCTAGCTAGGGGCAAAAGCGGCGGCACGCTGGAGAGCGGCAAGTGGGTCGGATCCATTCCTACCCCCGTGGCGGGGGAGGTAGTGGAGGTGAACGGGGCGGTGAAAAATCAGCCGCAACTGGTCAATCAGGATCCTTATGGCGGGGGCTGGCTGCTAAAAATCAAATCGGCCAGTTGGGATGCTGACGCTGCCCTCTTGGCATTTGGACCCGAAGGGATCGCCAGTTACCGCGCTAAATTGGAACAGGACGGCATTCATTGCCAAAAGTAGGGGGTGCGTGATGTCGCAGGTCTTTGCATGTGAATTCCCCGATGATTACTGGTTCGATGTTGAGCGCGATGTGTGGATGGCGCTGCAGCCTTCGGGCCGGGTGCGCTTGGGGATGACCGACCCAGCGCAGACCCGCGCAGGAAAAATTGTCTATGTGCGCGCCAAGTCTGGGAAACGCTGCGCTGTGGGGAAAAGCATTGCGACGATTGAGTCGGCAAAATGGGTGGGACCCTTTCCCGCGCCGTTTTCGGGCGTCGTGACTGCCGTGAATGACGATGTTCTGGAGGACCCGAACTGGATTAATCGTGATCCCTACGGGAGGGGATGGATTGTGGAGATGGTGGCGGCAGCGGATGGGTGGCAAGGCGATGCGGTGCGGGGAGAAGATGCCGCAGGCATTTACCGGCAAAAGTTGAGAGATGAGGGGTTGAATTGCATGCGGTGCGCTCCGGATGCTGGTGAAGACATTCCGGAACACGGGGAGTAGGCGTGCGCGGGTCTTGACATCATGGTGTCTGGCAGCGCCGAAATGACTCAACGTGGCGGAGCACCGCTCTGGTTGCCGCCTCGTAACCTTTCGTGCCCGTGCGGTATCATCAAGTGCGGCAGGCCCGCAGAACAACTAGGATGATGCCGGCCGCGGCGGGGAGGAGGTGGGGAGAAAGAGCTGTAGGGGAGCACGTGGTTGGCATCTGCTCCGGGTTCTGGCAGTCTCTATTGAGACGCGCAGGACTATAAGCATTGACGCCTCTCTCCGGCAGGTCAATGATATTGTCGTAGGGCTCGAGTGCCGCCCGAGAGTCGTAAAGGCTACATGACTTCGCTCTTGCGCGCCCCCGGCCGGGGACGCGTATGATAGCTCAAATAGTGGACCGGTTGAGTTTTTGACGAGGCGGGTCTGGGCGGAGAGTTTGTCCTCCATGACGCCGTGGAACAGTCAGATCTGCGGCGCCAGGCACGCAAGCTTTCGGGGTGATGGACAACGAGCCGGAGGCTGCGTGGTTTCTGCAAGGGACGGCTTGGACGGGTGCGGAAGCGGGCGGAGATAAGCGCAATAGAATAGACAGGAGGATTCGTCGTGAGTGATATTGCAGGAACCCCTATTGAAGCAGATTTGAAAGTCGATGCGTCAGGACTCAAATGCCCGATGCCAGTGATTCGGGCCAAAAAGGGCATCACCAGCGTGGACGTTGGGCAGGTTGTGGAAATCTTATCAACGGATCCCGGGTCCATGGCGGATTTTAAGGCATGGTCGCGGTCCACGGGTCACGAACTGCTGTCAGCCGAACAGGAAGGTGAAGTCTACCGGTTTTTCATCCGGCGGTCCAAATGATGATGAGGGAGGGGCAACCATGTCGTCTGACGTGAAAAAGTACCTGTATATTTTGACCACGGGTCCTGAAGTGGCTTACCGTGCCGCCTCGCCGTTTTTTCTGGCAACGACCGCTGCTCTCATGGACCATGAGGTTGCGATGGTTTTCACCATCCGCGCCACAGCTCTTTTGAAAAAGGGCGTGGCAGAGTCGTTAACGGTGAAGGAAGGGGGAGACGGGGCGCGGCTTCAGTTCTTTGTGGACCAAGCGCGGGAGGCCGGTGTGAAATTTTTTGTATGCGCGCCGAGCCTGGACTTGAATGACTGCACACTGGACGACCTCATTGCGACAGAAGGGGTGGTGGGCGGCACCGCGGTCAATGAGATGGCATTGGATTCGGATGTGGTGATCACATTCTAGATAAGGAGCTTGCAATGAGAGGCACGGACCATCAGGAAAACTTGGAGCGGATTGACGGTTGGCTGAAACAAGGCGCTGATGACGTGGCGGTTATGGCTAATGTCGTGGCCTTGCTAAGACATTGGTGGCCTGAGTGGACTTGGCTCGGATTCTACCGGGCCGCCCATCCGGGGCAGGATTTAACGTTAGGGCCATTCAGTGGGGACACGGCCCCGGTCGTAATTCCGTGGGGGCAGGGCATTATCGGATCCTGCGCCCAAGAGCGCAGCGTGCAGATTGCCGGGTCGGTGAAACATTTTTCCGGATACATTCCGGCTATCGCCGAAACCCGCTGTGAGGCCGCTCTGCCCATTATTCACGGCGGGCACTTGCGCGCGGTTCTCGACTGCCAGTCGCCGCGGGAAGACGGTCTCGACTTAGCGGACATTGAGTGGCTGGGCGAGATTGCCAGCCGCCTCAGCTGACGCAGGAAAATACGCTGCTGGCTCTGGTTTTATGGGAGCCAGCAGCGTATTTGCGTCTGACTGGATGGCAATAAGGCGCTACCGCCTGCAGAAAGGCACCGGGGACATCGACCCGAGAAAAATTCGCTATAATGCAGATCACAGCTTTCACAACAGAGCGCCACAGACCTGGCGCGCGGCACTTGGGCGGTTTTGTGCGTGCCGAGAATCGTTATAATAATGAAAGGAAGGGAACTGATGGCTGAAAGTGAACTGAGACTCGACTACTGGATAGGAACGCGAACTCACCCGCGATTTCCCTTATGGGTGATTTTTAAGGAGATCGGCCACAGCAGCGAGCAGGCCGATGGCCATCCTTATGGCCGCCGTTCATCCCGGCCGGTGTCCGAGCTGCTGAACACTCTCGAGCGCAGCCCAGACATTTCGGCAGCAGCAAAAAGCATGGCGGTGCCTGAACAGGAATTGCGTGCCGCTTTATGGTATGCCGCATGGGTTCTCGATGGCTTGACCCCGCCAGCAGAATGGAAAGAATGGAATGATAAGGTTGACGAGGCGTGGCGCAGCGGGACGCTGGATGAATAGGATCTCACAAAGTGGCGCGAGCCGCAGTATTCCTAGATTTAGACAGACGGTATCCGGGACAAGGGAAGAGGGCCATTGACCTCCGGCTTTGTGCCCCGGGGTTTCACCGCTGAGAGCGTGCACAGGGAGATGATGTGGTGAATTTACCGCCGGGAATGAATCGGTGCGCCCAATGTGGCGACCCAGTAGATGGGGTGCTGTGTGATGCCTGCCGGGGCCAGCGGGGCGGATTGTTTTCTATTGCCTACCGCCGGCTGCCCCACAATCCGCTGCTCTATATCGCGACTATTGTCAAGTCCCGCCTGTTTCTGGGCCTGTTGATTTTCGCCACGGTGCCCATTTTGCTTGGAGACTTGAACCTGAATGTCGTGGATGGAATGATGGTGTACTTTTCCTTGTTCTGGTTTTTTATTTTTCAGCCGTTGATGGCGGCACAGATGCAGATGCCACTGCGGTCAGTGGTCATGGATATTGCCGCATACGTTTTTACGGGAATTATCGGAGTGCTCTTTGCTTTAGCCGTCGAGTCGTTTTGGATAGACCACGGAGCCAACCTGCTCCTCAACTCCCGCTACCTGCTGATTTCGGCCCCGGCTTATGTGCTGTTCATTGGGCTCACTGAGGAATTTGCCAAACAAATCTTCGTACTCATCATCTTTACGGTCAACCGGGTCAAGAACAAGGTCTGGAACCCTTTAGTTTATATGATGATTGGAATCAGTTCCGGCCTCGGGTTTTCGGCTGTAGAAAATATCTCTTACGTGCAGCACGGCATCTCGTTTGACGTACTGCACCGCAGTGTCGGTTTAGGAACGATCACCGCCTTGACGCGGGCGCTGTACACACCATTTTTGCACGCCGTGTGGGCGGGCATTGTCGCCTACGGGCTGGGAGTGGTGGCGAAGAGAGGATATCATGACTGGCATCTGGCAGTTGGGGCGTTTCTTTTGGCCGCGATCTTCCACGGCTTTTACGACGCGTCGTTACAGGCCCATGGAGGATTATCAGTGCTGGATGTGGGAGTATCATACCTGGTTTTTCTGAGCCTGCTATTGAACAACCGGCGCCAAAAGGGCCTGTCAGTCTCTCCCTAGGCTAGCCAGACCGGATCACTCGAAAAGCCGGGACACGGACAGGTTTTCATGGATCCGCATAATCGCTTCGGCCAGCAATGGGGCAACAGAGATCAACTGGGTTCGTTGGGGAGCGGCCGGCACAGGGATCGTGTCTGTCACGATAATCGCCTGCAGGGGCAGCTCTGAAAGATTCTCAGCTGCCTCCCCAGAGAATACCGGATGGGTGGCGGCAACATAGATGCCATTGGCCCCAAGGCTGCGAATTGACTGTACGGCTCGCGCTACGGTCCCGCCGGTATCAATGAGGTCGTCCAAAATCACGACACTTTTCCCTCGAACATTACCGATGACATTGACTACTTCTGGCATCCCCGGTTCCGGCTGCCGCTTGTCAATAAACCCCAGAGGTGCTGACAGCAGCTTGGCCATGTGCCGGGCTCGGTGAACGCCCCGGGCATCCGGAGAAAATATCATCAATTGGTCCAGTTCTTTGTCGCGGATGGCAGAAGCCAGAATCCCGGCGCTCTGGAGATTATCAACGGGAATGTCGAAAAATCCCTGCAATTGCGGGGTATGCAGGTCAATGGTCAATACGCGCTCCGCGCCTGCTGACGTAATCAAGTTCGCGACGAGTTTAGCGGAAATGGGCTCCCGCCCGCGTTCTTTGCGGTCCTGCCGGCTATAGCCATAAAACGGCACCACCGCGGTCACGCGTCTGGCCGAGGCGCGGCGCACGGCGTCAATCATCAACAGCAACTCCATGATGTTGTCATTGACCGGAGATGAAGTGGGCTGCAAAATAAACACATCGCACCCTCTCACATTGTCGAGAATGCGGATCCGTATTTCTCCGTTGGAGAACTTGCCCACATCCGCGTTCCCGATGGGGATGCCCAAATACTCCCCGATTTTTTCGGAGAGAGGGCGGTTTGCGCTGCCTGATAATAGTTTTAGCGGCCCTTCGCGCTCAAACATAATATCCCCTTCCGGTTTTTGGCTACCCTGAGGTACCGCCGTCCTTGTTCTTTCACCGGCGTGCACAGCCAAATTTCGCCCCGAGGCTTAATGTGGCCCCTTTGCCTCAACCCGCCTCTATCATAGGACATTTCGCGTTTTTGCACACTACAGTTTCTTACACGGTATTTCTTGCCTGGCAAGGGGTGGGGTTGGTTTCTAAGATGCGGCGGCGTTACCTAGCCCGCAGGCAGCACTTTCACAGGACTGGTTCGGCAGTGAAGAATATTTTGGGCCCGTGCGGCTTGACAATGATCCAGGCGGATCATTATTATTAGGGCAATTTATAAAATAGCGGCGAAAAAACCCCTTGGTTGACCTATGGGGATGCAACCCGCTGACCGCAGGTCACGTCTTTTGTGGTAGAATATTTTCATGGAACAGGCTGAAAGCGCCGTTCCACGCCACAACATCAATGGGCTCGGACGGAGCCTTCGGGGAGCGGATGGAGAACACGCCACCGCTATGCACCGAGAAGCCCCGGCTTTAGCCGGGGGGAGTCGTCAATCGATTAGGTGCAGGAGGATTTCAGCTTTTCCATTGTGAGAAAGACTCCGGGCGCCAGTGCCGCAATGATGAAGCCAAGGACCCAAGCTCTTATCCTAAGCGAGCCAGATGGTGTGAAAGCTGGTGTTAAGAGGGGGTGCTGCCCACTTCGGAGCAATTCTGCGATGAGCAGGACGGTCCGGCCGTTATCCGGGAGACAAGGGGCCGTTTTACGGCAACCGAGGTGGTACCGCGGAATCTTCCGTCCTCATGAGGGCGGATTTTTTATTTTCTTCTAGGAGGATGTCCAGTGCGCGTCGTGGTAAAAATCGGCACATCAAGCATCTGCGGAGATGACGGCCTGCTGATGGATGACCGGGTGCAGCATCTCGCCGGGCAGATGGCGTGGGCATGCCAAAACGGCTATGAACTGATTGTCGTCTCATCTGGAGCAGTGGGCGCGGGGATTGGCCGGACCGGCCGGCATCCCCATGATCTTATTGAGAAGCAGGCACTGGCGGCTATTGGGCAGGCCCGGCTGATGCAAGCGTACCAGCGCCATCTGCCGGACATCGCTGTCGCCCAAATTCTCTTGACCCGGGCGGACCTCGAACATGAGGAGCGGAGGGGAAATTCGTCGAATACCATTAAGCGCCTTCTGGCATGGGGAGCATTGCCGGTGGTTAATGAAAATGACACCGTAGCGCATGAAGAAATCCGCATCGGAGACAACGACACTCTGGCTGCGCGGGTGGCGGAGCTGGTCCAGGCTGATCTTTTGATCCTGCTCTCCGATGTGGACGGGCTATATACGGAGGACCCCCGTACGGCGCCTCATGCGGAGCATATCAGCAGGGTGCGGTGGGTGACTCAGGAAATGCTGGCGCAGAATTCCGGAGCGCGTGGGCCGTGGGGGACTGGCGGGGTGCATACCAAACTGCAGGCCGCTGCCATGGCTCAGAAGAGCGGAATCCCCACAGTTCTTGCCGACAGCCAGACGCTGGGGGTGCTCCAACATTTGCTTCAGGGGGAGCCCTTGCGGGCCACCTATTTTCTCAGCCAGCCTGAAGCCTGAGACGGGATTGGCAGACCGTTATGATGAAATTCGGGGAGGGAATGACGATGCTTACCAACATGCTGAAGCGCGCGCAGACAGCGCAGAAGGTTTACGCTCTATCAACGTCGTGGGAACGCAATCATGTGCTCGACCTTATGGGACAGATTGTGCGCACCCGTCAGGATGAGATCCTGGCAGCGAACGCGGAGGACACGGCGCGCGCGCAAGATCTGCCGCCCGCTCTGAGTCAGCGGCTGACTGTGGACAGCAAAGCCTTGGGCCGCCTTTTGGAGGGGTTGCAGGTGGTGTCTGCCCAGCCGGACCCGTTGGGATCAGGACTTGGGCAAAAAGTTCTTCCCAATGGGTTGGCCATTGAGGCGGTGCGGGTGCCATTGGGTGTGATTGGTCTGATTTTTGAGAGCCGTCCCGGAGTGGCGATTGAGGCGGTGGCGCTCGCACTGAAGGCCGGAAACGCGATGATCCTGCGTGGCGGCCACGAGGCTGTGGCCTCGGTGGCCGCGGTTGTCTCGTGCTGGCAGGAAGCGCTGGAAGCGGCGGGATTTTCTGCGGACCTCGTCCAGCAAATTGAGGACCCAGACCGGAGATATGTCGACACGCTGATGCATCTGCCAGGGCTCGACCTGCTCATTCCCCGGGGAGGGGCCGGCCTGATCCAGAGGGTGGTGAAGGGAGCCACCGTGCCCGTCATTGAAACCGGTTTGGGGAACTGTCACGTGTATATTGACCGTGAGGCTGACTTGGAAATGGCCATAGCTATTGTGAGAAATGCCAAAGTATCGAGCCCGGGCGTCTGCAATGCGGCGGAGACCGTTTTGGTGCACCAGGATGTAGCCTCAACCTTCTTGCCCCAATTGGCTAGTGCCATGGGCAAAGATGGTGTGCGCCTGCATGCTGACTTGCCGTCTTTGCCATTTCTCCCCCGGGCGGTTCCCGCTACCGAGGAGGATTACGCCACAGAATACTTGAGTCTGGATCTTGCGGTGCGCATCGTGGCCAGCATGGATGAAGCGGTGGCCCACATTGACCGCTACGGCACCAAACATTCGGAAACTATTGTGACCAATGATTACGCGCAAGGAGAGCGATTTCTCAAAAGGGTGGATGCTGCCGTAGTATATATCAATGCATCGACGCGCTTTACGGATGGCTACCAATTCGGATTCGGAGGCGAAGTGGGGATTTCGACCCAGAAACTGCATGCCCGGGGACCCATGGGGATGGAAGCTTTGACCACATGGAAGTGGATTGGCCGCGGACAAGGCCAAATCCGCTCCTAAATTGCCGCAGGGCACCCGAATCATGCTAGAGATCCCCTGACGTCACCCCAGACCGCTGATAATTGAGTAATATAGAGGTATGCGTAAATTGCTTTGGGTATGGCTGACGGGTTTCGTGATCGCTGCAATCGTGGCGCCAACGGTGCCGGTGATGGAGTTTAATACGGACCTGAGCCGTATTTTGGAGCCTGTGGGCCGCCAGTGGCCGGCGATCCAACTGATTTGGGTCGTGGGCGGCTTGCCGGTGACAACGCTTGTGGTCTTGTATTTTGCCAGCGGGCGGTTAGGACGCGGGTCGAGGCAGTGGAGCATCTTTTGGGTTTTTGTGGGGGGCAGTGTGGTGGAATTGCTGGTCAAGCACTTCGTTGCCACACCCTTTCCTCCTAATGTCGTGCCTGGCTCACCGTATGCGCAGATGATTACGTGGACCAATATCGAGCCCTCGACTGTGTTCGCATGGCTGGCCCTGTGGAGCCATGCGCCGGTGGTGCGACATGCATCGGTGGGATTTCTCAGGGGAACGTTCCCCAGTGGCCATGTGTTTCGCATCACCTATGCCTACGGTCTCCTGCTGAAAAACTTTGGGTTTGCTGCTCTAGTAGCGGTTGCTGCATTCGCGGTGGTGGCTACGGGAGGCCATTGGCCTTGGGATGCGGTAGGGGGATTCCTGCTGGGAGCCGCCGGGGTGACGGCTGCCCAGAAAAGGAGACGATATGGCTGAGCAGGTTGGAGACAAGGCTGCAGGTCTTGAGGCGCTGCGAAGACAAGTCGAGCAGTGCCACCGGTGTGGCTTGCGGGACCAGGCCCACGGGGTCGTGTTCGGGGAAGGAGACCCAGTTGCCCGCATAGTCTTTGTTGGGGAAGGGCCCGGGCAGGAAGAGGACCGCCTGCTGAGGCCGTTTGTAGGGCGGGCAGGCCAATTATTGGATAAAATGCTGGCCGCGGGGGGACTGGACCGATTTCACGGGGTATACATTGTGAATGTGGTCAAGTGCCGTCCCCCGAACAACCGGACTCCCACACTGGATGAGCGCAAGGCCTGCTGGCCCAACCTGTCTGCGCAGTTGCGCATTTTATCCCCAAATATTGTCGTATTGCTGGGGGCGACGGCCGTTCGGACCCTTTTGGGAATCTCGCGCGTGTCGCAGGCGCGCGGCCAGTGGTATGAGCGTGGGGGTGTCTGGTTTCGAGCCACTTTCCATCCGGCCGCCCTATTGCGCAATCCCAGCTGGAAGGCGGGGGCGTGGGAGGACCTGCAGGCGGTAATCGCCAAATCTCAAGAGCTGGGCGCCGGCGGCGCCCAGCGTCAGGGCACGTAGGTCGCGGACAATAGCAAGGCGCTGGACAACACGAGCGAATTCCGGCCACAGCAGTGGCTCGTGCTGAAAGTCTATCGTCTAAGGATTTGCTATACAAGCAGTCGCGTTACCGCTCCACTTCTGCGGCGAACTGTTTGGTCTGCGATGGGGGAAGCTAGTCCCGCTAGGTCACATCTCAGAGTGGGACGTGACTGCGCAAAGAATGGCACTATCTAAAGCCAAGGTTGTTATGAAAAGGGGGGCAGGCGGTTTCTGGGCTAAGGAGCAACCGCCGCAGAGCGTTGAATTTTTTCAATTTGTTTCGTCATCCCAAACAACTGGTGGACCTTACACCTGCGGAGCTTGAGACCTTCATACAGGAGCACGAGGCAGTGCTTGTTGACGTCCGAACACCGGGGGAATATCACAGCGGGCACGTAAAAGGTGCGCAGCCTGCGCCTTTGGGAACCACCGCGAGCCAGCTGTCCGGGCTCGACCGCAACGCCCCCGTCGTCCTCATCTGCAAGACGGGACATAGGAGCCAAGCTGCGGCCTGGGAACTGATTGGCATGGGATTCACCAGCGTCCATCACCTGAAAGGCGGCATGGACACCTGGAAACGCGAACAGCGCGCTGTGGACAAGCCTTAAGGCTGACCATCTTATCGCCACACGGGAGAGCCTGCGCCTAGATAGCCGACTATCGACACGGCCATCAACCCAGCCCAGAGAAGTCCGTATCCCCACTGGTGCCTAAGGGGGATGGCGGTATAGGCGGCGGGCATTGGGTGCCTGACCCGGCCGACGAAATTCCAAATGATAAAGGCCATAATGATCAGAGTAATGGGGTCAATGCTGAGGGATCCGGTCAATGGGTTGAAAAAGAGCAGGACGACCAAGCCAACTAACCCGGGGCCCCATGCCTTCCATCCTAGAAAGGCTACTGTGCGCCCACCGTCGAGCGGGACGACCGGGATCAGATTGAAGATGTGCATAAAGAACCCAAACACTGCGACCCAGCGGAACACTGCCAGATGCGTGGCCATGAAGATGCCGTAGGCGCCAATGGAGGCGGCGATACCGAATACGGGTCCCGCAATGCCGATAAACGCTTCATCGTCGGCATTGCGGGGAGCCTGGCGCAGGTTGATAATGGCGCCTAGAAAGGGAATAAAGGTGGGCCAGGAGGCAGCGATATGCTTGAGGCGGTTGGCCAGCACGTGTCCTGATTCATGAATCGAAATGATTGCGACCAGTCCAATCCCGAAGGCCCACCCGAAAGCCAGTCCATACACAAGCATTGACAGAATGAGGCTGCCAAAAAGCAACAGAACTTTGGCCTTGTAGATCACCGCCAAAATGGATAGAATGCGGTTTTTCCAGTTTTTCCTCTGTTTTGCTGCAGGCTTGCCAAGCGGATAGGGGGTGTAGGGCGCCCCTTGGGCCGTGACATGCATACCGTTCGAAACTTCGTCGTTAGAAGGTCCCGCCATTAGCTGTCTCCCCGTTAATGAGAAATTCTTGCCGCAAAGAGCCGGTCAGACATCGCCGGTCGCCACCGGTGACTTGTAGGAAATCCAATCACTGTAACTCCCTGCATACAAAATAGCAGGAAAGTCAATCAGATACAGCGCCAGAACGTTGGAACACGCGGAAACACCTGAGCCGCAGTAGACAATTGGGGCCAACTCCGTCACTAAGCCGGAGAAATGCCGGCGGAGATCTTCTGGCGTCCGGTAGCGGCCCGGCGCATCATAAACATCTACCCAATCATAGTGGACTGCTCCGGGAATGCGGCCCGCAATGGGATCGATCGGCTCGCGGGCTCCGGTGAAACGTTCGTAGGCGCGCGAGTCGATTAGCGCGCGGTTGCCTTCTCTGGCTAAGACCGCATCTCGGGTTGCCTTCCACTGGGGCTGGGCTTCCAGCAGCATCCGGGGGGTGTGCAAGAAACTTGGAGTGCCCGTCGAGACCGGGAGACCCATGGCCTGCCAATCGGTGAATCCGCCTTGCAGGACCTTGACCTGGTCGATGCCGTAGTAGCGGCTCAGCCACCACAGATGGGCCGCGCCGGAACCGTCTGTATCGTACGCGATTAAAGTCTTGCCGGGCCCCATGCCTATTTTGGACAGAACGTTGGCGAATTGGATGGCATCAGGCAGAGGATGACGTCCGCCATGCCGGGATAAAGGCGCGCACAAATCCTTTTCCAGGTCTAGAAAGAAGGCTCCGGGAATATGCCCGGCCTGGTAATCGTCGGCGGCCTGGGAGGGACTCATCAAATTGTACCGACAGTCCGCGATGACGAGGCTGGCAGTATTCTGTTCTGCCAGCCATGATGCGCTTACCAGCACGGATCCGCTCATGAAGACCCATCCTTGCCGTCAGCAGGCAGGGTGGCCAACTGACAACTGGAGAGGGCCGGCCACCGATTGCGGTGGGTGATGCGGCTCGCGAGGCTAGCCAGCACCGGGTAAATGGCGATGACAACCAGCCATGGATGAAAAAAGCTGGCCAGCACGCCTAATATCAACAAGTTCTTTGCCCAAGGGGTGCACATAATTCTGCCTCCTTTTTTAAAATTATGCGCCGATGGAGTAAAAATGTCTATTCCTGCCCAGAGATAGACGGGTGGTTCGGCGGCACGCATCACGTCAACTGAAAAGATCCGGTGCCGTGCACGTCAATGCGCGAACGGGAAGATAGTGCCGGAGGCAAGAATCCCCCGGTAATTTCCGTTATTTTATCAGCAGAGCACGTCCGGGTACGGTAATATTAGGCAGGTCAGAACGTCATGAGATTACAAAGGGGAGGACCCGTCAATGGATTCAGCGTTTTTGGTGGTGGGAGCGGTGGCCGCCCTGCTGGCAGTGGCGTTGGGGGCTTTTGGGGCACACGCTCTGCGCTCCAAACTGGATGATAAGGCCATGGCCAACTATCAAACTGGCGTACAGTACCAGATGTACCATGCTGGCGGATTGATGGTGGTTGGACTGCTCGGGCACTTGGCTGTCGCTGGAACACTGCTGCTATGGGCAGGATGGCTCTTTGTGGCGGGCGCTGTCTTATTTTCAGGCAGTTTGTACGTCCTGTCCATCACGGGCAAGAAAAAGTGGGGTATGGTGACGCCCCTTGGCGGAGTCGCTTTCATCGCAGGCTGGGCTCTTCTGGCGGTGGCAGCGGCCGCACGGTAACGGACCGCGAGGGACTACAAAGGACAGCTCGCAAGACACAGCATTGGGACGCGAGAGGTCTTTAAGCAGAGGAGAGAATGTGTTATGGCGCGTCGTCGGTCTCCCGACAGGTCGCTCTTGGCAGTGCCCACCATTGCGGATGATCTGAAACCTCCAGTCCACTCAGTGGTGTCGTTGGAAAGTCCCGATTCAGACCCTGAAACATGGACGTCGCGGCTTATCCGGCGCGATGGGATCTACGACTACCTTGATGCTCTGAAGGACGCACGAGGACAGGTGCTGCAGGGCTGGACTCTGCAGGGAAGCCCCATGGTCTTGCATTGGGGACAGGACCGGTTCCTCTGGAAATACACGGTGCGGGTCGTTTTGGTGTTGGATCCGCTGCCGTCAATGCAAGTGGTTTATCTGGCGCCCCCAATTCGGACGAATCGGCGGAGCGAATGGCGCAGTGAGGACACGGGCTACCATATGAGAGGCCGCGTCAATGTATGCGGTGACGCCGGCCCAGTGGCTCCGTCTGCTTGGACGAGCGTATCGCGGGATTTTTCCTTTTCAGCGGTGCGGTTTTTTAGCCCTGTCGTCCTTGCTCTCGGATGTCATGTGCAAACCGAGTGGCAGTGGGATCAGGCAGGGGTGTTCCGGGGCTCTTTAATGATCGTGCGCCGGGATCCGGGCCGGGTGCAATACCGTGAAGCGGAGGGCGTTAATTTGGTGGGTGTATGGGACCCCCCCTTATCGTCTGAACTGGCTGGGACGTGGCAGGCATTCTGCCTTCGCCACCGCTACCACTAACGGAGGGCCCTCCTGCGCGCAGGAAAGGGATAGGCCAACGCCCGAGCTGTGCTCCGGCGTTCTCCGCAGGGCGGCTCCTTGCATGTTTTGCCAAACTCCGCAAATGGACCCGGAAAATAGTAGCAGTTACCCTCATAATTTGTTCATGCAAGACGAATAGTATAGAGAGAAGGCGAATAGGGCAACGATAACGGGAAAAGGCTTTGGGAGGTATCGAAGATGAATTTAGTTGAGAGGGTGGCAGAAGCCGGCAGGCCCTTGAATGCCTCGCAACTGCAGGTACTTCTGGCGGGCTGTGAAGTCTATGTAACGCAATCTGAAGCCGCGAAGTTGTTTGCGCGTTACATCGCCGCTGCGGGCGAGGAGTTTGTCAAGACAGTCTCCCGTGTCTGAAGATAGGAGATGCAGAGGACGGTGCGGTCACCAGACGTTACGCATAGGGGCTTGGCGAGTTATAGGGCTGTCCGGGAATAACACTTCTCGCCAACAAATTCTCGTATACAGCCCCACCAATTGCCCCCGGAGAAATCGTCAAGGCCTTACCGGATACTATTTGAGAAGTTTGTTTGACGCGGGCCGAAAGCCGCTGACCTTGTTCCATGTCCCTTTGACAGTGCCCGGTGGGGTGTTGTGCGGCGGTCAGAACCATTTCCGTGGCTGCCCTGCCTCGGGTTCATTCAAAGCTTCCAGCAGTTCGCCGCCGCACCTGCTGCGCCGTTGTTCCCCTTCATGTGTCGTGCTCCCGAATGGCTATCAACGATCGCTTTATGGGCCGTTTTGGCCACAGTGGCTGTAGACAGTTCATTTTTCATGACAAAAAAGCATTCTCCAGCGTTGGGTGCAGGAGAATGCCTGGAAAGCGTCAGTCATTCGTGTTGTAGTCACGGTACAAAATAGGCGCTACGATAGCAATGGCTCCTATGAAGACAATACCAATGACGGCGATCACCAGAAGGTCACCTGTTGTAATCATCGCGATCCCTCCCATCCAACCTTAACATTTAAAAGTTCTAGTTATATTGTATCACGAAATGATTCAAACGTTCCTATGGATTGTCTGGGTTAAGCTCCAAGATTCGTCGGCTCGAGCAGAGTATAATTCGCGGGGGTTTGACGTACAGTACTGTCACTATGAGCAAACTCAAATCACCCGCACAACCCAAAATCCCTACGCAATCGAGACGGGTCAGCAGCAGGTACGGGGCGGGGCCGAAACCCCCAAGCCCTCGCAACATTGGGGCCATGAGCCTCACCTTAATGACAGTTGGCGGCATTATGGGCTCCGGCTTGTTTCTGGCGATTGGACAGGCTATTAGACTGGCTGGGCCCGCTATTGTGGTCTCCTTGCTTATCGGGGTGACCATTATGGCTTTAGAGGTGTCCGCTCTTGCTGAAATGGCTGCTGCAGACAGGGAGCGAGGCTCTTTTCTCGCGTTCGCCCACCATGCCCTGGGGCCGGGGGCAGCGTTTGTTGGAGGCTGGATATTCTGGTTTTCGAGCATTCTCAATATCTCAGCTGAAGCGACTGCGGGAGCCATCTTCACCCGTCTGTGGTTTCCTTCGGTGCCAGTCTTTGTTTTCAGTGTGGGCTACGCTTTGATTGTGGTGGGCATCAATTTCCTCACGGTGCGCGGATTCAGTACGGTCGAATCGTGGATGTCCGGGACCAAAATCACCGCCACCGTTTTGTTTATTCTGGTGGCCATTGGCGCGCTGGCAAAGATCCTGCCGGTGCACACTCAGGCGGGGATCCAGGGATGGTACCACGCGCCCAGCTTCTTTCCGCACGGTGCCGCTGGAGTTTTCGGTGCGATGGTTCTGGTGCTGTTTTCAATGTCGGGCACAGGCGTGCTGGGTCTGGCTGCTCCCAATGTCAAGGACGCGGAGCACACGATTGGCAAGAGCATCCGTAACACGATCATCACGATTTACGTCCTATACGTGGGCGCTGCCCTGGCTCTGACCTCGCTACTGGTATGGTCCTCCGTGCCTACCGCGCAAAGCCCGTTTACGGCCGCACTAAGGACCCTCCCATGGGGCTGGCTCGTCAATGTTTTTAACCTGGTCATTCTGCTGGCTGTGCTAAGTGCCATGAATGCCGGGTTATTTGCCACGGACAGAGTGCTGGCAACACTGGGGCGGATTCATTCGGCCCCCCACATTGTCAGCCGGGAACCCCGCGGAATCCCCCGCATGGCCAACCTCGTGACGGGGATCTTGTTCGTGGTGGTCAGTGGCCTGGCCTACTTCCTGCCGAAAACGGCTTATCTGTATCTGGTGACCGCAACAGGGTTCCAAGCCCTCTTTGTTTGGGGACTGATCATTGTCACCCAGATTGTCTACCGCAAGATTCTCCTGAAGGAAGGGAAAGAGCTGAAATTCCGGCTGAAAGGCTATCCCTACTCGTCGATCTTTGGGGTGTTGCTGATTGTGGGAGTTGTGGCGACAGCCCCTCTCGCGCCCCATGAAATGATTGCCTTGGAGATTAGTGTGGGAGCTTCCCTAATATTTTTTCTCGCGTATCTTCCTGTCCGGGCGAAGAGACTGCACCGGGCACAAGAAAAATGAAGGCAAGCCTCTATGAGGAAATGCCGGTATGTTAGAATGAGGCGTGATCCGGCCGTTTTGCATTTTTTGACACGAATCACAGAAGATATGGGGAAGAAGGGGCTCTACGGTGCGAATAGGTTTGCCAACAGAAATTAAGGTGGACGAAAATCGGGTGGCATTGACCCCCGCGGGCGTTATGGCACTCAGCCGGGATGGCCATCAGATTTTGGTTCAGGAAGGTGCCGGCATAGGCAGCGGATTTCCCGATGATCAATACCGGAGCGCAGGCGCGACTCTTGTCCGTGACGCGGCCTCAGTGTGGACGGAAGCGGAAATGATTGTCAAGGTCAAAGAGCCATTGCCCGAGGAGTACGGATACTTTCGGCGAGACCTCGTCCTGTTTACATATTTGCACTTGGCCCCAGAGCCCGGGTTGACCCAGGCGCTGATCAAGTCGGGTATTACTGCGATTGCCTATGAAACCGTGCAGGCTGCGGACGGTTCCCTGCCGCTGCTGACACCGATGAGTGAAGTGGCAGGAAGAATGGCGACCCAAATTGGCGCGCACTTCTTGGAAAAGCCGCAGGGTGGCCGGGGGATTCTTCTGGGAGGAGTTCCGGGAGTTTTGCCTGGCAAGGTGCTGGTGGTCGGAGGAGGCATTGTCGGGACCAATGCGGCGCGCATCGCCTTGGGGCTTGGCGCAGATGTAACCATTGTAGACATCAGCGCGGATCGTCTGCGGCAGCTGGATGACATGTTCCACGGACATGTGCGCACTCTTATGTCCAACGAATACAATATTGCCGATGCGGTCAAATCTGCAGACCTGCTGGTCGGAGCGGTTTTGATTCCGGGAGCCAGAGCTCCGCACCTGGTCAGCGAGGCCATGGTGCAAACGATGCAAGCGGGCTCGGTAATTGTGGACGTGGCAATCGACCAGGGCGGATCTATCGCAACGATTGACCATGTCACGACTCATACCCACCCCACTTACGTCAAATTTGGCGTGGTCCACTATGCGGTGGCCAACATGCCGGGGGCGGTGGCTAGGACGTCCACCTTGGCGCTGACGAATGTGACCTTGCGTTATGCCCGACAGTTGGCGCAGTATGGGGCAGTTGAAGCGATGCAGCGGGATGCTGCGCTAGCGAAGGGGCTGAATGTGTGTCAGGGCCAGGTGACGTTCCGTGCTGTAGCCGAATCGCATAATCTTCCATATGTCCCGGTGGAGCAAATTCTGGCCTAGCCGGATTCATTGCCGTGCCCCTCATTTGTTCTGCCAGCCCCCCGGACGGTGTTCGCGGGGGCTTTTTATTTTCTGGAGGTGTGGTGAGAAAGCAGGGAATTCCCACCGAGGTGTCGAACTTGTTGAAATATCTTTTAAATGGCGGGGCGACAATATGGATAAATGGGTAGATGAATTTCGCTATTACTTACGCTTTGAGCGCAATTTGTCCGTCAACACGATAGACTCTTACGGCCGGGATATTGTCGACTATATTAGTTTTTTGGATAATTATCCCGATACAGCCGGCGAGGCGGCTGTGGTCGCTTATCTGGAACATCTGCGCACGGGCAATAAATCGGCGGCAACACAGGCGCGCCGGCTGGCTGCGATTAAGGCGTTTTACAGATATCTGCTGCGGGAAAACCACATCGCCGCGGATCCCACTGAACTGCTGGTGGCTCCTAAAATGGCGCGGCGGTTGCCGGGCGTTCTCAGTGTGGAGCAGGTGACGCGGCTGGTGGAGTCTCCCGATACGACCAAGCAGACGGGAATCCGCGACCGGGCGATGCTGGAAATGCTCTACGCCACGGGTGTCCGGGTTAGCGAATTGTGTCACTTGACGGTGGACGATTGGTGGGTCGACCCTGGCCGCATCCGCTGCCTGGGCAAGGGGTCGAAGGAGCGTTTTGTGCCGCTGGGACGGGTGGCGGTAGTCTGGCTGCTGCGCTACCTTGATGTGTCCCGGCCACTGTTAAGCAAAGATGCGTCGGTCAAAACCCTGTTCCTGAGCCGGCAGGGCAAAGGGCTGACGCGGCAGGGATTTTGGAAAGTCCTCAAGAAATACGCCGCGGGGCTGGGAATTTCCCAGACAATTACGCCGCATACTCTGCGCCATTCGTTCGCCACGCACCTTCTGGAAAATGGGGCCGATTTGCGGGCTGTGCAAGAGATGCTGGGACATCAGGACATTTCTACGACGCAAATATACACTCATGTCAGCCAGAAAAGGCTGCGGCCAGTTTATGATGAGACACACCCCCGGGCCTAGTGCTGAGGGAGGCGGGATTATTTCGCCTGTTTGGTGAATCCTGGCTTTGCCATGCGGTCATCCCCGGTGCTGCCCGCCTTCACGCGCACCGGAAATCACGGGCGGTCCTTTTCGGTGACAGAAGGCTCGGGGTCGGCAGCAACGACTCGCGATCCGAAAGCCGGCGGCTGTGAAAGCTTGAGGCGGGGAATGATGGTTTGCGCATGAATTCGTGCGGCTTTGCCCCATACTAGCGTGCATGGAACACTAGCGGGGAGGGTAAACAATGGGGTTGCCAAATGGCCTGAAGAGAGTTTTCCGCGCTGTAAGCGCGGTGTTTTTATTTGCCGCGTCCTGTTCGCCAATGGCATGGGCACAAAGTGTGGCCGCACCACCTCCAGTCAACTCCAGAGCTGCTGAACTGGTGGATGCCAACTCTGGACAGGTCCTGTATCAGAAGAATGCGCAGGAGGAACTGCCTATGGCCAGTGTCACAAAATTAATGACGCTGTATATGGCGGTGAAAGCGGTGGACCGCCACCAGGTCAGCTTGCACGACATGGTGCCCGCTGACGTGGCGGCCTACCGCATTGGAGGGTCGCAGATCTGGCTGGAGCCGGGAGAGCGGTTGAGCGTTGACCAGATGCTCAAGGCTGTGGCGGTCGGTTCTGCCAATGATGCAGCCTATGCGCTCGGAGCTTACCTGGGAGGTTCGGAGGCGGCTTTTGTCCAGCAGATGAATGAAACGGCGAAGGCCCTGGGGATGACCCACACGCATTTCGCGAATCCGCACGGGCTCCCTCAAGCCAATCACTACACATCGGCGCATGACCTGGCGCTTCTGGGCGAACAGGCGGTCGCCATGCCTCTATTGCTGCATTATACATCCATGTGGGAAGATCGCAGCATTCGCAACGGGAAAGGGGGCACGCTGTGGCTCGTCAACCACAACCGCCTCATCCGGTCCTACCCGGGCGCTGACGGGCTGAAAACCGGGTTTACGCGGGAAGCGGGCTACTGCATGGTGGCTACCGCCAAAAAAGGGACAACCCGCATGATCGTGGCAATTTTGGGGGCGCCCAGCGGGAAGAGCCGGGCACAGGATGCGGCTAGTCTGATGTCCTGGGGATTCCAAAATTTCCGGACCGTGTCTGTGGCGCCGGCCCATAAAATCATGGGGTATGTTGAGGTGAGGCGGGGAGTGCGGCCGAGGGTTCCGGCGGAAGTGGTGAATCCGGTGGCGGTTACCCTCCCGGTGGCGGATGGACCAGTAACTTCGGCGGTGACAATCCAGCGCGAGGTGCAGGCTCCCGTGCAAAAAGGGCAAGTTCTAGGCCGGCTCGAGGTGAAAACCTCGCAGCGCATCGTTCGGAAAGTTTCGGTTGTTGCGGTGCGCAGTGTGCGCAAGACAACGGTAGCTGAACTGACGTGGCAGTATTTATGGAAAATATTTGCCTGAGGGCGAGAAGGAGGAACCCATGACACCACCAAGACAGCTCCTGGCCGTGCAGGAAACACTGGAACACATGCTGGCGGAACTGAGAGAACAGCTGGCTGTAAAAGAAACGGAATCCGTGCAGGCGCTCAGCGCTTATGACAATCACCCCGCAGACTTGGCGACGGACACATCCGCGCGGGAACTCGACGTGGGTCTGGAGCGGGGCATGGCCGAACAGGTGGCCGAGGTCACCCGGGCTATCGAGAAAGCGGCGAACGGCAGCTATGGGCGGTGTGACCGCTGCGGGCAGCCTATTGGAGCGGAGCGGCTCCAAGCAAAGCCTGAGTCGATTTACTGTCTTGCATGCCAAAGGCTGCAGGAATCTGAATATGTGCCGGCAGACCATCCGGTGGTGCCCATGCCTTTTGGCGACCGGGAAGATATTCATCACGGAAACGCTGCCACGGACGGCGAGGATATCTGGCAAAGCATTGCTCAGTGGGGCACGTCGGACAGCCCCCAGGATACCCCGCCGGCTGTGGATTATCACGAAACTTACGTGGGATTCGACGAGCCGGTGGGGTTTGTCGAAGAAGTCGAATCCGTTGTCGACGAGAATGGGGAGCCACTTCTGGATGCCGTGCGGGTGAAAATGAAACGGCAGGGCCGGAGCACCGCAAGCGAAAGTCACGAATATCCCTCATAAGGCGGCCAAAAGCCGCCTTATTTCGCGCACGATCCCATGTATGATGGTAACAGGAAAAAATTGGCTGACATTGGAGGCCGTTTCATGACCATCGTGCATACTATTCAAGGCAGTCGTATTCTGGTAGCGGTGAATGGGGATCTAGACCTGACCAGTGCAGCGCCACTGCGCGATGCGCTGGACGAGCTGATTGACCGTTACCGAGAAAAATCCCTCGTGCTGGATCTCGCTGATGTGGATTTCATTGACTCCTCAGGCTTGGGGGTCATTCTTGGCCGTTTCCGCCGGATGTCAGGGCGCCCGCTGTCCTTGGTTGGGGTGCGCCCGGCTGTCAAGGCGGTGCTCGAGCTGGCCGGCATTACCTCAATCCTGCCGGTGGCGGACGCTGTGCGGCCGCCTGTCAAAGATCAGCGCGCCTGAACCCAGCGGGCGGCGCGGAATAATGAGGAGGAATAATTTGTGACAAACACTATGCAGCTGCGGTTCCTTTCCGTGCCCGAAAACGTGGGCCTGGCACGGGTATCCATCGCGGCCCTAGCCGGGCAGGCATCTTTTTCCCTCAACGATATTGACGAGATCAAGGTCGCGGTATCCGAAGCCGTGTCCAATGCGATTATTCATGGCTACAGAGGTCAAAATGACGGCTGGGTCGAGGTGGCGGGAACACTGGACCCACACGGCATTACCATTGTGGTGGAGGATTTTGGTGTGGGTATCCGCGATATTGAGCAGGCCCGGCAGCCATCATACTCGACCGACCCTGAGCGGATGGGTCTCGGATTCGTGTTTATGGAATCTTTTATGCACGGACTGAACGTGCAGTCTACGGTGGGCAAGGGCACCCGCGTGGAGATGCAGCGCTTTGTCACTATTCAGGGAGAGTTGTCCCGCGATGCCCAGTGAGGGGCATTGGCAGGATCCCCATGACGAGTCCCAATTATATCGCTTAGCCCAGGCGGGGGATCCGGATGCCAGACGGGATTTGGTGGAAAAACACTGGAATTTGATTTGGCATATTGTCCACCGATTCCAGGGACGGGGCTATGATCCAGAAGATCTGTTTCAAGTAGGTGCCATAGGGCTTCTCAAGGCCATCGAACGATTTGATGTAGACCGGGGCCTGAAGTTTTCCACGTATGCGGTACCCCTGATCATGGGGGAAATCCGCAGGCATATGCGCGACGACCAGCCGATTAGGGTGGCGCGGTCCCTAAGGGAGCTGGGCATGCGTGTCGAACAGGTGCGGGCGCTTCTGTCCCAGCAGCTGGGCCGGGACCCGACACCGGCGGAAGTGGCCCACAAAATGGACATCGACCCTGCAGACATTGCCGAGGCTGTGGAGGCGGTCCGGCCGCCCGCGTCGCTCAACCAGACAATCGAGTCATCGAGCGGGTCGGAAAAGCACCTCAGCGATGTCATCACGGATAATCTGGGCGAAACGGAATGGCTGGAACAAATGGCCCTCAGCCAGGCTTTCCGGGCCCTTGACGAGCGGGAGCGCTTTATCTTGCGGGCGCGCTTTGTGGAGGGCAGGACACAGACGGAGGTGGCCCGCCAGCTGAAGGTATCGCAGGTGCAGATATCCCGCCTGGAGCGGCGGGCTCTAGACCGCATGAAAGTGGCCCTCACTGACGGCAGCGAGACGGACCCGTGACGGAATAATGTCGCATGCCTATAGCCCATACTACTCCTGGACCATTACGGTCGCAGGAGTATTTTTGTTGAGACGAGGAGGGAACCATGGCGAGCCAAGCTAAGCAGGGATCACAGAAAATGCAGGAATATCAAGATATGGCAAGCCAGATGCGCCCTAGAAAACCTTTGCTGAAGAATGCTCTGTGGGCATTTTTTGTCGGGGGGCTGATCAGTGAGGTGGGGCAGGGTGTGGAGTGGTTTTTCATGCAGCACGGACTCTCGGCCAAAGAAGCGACACCTCCCATGACGGTGGTGATGATTGGCCTAGGGGCTTTGCTGACCGGGTTGGGCTGGTATGACCGGGTTGTTAAACACGGGGGCATGGGAGGGTCTTTGCCCATCACGGGATTTGCTAATTCCATGGTCGCCCCCGCCATGGAATTCAGGACAGAAGGCCTGGTGCTGGGGGTGGGTGCCAAGTTGTTCACGGTAGCGGGGCCGGTGCTCGCCTACGGCCTGGCGGCGGCCTTTGTCGTCGGACTGCTCCGCCTTCTCATTACGGGGGGGGCGTAGTTGGCCGTGACACGCCTCGGCCCATCCACCTACCAATTCGAGAACATCCGCATTCTGGCGGCTGCGGCAGTGGGGGGGCCTAAGGAGGGGGAGGGTCCGTTAGGGGCGTACTTTGACAGCATATGGCCTTCGGAGCTTAAGGACCATGCCAGTTTTGAAGTAGCCGAGCGCCACCTTCTGCTCGAAGCGCAGGACCTGGCGGTAAAAAAAGCGGCAGTGCCCTGGGAATCCATAGACATGGTCATGAGCGGGGACCTGCTCGACCAATTGGCCTCTACGAATTTTGCCGGCCGCGAACACCAGCGGCCTCTTGTGGGGCTGTTTGCCGCCTGCGCGGTGTTTACCGAAGCCCTGGGGTTGGGAGCTATGGCCATTGCCAGCGGCGGGCCCCGGAATGTTCTGGCCGCCGCTGCCAGCCACCATATGGCGGCGGAACGCCAATTCCGGTTTCCCATTGAATTGGGATACCAGCGCACCCCGACGGCCGCATGGACCGCAACAGCGGCTGGAGCCTGCCTGGTTAGCGGCTCTGACGCCGTGGCAGGAGAGGGGGGCGTGTCAGTCGAATCCGTGACATTTGGGCGGGTGGTGGACTGGGGATCCAAAGACCCCAATGATATGGGCACGGCAATGGCCCCGGCAGCGTATGACACGATTTGCCGCCACTTTGAGGACACCGGCCGCTCGATTGAGGACTACGACCAGATTTATACGGGCGACCTTGGGGTCTTTGGAGTGCGCTTGCTGTCGGCCTTAGCGCAAAAAGACGGGAAGCATTGGGATGAGCGCTTGGATGACTGTGGGAGGGCGCTCTATGCCATTGACAAGCAGGATGTCCACAATGGCGGTTCGGGGGCGGGTTGTTCGGCGAGTGTGTTCTCTGGGTTTATCTATAACCGGCTGGTCAAAAAAGACCTGCAGCGCGTGCTGTTGGTGGCCACTGGCGCCCTATTTTCCCCCACGACCTACCAGCAGGGGGAAAGCATTCCGTCGATAGCGCATGCTGTTTCCGTGAGGCGCCTGTAAACCGGGACGTGCCGCAACCGATCTACCGAGGAGGGAGTATGCCGTGATTTTTCTCTGGGCTTTTATCATTGGAGGACTTTTGTGTGTGGTGGCACAACTGACGCTGGACTTGTTTCCCCTGACTCCTGCCCACATTCTTGTGCTGTTTGTTGTAATCGGCGCCATCCTGGGCGGGGTGGGGCTGTATGGGAAACTGGTGGCTGTAGCTGGAGCGGGGGCGAGCGTACCCTTGACCGGGTTCGGTTATACGCTGGTCACAGGAGTGGGCGAAGCTGTCAAAACCAAGGGCGTATTGGGTCTCTTGACAGGAGGGCTGACGGCCGCCGCAGGGGGCATTAAAGCGGCCGTCCTGTTTGGACTGGCTGCCTCGCTGGTATTTAAGCCGAAAATCTAGCCAGGAATTAATTGACAGCAAGGAGGAGCTACCTATGGCAGAACGGAAACCCGTGATTATTGTGACGGATGGTGATGCAACGGCTTACCACGCTATAAAAGAAGCAAGCCAAGCCCTGAACTTGTACCCTCTAGAGGCATCGCGGGGGAATCCCACCCCCTTAACCGGGGCGGAACTGCTTGAGGCTATCGCTCGGGCGCCCCGGTCGCCCGTTGTGGTGATGGTGGACGACCGGGGGCAGGCTGGCACTGGCAAGGGAGAAAAGGACCTCGAAGCCCTCATGAATGCGGATTCGATTGAGGTCTTGGGAGTGGTGGCCGTGGCTGCCAATACTCACCCAGTGGAAGGGGTCCAGATTGACTCCTCTGTGTCAAAAACGGGTAAGGTGATGGCAGGGCGGGCGGTGGACAAGGGCGGCAATGCCGTACGGGGTGATGTGCTCCGGGGCGATACGGTCGATGTGCTGTCTGATGACGTGGGCACGGTGCCGATTATTGGGCTGGGAGACCCGGGAAAAATGGGTGGCCATGATTCGATAGGGCACGGAGTGCCCGCCACCCGCAAAGCATTGGAAGAAATACTGCAGAGGAGTGGATACGGTGCGCGTTGAGCATTTTCTGAACAGTGAGGCGGTGGTGAAACCCGAGAACATCTCCGAGGATTTGCGGCGCAATGTTGAGTGGCTGAAGGACTACCTCGGGTATAAAGAAACCTTTGACCTCATTGTCCGCGAATTTAAAATTGGCGCGCGCCAAGTAGCTCTCATCTATATAGACTCTTTTGTCAGCCAGACCGACTTGACCCTGATTATGCAAGAACTGTTTAAGACACCGGATGACCAGCTGAACCATCCTAGTTTGCGGACTCTGCTGAACCGGAAAGTGCCGTTTATCGAAATCACACCGGAGACCCGTTTGGACAAGACCGCCGAGCAAATTTTATCAGGCCCGGCGGCATTGCTGGTGGATGGCATCACCCATGCCATTGTCATGGACGTGCGTCAATATCCTGACCGCACCCCCAGCGAGCCGTCGATGGAGCGGGTGTTGCGGGGGCCCAAGGACGGCTTTGTGGAGACGCTGATCTTCAATACCATCTTGATCCGGCGCCGGCTGCGCGACCCCAACTTGCGTATTGAGATTCATGAAGTGGGGCGCCGCTCCCATGCGGATGTAGCGATCATTTTCATTAAGGATATTGCCAATGAGTTCTTTGTAAAACAGATTCGCGACCGCATCAAGCACATTGATGTGGATGCCCTGACGATGTCGGAAAAGGCTTTGCAGGAGTGGATTATCCGCAAACCGTGGTGGAATCCTTTTCCCACCAGCCGGTTTACCGAGAGGCCTGATGTGGCTGCAGAACATCTCACGGAAGGCCATGTGCTGGTGATGATCGACACCTCTCCCAACGCGATGATCCTGCCCGTAACATTGTTTTCGTTTTTGCAGTCGGTGGAGGAATATCATGAGGACGTGATGATTGGCACCTATCTAAAATGGGTGCGGTTTCTGGGAGTCGCCATCTCCTGGCTGGGGCCGCCTTTATGGTACGCTCTGCTCGCGAGCCATACCGCGCTCCCGGGAGGCTGGCAGGTGCTGGTGAAACCGTCGGTGACAGAAGTCCCCATTTTCTGGCAGATGGTGGCAGCCGAAATTGGCGTGGACCTGCTGCGCTTGGCGCTGACTTTCAGCCCGGACCCGCTGACCCAGTCCATGGGGTTTTTTGGGGCTATTCTGTTAGGGAACGTAGCCGTTCAAGCCAAGCTGATTGATGCCCAGGTTATCGTGTATGTGGCATTAGCGGCGGTAGGCACGTTTACGGCCCCCGACCTCGATTTTGGGATGGCCATGCGTCTTTTGCGCATGTTCTTGCTGATCTTGACGGGGGTGGGCGCCATATTTGGAATGCCGTGGCTAGGGTTTGCCATAGGCATCATCATCCCCGTAGCGGTAATGGTGACAACCGATTCGTTTGGAATGCGGTATTCCTGGCCTCTATTCCCGTTGGACCGCAGTGCTCTGGCAGCGGAATTCATTCGCAAGCCCTTAAACCGCAAGGTCATGAGGCCTTCTTTGACTCTGCCGCTGGACCCGACACACAGGAGGCCCGAGAACAAATAGAGGACCGTAGGGGGAGGGGGCTTGGGCGCGTTCCCGAAGCCCTTCTCTTCCCATACGGGAGTGTCATGGCTGCTCCCGAGCATTCGCCCCAAACCAAAAAGGCCCCAGATATTTGGCATCTAGGACCTTCCCTGCCCCCCCCCCCCCCAAAACTCAGCTCAGCAGGTCGTTGATTTTGGAACCCGGGTCCTTCTTCATCATCACGATGCCCATAATGAGCAGGTACAGCCATGCCACGAGCGAGAAACCCCGGCCGAAGGAATACTGGGCAAACTGGAGGTGACCGGCGAGCGGAGTCTTGTTGATGCCCCACGGCAAGGCCAAAAATCCGGATAGGAAGTACATGGTCATATTGTAGGCCGTAAATAGGATGGGCAAGAGATAATACCGGCGCAATCCCAGCAGGTACACTACCGCAATCAGTCCGTAAGTAGCCGTCTCAATATCAATCCAGTAGGACACAATCGGGGTCGAACCCGGACTGGCGAACAGGTGGGCCGCCACGTCGACCAGAGCGAAAAATACCATCGATAAACGCAACCGGTCCAATCCGGGATGGTCCGTCGTAATAAGGTGCGTGGTGTTGTAGTCTGCGGTACTCTTTACAGCATTGGTCATGTGAATCGCGTCCTTTCTCTGGGTGACACGACAATGATTTCATAAAGAGAATACCACAGGCCCCACCTTGTGAAGTGAGTCACAAGGACCAAGAAGGCTGACCCATATGGACGGCAGACTCTGGGCACTGTGGCCCCAGATTTTTTCAGGACGGCATGGCCTGTGGGTGGAAAGAAGAAGTCAGATGGCATCTGCAGTTGCGGGACATGCCGCTAGGACCGCCGCGCCGCGGTTCCAGCGGCTCTTTGCAGGCTCCAGTGGTTGACCTGGCCCGGGTTCAATGTTAGGCTAACAACAAATAATACGCTGGGCGGCGTTCTCCTGCCGCGAGGAGGATTTGATTGTTTCCCGATACGTATACCGTAGATGGCCATTACCACATAGCTATTGGAGGGGTGCCGATTCGGCAATTGGCCGAAGAATATGGCACGCCTCTTTACGTTCTCGATTATGACACCCTTATTCACCGCATCCAAAGCTTTCAGGAATCTCTGCGCGAAATGAATCCCCCTGGACAGGCATTTTATGCTGGCAAGGCTTTTTTAAGCACGGCTATGGCGGGCTTGCTCAAAGACCAAGGGATGGGGCTGGATGTCGTGTCGGGGGGCGAACTCTATACGGCCCTGGAGGCTGGCATGGATCCGGCCCGAGTGGTTTTTCACGGCAATGTGAAGACGGAAGACGAAATTCGGATGGGACTATCGCGGGGCGTCGGGTACTTTGTGGTGGACTCTTTGGCGGAACTGGCTGCCATTAGCCGCATTGCAGGCGAATTAGGGGAACAGGCAGCCATTTTGCTTAGACTGACACCGGGCATTGAAGCGCATACGCATGCATTCATCCAGACCGGCCAGTTTGATTCCAAATTCGGATTCGGCATGATAGACGGGATCCACGAGGAGGCCCTGGAGCAAGCTCTCCGGCTTCCAAACCTCGTGCTTAAAGGATTTCACGCCCATATTGGATCCCAGATATTTGACGAAGATCCCTTTGTCCACAATGCGCAGAGACTGATGGAATTTATGCGTGTGGCGCTCGAACGGCACCGTTACTGGCCGGACGTGCTGGATATTGGGGGAGGGTTCGGGGTGCAGTACGGGCCAGATGACGACCCTCCCCAGGTGCCGCGCATTTTAGCCCGTGTTAATGAGACAATGCGCCGGCTGACACCTCCCGGCTATCCGGTTCCGACGGTATTCATTGAGCCGGGGAGGGCCATTGTAGCTGAAGCTGGGGTGACCATTTACCAGGTCCGGGCCACCAAGACGGTGCCGGGCGGGCGCCGCTACGTGGCGGTGGACGGCGGCATGGGGGATAACATCCGGCCCGCTCTGTACCAGGCGGCTTATGTGGCGCAGGTGGACGGAAAGAATCCCGAAACGCCGGCTGGTGTCTACACGATTGCTGGCCGCTACTGCGAGAGCGGGGACATTCTGGTTAAGGACATTGCTCTGCCGGAACCTGAAGTTGGGGACTACCTGGCCGTTTACGGGACAGGTGCGTACAACTACGCAATGGCGTCCAATTACAACCGGGTGCCCCGGCCGGCAGTGGTGCTGGTCGATAAGGCCCGTACGGTCCTGTGGGTGAAGCGGGAGAGTTATGAAGATCTGGTGCGCAACGACTTGCCCTGGCGGCGCCCCGAAGAAGGCCGCTGGCGCTGATTTTGGATCATTGCCGGACCATCGTTCGTAGACGGCGGAGGCCGGAGTTTACAAGAAAAGAGGACCACAGGTGATTAGCGCAACCACTGCAAAGGACAGAGTGTTATCAGGCATGCAGCCTTCTGGGGCCCTGCATATCGGGAACTGGATGGGGGCCTTGGACAACTGGGTCAACATGCAAGATGTGTATGATTCCTATTTTATGGTAGCCGACTATCATTCTCTGACCACGGGGTACCATGATACCCGGGGATTGCCCACCTTGGTATTCCAGATGGTGGTGGACTGGCTGGCGGCGGGCCTGGATCCAAAACGGTCGGTGATCTTCCGGCAGTCGGATGTCCCGGAGCACGCGGAACTCCACTTGCTCTTAAGCATGATCACGCCTTTGGGCTGGCTGGAACGGGTGCCGAGCTATAAAGAAAAACTCAAGGAACTGGCGCAAAGGGATATCCACACGTACGGGTTCCTAGGGTATCCGGTTCTGATGTCATCGGATATTCTGCTGTACCGGGCTAGCAAAGTGCCCGTGGGCCAGGACCAGGTGCCGCATGTCGAGTTGACTCGGGAAATTGTCCGGCGCTTTAATGGCCTGTACGGCGAAGTGCTGCTGGAACCCGAGGCGATTCTGACGGAGGCCAAAGTGCTGCCGGGACTCGATGGCAAAAAAATGAGCAAAAGTTATGGCAACACCCTGGCGCTAGGCGAAAGCGCGGAAAGCATTGCGAAAAAAATACGCGTGATGATGACAGATCCGGCCCGTGTCCGCAAGTCAGACCCAGGACATCCTGAGGTGTGTCCAGTTTTCAGTCTGCATAAAATTTTTACCGGGAGCCAGCAGGTGCAGGAAATCGACGGGGCCTGCCGCACAGCTCAGATCGGATGCGTGGACTGCAAGGCTATTTTAGCCTCACAGATTAATGCCCAGCTCGATCCCATCCGGGAGCGGCGGCTTGAGTGGGAAGAGCATCCCAAGCAAGTGCAGGAGATACTCCAACAGGGCGCCCGCGAGGCGCAGAAGACGGCGCATGACACGCTGACCATGGTGAAAGACGCCATGCACCTGAACTCACTCGAGTGATACCAGAAGAGGTCTTGCCGGCAGAGCGCTCGTGGCAAGGAGATATTCAGGCACTGGCACTGAAAGTCCGCCGCAGTCCGATGCTGGCCCGCGAACTGCATCTGGTTTACCTCGTGCAGTTTGTTTCGGAGCGTTGGCGAGAGGCCGCAGACTTGCAGACGGTGAGCGATGAAGCTCCCGTAACCGCATGGATTATCCGGAGAAAATCTGATTTGGTTCTGCCCCAACGGGAAGTTGCTGGGGAAGCCGCGTTGGAGGAATCTGGCGCGGACGGCACCGATGCGCTGTGGCTGGCGGGAGCCGTGCAAGGGCTCAGGTCGGTGTTTGAGGCGGCCCAGATGTACCACGGGCACGCTTCCCACAGTGGAGACCATGAGGTCTACCATCCCGTGAAGGGAGCGGACCTGCCCAAACTGATGGCGTCCTGGCCACAGCTCCGCCCACCCAAACCCACCATAGCGCCCCAGCTTGTGAGGGACGATGAATATCCCCTGGAACAGCGGATGGAACGGTTGTTAAGGACTTTGCATCAGCGTGCGGGATTAGTGGGCTTTAGGGATGTGACTGGTTCGCCCCAACCTGGCGAGGTGGTGGGCGCGTTTTTGGCCGTTGTGCATTTATGGCACCAGAACCAGATTGCAGTCCACCAGGACAGTGCCTATGATGAGATCTGGCTGGGTGCTGGGGGAAAGAGACCATGAGCGGCGAAACGGACAGGCGCCTCGAGGCTTTGCTGTTTGCGCAGACTGCTCCCTCATCTGCCGAGCAAATTGCTCTGTGGCTGGGCATAGAGCCAGATAGGGTGCCAGAGGCCATCGCCCAGTTGTCCGCGAGGCTGGAGCAGTCGGGCTCTGCGCTAGCAGTGCATATGGCGGGTGGGGGATACCTGCTGTCGACTTCTCCCGACCTGGACAGTTTTCTCGCCGAGAGGCTGCGCCTGGCAGCTCCGGAACCGCTGTCTGCTGCGGCATGGGAAGTGCTGGCTGTCGTCGCCTACCGCCAGCCGATTACTCGCTTGGAGGTTGAGGCCGTGCGGCAGGTCAACTCCGAGAGGGCGCTGGACACACTTGTGAACCGGGAGCTGATCGGCCAGGTAGGCCGCAAGGAAGCTCCGGGACGTCCGATTTTGTATGGAACCACTCCTCAGTTTTTGAAAGAATTCGGCCTTAATGCGATTGAACAACTTCCTGAAGTGAATTTTTCTTCCCGCACCTAAACTTCCTGGTATATTTTGGGCACAACATTCCCACCCTAAGGGGGGGCGAATCAGCATGTGGATCTGGACGGGTGTTGTCGGCGCGGCAGGGTTGGTTGTGGCAACCCTGCTGTTTGCCAAAATCATCACCACAATCAGCGTCAGCGGCACAGGTCGGGACTGGTCGATGGCGTATGCCAGCCGATTTTTGGGATGGCGCGGCGGCTTTTCCTGGAAGGTGCCGATGAGTCCCGCGCAAAGCGCTAAGCCAACGACGGGATTTGACCCGAAAAAGGTCCATAAGGGCATGAAGATGCTGCGCGTCTTTTCACGTTTTACTGCCCTGCTGTGGAAACGGACGGTGGTCGACGAGTTCTCCTGTGTCATCCACATGGGCATTGATGACGCGTCCAGCACAGCCTTGCTGGTGGGATTTGTGAATAACATTCTGGGCCCTTGGGTAAGCTTGCGCATAGCACCGCAATGCACTGCAGCTCCTGAATACGGAATTTATCCACTGTGGGACCGTGCAGGAATTTCTGCGGATTTTCATGCCACCTTAAAGTTCCGCCTGTTTGACATCTCAAGCGCGGCAGTCCGGGCTCTGGGGCAGGTAGCTTTCCGTAAAGCCTAACGTAAAAAAAGGAGTGGGAAGATGGACAGCATCACTGACAGCAATACTCCGTCGTACGGAGAGGGACATCCTATTGAAAGTCTGATGAAGACGGCCATGGAATCGATCAAGGGTATGATTGATGTCAATACCGTGGTGGGACAGCCGGTAGAGACACCTGACGGAGGCACCATCATCCCCGTTTCACGCGTCTCATTCGGGTTTGCGGCGGGAGGCGGGGAATATTGGAAGAGAGAGTCAGATTCCCCCGGCCATCCTTTCGGCGGAGGCAGCGGGGCTGGGGTGACCGTGCATCCTGTAGGATTCCTTGTTGCTCACGGCGACAATGTGCGGCTGCTCTCGGTTGACCGTGGCGATGTCCTGGAATCCCTAGTGAATAATGTACCCCAGTTGATTGACCAAATTCAGCATCTGGTGGGGAAGCCGGGCGCGGATGCCAAGGACACAACGACGCTGGCAGACCCCCACTCCATGACTTAGGTCAGCGCGTGAGAAGCCTATATAAGGGCGTCATTGGATTTGGCATGGTGTCGATTGCAGTCCAGCTGTTTAAGGCGATGGAAGACGAAAAAGTGGAGCTTCACCTTTTGCACAAAGTCTGCGGGTCCCGCATCCAGTACCGGAAGCATTGCCCCGTATGCCATATGGACGTGGATGCGTCAGAAGTGGTTCGCGGCGCAGAGTTGCCGGACGGGCGCTATGTCGTGGTGGAGAGTGAGGCGGCGGGGCCCGCTCCAGATCACACCATAGCGATTGTCAGTTTCCACGACCTTCCGGAGATTGATCCGGTGCTGTACCGCCAGGCCTACTGGGTCAAGCCGCTTGCGGGCGCCGAGAAAGCCTACCGATTGCTGGCTGAAACTCTCCAGGACACTCATCTGGTGGCCTTAGCGACAATGGCTCTGCGGCAGAAGTTTTCTCTGGCGGTTGTCCGGTCAATGGAGCCTCATGTCCTGATGCTGCACAGTCTGTATTTTCCGGAGAGCTTGCGTGAAGGCGGCAGGGACTTTGGCCAGAACCAGGCTGCGATATCGGACAAGGAACGGGATATGGCCAAGATGCTGGTCATGCAGATGCAGGAACCGTTTGTGGCCGCGAATTATCCTAACGAAGCGCGCCGGGAACTGTTGGAGCGGATTCAGGCTGCGTCTCCGCAGGGGGTGCATGCGCCAGATGAGGCGGTGACTGGAGAGGTGCTGTCCTTGATGGAGCAGCTGCGGGCATCGGTGGAGCAGACAGCTCATCCCCGCCAGGCATGACCCGGGAGATGGGATTTGTCCAGCCCATGCTGGCCATCACGGCTGAAGCGCCGTTTGATGACCCAGACTGGCAGTATGAAATCAAATGGGATGGGTACCGGTGCCAGATTCACTGGAACGGCTCCTTGCACCTTTACTCGAGGCAGGGCCACGATATGGCAGGATGGTTTCCTGACCTCAAGGACACCGGCACTTTTCTGCGCTCGCCAGTGATCCTTGATGCTGAGCTGGTTGCCTGGGAAGCGGGCCGGCCGTCGTTTTCCGCGTTGCAGAGACGGGCTGCAGCGCCCCATCGCCTGATAGTGTTTGATTGCCTCTACGCCCAGAAGCGGTGGCTTCTTCATGAACCCCTGAGGGCCCGTCTGGCTATTTTACATGAGGAGATAGAATCCAATGAGCGGGTCGTGTTGTCTGAGGGGGTGGCTGGGCAGGGAGTGCGTTTGCTTGAGGCCGTGAGGGAGAAGGGGCTCGAGGGGGTAATGGCCAAGCGCTTGCAAAGCCTGTATATTCCCGGTCAGCGCGTCAGGACTTGGCAGAAGTTCTTGGCCCTCACCAGACTTTGGGCGACAGTCTCCTATGTTTCCCGATCTGAGACTGGGGCGGGCTGGATGTGGTGGGTAGCATCAGCAGAAGATCCTGGACATTTTTTGGGGCGACTGCCTGCACCGGGATCGTGGCAGCCGCCGGCGCCGCCGCCAGATGCCCGGGCACAGACCATGCATCTGGCTAAACCCATTCATGTGGAGGTGTCTTGCCGGGAGATCACGCCCAGCGGGAAGATGAGGCACGGGCGGATCCGCCGGTGGCAGATTTGATGAGCATTCCTCATCCCGAGCGCGTTATCTTTCCCGGCGCCGGGATTACCCGCCAGCAGATGGTGGACTATTACAGGCAGATGGGACCGCTGATGCTCCCGTACTACCGGAACAGGGCCCTGACGCTGATTCGCTGGCCCCATGGACTGGGTGGGAGCCACTTTTATCAAAAGCACCGGGATTCGAGTTCGGCGGGCGCCAGTCCGATTACCGTGGACAGCGTGGAGCAACTGGCGTGGTGGGCTGCTAGGGGGGCCATTGAATGGCATGTGCCGCTGGGCACGCTGTCCTCGCCAGCCCAGCATGACTGGGCTGTGATGGATATGGATCCTCCAGGCGAAGATTGGATGCAGGTGGTCGGGGCGGCGCGCATTATGGGCCATCTTTTGGATGTGCTCAGCATTCCTTGCGCCATGAAGACGTCTGGGCGCCGGGGACTGCACTTTTTTATCCGGATCGAGCCCGAGGATGCGGGCCGCGTGATCCTAGGACTCAAGGCAGTCGCTCAAGTGGCTGTTAAAACCTATCCGGAGGTGTTTACGGTGGAACGGCTGAAGGCAAAGAGGCAGGGCAAAATTTACCTGGATTACCTGCAAAACGGAGCCGGCCGCACGATGATAGGTATTTATTCGCTGCGCGCCTTGGAGACGGCTAGCGTCTCCTGCCCCGTCCGGTGGAGCGACCTGACATTTCCCCCTGATTACTGGACAATGTCCCGGGTGTTGCTAAAGGTCAAAGAACAGGGCGACTGGTTTGCACAACTCCCCGCCGTTCCCTTGACGGCCCGGCTCGGGGAGAGGGGACTAGGGCCTGGCCCAATGCGGGCAGGCGGGCAGATTCCATGAGGAATGCAGCCCCCCCGACACTAGAACACCTGGTGCATCATCTGGTGGCGTGGCCACAGCTCGCACCTTTTGTGGACCGCGGACTCAATCTGCACGCCTACCAAATTGACAGTGTGCTGACGGTTGTCAACCAGCTGGGTGGCCGCGCCATTCTGGCTGATGAGGTGGGGTTGGGGAAAACCATTGAGACCGGCCTCATTATCTCCGAGCTTAGAGCGCGGCACGCCATTGACCAAGTCTTGGTGCTGGTGCCCGCAGGTCTCATTACGCAGTGGATTCAGGAACTGAAGGACAAATTTGGCTGGACGGCCCTTCATGATGCGCATGATGACGGGTGGCTGTGGGTTCTGTCCATCGACAGTGCGAAGAGGCCCCCACTATATCAACAGCTGCAGTATGTGCCGTGGGACCTGGTCATCGTGGACGAAGCGCATCATTTAAAAAACACAAGAACCCTCAACTACCAGCTGGTCGAGGGCCTCACCTCGAAATTCATGGTGCTGCTGACAGCTACGCCGATGCAGAATGAACTGACCGAGCTCTATAATCTGGTCAACCTTGTCAAGCCTGGCCAGTTTGGCAGTTATCTGCGTTTTTACCGCCAGTTCATACTCGACAAGCGCACGCCTAAAAATGCCCGGGCCCTGCGCCAGCTGCTGGCACAGGTGATGGTACGCAACCAGCGCCAGCAGGTCGGACTGGACCTGCCGCCCCGGGAAGTCACCCTGTGGCCGATTGAGCTGACCACTGAAGAGCGCCATCTGTACGACACCATCACCACGGCCCTGAAGAGAGAATACCGCCAGCGGTTGCAAGGCAGCCAGACTGTGCTGCCGCTCATCACCTTGCAGCGCGAGCTGTGCTCATCTCCCCAGGCGCTGATTCCCACCTTGGAATCCGCGGAATGGTTGGGAGAACTGCAGCACGATCTGGTCACTCTGGCGCAGTCGATCACCATGACGGCCAAGATGAGGGCTGTCGTGGATCTGATTCAGGCCCTCGGGGGCCAGGTGCTGGTATTTACCGAGTACCGCGCCAGCCAAATGGCGCTGGTGCGCGCTCTGCAGGATGCCGGCGTCGCAGCCGAACCCTTTCACGGAGGCCTCCGGCGAAGAGAGCGGGACCGCCTGATCGAGTGGTTTGCCTCCCCGGACCACGTTCTGGTGTCAACGGAAGCTGGCGGACAGGGACTGAATCTTCAATTCTGCCACCAGTTGATTAACTTTGACTTGCCGTGGAATCCCATGCGGATTGAGCAGCGCATCGGGCGCATCCACCGCATTGGGCAGAGCCACCCCGTGGAAATTTACAATCTCTTTACGGTGGAAACCATTGAAGAGCACATCCTCCACCTTCTCCATGAAAAGATTGACTTGTTCCGCCATGTTGTCGGGGAGCTCGATGTGATCCTCCGTCATATGGAACGGCGCGGAAGTCTGGAAAAGCGTCTGCTGGACATCTTTTTCTGGGAGGATGACCGTCAGCAGATCGAATCCCGTCTGGACGCTCTAGGCCAGGAATTTATCGCAGTGCGCCGCAGGCTGTCATGGCCTGAGCCGGTGCAGCCCGGTGCGCTGTCTGCTTTGCCCTCTCACAGTAGCCAAACAACACGGGAATCAGTACACTAAGAAGAAATGCCGCATGCGGGGCCATGGTCGGCTGAATCGCCACGGTTAGCTGCGGCGGACATTAGCCGTGGCTCTGCATGGCAGCCGGACACCCCGAAAAGGGAGAAATTCCGGAGAGCTGCGCGGGCCGACTTTGACGGAGAGGAAGGTGGGCCACATGGGCTTTTTGAACGAGCGGGATCGCCAGACTCTGACGGAAATGTTTCGGGACCTGAAGTTTCCTGTGCATTTGGAACTGTTCGTCGACCCAGATCAGGAGTGGAGCCAGCATACCCGCGGAATACTGGCCGAAGTGGTGGCCTTGATGCCAGACTTTCTCCATTTGGAAACATACCACTTCGAAAAGAATCGACTGCTAGCGGCGCTTTATGGGGTCACGCAGGTGCCCTGCCTAATTTTGCGGGATAAGAATGAGGATGACAGCGGCATTCGCATTCTGGGCATCCCGTCCGGGTATGAGTTTGCCGTACTGGTCGAGGATATTTTGGATGTGTCAACCGGACGGAACAGGCTGAGGGAAAAGTCACTGAATTACATTCGCAATCTTGAGCATGACATTGTCATGCAGGTGTTCGTCACCCCGACGTGCCCGCATTGTCCCCGGGCCGTGCGCCTGGCTCACCAGATGGCTCTGGCCAACCCGGCGCGGGTTCGCGGGGAGTCGATCGACGCCAATACCTTTATCGAGTGGGCAGACCAAGAGGGGGTCTATTCCGTCCCTAAGACGGTGCTGACAGCTAAAGATCCGTTGAAGACGGTGACCTTCGAAGGAGCGGTCAGCGAAGAGTACATTATCCGGCAGATTAAACTGCTGTTGGATGATCCTGTGCAACCTGAGTTAGGGAGTTGACGTTTTTGCTGAATAGAACACGTATTGAGAGTGTCGCGGATATGGTGGAGTTTCGGAAGAATGGGGTGCGCCAGCCTGCCCGGGTGGCGCTCGTCCCCACCATGGGCGCCCTTCATGAAGGACATTTGGCTTTGGTTAAGGCCGCCTACGGCATAGCCCAGCATGTGGTTGTCAGCATCTTTGTCAACCCCATGCAGTTCGGCCCTCAAGAGGACTACTCCCGGTATCCCCGCGTCGTGGACCATGATATAGCCCTCCTGTCATCTTTTCCCCATACGGTCGTGTTTACTCCGTCCGCAGAGGATATGTATCCCGAGGGTCCCAGTTGGACCGTCATTTCTGTTCCCGGTATGACCGGCACCCTGTGCGGGCTCAAGCGTCCGGGTCACTTTGACGGCGTCTGCACCGTCGTGGCCAAGCTGTTCAATATTGTCCGTCCGGATTTCGCCCTATTTGGGCAGAAAGATGGACAGCAGCTGGCTGTTGTGCGGCGGATGGCGGAGGATTTGAATTTTCCTGTCGAGATTGTTGGAGTGCCAACCGTGAGAGAACCATCCGGACTGGCTCTGTCCTCACGCAACCGCTATCTTGAACCGCACGAGAGAGTCCAGGCGGCTTCCCTCTACCGCGCTCTGAGCGCTGGGCGGGAACGGTTCGGGAAGGGTGAGCGCAGCAGGCAGCAGATTACGCAGGCTGTCTTTGACGTGCTGAGGGCGGCAGGCATTGAAGCGGAGTATGTCGCCTTGGTCGACAGCCGCACATTGGAACCTTTGGAACAAGTGGGCCGCCAGCCAGCGATGCTGGCCTTGGCAGCCCAAATTGGCGCAGCCCGGCTGATCGACAACGTGATTCTCACCCCCTAAGCCCCCTGCCCTGATGCGGTCTTGCGCCCGGACGAGCCGCATATACTCCCTTGGGGAAACAGGGGGGGAAGACATGGTAAACATTGTTTGGCTGGTCCTCATTGTCGGAGGTTTGGTTGTGAGTGCTCTTCACCACTCCATGCTGCCCGTCACGCAGGCCATCGTGACGGGCAGTGAAAAGGCGGTGGAGGTGGCTTTTGGGTTTATCGGGATTATGGCCCTGTGGCTGGGGATGGCGAAAATTGCTGAAGAATCAGGCCTGATGCGTGCTTTTTCCCGGCTCTTGGCCCCTTTTGTCTCCCGGCTTTTCCCGGGAATTCCGAAGGACCATCCGGCTATGGGCAGCATGCTGATGAATATGGCGGCCAATATTTTGGGAATGGGGGGGGCGGCGACGCCCTTTGGGCTCAAGGCTATGGAGCAATTGCAGGAACTGAATCCCGTGAAAGATGTCGCCTCAGCCAACATGATTACCTTCATGGCCATCAATACCGCCTCCATCAACTTGATTCCGGCGACAGTTATTGCGCTGCGGGTGGCGGCAGGGTCGCGCAATCCCACGGAGATTGTCGGGCCGACAATCTTTGCTACGAGCGTAGCCTCGGTTGTGGCGATATCGGCTGAGAGGCTGTTCCGTCACTTTCAGAACCGGAGCAAATCGTGAAGACGGTGAGGGCCCCGGCGTCAGTGGAACAGCTGGTGGCAAATGAACACGGCCGCGATAAACCCTGCGGCATCTCCAATCAGGGCGACAATGAGCGCATACCGGATCTTTTTAATCGCCACGGATCCGAAATACAGAGTGACAACATAAAACGTCGTGTCGGTGCTTCCCTGGACCGTTGAGGCGAGGCGGCCTACGAAAGAGTCGGGACCGTAGTGGTGCAGCAGTCCGGTGGTAATGCCTAGGGCGGCACCGCCGGACAGCGGCCTCACCAGCAATAGGGGGACGACGGGGGCTGGAACACCCAAGTAGTCCAGCGGCTTGGATAAAAAGTGGATGACACTGTCTAGAGCTCCCGATGACTCGAAGATATTCAGCGCAACCAGTATGCCTACCAAAAAAGGAATCATCCGCACGGCCATCCGGAAGCCTTCCTCCGCCCCCTCCACGAATGTCTCGTAGACTTTTACCCCTTTGAGCCAGCCGTATAAGGGAATGAAGCCAATTAGAAATGGAATGGCCCATTCCGAGATTGTCTCGATTAATGCAATCATTGTCTGCGCCTCCTAGAACTTGACAGCGTAATGGTCGAAATGGCTGGGACAACCTGGTATACTAATCCGGAAAATCCAGGCTGTGTGGCAGGGTTCTTGGAAAAGATATGATACAAGATTGACAAGCATGATTGGAGGCTACTATGGGACTTTTATCCGAGCGTCTGACAGAATTGGGAATAATATTGCCTGAGCCTCCCCAAGCCGTGGCCAGTTATGTGCCGGCGGTAATCGCCGGCCAGTTCTGCTTCACTTCCGGCCAGTTGCCGCTGTTGGGCGGGAAGCTGGTGGCGGAAGGCGTTGTAGGCGGTGATGTCGGGTTGGAGCTGGCGCAGAAAGCCGCCAGGCAGTCTGCCCTGAACGCTATCAGTGTGGCCGCCCAGGCAGCGGGGGGAATTGACCGTATTGCCGGGGTGGTCAAGGTCGTGGGGTTTGTTCAGAGCGCTGTGGGCTTCCACGATCAGCCCCAGGTGGTAAATGGTGCCTCGTGGCTATTCGAGGAGGTATTTCAGGAACGGGGGCGGCATGCCCGTTCAGCTGTGGGGACCAACGCACTGCCGCTCAATGCGCCAGTGGAAGTGGAATGCATCTTCTTACTGCACGGGTAACATCAAAGAGGAGAGTTTATGATGGCAGCACGACTACAGAAGATCATCGCGCAAGCGGGCTTGTGCTCGCGCCGTGAGGCAGAAGAGTGGATTGCCGCGGGCCGGGTCAAGGTGAATGACAAGACGGCCACGGTGGGGGAGAGCGCTGACCCGGATGCGGACCGGATCACCGTGGACGGACGCCCTCTGCAGACACGTGCAGAGCGGTGGTATCTGGCCGTGAACAAGCCAGCAGGATATACGACGTCGTTGAAGGACCGCCATGCTGAACACTTGATTACCGAGTTGATCCCCAAACGCTTCGGCCGTGTGTTTCCGGTGGGGCGGCTGGACCGGGATACATCTGGATTGATTTTGCTTACCAATGATGGGTATTTGGCGCACCGGCTCATGCACCCGTCTTACCATGTGGCTAAAATCTATGAGGTGTGGATCAAAGGGGTGCCTGGGAGGAATCACGTGGCGCGCATTGAGCACGGGATCGAACTGGATGACGGCGTGGCCCGCCCGCAGAGCGTCCAGATCATCCGCAGTGACAAGGCGCATGACCGGACACTTTTGCGCATGACACTGACGGAGGGCAAAAAGCGCGAGATCCGGCGGATATTTGAGGCTATCGGCCATCCTGTACTGGAGCTGCGCCGGGTTGCCTTTGGCCCTTTGTCGGTGGAAGGGTTGGATGAGGGCCGCTCGCGACCGCTCAGCCACCGGGAAGTCAAAACTCTTTACAGTCTCGTGGAAAAGACTCCGGCCCGCTACGTAATGCACCGAAGGGATGACGATATTGATGAAATCTCAGCAGGAACTGCGCGACATCGTGACAAGCGTCCAGTCCGTGCAAAAATACCAGCCGCCCGACCGGGGAATTCGGTCGGCAACTCCAGCCGAAATCCTGGCCGGACTCACCGCTGACGTTTATTTTGTCGGCACGCAGCAGATTCTTCAGGAGTTAGGGCTGAATGATGTGATTGTGACCGCAGAGATATTTGCGAACCATGCGGGGCTGCTGGCGGGTGTCGAGGAGGCCTTGCAGATGCTGGCGCCCCTGAATCTCACCGTCGCTGCCCTGGATGAAGGATCTGCGGTCACATCCAAACAGGTAGTCATGCGCATTACCGGCCAGTACGGGGTCTTTGGACTTTACGAGACAGCGCTGTTAGGGATTCTCGCCTCGTCGTCGGGATGGGCTACCGCTGCCCGGGAAGTCGTCGATGCAGCCGGCCCGGTCCCCGTGGTGTCTTTCGGGGCGCGCCACGTGCATCCCGCGGTCGCGTCCGTGATGGACCGGGCGGCCATGGTGGGGGGAGCCCAGGGTGCCAGCAGCATTTTAGGCGCGCGTCAGGCCGGGCAGGACCCGTCCGGCACAATGCCCCATGCGCTCCTCTTGATGGCCGGGGATACGGTGAGAGCAGCCGAAGCTTATGACAAGCTCATGCCTCCGGGAGCGCCGCGGGTGGTCCTGGTTGATACGTTTAAGGACGAGGCTGAGGAGGCCTTGCGCGTTGCCCAGGCACTGGGCGGGAAATTAGCTGCAGTGCGCCTGGACACACCGCGTGAGAGGGGCGGCGTGACGCCAGAGCTTGTGCGTGAAGTTAGGGCGCGCCTGACGCAGAAGGGCTACGGCCACGTGGGCGTGTTTGTGTCCGGGGGGTTGACCCCTGCCCGGATTGGGCCCCTGGTAGAGGCTGGCGTGACGGGGTTTGGAGTAGGCAGCTACATCGCCGCCGCCGCTCCCCTGGATATGACCATGGACTTAAAAGAAATCAACGGGGAGCCTGTGGCCAAGCGCGGCCGGATCCCGGGGTTGACGCCTTCGCCGCTGCTTACGACCCGGCAGACGATGGCCAGCGCCGGTTGAAATTCTGGGCCAGGTCGTCCCAGACCGCCGGGGCGAGAACAGATTGGAGTGCGTTGAGCTGATCCACTGACCCGGTCTCGAGGCAATCTGCAATTCGATAGGGCAACTGAGCCGGGACGGGGAGCCATGCTATCAGCGCCTGGCGCACGGTATGCTGGTCCTGCCTGTCGGCGGGCCAGTGTCCTTCGAGTAGGCGCACGGCCCCCTCAGTGTCGTTTTGCTCCAACAGCAAGCGGGCCCGGGCTAGGTACAGGGGGTCCGTGTGGGGGAACTGCTCCCAAAGCCAATACACCGGGGATCCGGGGATCTGGGCCATGAGACCTAGGAGGCGGCGAACGGCCAGGGCCTGTCTCTCCTCGGGAAAGGGAATGGCGGTGTGGCTCCACAATGTGTGGAGAATGAGGTTCTGGCTTTCGGGAAGGTCAGGTGCCAGGCTCGTGAACACATTGTCCAGCGGCAGGTAAGGGTTGTAGGCCCACATAGACACCCAGAAAGGAGCGCCCGCCTTGCGGATAGCCCGCGTGTCGCGCCACGACTCCACCGCGTCTCCCGCCCTGGGGCGCCCGAGCCATGACGGGTGCAAGTCGGCGAGGAGCGATGGGTTACGGGCGACGCTGGCTAAGGAGGGGGCCTGCCACTGTTTGGCGGGGGCAAGATGCTCGGGCAGCATCCACCAGGGCATGGGGTCTGGAACATGCTGATTCAGAAAATTATCGGCAAACAGCAGGGGCCACGGATCCATAAGGTCGCGCAGGAGCGCATAAGGCGGGAAGGCAAATTGTTCGGGGTGATCGCGAAAGGCGAGCAGCAGTGCGGTAAAATGTGCGCAGGGCTGGTAACGCCCGCACGTGCATCCCCCTTGCGGCGGTCCGCCAGAGAGTTCAAAATGGGGAAGGTAGGAGTCCTGATATCCGCGCAACTGCGCTATGAGGCGTCCAGGCATTGCTAGCTTGCGGACAAGGCGGTCTTCATAGAGATAGTCGCGAGCGCTGTTGAGTATTTTGGCTGGAAAGCGGCCCAGATATTCGTCAACAATTTCTTTGCTGATATCGGTCAGCGTGAGAGACACTAGATATGACATTGAGTCGCCCCCTATGACAGTTTCATCCACTAATCTCATCATGGAGCAGGAGGGATAGATGATGCAAGTGCGTTGCCAGATTTGCGGGACTGTGACGGAGATAGCTGCGTGGACAAAGGAGTACGAAAGCCAGAAATATGGCAGCCAGCATCCCTACATCTGCCGGACCTGTGAGCAAAAAATTCAGCTGGAAGCGAAGGAAAACCAGAACTCATAGTACGTGTGCCGGAATGCCAGGCGTTACGGGCCCACGCCTTAGGACAAGAAAGGGTGTTGATGGATTGATTCGCGGTATTCGAGGAGCAACGACGGTGGAACGTGATGAGGCTGGCCAAATCTTGGCAAGAACCCAAGAACTGATTGTGGAAATGGCCAGGGCCAACGGCATTGACCCAGCGCAGATGAGCAGCATCTGCTTCACAATGACCCCGGACCTGCATGCCACGTTTCCGGCAGAGGCCGCCCGGAAAGTCGGGTGGCAGTTTGTTCCGGTCATCTGTATGAGTGAGCTGAATGTTCCTCACGGACTTCCTAAAACCGTGCGGGTATTGATGCAGGCCGAAACGGACCGCACCCCGGAGCAGGTCCGCCACATCTACCAATACGGCGCCGTAGTGTTGCGGGAAGATTTACTTCCGGCAGACCAGGAGCCGCAAGGATAATGGCGGCATTGGGACAGGGCCCAGTGGTGGCCGTCGATGGGCCGGCGGGCGCGGGCAAGAGCACCGTTGCCCGCCGCATGGCTGAGCGGCTGGAATTTCTCTATCTGGATTCCGGAGCCATGTACCGCGCCCTGGCGTTGAAAGCATTGCAGCACGGGGTGGACCTGCGCGATGAAACCCAGCTCTCACATCTTCTGGGCACGACACGGATTGAATTATCCGGCGCTGGCCACAAGACTCCCGCGGTGCTGTTAGATGGGGAAAATGTCACCGCATTGCTGAGAAGTCCTGAGGTGAATGCCAGTGTGTCCCTGGTGGCGGGATTTCCCCTAGTTCGCGAGGAGATGGTGCGCAGGCAGCGCGAGATGGCCGGGGAGGGTCATGTCATTATGGATGGCCGGGACATTGGAACCTATGTCCTGCCGGGAGCCGACCTGAAGTTTTTTCTCACGGCGTCTTTGGAAGCACGTGCTGCAAGGCGTCTTCACGACCTTTTAAGCATGGGATTTCCAGCGGATTTAGAGACGCTGGCCGAGGAGATAAGCCACCGTGATGCATTAGACTCAAAGCGGGCTGTCGGTCCTTTAAGACGGGCTGCTGATGCCATTTTGATTGATACCACCGATATGGAGGTGGATCATGTTGTCGATATGATGCTGTCTTTCTACCGGCAACGTGTGGGGTCATGATCTACGGATTTTTTTACTGGCTTGTGCGCATCATTTTCTCACTGTACTTCCGCATTGAGGTGACGGGACTGGAACGGGTGCCGCGGAGTGGCCCTCTTATTATTCTAGTCAATCACATCACTTTTGTTGATCCCCCCATGGCAGCCATCTTGATGCCGCGTCCTGTGTACTTTATGACCAAGGTAGAATTGTTCTCCATTCCGGTATTCGGGTGGCTGATCCGGCATCTCCATGCTTTCCCGGTTCGCCGGGGCACGGCTGACAGAAAGGCTATCCGCACGTCGTTGAGGCTGCTGGCGCAGCAACAGGCTCTTCTCATTTTCCCCGAGGGCCACCGCTCTCATACGGGGCCGTTGCAGGAAGCACGCGCCGGGGCGGTGTATCTGGCGCAAAAGACCGCATGCCCCTGCATCCCGATTGGGATCAGCGGGCAATACGGATTTCGGAAGACCATCCGCTATTCGGTCGGCGAGGTTTTTACCATTCCGGGTGACATGGAACGCCATGAGGCCCAAAAGCTCATCATGCGTAAAATTGCGGAACAAATCGCGTCTTCCGAGGATAGGGCGGTCCCGCCAAAAAAAAGGTGAACTGGCTGCTGCTGGGCTGAAACCGCTTGGATTGACACTGGTGTCCGGTGTAATATGTAGAAGAGGAATAAGAATTGTTTGGTTAATACAGGCGCAATAACAAGGGGGCCGGCGATCATGGATGAACGGAAGGATGTACTGCCAGAGGAGATCACGAACAGTCCAAGTGCTCCGGAGCACGAAGAAGTGATGAATATGGAGGACACTTTGGCTTATGCTCCGATGGGGGATGTTCATCCGGGGGATATTGTCGCAGGGAAGGTTGTCCATATATCGAGCGATGGTGTGCTTGTTGACGTGGGCGCGAAATCCGAAGGGATTATTCATCTGCAGGACTTAAGCCACCGCCATGTTGACCGTGCCGAGGACGTGGTGAAACTAGGAGATACGATCTCGGTCTATGTGTTGGGCTACGAGGGGGATGAAGGGGCCTTAAAACTTTCCAAACGCCGCGCGGATGAGCAAGGCGCCTGGCTCAAGCTCGAAGAAGCGCAGAAGACCGGGGAGATACTCCGCGCGCCGGTAGTGGAAATTGTCAAGGGCGGCCTCGTCGTTGACGTCGGCCTGCGCGGCTTTATTCCGGCCTCGCATATTGCAAGAGGGTTTGTCAGCGATATGGCGCCCTACCTGCACCAGGTGGTTCCGGTCAAGGTGGTTGAGCTGGACCGGGGGAAACGCCGCGCTATCCTATCCCGTAAAATCGCCATGGAACTTGAAAGCAATGCAAAGCGCGATGAGCTGTGGGCTGGCATTGAAGAAGGACAGGTGCGCCACGGTGTGGTGAAAAGCCTGACGGACTTTGGCGCGTTTATTGATTTGGGCGGGGTCGATGGGTTGCTGCATATCAGTGAGATGTCGTGGGGCCGCATCAATCATCCTTCTGAGGTGCTGGAAATTGGCCAGGAGGTCGACGTGAAGGTTTTGCGCCTGGATCCCGAAAAGAACAAGATTTCTCTAGGTATGCGCCAGGTTCTTCCGAATCCGTGGGAAGGCGTCGAATCCCGTTATGACGTCGGCCGGCTATATGAGGGAACGGTAGTGAGGCTGGCAGGATTTGGAGCGTTCGTGGAACTGGAGCCTGGAGTAGACGGGCTGGTGCACATTTCCCAGCTGGCTCCCGAGCGCATTCACCAGCCCTCCGACGTGGTGGCTGTAGGCGACCGGATTTGGGTTAAGATTTTAAGCATGGATGCGGCGAACAAGCGCATATCCCTTTCCAAACGCGAGGCGGACGAGGATATTGCGAATGGAGTTCTGGCAGACAACGAGCACCGGGAAGACGCAGACGAGAACTCGGCCATGGGGGAACATCTTGCGGCTTACCATGCTGGGGACTGGGATGATGAAGAGCAGCCGTAGCCGGCATGAGGCTCGGGGGACTCTGGCGTAGTGTTGCGGGGTCGCCCGTGGCTTCCCGGTGGGTTGTCATGAGGGGCGCGCTATGGGTGTTCGCGCCGCTTTTTTGCGCCGCGAAGGGTTTTGCGCCCACGCGGCGCGCCCTGTAGTGGATCGGATCTTCGCTTGTCTGCACCCGCTTTCTGGCAGGGCGCGCTATCCGGCATTTTGGTAGCTGCCGGCCCCCCAGCGGCTCATCGTGAATGCGCGGGCACGCCGGATGATGGGAAAGGCGATGACCGCTTTGAGCACATCCAGAGCAATGAACGGGACAACCCCTTCCATGAAAGCGCGGAACACGGATGCTCCAGATGTCAGCATGATGCCGATCATCCCGCCCGCGTAGATTAACACAATGCCAATGAATAGGCCAGACGACAGGCGCCACCTGTTCACGCCTGGACCGGCGACACGGGCTATCAGCCAAGCGGCTGGCGGGTATGCCCAAAGATATCCCCCGAATGGCCCCAAAAGAATCCCAATGCCATGACTGCCTTCGGCAAAGACCGGCAGGCCCAGCATCCCCAGCAGCAGGTAGGCCACCATGCTCATGAAGGCCCAACGTGGCGGCAGCAAGCCGCCCGCGAGATAAACGCCTAAAACCTGCAGACTGAACGGCACGATTGACAGAAGGGGAATGGTGAAAGAGGTCAATGCGCCGACGGCGGTGATGGCTGTGACGAATCCCGCTAACACAAGAAAACGCATAGACTGCGGCATGGGAACCCTCCCGGATGGCAATATCTGAGTCAAAATGCGGATGACAAGAGTCCGGGTTATTGTAGCATACGCCAAGACATGCATGGAACCCCTGTGACGGAGAGACACTACTGCCCAACATAAAAAAGCGGGCGGGGTGCAAACAAGTGGGGACGGTCACGGTGTTCAGCTTTTGGGTCGCGGCAGCTGTATTGCTTTCTTCAGGCTGGGGTGGCAGCATTCTCGGAAGATATTCTGTCTCTCCCTGGTGGTTTCCGGCAGTAATGGTGTTGGTGGCGGCCAGCGCTCTCACGTCCAACCTTTTTCACCCCTTGGCCGTCAACTTGGGCAGTGTGCTTTGGAGTGCGGCTGTCATCACACTGTGGATTGAATATGGCCGGGTGGGACAGTGGATGTGGCTCGTGACGTTCAGCTTTCTCCTGAGTGTCGCGCGCATGATTGGCCCTCTGAATCCGACACGGGTGCAAGTGATTGCCTGGCTGCCATGGGAGGCCGGGGTCGTCGGGATTCTGGCGGGACTGACCGCGGACGACCCCGTGTGCGCAGTGCTGGTGGGGGCAGGGGCGGAAATCGGGTCCGGTGTGATGCTCAGTCTGTATTCAGGGCATGTCCACTGGGGCACCGTCAGGGATTTGACCTTTTCCGTGGCGGTCTCCCTGGTGGCGTGGCACAGCGCCGTGGCTGCTGACTGGTGGAAACACAGGCGGGCACGCCGGCCCGTGGGTGTTCCTGGAGACCCCTCCACCTAGCCTGTTGCGGCACAGTGCCTTGCCAGAGATCCCAGACCCTGGGATAATCCTAAGTATTGGAGGGATTTGGGTGGCAATAGTTGCATTGGTAGGAAGGCCCAACGTAGGCAAGTCGGCCTTGTTTAACCGGATTACGGAATCACACCGCGCCATCGTCGAGGACTTTCCGGGCGTGACGCGGGACCGTCTGTATGAAGACACCGATTGGAACGGGCGGGAATTTACGGTGGTCGACACGGGCGGAATTTGGGCTGGGGAAGACGAGACACTGCTGGGAATGACCAAGAGGCAAACGGAAATTGCCATGGCGGAAGCTGATGTGCTGGTGTTCGTGGTGGACGGGCTGGGCGGTCCCACAGCGGCGGACCAGATTGTGCTTGACCGCCTGCGCCGAACCAAGAAGCCCGTGATTGTGGCGGTGAATAAGGCGGAGAGCCCCAAGGTGACGGCCGCAGACTTTTACGAGTATGGCTTGGGGGAACCCATTGTCGTCTCAGCGATTCACGGCCAGGGCATCGGTGACCTATTGGACGCCATTGTGGAGAATCTTCCCCCTGAGAATGAGGAAAACGGGTTCGAGGAATCAGACGAAATTCGAATTGCCCTGGCAGGCCGGCCCAATGTGGGTAAGTCCTCCCTGCTCAACAGACTGGCGGGAGCCGAGCGCACACTGGTGACCCCTATTGCCGGGACGACGCGCGATGTGGTCGACACGGTGATTGAGCAAGATGGCCAGCGCTATGTCATTTTAGACACTGCCGGCTTGAGGCGGCCTAACAAGATCACCGAGACACTGGAAGAAAAAACCGTGCAGAGAACGTTGGATGCCATCCGCAATGCTGACGTGGTATTGTTGCTGATTGCCTCCGATGACCAGATCACCGCCCAAGATCAGCGCATTGCGGGCCAGATCGACAAGGCCCGCAAAGGCTGCGTGGTGCTTTTGAACAAGTCGGATCTGGTGAAGGGAACGACGGTGCCCTTTCAGCAAAAAGCTAAGGAGGAGCTGAAGTTTTTAGATTATGCCAAGATCCTGCCGGTATCGGTCCTGACCGGGTGGCGCATGGATACGATCTGGCCTGCTGTCACAGAGTCCTACCGAAGCTTTTCAGCGCGGATCACCACGCACCAGCTGAACCAACTGGTGCAGGAAGCGGTGCATCTGAATCCTCCGCCAACGGACAAGGGAAAAGCGCTGAAAATTTATTATGCGACGCAGGTGGCCACGAAACCCCCTTATTTTGTGTTTTTTGTCAACGACCCGGAATTGGTGCATTTTAGCTATGCGCGCTACTTGGAGAACCGTCTGCGCGAAAAGTACGGATTCCAGGGCTCGCCCATCCGCCTTTCGTTTCGGGAACGGACGCGAAAGGAGACATCGGGCGGTGAATGAGCGGCTGACGGTCTTCGGGTCCGGCAATTGGGGCCTGGTCCTAGCTGACCAGGCAGCCCGCTCCCAAACCCCAGTCATGGTGTATGTCCGCCGCCCTGACCTGAAAGACTTTTTGGAGGAGCACCGCGCGCACCCGCAATTTCTCAGACACCTGAAGTTTCCGGTTCAGGTGTCTTTTAGCAGCGACTTGGAAGAAGCGGCCTTTTATGCGCCTAACTGGGTAATTGCGGTGCCGAGCCAGCATATGCGGGAGGTCGGGCAAAAACTGCGGCCGTGGGTGGGGCGGGCGCGTTACGCGATCTCGGCTGCCAAAGGTCTTGAAGTCGGCACGGACCGGAGAATGAGTGAAGTGCTCCGTGAATGCTGGCCAGAAGTTCCCACCGAGGTAGGGGTCTTAAGCGGTCCCAATTTGGCCGGGGAAATCAGCATGGGCCAGCCAGCCGCCAGTGTGCTGGCGGGGAGCCCGGAACTGTTCAGGACGGTCGCGAATATTTTAGGACAGGGCAACCTCAGGCTTTATGGGCACCGCGATGTCCCCGGAGTGGAGCTGGGAGGGGCGTTCAAGAATATCTTGGCCATTGCGGTGGGCATTGCAGCGCAATCAGGGTTGGGAGACAATGCGCAGGCTGCCATTATGACGCGCGGTCTCCATGAAATGGGCCGTCTCGCCGTGAAAATGGGAGCGCAGTGGGAGACACTAGCTGGCCTGTCGGGACTGGGCGATGTGGTGGCCACATCCAGCTCCCCGCAGTCCCGAAATAGGTGGATGGGGCAGGAACTCGCCAAAGGCCGCTCGGTGGCCGACATCTTGGCGAGCACGCCGATGGTGGTGGAAGGGGTGCCCACCGCCTACGCCGCGAAGGACCTCGGTGACAAATTCGGGCTGCCCCTGCCGATTACAGCCGAAGTGGTGGAAATTTTTAATGGAAAGTCCGTCAAATTGGCCGTGGAGGCCCTGATGAGCCGCGAAAGGGTGCAGGAATCAGACCGATAAACGGTGGAATTGTTGATGGCATGGGCATTATTCTTGTTGTTCTCTCATATCTTGCTACTGTCATTCATAGGGTGATCCCGGGACAGGCGAGGACCGGCGCCAACCCACTTGGAGACCTAAAGGGAGGGAACCACAAGGATGGAAAAGTTTGATCTGTTTAAGGATTTGGCCGAACGAACCGGCGGCGATGTATACATTGGCGTCGTGGGACCGGTCCGCACCGGCAAATCCACGTTTATTAAACGCTTCATGGAGCGCATGATCCTGCCCGCCATCGAAGACGCCAATGAACGTGAACGCGCCCAGGATTCTCTGCCGCAAAGCGGGACCGGCAAGACGATTATGACGACTGAGCCGAAGTTTATTCCCGATGACGGCGTGGAAATTCAACTCACCGATGCCATTTCCTTTCGTGCCCGGCTGGTAGACTGCGTTGGCTATGCTGTGCCCGGCGCCTTGGGCTACATGGAAGATGACGGGGCTAGAATGGTCATGACCCCGTGGTCTGACGAAATGATGCCGTTTGAAGAGGCGGCGGAGATTGGCACACGCAAGGTCATCCAGGACCACTCGACGATAGGTCTGGTGCTGACCACGGACGGCAGTTTCGGAGATTTGCCCCGGGCGGCGTACATTGAGCCAGAAGAGCGTGTGATCGGCGAATTGAAGGAACTGGGCAAGCCGTTTGTGGTGCTGCTGAATTCGGCCCACCCGGATACAGAAGACACCCTGACCCTGACATTAGAACTGCAGGAAGCCTATGACGTGCCGGTGCTGCCGATTAACTGCCAGGAGCTCCAGCAAGAAGACATTGTGCATATTCTCGAACAGGTTCTGTACGAATTTCCGGTGACAGAGATCGCCTTTGAAATGACGGACTGGGTCGAGGCGTTGAGCAGCAGCCACTGGCTGCGGAAGCAGGTCGACAATGTGCTGGAAGAAGCGCGCGCCAGCATCACCCGGCTGCGCGATGTCGATCCTGCCGTCAACAATCTTCAAAGCTACGACTACCTGGAGAATGTCCGGCTGCTGCACATGGACTTGGGCACCGGCATGGCCAATATTTCTGTAGGAATTCAGGCCGACCTATTCTACCGGATTCTGGGAGAATTAGCTGACCGCCATGTGGGCAGCCGGGGCGATATTATGAAACTCTGGCGGGAATATGTGGTGGCCAAATCCGAATGGGACAAGGTGGAGGAGGCTGTGCATGAGGTGCGCGCCACGGGGTACGGGATGGTGGCGCCGACGTTGGCCGAACTGAATCTCGAGGAGCCCGAACCCATTCGCCGGGGTTCCCAATTTGGGGTCAAACTAAAGGCTACCGCGCCGTCCATTCATATGATCCGGGCGGATATCGAAACCGAACTGACCCCTATTATCGGCACAGAGCGGCAGGCCGATGAACTGGTGCAATACCTTATGGAGCAGTTTGAGGATGACCCGATAAAACTTTGGGAGACGAATCTGTTTGGCAAGTCCCTGCATGATTTGGTCCGGGAAAGCATCCAGTCCAAACTGTTTAAAATGCCCGAAAACGCGCAGGAGAAACTGCAAGAAACACTGCAGCGCATCATCAATGAAGGGTCTGGGGGCCTTATCTGCATCATTATCTGATCCAAATGCCCTGATTGCAGCGGGCAGGACGCGGGTCCTGTCCGCTGGTATTTTTTGCGAAAATCTTGGCCTCGGCACCAAGGTTGTGGTATATCTGGTGAGTGCAGAGTATTATGTAAATATAATGGTGTGCATTCTCAATATTGACGCGTCATTTCCCATGAAAATTCCAAGCAGCCTTTGCTTATCAAAATTTTTGTGAGAAGAAAGTTTTGCCACTTGCCTGGATTTAGGAGGAATTTGTCCGTTGGATGTCGAACAGCTGAAGAGCAGGACATAAGGCATTTCATTTGTCTGACACTTAGGAGGAATTCGCTTGAGACAGATCGCCTCAAAGAAAATAGCGCTCGCCTCCGGGCTGGTGCTATCGGCTAGCATGTTGCTGGCTGGGTGTGGAACGACCTCAACCACCACACCCTCAAACAGCGCTGCGGGCAAGCCGCAATACGGCGGCACCGTGGTCATGGCGTTGCCCGCAGATTCGAATATTACTTGGTATTTCCCTTTAATGAACGGTCTTCAGGACAGCCTGTACAACGGCTGGGTCCAGAATTTTATGTATAAACCCCTGCTCACATACAACAACGATGGCTCGATTAATTATTCGCGTTCGATTGCCAGCAGCATTAAAACCAATTCCGCTGGCACACAGTTTGTCGTCAAGATGAATCCCAAATACAAATGGTCCAATGGCCATCCTGTCACGGCGCAAGATGTCGTGTTCACCTGGAGCATTATCAAGGCGGCCTCGGCGGCCAACGCGCCCAGCCCATGGCCTTATGTGGGTGACGGCACCGGAGGGATTCCCAGCCAGGTGCAAAGTGTGGTGGCGAACAGCGCGCACCAGTTTACGGTGACTCTGACTAAGCCAGCTAACCAGCAGTGGTTCATCTATAACGGGCTGGACCAGTTTACCCCCTTGCCGCAGTCGGTCTTTGACAAGGATCCGACCAACATGACCGCAGAGTTGAAGTTCTTAGGGACGATTGCGACCAACCCGACAGCGCCCGAATACCAGGTGGTTGACGGACCTTTTAAGCTGTCTCAGGCTGTCTCAAGCCAGAAGTGGGTCTTTGTGCCTAATTCCAGCTATTCCGGCCACAAGCCTTATCTCTCCAAGTTTATCCTGCAGTATGAAACCAGCGGAAATGCGGAATTTGCCGCACTGAAGACCGGCGCCATCCAGGCGGGATTTTTGCCCAATTCCCTGTGGGGCTCGCGCAGTGCGTTAACGAGCAATTACAACCTGTCCGTGATCAACTACCTGGAATATGACGACGCGATTGTCAATATGAACTACGGACACAAAACTGCATCCAACAATGCTCCGAACGGTGTCGGGGATATTTTCAAGCACCTTTATGTCCGGCAGGCTCTGCAGATGGGGATTGATCAGCCCGCGATCAATGCTGCCGCTTTCCACGGCAATGCCGTGAATGAAACGACCATTGTGCCCAACAAGCCCGCGACGATTTTCTATGATCCCAGCCTGAAACCGATCTATACCTATAATCCGACTGCGGGCAAGAAGCTGCTCGAGAAGAATGGTTGGACCGACGTCAATGGTGTGATGACCAAAGGCAGCGAGAAAATGGATTTCCAGATGGTTTACTCTAGCGGCAGCCAGTCTATTGTGCAGGAAGTGACCCTGATGCAGGAGGGATGGGCCAAAGAGGGAATCAAAGTCAGTCTGAAGGCGGAGCCCTTTTCCACCATCGTCGGTCTGACCAACAATCAGTGGCAGATGGAAGATTACGGTGGGATCGATTGGGGCGGCTCCTATCCAACCGGGGAAGGCCTCTTCGGCCAGCCGGGCCAGGGGCTTAACAGCCAAGGCTATTCCAACGCTGAGATGGATTCCTTGATCGCCAAGACCCACCAGCCCTTCTCCACGCAGCAAGCGTCTTTGACGGCCCTGTACAAGTTCCAGAAATACGTCGCGCAAGATCTCCCTATACAGTTTGTCCCAGCGCCTCCGGGCTATGACGAAAACGCCAAGAACTTGCACAACGTGGTGAAGTATACCAATCCCTTTACCGAGTATTTCTCACCCCAATATTTTTGGATTTCCAAGTAGCAAAAAGCCTATGGCAAGGGAAACGGCTTGTCGTTTCCCTTGCCATCTTACTGGCGAGTGAGCCGTGTGGATGACGACTTAAAGAGGAAAGGGTGTCTTTTGGATGATTTCGCAGCCCACGAACTCTCTGATCATGGATGACCCGGCCGCGAGAGAAGAGAAGCCCGTACGGTCCCGCTCCTGGCGGGCCTTTTGGCACCATCCCCTGGGGATGGTCGGCGTCATTGGCATTGTGTCGATTGTGCTGTTTTGTTTTGTAGGTCCCCTTATTTATCACGCTAGCGCATACACCACCAACATCACCGCCTTGATGCAAGCGCCAAGCCTGCGCTTCCCCTTAGGCACCGACGACCTTGGACGCAACTACCTGGCGCGGCTAATGCTGGGCGGGCAGGTGTCTTTGATTGTGGGGTTTGCCGCGGCAGTGGCGTCGATGGCCATCGGAGTGACGTACGGACTCATCAGCGGGCTGCTGGGGGGGACTGTGGACGCGGTGATGATGCGCATTATTGACGTGCTGCTGACCATTCCGACGCTGTTTGTGCTGCTGTTTCTGGATGCGGTGTTTCAGCCCAATGCGCTGCTCTTGACACTGATACTCGCCATTACTTCATGGTTTGGCGTCACCCGTCTGGTTCGCTCCGAGGTGCTCTCTATCAAAGAACGGGACTACGTGGAGGCGTCCAAGGCGTTTGGAGCCAGCAACTGGCATATTATGCTCCGCGAGCTGCTTCCCAACGTGATGGGCACTGTTATGGTGGCCACCATCTTTCAGGTAGCGGGCTCCATTATTGCCATTGCCACCTTGAGCTTTCTGGGGTTGGGCCTTCCGGCTCCTCAGCCGAACTGGGGAGAAATGCTGTCCACGTCGATGAGTTACATGTTCCAGGATGCCTGGTGGCTGATCTATCCCCCGGGGATTGCCCTGCTTTGGACGCTGTTGTCCATCAATTTCATTTCTGAGGCCCTGCAAAACGCGATAGACAGCAGGCTGTAAGGAGGCACGGCCATGTTTGTGTACATTATCCGGCGCACGATCCAATCGATCCCCGCCCTTATCGGCATCGCGGTGTTCAGCTTTATCTTGTTGCATATCGTGCCGGGGGGGCCGGCTCAGACACTTCTGGGGCAGCACTCGACGCCGCAGAGGATCGCCGCCATCAACCGCTCGCTGGGACTGAATAAGCCCTTGGCAGTGCAGTTCTGGGTATGGTTTGACAATCTTTTGCACGGGAATTTCGGATATTCTTATACGTTCAACCAGCCGGTCCTCAAAGTGATCGGACAATATCTCCCGCACACACTCGCTATTGTGCTGATTGCGGTGGTGCTGTCCCACCTCATTGCCGTCGTGCTAGGCACCATCCAGGGATATTTTCGCAACCGCTGGTTTGATCATGTAATTACCACGGTGGTATTTTTTTTCTGGTCCATGCCCGTGTTCTGGCTGGCCATCATGGTGATACTCATCTTCTCCATTTACCTGGGGTGGTTTCCCTCTGGGGGAATTAATTTTGCGGACGGCGGCGCTACAGGATTTTTCGGGTATATTGACCATGCCGCTCTGCCGGTATTAGTGCTGGTGCTGGCTACGGTGGCCACGTGGGCGAGGTTCATGCGTTCCTCCATGATTGACTCCATGCTGCAAGATTATATCCGCACAGCGCGCTCCAAAGGGCTCTCCGAGCTTTCTGTGGTGTTCAAGCACGCCTTGCGCAATTCTCTTCTGCCTATCATTACCCTGTTTGGGTTGTCAATCCCGACGCTCTTTGCCGGGGCCCTGGTCATTGAACTGGTCTTCAACTATCCCGGGATGGGGTTGCTGTTCTGGAATGCCGCCCTGCAGCGCGACTACCCGATTCTCCTGGGCATTATCATGATTATCGGTCTCTTGACGGTTGTGGGGAATCTTTTGGCGGATGTGCTTTACAGCTTGGTGGATCCCCGCATCAGCTATAAATGAGATCATGAGGACCGCCCTCATGATCTCCAATTTGGGGCAGGTAGCGTTAGGCAGTTGGACTCAAGAGCGCTGCAGGCAAACGGCTGTTGTATTATGGAACACATCATGCTATAATCACTTTGCAGTTGAGAACGGGCTGTGGCGCAGCTTGGTAGCGCGCTACCTTGGGGTGGTAGAGGTCGTGGGTTCAAATCCCGCCAGTCCGACCATTTAATGAGACGATGGACATGTGTCCATCGTCTCATTTTTATTGCTATCTGGATATCAGGGTGCGGCCATTAGTCTGATCGATCCATTCGCGATTTTTACCATTCCCGACGCTGAATAATAGACTCCCGGGGTGGCGGCGTTTCGCCGCAGATTGAGGAATGACTGGGATCTCTTCCTTGCGCGCCCGGGTTGTCTTGGTGCGGTGGGCAGAAGCCGGCGGGACTTTACGCCGGCATCGCACCAGCACGCCTGGCGATTACCCTTATTTGCTTGGTCTCGCTACGGTCCATTGGGTAATCGTCTCAAGTGGGTCGTAGGGGTTGAGCGTGAAGTGCTCTACCGATTGGGAGATTGTCACGGCTCTTGCGGTCCACAGAAGATAGACGCCGGGCGGGTCGTTCAACAGGGCTGCAAGCGCCTGGTGCTCGGACTGTATCAGGTTTGGGGCGCTGTTCATGGCATTCAGGCGGGTTTGAAAAGTTGGATTGAAATAGCTGCCATAGTTGCGGGGAGAGCCTAAACCAAATTCACCAGCCATCTTAGGGAAGGGGTCGGCGTGGCGCTGAACTAGGGCTAGCGTAAACTGGTGGTGCGCGAGGACTCTGGGCAGGTCCGGCACGAACTGGATAGTCACCGAGATGCCCCGCGCACTCAGCTGCTGCTGGAGGGCATGGGCCACAAGGCGGCTCTGTGCCCCGGTGGAGGCGGTAATGGTCAGATGCACCACTCGGCCAGATGAACTTTCCCAAAGTCCTCCGGACTGTTTGTAGCCTGCGCGGCGCAAAATTCTTGCCCCACTGGGGATTTTGACCGGGACCGCATACAGGCTGCCGGGCAGCACCGGCTCCACCGCCGGGAAGGTGGGAGCAGTGATGGCATGGGAAAGTGTTTGGCGGTCAATGAGTCCCGGCAGAGCCTCTCGCACTGCGGCGGGGAGAGGCGCCTGGAAATTGAACAGGAGCATGGTATATGATGAACCTGTGTAACGTGATGTGCGCGGGTCCACGGCAGGGATGGATGAACGCCAGGAGACGTCAGCTGGTGGTCTCGCTGTCCAGGTCGTTATCAAAGTCCGCGTTTTGGGAGATCCCAAAAAATAATGGGCATTGGCGATCCAGCGTATGCCGCCCGGGTAGCCGGCATACGGCCGATAAGGGCCGGATCCCATCATGTCGGGAATTTTGTTGAAAATGGGTGAGGCGCTCAGGGTTGACAGAGGGATCCGGCTGGCCATAAAGGCGGGCAGAACGGGATGCCCGTCACCGGCGGCCGCCACATTCTGAAGAAACGCCGGATCCGGCCGTTTCAGGGCGATAGCAACGGTTCCGGCGTTTTGGACGGATATGCTGGCGATGAGGGAACTGAGAGACTGGAAGGCCGTGACAGGGGCGTCTGGATTGGCATACAAGGCATAGGACCAGGCTACATCATGCACACTGATAGGACGTCCATTCCACCACTTGGCATGAGGATTAAGGTGAAAGACATAAAGCCGGCTGCCGTTTTGGACTTGCCAAGTCTGGGCAATATCGCCGGAAATCTGTCCCTCTGCATTGATGCGCACTAAACTGTCGTACATCATATTCATGACCCAGGCATTCGGCCGCCCCGAGGATGAGAATGGGTTCAGCGCAAACGGGTGCAGTGCCAGCACCATTTGGGAACGCTGGAATATCCGGGGATGGGGGAGAGCTACCTTTGGCCCGCAGCCGGACAGGACTAGGATTCCACTAAACAGCATGATGCTTTGGGCTGACCGTCTGGCCCATTTCTTAAGATGCGCGGAGTAACCGTTCATAGTTTAGTATTATACCAAAGAGAGTCCGTAGCCGCGGGGCCATGAGCTGAATCCGCGGGTAGGAGAGAGGAGGCGAGGAATGGTATCACTGTATTTTCATGCCCGGCAATTTTTATCCCGGCCCGTAGCACCGGCTGTCCGCCAAGCCGACCCATTTCCTGTGGAGATTGCCCAGGGCCCAAGCACTGTGGTCTATTTGGCCCTTGAAGAGGGAGACTCTGCTGTGCAGGTCGCCCGCTGCCTGGTGGCGGTGCTAACACGGCAAGAACGCCTGCGCATTCCCCTGATCATTCATTCCTTCAACCATCTCTCGGAGCGGCCTCTGAAAATCGCCGGGGCCAGGAAGCTATATGGCCTGCTCGCGAGCGCATTGGAAGATGGCGGGGTGTCTCGCGTCGCCATGACCACCTTCGGGTGGATCTACGAGATTACTTTGTCGGATATTGGGCAGGCGGGAGCCAAGGGGCGGATTGTCTGCCGGGATGAGGACAAAATATAAAGGAATCCCGTGGCGAGATTCCTTTATGTTGGCAATAACCGATTAATTGTACTGGATGCGTGGATCCACCACACCGTAAAGCAAATCGGCCAGAAGGTTGCCGATAATGGTAAGGAAGCCGGTAATGACGACAATGCCCAGAATCACAGGATAATCGCGCTGATTGGCGGCATCCCAGAACAGCAGGCCCATCCCGGGATAGTTGAAAATCACCTCTACCAGCAATGCCCCGGAAAACAGGTTGGGCAGCGAGAATCCCAACAGCGTGATCAATGGCAACACCGAATTTTTGAGGGCGTGCTTCAGCACGACGACCGATTCCCGGATGCCTTTAGCCCGAGCTGTCCGCACATAGTCCTGAATGAGATTCTCACTCATGGCCGTCCGCATATACCGTCCCCATCCGGCCACCGTGGTCAACACGATCGTGAGCACCGGCAGTGTCGTGTGAGCTACCCATGATCCTATTCCGGGATTGGCAGTCAGCGGATTAGAGAGGCCGCCGCTGGGAAACCAGCCAAGAGAGATGGAGAAGACCATGATGATCATAATCCCCAGCCAAAAGATCGGCATGGAATAGAAGAAATAGGTGAGCGAGGTCATCGCGTAATCGAATTTGGTGTCGTGATAATAGGCCTGGATGCTACCGAGCAATATCGACAAGACGTGGGCGATGATGATGCCGAGACCGACAATCGACAAGGTGCGCGGCATGTTGACCATCACCAGATGCCAGACAGTTTCGTTGTAAAAATAAGACGTCCCCAGATTGCCGTGCAGCAATTGGCCGAGCCAATGGATATACTGCACGGGAATGGGCTTGTTGAGACCGAATTCGCGGTTCACCTGCGCTATGCGCAAGGGAGTGGCGCGGGGGCCCAGCATGGCCTGCGCAGGTCCCCCGGGGACGATATGCACCAGGAAAAATCCTATGATGGTAATCCCCAGGAGGGAGGGTATGGCCTGGAGCACCCGCCGGAAAATGTACTTGAGCATGGCTGTTCGTCCCTCCTATCGTGATTTGCGCAAACGCGGGTCAAAGGCCTGGCGCATAGCGTCTCCGATAAAGTTCACTGAGAGTTCCACCAGGAGAATAGCGATACCGGGCGGGTAAATCAGCCACCAGGCGTTCTGGAACATGTATGACATGCTGTTGGAAAGCATTTCACCCCAGTTTGGCGTCGGCGGTGGCAGCCCAAGACCCAGAAAACTCAAGGCAGCAACGGTCAAAATAGCGTCCGCCACCTGGAACGTGGCGTTGACAATCACCACGCCCATCACATTGGGCAGCAGGTGCTGAATCATAATCCGCCAGTTGTTGCCGCCCAGAGCCCTCGCCGCCTCAACGTAATCGCGTCTCTTGAGGGACAAGACTTCCGACCGGACCAGACGGGCCACGCCAAACCAGGAAAGCGATGCGATAATGATTACCAGCAGCACAGCATTCGGTTTGAAAACTGAGTCCACAAACAATAAGAGGAACAGGCTGGGAATAGCGATAAAGATATCTACAATTCTCATTAACAGAGAGTCGACCCCGCCGCCGAGCAAACCTGATATCAACCCATAGATGACGCCAATGATTGTGGTCATGAATGCCGCCGCAAAACCCACTTCCAGCGATAATTGACCGCCCAGCATCATCCGGGCCAGATAATCGCGGCCAAGGCTGTCCGTACCCAAAAGGAACTTGCCGCTTGGCGCGTGCAGAGTCGCCAGCAGGTTGGGCTGATAAGCGCTAGTGTGATAAAATAGTGGGCCTGCAAAGCTGAACAAGATTAAAAAGGCTAATCCTCCGATGCCAAATCGGGCCAGCGGATTTTTCCAAAAGGCTCTCCATTCGCGAGAGACGCTCCGACTGCGTTCGATTACCGGTTGATTCCCTTGAAGAGGATCGCGCATCTCCATTTCAGGTGAAATCATGTTGTCATCCGCTCCTGCCTCAACCGTCCAGTATACCGGGTTTTATCGTGATATGCGTAGGACAAGCAGCCTACAATTGTGTGAAAACTAGTGACAATGTATTATAAGGTGGGCTTGACTTTTATGTCAATTACACACATTGTCACCGATGCCAAATGTTAAGGTCTTTAACATTTGCTGCAAAAACGTCGGGATACCCTCGTCATTGTATACAGCCTCCCGCCAAAGGCCATGATATAGCAGCGGAGGTCAGGCTATGGAGAAACAGCATACCACATTTAAGGTTAATGGTCAGCAGGTTTCATGGACACACCTGACCAATCCCCGCGACACCGAGCTAGAACACTTGCTCGGCAACTGGAATGTCGCATTGCCGCCGCTCACGGCCTCGACCACGAGAGCAGAATTTGACCGTTACCCTCACTTCATATACCTCCGGTTCTTTAAACTGCATGCGGGCACGCTAGACGGCCATCAGGCAGAATCGAGCCCCGTGAGCTTTGTGATCACGGGGCGCGATATGCTGACATGGAGTTCGAGTGCCGAAGTGGCTCAGGACTTCAGTGTCACGCAGAAAAAGCTGAACATGCACCCTGACCTTATCCGCTCAGCCAACCACCTGGCGTATTACGTGGTGGACGGCCTGCTGGAACAGGCCTTCCCATTTTTTGACCATTTCAATGACAAGGTGTCGGACGTGGAGCATCTGACGCTGCACCGGGACAATGACCTTAAGATAAAGGAAGAAATTTTTCGTCTAAAGCGGATTGTTATGCGGGTTAGACGCATGCTCGGGTCTGAGCGCGACGTGGCCTACCAGCTGGCGCGGTACTGGAGTGGCGAGCCGAACATGGACAGTGTGTATGCTTTTGAGCTGTATGATCATGTGATTCGGTTGTCAGATGCCGCAGATACCTACCGCGAGATGATGGATACTGTCCTGGATATTTACCTGTCAAGTGTCTCCAACAGACTCAACGAAATTGTCAAGACGCTGACAATTGTGACGGCGCTGTTTATGCCCGCATCGGTGATTGCCGCGGTCTATGGCATGAATTTCGAGCACATCCCCGGTGCTGACAACCCCTGGGCCTTTCACTTGGTGATTCTCATGGTGATTGTCATCTCCGCTGCCCTCCTTTGGATTTTTAAACGGCGCAAATGGCTATAGATGCCATAGTGCCGGGCCGGTTGCCATCCAGCCCCTAGACGGATGAACAGGGCTGCCCTACAATTGCTCATGGCTATCTGTGTCGAAGTACGTTGTCGGATTATGTTGCAATAGGCGTACTCATTCTAAAATGCCGATATCTTAGGGAGGGCATTATGAAACATCGTTCAATAGCTTTGCTCGCTTCTGCAGCAATAGGCGCCTCTTTGGCGCTGGCAGGATGCGGGACCACCTCTTCTGCAGCGAGTGCCGCGGTCAAGTCGCCAGTTGGCAACGTGGCGGTGGTGGCGCTGCCTGTACAGGTATCGCCTAGTTGGTTTTTCCCGGTGGAGTCTTCCACGGCGTTTTCTGTCTACAATTCGCAGATGAATTCCTTGATGTATGTGCCTTTGCTGCACATTTCCAAGAGCGACGGCATTGATTACGCGCGGTCTCTGGCATCGAGCGTGTCGTCCAACAGCACGGGTACCGTATATACCATCACGCTGAACAAAAAATGGCATTGGTCCAACGGGACGCCTGTCACATCGGCTGATGTGGTGTGGACTGCGAACCTGATGATGGCAGCCAGTTCCAATTCCGCCTCCCTGCCATGGGGATATGGTGGGGCGGGAATTGGCGGACTGCCTACCCGCTGGGAGAGCGTAACGGCCAGCGGCCCCTATCAAGTGGTGGTCACACTGAACAAGCCGTCCAACGCCCAGTGGTTTATGCACAATGGGCTGGCCCAGATTGTGCCCGCTCCGAAGGCCGTTTGGGATATCCACAAAAATGTGGATAATGAATTGAAATTCATCTTGTCCGTGGCTAATGACCCTGCATCGCCGTACTATAATGTGGTGGACGGGGCTTTTAAGTTTGATCCTGCGGGTTCGCGCACCAATAACGAATACTGGGCTTTTGTGCCCAACCGGAAGTATGACGGACACAAGGCCTCTATTGACAAGTTGGTTTATGTTTATGAGTCCAGCAGCAGTTCGGAGTTCGCCGACTTGAAATTGAACAAGGTGGGGGTGGGATACCTTCCCTTCTCGCTGTATAATTCGCGAAACGCCCTCGTCAATGACAAGTTCAGCACAGTCTACCCATTCGGGTTCAATTACCTGATTCCCAACTTTGGCGCCAACGCCCCCGGCCAATTTGGGCAGATTGTCAGCCATCAGTATGTGCGGCAGGCTTTGGAGATGGGGATCAACCAGAGCGGGATGATCACGGCCTTTTATCACGGTCATGGCACATTGGGGTTCAGTCCCATTCCCGCCAAGCCCGTGACGGAGTTTTATGATGCCAGTCTCACGAATCCAGCCCCTTACAATCCTGTGGCCGGAAAAAAACTTCTGGAAGCGCACGGTTGGCAAATGGTCGGTGGTGTGATGACCCGCGGCAGCCAGAAACTGGCTTTCACTCTGGATTACGTTTCCGGGGTGTCCGCCATTGCCAATCAGGTTCAGCTGATGAAGCAGGACTGGGCGCAGGAAGGTATTCAGGTGAACCTGGAATCCCAGCAGTTCAATACACTGATTGCGGATACCAACCAGGCAAATGCCAGCAAGTGGCAAATGGTTTGGTGGGGCGGGGGCTGGACGTATGAGCCAGATTACTACCCGACTGGTGGCGGGCTGTTCGCTGCCAATTCCGCGTCGAACTATGGCGGCTACCAAAGTGCCCAGATGAACAGCCTGATCCAGCAGACCTATGAGCCTGGCACCCCCAGCCAGATCACTGCCAGGATGGACGCATATCTTTCGTATGCAGCCAAGCAGTTCCCGGTGATCTGGATGCCGTGGACAGCTGATTTCGATGAGACAGCCACGTACATTCACGGGGTCAGCGCCACGTACAACCCGATTACCAATACGGAATTCCCCAACTACTGGACAGTCAGCCAGTAAATTTTCAAGGCAGATAGCAGCCCCCGCCGCTTTGGCTCCGGGGGCTGTTGTCATTATTCCGCCGCATTTGGCAACCGTGCTAAAGGATGGCGATGACCAAATGCGCAGAAAAATCATTCACGGCGGAAGGAATATTGGGTGGCAACCGCGAATATAAGCGCATCTCAGCACCCGCAACTATCTTTATCCTGCAGGCGGGGATTAAATGGGCGTGGATCTTAGGAATTTTTAGTAGGAATTTGCTAATAATGAGGAGGCAGCCCATGAAATATCGATCAGTCACTACGCTTGCCGCGGGCGCCATCGCTTCATCACTGATTCTGGCTGGCTGTGGAAGCACATCGTCAGCAACTCCCACGGCTGCGGCTAAATCGCCCATTGGCAATCTCGCCACGGTGGCGCTATTGCCGGATGCGTCTCCCAACTGGTGATTTCCGATTGAGTCGACGACCACATTCAGCGATTTCAATTCGGAAATGAACAACATGATGTATCTTCCCCTGCTGCGCATTTCCAGAACTGACGGAATTGACTACCAAAGGTCGATCGCATCAGGCGTTACCTGGAATAGCACAGGCACCGTCTACACGATCACCCTGCACAAGAAATGGCATTGGTCCAACGGCACGCCCGTCACCTCGGCGGATGTGGTCTGGACGATGCAACTGCTTGAAGCCCTGGCGGGAACGAAATATTCGTGGCAATATGGCGGCGCGGGTATCGGCGGACTGCCCGCGAGATGGCAGAGCGTTGCTGCGGATCGGCCATACAAGGTGATTGTCACCTTGAATCAGCCTTCCAACCAACAGTGGTTCTTGCACAATGGACTGGGTCAGGTCTGGCCGGTGCCCAAGGCCGTGTGGGACATTCACAAGAATTTGGCCAATGAAGCCAACTTCATCAAAAATGTATCCAACTCGCCTCAGGACAGCTATTACGATGTGGTGGACGGAGCTTTCAAATATGATGCTGCTGCTTCCAAGCCCGACAATGAATACTGGACATTTATTCCCAACCCCGGTTACGACGGCCACAAATCGTCCGTATCCAAGGTCGTCTACGAATACGAGACGGATTCCTCAGGGGAGTTTGCGGCTTTGAAGACGGGAAAAATCAATGATGGCTTTCTCCCGCCCTCATTATGGAACTCCCGGCAAAAACTCACGAATGACAAGTTGTCGACAGCCTATGAATTTGGTTTCGCCTACATGATTCCCAACCTGAACCCGAAAGCTCCAGGACACTTTGCCCAGCTGGTCGGCCCGGCCTATGTCCGCCGGGCTCTGGAGATGGGGATTGACCAGGCCGGCATGAACAGCAGCCTGTACCACGGACACGGCGTGGTGGAGTTCAGCCCGATCCCTTCCAAACCGAAGACCATATTCGATCCCGCCATCGCGAACCCTGGTTCCTTCAATCCCAAAGCTGGCAAGAAGCTGCTGGAATCCCACGGCTGGCACATGGTCAATGGCGTCATGACCAGCCCCCAGGGATACCCGTTCAAATTTACGATGGACTACTCATCGGGCAGCAGCACTATGGCCGACGAGGCGCAGCTGATGAAGCAGGACTGGGCTGAAGAAGGCATTGATGTCACCCTCGAGTCGCAGCCTTTCGACACCGTCCTCAATGACAACGACCAGGCCGGGGTCACCAATTGGCAGATGGCGTGGTTCGGGCTGTGGACCTACCAGCCTGACTACTATCCCACTGGGGGCGGGCTGTTTAAAACCGGGTCCGGTTCAAATTCCGGAGACTACAACAGCAAGACAATGAACGCCCTTATCAACAAAACTTATGATCCCGGCACCCCGGCTCAAATTACGGCAGCCATGGATGCCTACCAGCAATATGCAGCGCAGAGCTATCCGTACATTTGGATGCCATGGAATCCAACCTTTACCGAAACGGCCAATTATATCCACGGCGTCAACAAATGGTTCAACCCGATTACCGATCTCAATTCACCCAACCGCTGGACCGTCACCCACTGACTTTGCAGGCCCAGTTTAGAATCGGGACACCCCAAGGCTGCTGCCAGACGCCTTGGGGTGTCCCGCAGCAATGGCACAATGCGGGACAAAAAGTTAATATGGGGGAGGAAAATGTTGGAGGTGGCGGACAGTGGAACAGGATGATGACCTGATAGGCAAATTTGAACGGTATGTCAATCCGGGCCTGGGCCGGGCGCTTCGCTTCATGGGCCTGAATGCCGTAGAGCATACGGGCCGCGGAGCTCTCATCATTGATGAAGAGGGCCAGGAGTACATCGACTGCGCGGGAGGCTACGGCGTCTTCGTGCAGGGATACCAAAATCCCCGCATTGTGGCTAGGGCGCATGCCCAGCTCGACCAGCTGGCGCTTTCCTCCCGTGTGCTGGTGAACCGGCCGATGATCGAACTGGCGGAAGACCTGGCCCGGCTGACGCCGGGGGATCTTCAATACAGTTTCTTCTGCAACAGCGGGGCCGAAGCCGTGGAGGCAGCCTTGAAGTTCGCCCGCATCCAGACGGGCCGGACGCGGATCATTTCGACCTACGGCGCCTTTCACGGCAAGACCATGGGCGCGCTGTCGGTTTCGGGCCGGGATGCCTACCGCCTGCCGTTTGCGCCGCTGATGCCTGATGTTACCCATGTCCCCTATGGCGATGCGGCCCAGGCAGCGGCGGTGATGGATGACCAGGTGGCTGCCGTTATCGTGGAGCCCATTCAGGGTGAGGGCGGGGTGATTGTGCCTCCAGATGACTATCTGCCGGCATTGCGCCGCCTGTGCGACCAGTATGGGGCCTTGCTGATTGCCGATGAAGTGCAGACCGGAATCGGCCGCACCGGCAAGCTGTTCGCTGTGGAGCACAGCCAGGTGGTGCCCGACCTGCTGTGTTTGGCGAAAGCCCTGGGCGGGGGGGTTATGCCTATTGGCGCGGTAGTGGGCCGACCATCGGCCTGGACATTTTTTGATTCGGCGCCACTAATCCACACATCGACGTTTGGAGGCAGCCCTTTGGCCTGCGCTGTCGCTCAGGAAGCCCTGCGGGTGACCGTGGAGGACGATCTGCCGGCCAGAGCCACCCGATTAGGCCATACGCTGCTAACAGGACTCAGGCGCCTTCAGGCTCGCTATCCGCGGACGCTGGCAGATGTGCGGGGTCGCGGTCTGATGATTGGTGTCGAAGTGCCGGGGGCTGGGGTCGGGGGAGCGCTGATTTCTGAGATGTTTCAGCGTCATGTCCTGGCGGTCTATACCCTAAACAACGACAAGGTGATCCGCATGGTGCCGCCGCTGGTGATTACCGCGGAGCAAGTGGGGGAGGTCCTCGATGTCTGGGAGCAGTCCCTGCAGGCGGTTGACGCGGTGGTGGACGATTTGCTCGATGAGTGAGCGTGCTGGTAGAGACTATGTGTGGGGGAGAAGTGATTTATGCCGGCAGTGACAGTAAGCGAGATTGTGCCTGCCTCCGTGGCGGCGGTCTACCGGATTCTTGCCGATATGACGCAGTTTCCGGCCTTTATGAAGAACGTCGAATCTGTAGCCGTCGTGGAAACAGGCGCGAATTACACGCATTCCACGTGGCGCACCAAACTGCAAGGCGCCACTTTCCAATGGACGGAACGCGATGAGTTTTTTCCGGACGAAGGGCGTATAACCTACCATCAAATTCAGGGGGATTTGAAGAAATTCGAAGGCTACTGGCAGCTTCGGGCGACTGACAAGGGAACGGAGGTCACTTTGGAGACCTCTTTTGAATTTGGCATGCCCATGCTCGCCAATCTTCTCAATCCCGTGGCCAAACTGGCTATTCGGGAAAATGCCAAAGCAATGGTCCGCGCCATTGGCGCGAAGGCGCAGGAGAGCGAACAATTATAGGAGGTGGTATCCATGTCTCAATACGCACGGGTGCTCTATCATGGACAGGAGAAATATGCACTGATTGAAGGAGATGAAGCGCGCTTTCTGAGCGCCCCTTTTCTTGACCCCGCCTTCCGGGTCACAGGGGAAACCGCCCCGGTGGAAGATTTGCAGTGGCTGGCTCCCGTCAGCCCCCGCACTGCGCTGGCGGTGGGGCGCAACTACCGGGCCCACGCACAGGAACTGGGAAACAGCGTGCCCACCGAGCCCCTGCTATTTTTAAAGCAGCCGGGCACGATAACGGGGCATGGCGCGGACATTCTCTACCCGCAAGGCTATGGCCGCATCGATTTTGAGGGGGAACTGGTGATTGTCTTGGGGCGGCCAGTAAATTGGCTGACACCCCGCGAAGCGGTCGGCGGGTCGATTTTTGGCTATACGGTCGGCAATGACGTCACCGCCCGCAATTTGCAGAAGTCTGATGGGCAGTGGACCCGCGCCAAAGGATTTGACACCTTCGGACCTATAGGGCCGGTGGTGGCCACGGATTACGACTACCGCCAATTTGGCATTGAGACCCGCGTCGACGGGGTGCTGAAGCAGGAAGCGGAGTTTACGGACATGGTGTTTGACCCCGAAGAAATTGTTTTTTATGCGTCGCGCTTTATGACACTGCAGCCCGGAGATGTCATCTTCTCAGGTACCCCCGAGGGTGTCGGGCCCGTAGAGCCGGGCAATATTATCGAAATTTCGATAAGGGGCCTAGGAAAACTGCGAAATACCGTAAAAAACCGAGAATGACGGACTTTTTAGCGCCAGGATATAAAAATTCTCGTCCATTTCCTGCCTTATTGCATTATTTTGTTGACATAAGGACTAATTTTGATAAAATTATTCTGGCCGTCGGACAGGATACTGTAGGCGAGCTCCACTCGGGTAATAAGGGGGTTGGGAATGCGATGAACGCATTGGGTCGGCAAATTTTGGCAGAAATACACGGTTGTGATTCCAAGGTGTTGAACGACATCACCAGCGTAGAGGAAATTATGGTGCAGGCGGCCTTGAAGGCAGGCGCTGAGGTGCGGGAGGTGGCTTTCCACAAGTTTAGCCCGCAAGGGGTGAGCGGGGTGGTGGTCATTTCTGAGTCGCATTTAGCCGTGCATACGTGGCCGGAACACGGCTATGCCGCCGTAGATGTTTTTACCTGCGGCGATTCTGTCAACCCCTGGGATGCCTGTAATTATATCGTCGAACAGTTCCGAGCCCAAAATTTTACCGCTTCGGAAACCCTCCGGGGTGTTTTGGTTGAGACGAATGCACATTCGCAAGAGGCTGTGATTTGACGACAGGGGGATCCTAGAGTTGGCAACGACGTTTGTAATGGTCAAGCCCGATGGCGTGAGGCGCGGGCTAGTGGGTGAGGTAGTACGGCGCATGGAATTAAAAGGGCTGCAGCTCAAGGCGATGAAATTGCTGCAGGTCAGTCCGGAACTGGCTGCCAAACATTATGAAGAGCATAAAGACAAACCATTTTACCCGGACCTTATCTCCTTCATCACCTCAGGTCCGTCGGTCCCTATGGTGTGGGAGGGCCGGGAAGCTGTGAGCGTAGCCCGGACCATCATGGGCGCCACCGATCCGGTCAAAGCCGCGCCCGGAACGCTGCGAGGTGACTTTGGCCTCGCCATTACAGAGAATATCGTGCATGGTTCTGACAGCGATGCGTCGGCTGAAAGGGAAATTGCCCTGTACTTTTCTCGTCAAGAAATTGTCTGACCGTGATTACAGGAGCAGTGATACTGGCGTTGCTGGGGCTAGGGATTTATGCCGCTGGCATTGAACCCGCCTGGATTCGGGCTGTGAGTTATGAAGTGCCCTTGCGGAATCTGGCGCCAGCGTTTGATGGGTTTACGATCCTCCATCTGTCTGACTTACATGGGCGGGTGGGGGTTTTTTCCTATTTGCGCCGGCACCGGCTGACGGCGGATCTCATTGTGGTCACGGGCGACCTTTACTCATGGGGCACTTTGCCAAGGTCCCGCGTGGCGCAGCATCTCGACAGCCTCTCGGCGCCCGATGGGGTGTACTACGTCAGCGGCAACCATGACTACACCAAGGAGCGCTTGGACACCGAGCCGTGGGCGCCAGGAGCCCGCCTGCTGGATAACCGGGCGGTGCGCATCGCGCGCGGCCCCGATGGATTGTGGCTGGCGGGAATTCCTGACTTGGTTAAGGGCCAGCCGCAGCTAGCCCATGTGGCTGAAGCGCTGGGGGGGCCGGATGAACCGTGTGTTTTGCTGTCCCACCGTCCCGACGCGGTTCTCCTCGGGCCCGCAAAGAGATTTGGGCTGATTCTGTCCGGGCACACGCACGGAGGCCAGGTGACTTTTTTTGGGCGGTGGGTCCCAGTAAGGCACACACGGGTGGGAAATCATTATGCGGGCGGGATCTGCCGCTGTCCTAGCGGCCCGGTTCTGATTACGTCCCGGGGCCTTGGCGCGTCTGAACTGCCCGTGCGTTTTGGAGCGCGTCCGGAAATTGTCCGAATTACCTTGCGTGCGGACCAGGGACAAAGCGGTACAATAACGGGATAACGACAGCAAAAGAGGAGGACAAGCATTGAAAATGGCGGTGATTGGGGGAACTGGAGTTTATGACCCCTCTTGGCTGTCCCACAGTGTCGAGCAGGAGGTTGAGACTCCTTTTGGCGTTACGCGTGTGACCCACGGGCGGCTCGACGGGGTGGATGACGATGTGTTTTTTATGAACCGGCACGGGGCGGGGCACACGGTGCCCCCGCATCTAGTCAATTACCGTGCGAACATCTGGGCCCTGCACCAACTCGGGGTCAAGCGGGTCGTGGCCACCGCAGCCGTCGGGTCTTTGAATGTGGCGATGGCTCCGGGAACCTTTGTGCTGTGCGATCAGTTTCTCGACTTCACCAAGTCCCGCGCCGCGACTTTCCACAATGGTGGGGATTTTGGGGTTGTACATACGGATATGACCGTTCCCTATTGCCCGGACATGCGGAGCGCCATCGCCCGGGCGGGTAGGCATGCTGGGATCAGCACGGTGGACGGCGGGTGCTATGTGACGACCGAAGGTCCCCGGTTTGAGACGCCAGCCGAGATTAAGGCATACCGGCTGCTGGGGGGCGACGTCGTGGGAATGACGGGCGTGCCCGAAGTGGTGCTGGCCCGCGAACTGGGCTTGTGCTACAGCACCATTGCCCTGGTGACGAACTATGCCGCCGGCATTGCGGCCGATGTGCTGACGCACCAGGAAGTTCTGGACGTGATGGCGCAAAATGTCGCGGGACTTCGCGGCGTCATAGCGGGGGCCCTGCCCCGCTTGCAGCATGACCGCCTGTGCGGGTGCGGGCCAGATGCTCAGCAATAAGCAGGGAATGACCACGAGATGGGGGGAATGAATCATGTCAACGATCAAGGATGCGGGACTGGCGAGAGCCGGCCACGATAAGATGGACTGGGTGACCCGGCGCATGCCGGTGCTAGGGGCTCTGCGCGAGCGCTATGCCAAAGAGCCGCCGTTTGTCGGCGAGCGCATTGCCATATCTTTGCACCTGGAGGCTAAAACTGCGGTATTGGCGGAACTTCTGCACATCGGCGGCGCTCAGGTCAGCATTACCAGCTCCAATCCGCTCAGCACTCAGGACGATGTGGCGGCGGCCCTGGCAGAGCGCGGTGTCGAGGTGCATGCATTCCGCGGAGCCACGGATGAAGAATTTGACACGGTGCACCAGCGCGTTTTGGACCTGGAGCCGACCCTCATCATTGATGACGGGGGAGAACTGACAGATCGCCTGCATTCCTCGCGGGCAGCTCTGGCCAAGAACGTGCGGGGCGGGGCAGAAGAAACCACCACCGGGGTAACCCGCCTGCGTGCCCTAGCCCAGCAGGGACGGCTGAGTTACCCCATGATTGCGGTGAATGATGCCGATATGAAGCACCTTTTTGACAATCAGTACGGGACAGGACAATCGACGTGGGATGGAATTATGCGCACGACGAATCTGCTTGTGGCGGGCACGACCGTTGTGGTGGCGGGCTACGGGTGGTGCGGCCGGGGTGTGGCTGACCGGGCGCGGGGGCTGGGGGCGCGGGTGATCGTGACCGAAGTCAATCCCGTCCGCGCCAATGAAGCGCTGATGGATGGACACCAGGTCATGACGATGGATGAAGCCGCCGCCCATGGTGATTTCTTTGTCACGGTAACGGGGAACCGCGACGTGATCACACCGGCTCATTTCTCCAAAATGAAAGAGGGAGCCATGCTGGCTAATGCCGGACATTTCGATGTGGAAGTGGACGTTAAAGGGCTGCGGGACATGGCAGTCGGGACGGTGGCCGGTAGAAACGCCAGCGTGGAAGGATTTCGGCTGGCGGGAGGCCAGACGGTTTGGCTCTTGGCGCAGGGGCGGCTGGTGAATCTGGCGGCGGGAGATGGCCATCCGGCGGAGATTATGGACCTGACATTCGGGTTGCAGGCCTTGGCTTTGGAACATCTGCTGGCCCACCCGCTGGCGCCCGGCGTCTATCCTGTAGACCCTGAAGTCGATCAGTGGGTGGCCCGCATCCGTCTCGAGGCCATAGGGGTGCAGATTGATGCGCTGACCCCTGAACAGCAGGCGTATATGGCATCGTGGTAAGAGTCAGGCCTGAATCGAACGGAGGCGAATGCGCACCATGAGGTACCGGATTCACGCCGATACGGTGTTAACAGTAGATGACGCGTTTCACATTTTCCAGCCAGGCCAGCTGACATGGGAGCACGGGGTGATTGTGAGTGTGGGACCCCAAGACAGCGATGCCAGTCCTGTCGACCAGGTGATCAACATGGCAGGCGGGATTGTCATGCCGGGATTTTACAACGGGCATAACCATGCAGCCATGACGATGCTGCGCGGGCTCGCCGATGACAGCCCGTTCTTTGAATGGCTCGAAACACACATCTGGCCACGAGAAGCGCGCTTGAGTGCCGGTGATATCTATGCCGGCACCTTGCTGGCCGCGGTCGAGATGATCAAGTCGGGTACGGTAGCGTTTGCCGATATGTATTTCGAAATGGATGCGGTGGCCCGCGCGACCGAGCTGAGCGGGTTGCGGGGGTGGCTGTGCCGTGGGCTGATTGGCAATGAGGATTCCGATTTCGCCAAACTCGATCAGAGCATCCGCTTTGCGCAGGACTGGCAATCCAAGGCGTCTGGCCGCATTGTGCCGATGCTGGGGCCCCACGCGCCCTATACCTGCTCGCCGGACTATTTGGCCCGGGTGGCCCAGCTGGCGGTGGAGAATGACCTGGGCATTCAGATTCACCTCGCGGAGAGTGCGTCTGAAATGGAGCAGATGCAGCAGCTGTATGGGAAGACACCCATTGGGGTGGCATGGGAAGCCGGGCTGTTCGAATCACGGCTGGTCATTGCTCACGGCGTGCATGCGAGGCCCGAGGACCTGCCCTATCTGCAGGGCATGAGCGGGGGGATCGTCTCCTGCCCCATCAGCAATGCCAAACTCGGCAATGGCATCATGCCTTACGCTATGCTTGCCGGCCACGGCATTCCGCTGGGGCTCGGGACCGACGGCGCTGCTTCCACCAATTCACTGGATATGTTTTTGGAAATGAAGGCAATGGCGTGGATGCAGAAGCTTTCTCAAGGACGGCCCGAGGCTTTCCAGGCGCGCACCGCGCTGACCATGGCGACAAGAGGCACCGCTGAGATCTTGGGCAGCCCCGGAGGGGTCCTGGCCCCCGGCCGGCCTGCCGACTTCATTGTGGTTGATGGCACCCATGCATCGATGACTCCGCAAATCGATGCTGTGTCCAATGTTGTCTATGCCGCTACCGGTGCCGATGTTCTCTACACGGTGGTGCAGGGGGAAATTCTGATGGCGGAGGGACTGCTGACAACCCTGGACGAGAAGGCAATTACAGAGGAGGCCCGGAACCGATTGGAGCACCTCCTGGGGTAGCACAGCTGCCTTGCGGGATTGAATACACGGGGAGGCAAGGCCATGGTGAACTGGGACGACAATCCCTGTTTTATTTGCGGGATGCACACGGAGGTGGGCTTGCGTGCCCATTTTGAGTATGAGGAGGAGGGGGGCCACGTGCACAGCGCGCTCGCTGTGGGCGAAACCTGGCAGGGGTTCAAGGGGGTGGTCCACGGGGGCATCATTGCCGGACTGATTGATGACGCTATGTGGCATGCCTTGTTCCATGACCACCAGCTGATCACCATGACGGCCCAGCTGACCGTGCGGTACCGCCGCCCAGTTCCCATCAACACGCCTCTGGACATTTTTGGGGCCGTGACCCAGTTCAACCGCCGGGCCGCCCATGCCAAGGCCTGGATTGCGTCCGCAGATGGCATTTTGGTCACGGCGGAGGGGATTTTCATGCCGCCCAAGGATCTCAAGGATGATTGACCCCTTTCATTTTTTTGAATACAGTGCGGTGGTGCATGTGCACTCGCAATATTCTGACGGTACAGGAACACTCCCCGCTATCATTCATGCCGGGCAAGAAGCGGGGGCGGATATCCTGATGCTGACCGACCATGACACCCTGGCGCCCCGCGCGGACCCTCACGGAGAGGGGTATTACGGTCGCCTGTTATTTTTGGTAGGGGGGGAGGTGACTCCCCCCCAAAACCACCTGCTGGCCTTCTTCACGGACGGGTTGCCGGGCGCCCAGGAACCTTGGGGAGACATTGTCGCGGCGGTAAACCGCAGCGGCGGGCTGTCATTTGTCGCGCACCCCGTGGATAAAGGCAACGCCTTGCTGAAGCTGCCGTCATACCGGTGGGCGGAGCGCAGCGTCACCGGGTTCACGGGACTGGAAGTCTGGAACCACCTGTCAAGCTGGCTGCCTGCGGTCAGGACCATTCCCTCCGGCCTGCGGGCCGCTCTCAGCCCATGGTGGAAGCTTCAGGGGCCGGATCCTGAAGCGGTGCGGCTATGGGATGAGTTGGGCCGTGACCGGGCGGTCGTAGGCATTGCGGGGGTCGATGCCCATGCTGCCCGTGCCGGAACCCGTTATTTGGGCATTACGGTCTTCCCCTATAGGGTGAGCTTCCTCACCCTTCGCACCCAGCTCTATTTAACGGACGCCCTCACTTATCACGATTTGGCGCGTGACAAACAGCTGATATACGACGCCATGAAGAAAGGGAGGGCCGCTATACTTTCCTGCCGCGAAGGAACGGAGAAGGGATTCCGGCTGTGGGCCGAGTCATCGTCGGACCGGTGGCCTATGGGGAGCACAGTCCCTTGGACCCCTGATCTGCGAGTCAAAGGCAACAGTCCGGTGTATGTGGTGTGGCGGGTGCTTAAAGACGGAATAGTCGAGAGTGAAAGCGACGGGCTGATCATCGACGTGCCTGTGCAGCAAGCGGGGGTGTGGCGGGTAGAGCTGCTCCGGGGCCGCAAGCAGCGGCCCTGGATTCTCAGCAATCCTATATATGTGCGAAACGCTTAAAGCTGGCCCCCATGATCGGAAATAATGCGGGCAACACGGTCGCGCTCCGCAGCGGGCACGACCGCTGTGAACAGCCAGGCGTCCGCGATGATTCCTTGACTGGCCAGGTTGGCTGACTCCGCGCCTGTTCCCAATACGTCTTCCAGAAGAACGCTCCCCTCAAGCATGCGCGTATTGTTCAGTGTGTCGTATGCGGACTGGGTGGGGATGGGGTCGATCTGCACAACATCGAATCCTTCATGCCTCAACCGGCTTTGGCACTCCTGGGCATCCTCGATTTTAGGAAAGAACGCCAGCAAGTTTTTTTCTTCCAAAAAATCCCGCCTCCTTCTTGATGGGTTTAGTGTGGGCAGGGCGGCGGCAATCTATGTCCATAAAGGGCCCAGCGAAGGAATATGTTAAAATATTGTCACGACGGATTGAGGGCGGAAATGGAGCATCATGCGAACAGATTTTGTAGTGGTGGATTTGGAAACGACAGGGCTCAATCCCGACTGGGACCGAATCATTCAGGTGGCGATGCTGCGCGAAGTGGCTGGGCAAGTAGAGCGTCTCGCGTTCTTTGTCAATCCACAAAAGCCGGTTCCGGCTTTTGTGCGGAGGCTGACGGGTTTCCAAGAGATGGACTTTGCCCAGTACCCGACCATTGACCAGGTGCTGGGGGAAATTGAGGACTTTATTGGAGACCGTCCGGTAGTGGGGCACCAAGTGGGATTTGATATGGCATTTCTAGAAAAGGCCGGCATGGATTTTTCCCACTCGGTGGATACCTTGGAATGGGCGCGGATTGCCCTGCCCACGGAACCTAGCTACCGTCTGGAAAGCCTCGCCCCGGAAGACAGAGGGTTTCACGATGCCCGCAATGATGTGGAGGCGACTTACCACCTGCTTTACCGAATTCACAGCGCCTTGACCCAGTTTCCCAAAGAGACCCAAAATGATTTGCGGTATTTGCTGGGAAGCGAGTGGGAATGGTGGGCTGTGGAGGATCAGGAGACGGCGGCACGCTCTCCTCTCGATTACCCTGTTGCCGAAGCCAACTTCGCTAGCGAGCTTGGGCGGTTTCCCCATAATATTCAAGCGGGGGAGTGGTTGGGCCGGCAGTCGCCGCTCGGGAAAAGTTTCCAGGAATTCGAGAGGCGCCCGGCCCAGGAAACGATGCTGGCAGCGGTGGAACGGGCTTACGAAGATGAGTCCATCCTCATGGTGGAGGCTGGCACTGGAACCGGAAAAAGTCTGGCCTATCTGACCCCGGCGATTTTAGCGTCGCTGCAGCGGGGCGAGCGGACAGTGATTGCTACCTATACCCTGGCTCTGCAGGAGCAGCTGTGGAATAAGGACCTTCCGATGGCCCAGCAGGATTTGCCAGTCCGGGCGGCCATGGTCAAGGGGCGGGGCCAGTACATTTGCCTGCTCAAGACCGATGAGCAGAGACAGACGACGACGGTGCTCAATGAGAGCCGCGGAAGGCGGCTGGCCGTAGCCCGCCTGCTGACATTTGTGGCGGTGACCGACCGCGGGGATTTCGACGCTTTCAATCCCTCATCGCATGAAGCCAAGCAGCTCTGGCAGGATGTCGTCGCTGACCGGCATGCATGCGCAGGAGCGCACTGCCCTTTTGCTGGCTCCTGTTACATGCGAATTGCCCGCCGCAAAGCGGAGAGCAGCCATGTGGTGGTGGTGAATCATGCCCTGCTGGCGGCCCATATGGTTAATCCCGGGGTCCTGCCGGAATTTGACCACGTGATCATTGACGAGGCGCACCACTTCAGTGACGTTGTGGAGCGCACATTTGGAATGGAACTGGATATTGCCGAGTTTAGCCGCGTGCTTGCGGAGCAGGCCGCGCGCAATGGGTTGTTTGACCACTTGAAAGCCCATCCCGATTTATTTGGGCCGTTGGAGTCCCTGCGCGATCAGTCGGTGCAGCTTAAGGAGCGCTTGGCTCGCTTGGAGCAACTGCTGCTGGGCCAGACACCGGAGTCGGATTACAGCCGGCAGTCGATCCGCGTGACCGAGGAACGGTTTGCGCAGTGGCTGGGAACCCCTACGGAGTCCGCCCTCAAAGCGGTGCGGCAGACGGTGGCAGTAGTCGCCCAGATGTCTCGGGATACCTGGGCGTCCGCCGAGGCGATTTTGGGTGACGGCATCAAAAGCGATGCGGCCTGGCTGCGTTTTGAGAAATGGTCGGAGGACATGCAGCACTTTAGCATCGACCTAGACCAGTGGGGTCCGCCGCGGGAAGAAGCGGTGAGTTGGTGGGAGGCGCACCACATGGACACCCTGCCGCAAATTGCGCTGCGGCAAGGACCCGTGGATGTCTCTTCCCTGGTGGCCGACTCGTTATGGGCCCATGTCAAGACCGGTATACTGACATCCGCGACCCTGAGCGTAGCCGGAGACTTCCAGTATATGGCGCGGACCTTGGGCATACCCAGGACCCGGATGCGGGCCATTCAATTGCCATCTCCATTCAATCTTCGGGATAACAGCTGTCTGGCCGTGCCTTCGGATGCGCCCGACGTCAGCGCAGCCGACCATATTCGCTCGCTGGCGGATTTTCTCCTGGCGGTGGTGCCGATTATCCAGGGGCGGACTCTCGTTCTCACCACATCACACCGCACGCTGCGGGCACTGGCGGACCTCATTCGCCTGGATTTGGAGGCACTGGGGGTGGTGACGTTGGCCCAAGGCATTGACGGGCCTAGTGTCCGTCTAGTTTCCCAGTTCAAGACATCGCCCCGGGCGGTTCTCATTGGCGCTTCCGGATTGTGGGAGGGGGTGGATGTTCCGGGGCCGGGCCTCTCTCTCGTGGTCATGGCCCGGCTTCCTTTCGGGGCACCGGGCGAACCGCTGGAAGAGGCACGCCTGGAACGGCTGAAAGAGGCCGGGAAGTCGGCATTTTACTGGAGGACCTTGCCTCAGGCGGTATTGCGGTTTCAGCAAGGCTTTGGCCGGCTGCTGCGCACGCGCCAGGACCGGGGGGTGGTGGTGGTCTACGACCCCCGGGTCATCCGCAGCCGCTATGGAGCAAAATTCATTCAGGCTCTGGGCGGGCCACGAGTCGAGATACAGACCCAGTCGTCACTGGTCGGGTTCATCCAAGAATTTTTTAGGGAAGAGGGAGGCGGCAATTCCTTTGAATCTGCGACGGATTCTGGTGACAAATGATGACGGCATCGGAGCGGTGGGCCTGAATCGGCTGGCCCGCGCGGTGAGTGCTGTCGCGGAGGTCTTTGTGGTGGCGCCAGAGCTCGAGCGCAGCGCCATGGGGCATGCGATTACCATGCACAAGCCGCTGCATGCCGCCACTGTGGAAATGGAGGGGGTGCAGCATGCGTGGCGCATCAACGGCACACCGGCCGACTGCGCCAAACTGGGAGTAGAGGCCCTGATGCCCCACAGGCCAGACCTTCTATTGTCCGGAATCAATCATGGCTCGAACTTGGGGCGCGATATTTATTATTCGGGAACAGTCTCCGCTGCGATGGAAGGGATGTTTCTCGGAGTGCCGTCTTTGGCCCTGTCCTATGAAGGCGACGACTCTGGCGGCCTGGAATGGGCCGCAGCTTTTGTACGCTGGTGGATTGGCGGGTCGTTCTTCGTCTGTCCTCCGCAAGGGGTGCTGTACAATGTGAATTTCCCTCAGATCGCTAAGGGACAGCCTGCCCACATGGCATGGGTGCGGTTGGGGCGGCGGGAATACTCCAATGACTTTCAACGCCGTGTGGACCCGCGCGGACGGGAATACTACTGGATGGCCGGACGGGCTCAGGATGTGGCAGATGAGCCGGATACCGACGTCGGGGCTGTGGCTTCCGGCTCCATCGCGGTGACCCCGTTGCAACTGGATGCGACGGCGTATCAGCTGATTCCTGCCCACAACCTCTTAGAGGTTCCCACAAACTTCGACAGGCCCCTTGCCTGATTGTTTTGGCCGTAAACCTTAGGGATGTGCGGCAGGGTGCCCGCCGGGGGATAATCTTCGGCCCCTGCATGCGGGCATTGACGGACCTCCTGCCGGTGTCCCCTTTAGGACAGGCTGGCGGCCATGGTCACCATGGTTTGGTCTGGGGCGGATTGGCCGTCATACCATGAGATAACCTGCACCATAAGGCAGGCATCTGGGGCGTCGTAGCGGGCAATGAGGCCTGGAATGAAGATGTTGGCAACAGTCTGGGTGTCTAGCAGCTCACTGACGCTGACGGCGAAGACCCCATGCGCAGCCGGGGCCCAGAGCATGGTCAGCCGTTCGCGGAACGCAGCCAGGGTTAAGTCGCCTGCCACTTCAATATGCCACCAGGTCCGCGGTGAGCCGCATGGAGTCGCAATCATATGGCAGCTGGACCGGGAACCCGAGCCGCTTAACGGCTGGAACTGCCGGCGGCGCACGGAGCAGGACTGGAGGTGGTGCGCCATTCCGGATTCCTGACGCACCATCTTGCAAAAAAAGCATTGTCCCAGACTGTCAGGGGCAAGGTCAAGCTGAGGTTTGGTCATCAGAGTCTCCCCCCAGTGAATCGTGATTGTTCGAGTGTACAGCCTGGGGCGGTAGCTGTCTAGGTGGTAAAAGATTCCGCGATAATGGCGAACGGGTGGGGACAGTCTAGGAGTGGAGGTGGATGCAATGCCTGATGACAGGAAGCCCGCAGACCCGGACACGCAAAAAGCCATGGACCATCTGAAAGAAGAGGTGGCGGAAGATTTGGGCCTCGATGATGATATCGATGAGAGAGGCTGGGGAAACATGACAACCCGCGAAGTCGGAAAAATCGGGGGGAATATGGTCCGCCGTCTGGTAAAAAAAGCGGAAAACGAGTTGCCCCGGGAGTAGCGCGCGGGGAGAAAAGGATTTTGCGAGGCCACTGATAACTGCCGGCAATGCCGGCGCCTTTTTTTGCCCAGCCGTTTTTCCCTCGATCCAGTCCCTGGCAGAACCCCGATATTGTCTGCTGATGAAAATCTGTCATGAACCGTGGCTTTCCGCGTAAGTTTGGATTAGGAGAGGAGACGAGACAAAGTGAGCGTGGGAGTGATATTGCGGGGAGTCCTGGCAGGAGTCTTGGCGGCGGCGGTGCTGGCCTTTGTGCTGGCTTTGGTGGATTACAACACGGCACTGGCAGGGAGCGTGCTGTCTGCTCTGCTATGGGCTGGAATTCTGCTGGTGGCAGGGGTCAGCGGCTGGGTCGCAGGGCGGGGGGCGGAGCATGCGGGGTGGATTCACGGCAGTCTGGCGGCCGTGACATTGTTTCTGGTGGGCAAGGTGGTTGGCGAAAATATGCACCTCGGAGCCAGCAGCCACTTGTGGCTGGGGCTGACGGTGGCAGTGATCACCGGCATGATCGGCGGGATGTGGGGAGCCAGTACGCAATATTAGGTGGTGATGAATAAATTCCTCCATTTGGTGCATTCTGGAAGTTGAGGAGGAATGCATGCAATGGCAGGAACGATTTCCACTGGTTTAATTGCAACAGCGCTCTCATTGTCTTTGCTATCCCCGGGAAGCGTGCCGAATTCTTGGAGCGCAGGACATGATCCGGTGGCGGTCGCCACCGTGCAGGCAGAGCTGGATGTCCTGGGATTCAATGCCGGGCCAGTCACCGGGCGCGTGACCCAGCGGTTCTACCAGGGAACATCGAATTTTGTCACGCAGTTTGGCCAGCCTTCCGGCACGTCCCTGGAAACGCAGTTGACGGAGGTGGTGAGTGGTCTGCCGGATCTGCCGACACGCCTCTCAGGGGCCAGTGTGGTGGCGATCCAGTCGTGGCTCAGGAGTTGGAAGCTCTACCGGGGACAGCTAAACGGCCGGATGACACAGTCTTTGGAGGCAGCCGTGCAGAAGTTTCAGAAAAAAGTGGGCTTGCCAGCGTCCGGCGGTCTGAATGGGCCAACCCTGACAATGATGGCGCACCTGGCGGTGGTCCGGATGGCGGCTGAGAGGCGCTGGGCCTACGCTGCGGAGCCGGGAGACCGGATGAGCCTCATTGCCTGGGCTGCGGGAATTCCCCTCAAACGGCTGGAAGCGTCCAATTCCCTACATGGACAGATTTTATGGGTGGGGCAGCGTGTGCATTTTCATGTTCCCACTGCCAAAAAACAAGGGTCCGCGTCACCGAATGGTTCGGCAAAACGCCGTGAGGTGCCTGCCCTCCCACCCACCTCGAGTGTTTCCCATCACCAGGCCACAGCGCCATCTCTGTCTCCGAGTCCTGCGCTTGTGCCCACGGCGGCTCCGACTGGGGTCTACAGCAATCTCCAGCCGATTGCGGCGTTTGTGTTGTACGATCCCCATTCGCAGGTTCTCACGGCGCTGCTTGCCGCCCAGAAACTCTACCCCCATGACCTCATCGATATCGCGGTCACAGGCGAGTGGGCCCTGACTCACAGCAGTCTGATGGGCGCTGTCGCCAAAACTGGCAATGAGGTCATCATGGGGGGATATTCCGGGATCTCGCTCAACGGGCTGCCAGCTTGGGGCATCCGCCAGGAAGTGTCGTGGTCACAGAAAGCGATCACCCAAACCAGTGGGCAGACGCCGGTGTTCATCAGCCAGCCCGTGCCATTCACGGCATCGGCCACCTCAGTGGTCACGGCCCTCAATATCATCGCCATATCGCCTGGGATTACGCTGGGGCCCAACACGTGGGGGACTAGCGCGCCCGCGGATCTTCTAGACCATCCGGAAGGGGTTGTGGGAAGCACATATGGCCCGGTTTCCGCAAATAGATGGGAAAGCTTCTTCCAGACACTGGGGCTGCATCACTTCGTATTTTTGACGTTGGGACAGATCTGGGCAAATGGGGGATAACGTCGCAGACATTAGTGCATATTACTCCCAGATGGGGTCAGCCCATCTGGGAGTGGTGGCCGGAAAGGGGACTCAATCGGGCTTGCGCGCCATGGATTCCTCAGCTTCCCGGATCATAACTTTCACCATATTGCCGCCAATTTTGCCGCCAATTCTGCCGAGTTGGCGCGACGGCATGTCTGCCCAGCCCTTGGTAAGAATCTCATCCGTCAAGCCAAGATTCTCAGCGATTTCGTACTTGAACTGATCGCGAATCTGTGGTGACAGAACTGACGGGCCCCGGTTGCGGCGTGCCATAATCTCATCCCTCCCCATCTCATGTCTGTGTGACGAGATTAGTATGCCGTAAACAGTCTTAGGGCATGTTAGGATGATCATGACACAACAAGGCAGATTTGCCGGGCATAAATCGGGCTCTTCTTTAAAATCTGAGGAAACTGCTATAATATGATCAAAACAACGGAAGAGACTGTGAGTGGAGGCGTCACGGATGAAGGTATCAGCGGACCATGAAAAACTCGTCGCGCTGGGGCAAAGGCGGTTTACGGGATTTACTCCGTACCAGGTGGTAACTTTCCTCAATCAGATATTAAAAGAGCGGGGTGTCATCTTCGGCCTGCGGCAGCTCGGAGATGACAACGAACTGACTATCTATGATATTTCCGACCATGCCGGACAGCCCTAAGATCGGGGTCGCTGCCGCGGTGAAAAATCATCTCGGCGAGTTTCTGGCGGTGCGCCGCGGTCACGCTCCCGAAGAAGGACGGTGGGCTCTGCCGGGAGGGCACCTGGAATGGGGAGAGTCGCTGGCGGATGCTGTGCGCCGCGAGGTGTATGAAGAAGTGCATATAGATATTGTGCCTGGCCCGCTGTTGCACGTCGCCGAAATCATAATGCCCTCCGCTCATTTTATTGTTCTGGATTTTGCGGCGGAGATAAAGGGCAGCGAATCCCTCCGTCCCGATTCGGACGCGGCGGAAGCCCGGTGGGTTTCGCCTCATGATCTCGGCCAGTTTTCATGGGCGGCCGGGATGCCGGTGTTTTTTCAGGATGCCAAGGTTCGGTCTTATTTATGCCTATGACGCGCACGCTGTGGCTGGCGGGGCTGACGGTGGCCCTGTGCACCTTGACCGGATGCGGATCAGCAGACTACCTGCTCCCTGCAGGCTCACAGCCGGGCAGCGCCCAAGTGGCGGCTGACCAGCAGGCCGTTGACCAAAGGTACAGCGCTGTCCAGTTTAATCTGGAGAGGGCAATCACCACGGAAGAGAGCGCGCTGGTCAAGGATCCTGGCTGGGCTGACGGCTACAGTCGGCTGGCGCAGCTGTTTTGGGATGCTAACGAACCGGCTGCCGCCCTCGCGGAGGCGCACAGAGCCTGCGACCTGGCTCCCCACTCTGTTGTTGACTGGAACAACCTGGGCCAAATGGCTTTCAGCATGCACCGCTGGGCGACGGCAGAGTCCGCCTACAAAGCCAGCCTGGAGCAAAACCCGGCCGGCTGGCAGGCAGATGTCGGGCTAGGGCAATTGGATCTCGCCCGCCACCATCCTACAGCTGCCCAAAGTGAGGCGCAGGCGGCTTTGGCTAGCGGCGGCCCGCAAGGGCCGATTTATGCCCTGTACGGACAGATCGAGCAGAACTCAGGCAATTGGAACGCCGCCGCCAGCTACTACCGCAATGCCATCGCCGCGAATCCCCAGTGGTGGCAGGGATACTACGACATGGGTGTGGTGGATGTGCACTGGGGCGAGATATCCGAGGCGGAAAGCAATATCCGCCAGGCGCTGCGTGATAGTCCACAGAGTTCTGCGCCGTGGATGCTCCTGCAGTCTCTGCCCCAGACTATCAGTGCCCAGCCTTGAGACGGACCCGTTGATGATACACATGTCTGGGGGGGAACTTATGATCAGCGCCGAACGTGTAATTCTTGTGGGAACGGCTGAAAAAGGGGAGAGCGCCAGACGCCGCGGCCTGCAGGAACTGGACGAACTGGCTCTTTTGGTAGAGCAGGCTGGGGGAGCCGTGGTTTATAAATATCTGCAAGCCCGCGACAATCCGGAGGCAGGTCTGGGACCGGGCGCGCTGCAGGATCTGGCCGGAAAAGTGGCGGAATTCGACAGTCCGCTCGTGGTGTCTAATGACGACTTAGCTCCGTCCAGACTGCACCACTGGGCCCGGACACTGGGAGAAGGCACACGCCTAATCGACCGGACTCAGGTCATTCTGGATATCTTTGCCCAGCGTGCCCTTTCCCGGGAGGGACGCATTCAAGTCGAGTTGGCCCAATTGCAGTATTTATTGCCACGCCTGCGCTACACCGGAAGTGCCCCGTCCCGGTCTGGCGCGGGCATAGGAACCCGCGGTCCGGGTGAAACCCACCTGGAAATGGACCGCCGCAAGATCCGCAGCCGCATAAAGGCGCTGGAAGAGTCTATTGCCGGCCTAGCGCGGGAGCGGTCAGCCCGGCGCCGGCGGCGGCAGCACCACCGCGTGCCCCTTCTTACCTTGGTGGGCTATACCAATGTGGGCAAGTCGACGCTGTTTGAACGCCTGACGCGCCGGGCCCAGCTTGCCCAGGACGCGCTGTTTGTCACCCTCGACCCGAGTGTGCACCGGATTCTGATTCCCGAAACCGGCCCAGCACTGCTGACCGACACGGTGGGATTTGTGGAACGGCTGCCGCATACGCTCGTGGCCGCCTTTCGCGCCACCCTGGACGAAGTGGTCCAAGCGGATGTGCTGTTGGAAATTCTGGATGCTTCAACTCCGACGCTGGACCAGCAGCAGGAGGCTATCGAGCAGGTGCTGGCTGAAATAGGCGCCGACCATATCAAACGCGTAAAAATCTATAATCAGTGGGACAAATTGCCGCAGGACGCTTTGAAGCCCCAGGACGGGGTCTGCGTGTCGGCCCGGTTTGATCCCGACTTTCGGGATTTGTACACCGCCATCGGCCGTGCGCTGGAGGACTTCTTTACGGACCAGTGGATTTTTGTGCCGTGGGAAGATGCCGCAGTGTGGCAGCGGATCTATCAGGACGTGATTATTATCTCGCGCCATGATACCGAAGATGGGGCGCGCATGCTGATCAGGGCACCCCGTGCGATGGTGCCCTGGCTGACGAAATTCTCGGACCAGCCGGTGCTGCCTGAATGATTGCGGAGGGCGTGATATATTGAGACAAGAGAACCAGGTCCAAGACCAGAAAGAGGGTGTGCGCATGAAGTCAGCCAAGTTTTACATTAGGACGTATGGGTGCCAGATGAACGAACGGGACTCTCAGATCATGGCGGGACAGTTGCAGCAGATGGGCTATGACCGGGCTGATGCCGAGAATGCAGCTGACCTGATTATCATCAATACCTGTGCGGTGCGGGGCAGCGCGGAGGAACATGCGTTTGGCTATATCGGCCAGCTAAAGCAGCTGAAGGATGAGCGGCCCGGGTTAAAATTGGCCGTGGCCGGGTGTATGTCCCAAGAACCCGGCACGGTGGCGTGGCTGAAAAAGCACGCGGCGCATGTGGACTTGGTCTTCGGCACGCACAATCTCCATGAACTGCCCAAACTGCTGGATGAAGTTGAGCAGCAAGGCGAGATGGTTGTTGATGTCTGGAAAAGCGCGGGAGATATCGTTGAGCAATTGCCTTCGCAACGCGCGGAAGGCGTTCAGGCGTTCGTGAACATTATCTATGGCTGTGACAAGTTTTGCACCTATTGCATTGTGCCCTTTACCCGGGGGCGGGAAAGGTCCCGCGAAGCTGCGGCAGTGGTGCAAGAAGTGCAGGCGCTGGCTCGCGAAGGGTACCAGGACATCACTGTTCTCGGCCAGAATGTCAATTCCTACGGGCATGATCTGACTCCTCCCGCTGACTTGGGAGACCTGCTGGAAGAACTGGAAAAGATTGACGGAGTCCGGTGGCTCCGCTACACGACGTCTCATCCGCGCGATTTTAGTCCCCGTCTCATCGAGGTGATCGCCGCCAGCCAGAAAATTACACATCATGTGCATCTTCCCGTGCAGGCAGGGTCCAATGCGATCTTGAAGAGGATGAACCGCAAGTACACCAGGGAACACTATCTTGACCTCATTGATCAGGTTAAGCGGTCGATTCCGGACGCCACTTTGACGACCGATATTATTGTCGGGTTTCCCGGTGAGACCGAAGAAGATTTCGAGCAGACTTTGGACCTTGTCAAGACGGTCCGGTATGATGCCGCTTTTACTTTCCTGTATTCGCCGCGCGAGGGAACACCAGCGGCACGCTGGGAAGGGCGGGACCCAGTTCCCAACCCAGTCAAGAAGGACCGGCTGAACCGGTTGATGGAGCTGCAGTACCAGATTAGCTGGGAAGCCAACCAGCGGCTGATCGGCCAGACCGAACTGGTGCTGATCGAGGGACTGAGCAAAAAAAATGCCAATGTGTGGGCCGGCCGCACCCATGCCAACAAAGTCGTGCTGGTGGCTAGGGACCCCGCGGAGGACCTCATCGACCGGTTTGTTCCGGTGACCATATCCGGTGCAAAAACCTTCTATCTGACAGGACAGGTGGCGGGCAAACCTGTGTCCGGCCTGTCTCCGCGCCGCCGGGTGGAACTGCCGCTGGTGTGACGGGACGGGGACATTGGCAGGGCACCCGCAACCGCGGGGCATCTGCTTAATTCCCTGGTCCTCCGGCGCCGCCTTAGGGCCGCACCACGCGAACCTTCAAGAACCAGGAGGGAATGAGAGCACGTGGCCTCAACTTACAAGCGCCGGTCTCCCGAGGAAATTCTGGAAGATATCCGCCGGATGAGCCGCGGCCGCCACCGGATATATCTTGGCGCGGCACCTGGCGTTGGCAAGACCTTCACGATGCTGGGCGATGCCCACACAGCGAAAGATCAGGGGATCGACGTCGTGATTGGGATTATCGACACGCATGGCCGGGATGAGACAGCCGAGCTGACACGGGGCCTGGAAGAAGTTCCGCTGGCCAAAGGGACATATAAGGGCCTGGAGGTCGGGGAACTGGATGTGGCTGCAATCATGGCGCGGGGACCGGACGTTGTGCTGGTGGATGAACTAGCCCATACCAATGCCGATGAATGCAAAAACCGCAAGCGCTACCAGGATGTCGAGGACCTGCTGGCGGCGGGGGTGAACGTCTGGTCTACTATAAACATCCAGCATCTGGAATCGCTGAACGATACGGTGCGCCAGATTACCGGAGTGCGGGTCAGGGAAACCGTCCCTGACTATATCGTGCGGGAAGCCAACGAAATTCGTTTGGTGGACTTAACTCCGGAGGCCTTGATCGAACGGCTGAAGCGCGGGAAAGTGTACCAGGGCCGTCGCATCGACCAAGCCCTGCAGAACTTTTTCCGTACCGGCAATATTACGGCGCTGAGGGAATTGGCGTTGCGAGCGGTCGCCGATGACACGGATGACCGCCTGGAGACCTACATGAACCGCCATGCGATAGAAGGGCCGTGGCCGACGCATGACCGCATCATGGTGGCGGTAACGCCGTCGCCTAATGGTGCCCGCTTGCTGAGGCGCGGTTACCGCATCGCGCAGCGCCTCAAAGGCGAGTTTTATGTGCTGATCGTCCGTGCGGCTGATGGCAGCTCCTTTTCACCCCAGGACGAGCAGACCCTGGCATCCCACATTAATCTCGCTCGCCAACTGGGGGCGCAGGTTTTTGAGCTGAGGGAGAACAATGTGCCCCGGGCTATTGTCACCTTCGCCACGGAGCACCATGTCACGGAAATTGTGATGGGAGAATCCCTCCGCACGCGCTGGCAGGAGGTGTTCAAAGGGTCGGTCATCAACGAGGTGCTGAGGCAGACGAGCAATATTGACATTTTAGTGGTGGGGCACGAAAGAGACCACGACTAGAAGAGGTTTCTCCCGTGCCTAAGAGAGTCCGCACTGTGCACAGGGTCATGTGATGGAACGGTGCTGCGGCGAGGCTGGCGGGGCCATTGCGCTGGCCTTCGCGCCCGTAGGAGCAGGCGCCGATTTTTTGGCGGTGTTGTTCAGGGCCTTGGCCACCCTATTCCACCATTGTGCATCTTCATAACCCACTCTCCAGAAGCCTACCCCTCCCAAATGATCTTTTTCCGCCAGTTTGATACGGTCGGCCGCCCCCCGGTCGTTGACAAACCAGAGAGTGTAGGACACGCCATGGGAGGTATAATGGTCATAGGCCTCTTTGTTTGTGGGATCCCAAGTATATGCCCCGTATTTGTGCTGGTACATGACTTTCAAAGGAATGGTCGTGGCCTTGCCCGACCCTGCCTTCCATAGATATCCGTAGTCAGCGATACCCAGATAAAGTTTGGAAGGACTGACCCCAGCCTTTAGGGCCAAGTTGATGCTTTGCTGCACCCAGGGATAGGGGCTGACGGGGCCTGGCGGGGTCCCGTTGCTGTGCAGGTCATAGGCCATGAGCACCATGCTGCTGACATCGGGAGCCAAAGACTTCAGGTCATAGGCGCCAGCCTGGCCAGTGCCCGCGGTCAATGGGACGACAGACATGGAGATAGCTGCGCTCGCTGGCATTTTTGCGTGCAGTTCGTTCATAAACATGACGAGAAGAGACCGGTCAGCGGGTTTGAGCTGCTGAAAGTCGATCTGAACTCCTGCATAGTGGTTGGATTTCACCAGCTGTACGATACTATCAACGGCCTTGGTGCGCAGTGCGGCGGTGGAGAGCATGCCATCGGTGCCCATGTAGTTGTTGAACAGAGGCATCAGGGGCAGGTGGGCCTCTTTTGCCAGAGTCGCGGCATTGCCTTCGGGCTTGGCAATGACTGTCCCAGTTGGCGTCACTTCATACCAGAACGGCGAAAGGTACGTGACCAGCGACGGGTGCGCTTTGACAAACGTGAAAGGGTCTGGGCTCACGTGTGCCATAGTCTGGTCGTAAAAGGCGATAACCTTGAGGTGAGCGGGACTGGGGGCAGTCTTGGTGCCGCTAGTCCCCGCCTTTTTGACCGTGGTGGCGGCTTTGTTGGCGGACTTTCTGGTGGCCTGTGTGGCTTTTTTGACGGGAGCTGGTTTTTGCGGCCCTGCAACGAGCCCGCAGCCCCCGACAAGGATACTGGCTGACCCCAACGTGGTCAGAAGTTTGATGGTGCGCTTTTTCATGCTTTGCCTCCTTTGGCGTGGAACTACTTCTTGTCCGACGGAACAATTGCAGTCCTATTATGAGCAGGCGCGGATATGGCCATACTGGAATTGTAAGGAGATTTCCATGTGAAAGGCGGGAATGCATGAAGGCAGGAGTGGCAGGGGCCGTCGCAGGCGTGCTGGCGACTTTGAGTGTGGAAGTGGGCTGGCTCGCCGTCCGGGGAGTCCACATCGCGGTGCCGGCTGCCGTCGTCACCCAGGTCGTCAGCAAAGAAGTGGCAGGGGTCAGCCATGGTCAGTGGGCGCATCTTAGCGCCTCCCTGGAACGCCGCATGCAGCCCGAACTGGTGGGATCGGTGGACAAGATCGTCGGCACGGTGCATATTCAGGTAGACGGCCTTAATCTCAATATCGACCGCCGCAACGAACGCCGTCTGCGCGAGCGTCTCCTGCGGGAAATGACCCAGGCGGTGGGGACTTATTTGGAGCGCAGTGATGGCCACCGCTCGCTTTCAGAACCGCTGGCGAAGACTTTGCTGGCCCATCCCCAGCAGGTGCAGCTGACTGAGCGCTTGGGCCCTCTCGCTATTCCCGTCACGGTCTCCATCCCCTAACCTTGTAGGTTTACGGCCATTATGCTATAATTCGCTAGGATTTTTTACCACACACGCTGTCCTTTCCCCTGGTGTGACTGGAAGTGACGGGGCGGCGGAGGATAAACCAGGAGGCATTGAATATGGCTGTTATTTCGATGAAACAATTGCTTGAAGCGGGTGTCCATTTCGGGCATCAGACTCGGCGCTGGAACCCTAAGATGAAACCCTACATTTTTACTGAACGAAACGGCATCTACATTATCGACTTGCAGAAGACCGTCCGCAAAGTCGATGATGCCTACAATTTTGTTCGACAAGTCGGCGCAAGCGGCGGCCGCATGCTGTTTATTGGCACGAAGAAGCAGGCGCAGGAAGCCGTCGCGGAAGAGGCTCAGCGTTCCGGAGATTTTTATGTCAACCAGCGGTGGCTCGGTGGGATGTTGACAAACTTCGACACCATCAAGAAGCGCGTCAAGCGGCTGGCAGAATTGAAGGAGCAGGAGACCTCGGGCCAGTGGGACCGGTTGCCGAAAAAAGAAGTCAGCATGCTGACGCGGCAAAAGGAAAAGCTCGAAAAGTATTTGGGGGGCATTGAAGGGATGACCCAACTGCCAGCAGCCGTTTACGTGGTGGATCCCCGCAAGGAGCATATTGCCGTAACTGAGGCGCGCAAACTGGGAATTCCCATTGTCGGCATTGTGGACACCAACTGCGATCCGGACGAAATTGATTATATAATTCCGGGCAATGATGACGCAATCCGGGCAGTGCGGCTATTGACAGCCAAGATGGCTGACGCTTTGATTGAGGGACGCCAAGGCGGGGTCACTGAAGAAGAGACTGCCGAAGCCCAGTAGTTTTTGCCAATTCAATGGTACCAGAGGGCGACCGCAAGGTCGCTCTCATTACGAGGAGGATACTCTGTGATACCCGCAAGTGAGGTAAAGAAGCTGCGAGAGAAGACGGGCGCTGGCATGATGGAGTGCAAGAAAGCCCTAGAACAAGCTGAAGGCGACTTCGCCCGGGCGGTTGATATTCTACGCGAGCGTGGCCTGGCGCAGGCCGCGAAGAAAGCGGGCCGGGATGCCAATGAGGGATTGATTGAGAGTTACATTCACCTTCAAGGGCGCATCGGCGTGATGCTGGAAATCAATTGCGAGACAGACTTTGTGGCGAACACCGCGGATTTTCATAATCTGGCGCATGATATCGCGATGCACATTGCAGCCGCCAATCCCCGGTTTGTGAGCCGTGCGCAGGTGTCCAGCGAAGACATGGAGCACGAGCGGCATGTGCTGATGGCTCAAGCCCAGAATGAAGGGAAGCCTGCCGCCATCGTGGAAAAGATGGTCGAGGGGCGTCTGGATAAATTTTATAAGGAGATCTGCTTGTTGGATCAGCCTTATGTGAAGAACCCCGACGTGACTATTGACCAATTGCTGAAAGAGCATATCGCTCGGCTGGGGGAGCACATCGTTGTCCGCCGCTTCGTGCGTTATGAACGGGGCGAGGAACTACCTGGAGCGCCGGTTTAGCTGGATGAATGGAGAGGGGCATATTATCGCCCCTCTTATCTTGGTTCAATGGAGGAACTGCAATGGCCGAACTGCCCAAATATCATCGCATTGTTCTCAAACTGTCTGGCGAGGCATTGGCTGGGACCGCTGGGTACGGAATTGACCCCGTGGTCGTAGACAGTATTGCCCGTCAGATCAAGGACGTGTTAAGTTTAGGTGTGCAGACTGCGGTGGTTGTCGGCGGGGGCAACATCTGGCGGGGTCTCTCCGGCTCGTCCAAGGGAATGGACCGGGCGACGGCTGACTACATGGGGATGCTGGCTACTGTGATCAACGCCTTGGCGCTCATGGATGCGCTGGAAAAGCACGGGGTGCCGGTGCGGGTGCAGACCGCCATTGAAATGAAAGAAGTTGCGGAACCATATATCCGGCGGCGCGCCATTAATCACTTGGATAAAGACCGCGTGGTCATCTTTGCCGCAGGGAACGGCAATCCGTACTTTTCCACCGACACCACGGCCGCTCTCCGGGCCGCCGAAATTGAGGCCGATGTGATGCTGAAAGCGACGAAAGAGTCTGGGGTTTACGATGCCGATCCGCGCACGAATCCCCATGCCAAGAAACTGGATGAAATTGGGTATTTGGATATTCTCAAAGAAAACTTGCGGGTGATGGATGCGACGGCAACGTCACTGTGCATGGACAATGATATTCCGATTGTCGTTTTTGACATGAACCAGTATGGAAATATACGCAAGGTCGTATTAGGCGAGCCGATTGGAACCTTTGTAAGGAGCGAACATCGTGGTTAAGGACATTTTATCCGACACAGAGAGTAAAATGACAAAGACGGTGGAGTCTTTTGAGCGCGATTTATCGTCAATGCGCGCGGGTCGCGCCCATCCCGGCCTTTTGGAAAAAATCCTGGTCGACTATTACGGGGCTATGACCCCCGTCCAGCACATCGCCGCCATCTCGGTGCCGGAGCCGCGCATGCTGATAGTGCAGCCGTTCGACCCCGGCACCTTGTCCTTGATTGAAAAGGCCATCGTGAAGGCGGACATCGGGGTATCGGTGCGGGCAGATGGCGCGATGCTCCGGGTCAATGTTCCCGCTCTGACGGAAGAGCGGCGCAAGGATCTAGTCAAGCAGCTCAGGCGGCGCCTTGAAGAAGAGAAGGTGGCGATCCGCAATATTCGCCGTGATGCTCTGGAAACGCTAAAAGACGAGCAAAGGGACCACACCATTACTGAAGATGATGAGCACCGGGGACAAGGGGACGTGCAAAAGCTTACCGACCGGTTCATCAAAGATTTGGATACGTTGGCTGACCATCGTGAAAAAGACATTTTAACACCGTGAACCTGATCATTGCGGTATGTCGAGATTTTTGGAGGCTGGATGGAAACTGATTCTCGGAAAGAATCTTTGGCTGATTCCCCAGGACTAATTGAATCCGGCAATCTTCCGCGGCACATCGCGATCATCATGGATGGCAACGGACGGTGGGCGCACAGAAAGGGGCTCTCCCGGGCAGAGGGTCACCGCGAGGGTGTAAAAGTTCTTAAGCCTATCGTCAAGGAATGTTCCGCCATCGGGATTGATGTGCTGACAGTATATGCCTTTTCTACCGAAAACTGGGCGCGTCCCCAAGGGGAAATCGATGCTCTGATGGCTCTCCTGGTCGAGTTCCTCCGCTCTGAGACTGCTGAGCTGAAAAGCCAAGGAGTGCGGATCCAGACGATTGGAAACGTGGCGGGATTGCCGGCTGGCGCCCAGGCTGCCCTGGCGGCCGCCACCCAGGAAACAGCCAGCCAGACGCGCATGGTGTTGAATCTGGCTCTGAATTACGGTGGGCGCGATGAACTGGTGAGGGCCGTGAACCGGTGGCTTGACGAGAATCGGCCGCTGGATCAGGAGACCTGCCTCACTGCACACGCAGTGGCCTCCCACCTCGACACGGCTGGTCTTCCCGATCCGGACCTGCTGATAAGGTCTAGCGGTGAGATGCGGATATCGAACTTTTTACTATGGCAGCTGGCATACGCTGAAATCTACGTAACGGAAACATTATGGCCAGATTTTGACCCGGTGGAGCTTCACAAGGCGATTTTTGCCTACCAACAGCGGGTGCGCCGTTTTGGCGGCCTTCGGGAATAAGGGGTTACGCGTGTGCTGGGACTGCGGATACTCACGGCGACTTTTGGCATTCCGGTAGTCATTCTCCTCATCTATTTGGGCGGTTGGGTTCTGACTGCCGGAGTGGCCATATTAGCAGCGATTGGTGTGGTGGAAATTTCTCGCATGTTCCGGGCCCGTGGGATTGTGTTTTACCCCTGGCTGACCGTAGCATGGATATGGGCCATTATGGCGGCCGTGGGGCTAGGGCGCGGGCTGCTCCCCGTTCTTGTACTGGGGGCGGCCATTGTGGCTATTGTGTCCTTGCTCAGCTCTCCTCAAGAAAGCTTTCAGGGTGCGGTAACCACCACTTGGGTGGCCGTGTATCTGGGACTGTTCTTTGCTTTCCTGCCGATGATCCGCGCGCTGCGTCATGGACAGGTGTTTTCCTATGCGTTTTTTGCCGTCATTTGGGCGACAGACACCACCGCGTACTTTGTAGGGCGGCAGTGGGGACGGCATAAGCTTATGCCCCGCGTCAGTCCCGGCAAAACCTGGGAAGGTACCGCCAGCGGCGCGGTCAGCGGTGTAGCGGTATCGGTGGTGGCGTTTGGGATTGCGCACATGGTTCTCTGGCACGGATTGGTTTTTGGGTTCACGGTCAGCATTGTGGGCCAGATCGGCGACCTGCTGGAATCGGCGATTAAGCGCTACACGGGCGTAAAGGATTCTGGGGCGCTTTTGCCGGGCCATGGCGGTGTGCTGGACCGTTTTGATTCTTCCCTGCTGGCTTTGCCCATTGCCTATTATTTGTTGGTGGGCTTGGGCATACATTAGCAGCATGGAGGCAATGCTCATGGCCAGCTATATTCGCATGCTCCTGGTTTGGGCGGGGCTGCTGTTTGGCGTGTACGCGTTCTGGAAGTGGTACAGCGCCATTTTCATGCCTTTTCTAGGCGCTTTTGTGCTTTCTGTCTGGCTTGAGCCGGTCGTGAGCCGAATGGAAGGCTGGGGACTGTCACGCAGTGTGGCGGCGGTCATTGCCCTAGGGACCTCAATTGTGGCGCTGCTATCCATTCTGTTTTTGCTGCTGAGTGTTATGGCCACGGAGTTGGCGCAGGTGGTCCGCGCGCTGCCATCGCTCGCGGTTCCGGCCGAACAGCTGTCTAGCCGCATGCTGGCGGGTTTGGGCCGGATGCGTCGGGTGTTGGGGCTGAGCACGGAGGAGTGGCATGCGCAGCTGGGGGCCTTGGTCCGCATGCTGGAGTCAGTGCTGCGGACAATGGCAAACTTTCTGGTCCACCTGCCCGATAGCATGTTAATGTTAATGGTAGCATTAGTTGCGGCCTTTTTCATGATCCGCGACAAGCAGCAGATACTCCAAGTCGGGGTCAAGTGGGTCCCGCCTCCACTCCGGCCTTATGTGCACCATATGCATGATGATATTTTGGCAGGGGCGTTGGGCTTCTTGAAGGCCCAGGTTTTGCTGGTCACGCTGACCGCTTTCGGCACCATGGCGGGCCTTGTGGTGTTCCGATTTAAATATGCGGTGCTGATTGGGGTGTTGGCGGGCATCCTTGATTTTGTCCCTTATATGGGGCCGGCGAGTCTCTTGGCGCCATGGGCCGCCGTGGATATGCTTTCTGGCAGGACCCTTCAGGGCACCGAGGTGCTGGCGGTGATGTTCGGGGTGGCCGTCTTGCGGCAAATTGCCGAACCGCGGCTGGTGGGGCAGAATATGGGACTGCACCCGCTGGTCGCCATTGGGGCCCTATATTTTGGGGTGCGTCTCTTTGGGCCAGTGGGGTTCATTGTCGGCCCCATTTCGGCTGTGGTGATAAGGGTTCTGGCCGAAGTTCTGGATCCTCCGGCGGGCAATATCGGCACATAACGCGGTTGTGAAACTGGAAAGATGAGGGGACTATGACGCAAATCATCATACTTGGCGCGACTGGGTCGGTTGGGGAGACAACCTTTAGGGTGGTGCAGGCCGAGCCGGAGCGGGTGTCCGTCGATGGGTTGGTGGCCAACACCCAGGGTGAGAGACTGTGGGCCATGGGGCGGGCGCTGCAGGCGCGCTGGATTGGCCTGGCCGATTATGCGGCAGGGGCAGCGCTCCGGCGGCAGCATCCTTCAGGAGCGCCCCGCATTGCGGCCGGGATGGATGACATTCTGGCCGAGATAGCGGCGTCCCCAGCCACCAAAGTCATTGGGGCCATGAGCGGCTTTTCCGGTTTGCTGCCCACTCTTACGGCCTTGGAGAACGGCAAGGACATTTTGCTGGCCAATAAAGAAACGATGGTGGCGGCTGGAGACTTGGTGCAGAAGGTCGCCCATGAGTCCGGGCAGAAAATTATTCCGGTTGACAGCGAGCACTCGGCAATTTTCCAGTGCCTGGCTCCAGGCCAGCCTGTGCGGCGGATTTTGCTGACGTGCTCCGGTGGGCCCTTCAGAGGACGCAGCAGGGAAGACTTGCGGTCGGTAACGGTAGAAGATGCGCTCCACCACCCGAATTGGTCGATGGGAGCCAAAATCACCGTAGACTCAGCGACCCTGATGAACAAGGGCTTGGAACTCATCGAAGCCCACCACCTTTTCTCGGTGCCTTATGAACAGGTGGAGGTGCTGATTCACCCCCAGAGCATCGTGCATTCTCTGGTCGAATTTGTGGACGGAGCAACCATGGCGCAATTGGGCTGGCCAGATATGGCAGTGCCCGTGCAGGTGGCGCTCAGCTGGCCTGAGCGATGGGCTATGGATTCTTTGCCGCTTGACCTGACACGCCAGCCGCTGACCTTTGACCCCCCTGATACCGGCACTTTTGAAGCGCTGACGATTGCCCGGCAGGCAGGACTGGCCGGGGGTCTTATGCCCACAGTGCTCAATGCCGCCAATGAAGTGGCGGTGTCGTTGTTCATGGCGCGGTCCATTGCATTTCTCTCCATTATTGACATTATTAAAGAGGTGCTGAACGACTTCGCGGACAATGAAGAAGTGTCCGGGTTGGCGCAGATCCTGGAAGCCGACCAGTGGGCACGGACTCAGGCGGCAGATGTGGCGATGCGCTATCGCCAGTAAGGGGGACAGCCGATGACGACGGTAATCGCCATCGTTTTGGTGTTTGGCGTGCTGGTAGCGGTTCACGAGCTTGGGCACTTTCTGGTTGCCAAGTCCTTTGGCATGCGTGTCGATGAGTTTGCTCTGGGGTTTGGACCCGCGCTTTACAAGCACCGGTTCGGTGAAACCCTGTATGCGTTGCGCATTATCCCCTTGGGCGGGTACAACCGCCTGGCGGGAATGGAAGGCAATAAGAGCGCCGATCCCCGGGAATTTCCCAACCGGCCATTATGGCAGAGGTTTCTGGTCGTCTTGGCCGGACCCATCATGAACCTGGTGCTGGCCGCCGTGCTCTATGCCATCTGCTTCGGGCCGGTCGGCATTCCCACCCCCACCACCACCGTGGCGCAGGCCCTTCCCCACTATCCGGCGTACGAAGCAGGCATCCGTCCTGGCGACCGGATTGTCAAGATCGATAACACCCGGGTAACGGACTGGGAGAATCTCGCCAGCGCCATCATTGCCCACAAAACCCATGTGATGCACGTGACCGTGGAGCGTCACCAATCGCTGCAGACCTTTCCCATGACGACGCGGTACGACAAAAAGCTTAAAGAGTACATTATTGGGATCCAGCCCACTTTCGTGCCTGTCCGGCAAAATCCCTTGCAGGCTCTAGGCTCGGGCATCACTCAGACCGTAGACCTCTCCGGAGCCTGGTTCCAGGCTCTGTACCGGCTGGTTGACGGCCAGGGGCCGTTTGACCTCACCGGACCGGTGGGAATTGCGGAGCTGGTCGGGCAGGCGGCGCATACCGGTCTGGTGCAGCTGCTGCTGCTTGCGGCCGCGCTGTCCGCCAACCTCGGACTGTTTAATGTGCTGCCCATACCGGTGCTGGACGGGAGCCGCCTGTTTCTCATGATTGTGGAAGGTATCCGGGGCAAACCGATGGACCCCGACCATGAGAACATGATTCATTTCGTGGGATTCATCCTGCTGATGGCGCTGGTGCTGTTTGTAACCTTCCGCGAAGTCGAACATTTATTCCATGCCTGATTCTCTGGCGAGTGTTAAGATAAGGAGAGTGTGCCGAGTGAAAAGGGGGTGTGTCCGAATGGTGGTGTCTTCGGGCCAATATGACTAAAGCAGTGCGCGTAAGGGACGTGATTATAGGCGGGGGCGCGCCGGTCGTGGTGCAGGGTATGACCAAGACCGACACGCGCGATGTGAAGGGAACGCTCGAAGAAATTGCCCGCTACGTAGACGTCGGCTGTGAGGTGGTGCGGGTTGCAGTGCCAGACCATGAGGCAGCTGAGGCGGTGGGGGAAATTGTCCAGCACTCGCCGATTCCCGTCGTGGCTGACATTCACTTTGACTACCGCCTAGCGCTTGAGGTGATTCGGCGGGGAGTGGACAAGTTGCGCCTCAATCCGGGCAACATTGGGGCGCGCGAGCGTGTGGAGGAAGTGGTGCGGGCGGCGAAGGAGCGGCAGATTCCCATTCGCATCGGGGTGAATTCGGGCTCGATTGAAAAGGGACTCCTTCACGATTACGGGCGCACGGCGGAGACGCTGGTCAAATCCGCGGCCCACCACATCCAAATCCTCAATGACTTGGATTACGATAATATCGTGGTATCGCTGAAAGCCTCGGACGTGCCCACCATGATGGCCGCGTACCGGCTGATGGCCCGGACGTATGACTATCCGCTGCACTTGGGAGTGACCGAAGCCGGGACCCTGTTTCAGGGGACGATCAAGTCGGCCATTGGCATTGGCGCGCTCTTAGCCGATGGGATTGGGGACACGATCCGCGTGTCGCTGACAGCGCCGGGCGAAGAAGAAATTCGTGCCGCCTGGGAGATTCTGAAGAGCCTCAAACTGCGGGAGCGCGGCGCCAATATCGTCGCCTGTCCTACTTGCGGCCGCCTGCAATTTGACATGTGGCCGGTGACTAATGAACTCGAGAGGCGGCTGGCCACGATTAAAGAGCCAGTGACCGTGGCTGTCATGGGATGTGCGGTGAATGGGCCCGGCGAGGCCCGGGAAGCGGATGTCGGGCTGGCGGGCGGAAAGAACATGGGACTGATCTTCCGGCACGGAGAGGTTGTCCGGCGCGTTGATCAGGAGGACATGGTGGAAGAGCTGTGGAAAGAAATTTTGGATGCTGCCGAGGAGGTTCGCGCGGGTGGAAAAAGTTCTCAAGGAGATCACCCCGAAGTCGAGTGACTTTTCACAATGGTACGTGGATGTAATTCGAAAATCCGACCTGGTGGATTACGCTCCCATGAAGGGTTTCATGGTCATGAAGCCGTACAGTTACCGCATATGGGAGTTTATTCAGGAGCAGATGGACCGGCGTTTTAAGGAAACGGGTCACCAGAACGCCTATTTTCCCCTGCTGATTCCAGAACATCTGCTGGCGCAGGAGGCGGAACATATTGAAGGGTTCTCCGCTGAGGTGGCGTGGGTGACGATGGGCGGCAATGAACAGCTGCCGGAGCGGCTCGCGGTCAGGCCGACATCAGAAACCATTATCGGAGCTATGTATGCCCAGTGGATACATTCTTACCGGGACTTGCCCGTGCTGATCAATCAGTGGGCCAATGTGCTGCGCTGGGAAAAGTCGACCAGGCCCTTTATACGCACCACCGAGTTCCTCTGGCAGGAGGGCCATACGGTGCACAGGACAGCGGACGAGGCGCTCGCAGAGACCCTTCAGCAGCTCGAGATTTACCGGGAAGTGATTGAAGACTACTTGGCGGTCCCCGTCATCGCTGGCGTCAAGAGTGCTGGCGAGCGGTTTGCCGGAGCTGTCGACACGTATACCTTAGAGGCTCTGATGGGCGACGGGCGGGCCTTGCAGTCAGCCACGTCTCATTTCCTTGGCCAACATTTTTCCAAGGCCTTTGACATTCAATTCCTTGATGAAGACGGTGAGCTGAAATATGGCTGGACGTCTTCATGGGGGAGCTCCACCCGTCTGATTGGGGCGGTCATTATGGTCCATGGTGATGACAAGGGGTTGCGCCTCCCTCCTAAAATCGCCCCCATTCAGGTAGTGATTGTGCCTATCGGCCGGGGGGCCGAGCGGGAGGCGGTGGTTGCCCACGCCCGTGAGCTGGAATCGGCACTGTCTCCCGTGTGCCGCGTCAAACTCGACGCCCGTGACGAATTCACTCCCGGGTATAAATTCAACGACTGGGAAATGCGGGGTGTCCCCTTGCGTGTTGAAATCGGCCCGAAGGACATGGCGAAACAGCAGGTGGTCATTGCACGGCGGGACACCAGCGAAAAAATCAGTGTGCCCGAGGAACAAATCGGCGTGGCCGTGACGCGGTTGCTCGACGAAGTGCAAAAGGAGTTGTTCCGGCAGGCGGCGGCTTACCGGGAAGCGCACACTTTTTCAATTGTAAATTACCAGCAAATGGAAGAGAATGGGTACAGGGGATTTTTCCGCGGAGACTGGTGCGGCAGCGAGGAATGCGCCGCGCATTTGAAATCGGAAACGGGCATGACGATTCGTTGCCTCCCATTTAACGAAACGCCAGTTGCGGATCAGTGCATTGTATGCGGTCAGACTACCCGCTACCGTGCATTGTTTGCCCGGGCCTATTAAGTTCTTGCAAATGAGGGTGTGGGTGGCATGCCGAAAGAACGCGTGGCCGCGATCGTGCCGGCATATAACGAAGAAGCCAATATTTCCGGAGTGTTGCAGGTGCTGTGCCTGGTGCCCGAAATAGATCAGGTGATTGTTGTCAACGATGGCTCATTCGACCGCACAGCAGCCGTGGCGGCTAGTTTTCCTTCTGTGCTGGTGGTGGACCAGATCGAGAATCAGGGCAAGGGCGCGGCCATTAAGGCTGGCGCGGAAGCGGCCGACGCGGACATTCTGCTGTTTTTGGATGCGGATCTTATTGGACTGACCATTAAGCATGTGCAGCAATTGCTTCAACCCGTGATAGACCAGGAGACGGAAGCGACTGTTGGCATCTTTGACGGGGGCCGCACGAGCACCGATTGGGCGCAGGCGCTGGCGCCATTTCTCTCGGGCCAGCGCGTCATCCGCCGGACGCTTCTCACCGGGGTTGACCATATGAACGAATCCCGGTACGGCGTGGAACTGCAATTGCACCGGCAGCTAAAGCGGATGGGGAAAGTGCCCCGGGAAGTGATCTTGAAAGATGTGTCCCAAGTTATGAAAGAAGAGAAGCTCGGTCTAGCCAAAGGGTTTGCAGCACGGATGCGCATGTACTGGGAGATTATTCGGGAAATTCCCAGAATGTAGGCACGCAAAGAAAACGACAACAAGCGGGGTGAAAGACAAGCCATGATGACGACCCAACTTCAAAACTGGCTGAGACAGGCGGGGTCGCCGGGTCTCAGCCAGTTTGACCCGCTGTGGGTGGATATCAGCTCTAAACAGGCGCGCATTGTCCTGGTCCGCAAAGCCCCTGAGGATGAGGAGATTTTGTGCCAACTGGCCGCGCGCCTCGAGATGGAATGGGAACGGAAAGTCGAGTGGGCCGAATACGCATGGGCCCCTGATCCTTACGACCGGCTGCAGCAAATCTTTGCCTTGAGCAACTCCGGGGTGGGCCAACTGCTCGCAAAAGAGCATGTCGCTGTGGATTTCCGCGGGCTTCATGTCTCTTTTCCCAATGCGATGGCCCATGGTCTGTTTACCCAGTGGGGAGGAACCGCCCGCCTGCGGCGATTGTGGCCAGAGATGCCTGAGTGGCACGAGGAGATTTTGGCGGCACCGCCTACGGAGCCGGATCCAGTGGTGCCGGTGGATATCCCTAGAGTGCGCGCGGAGGACAGGGGCAGCAGCATGGTCGGGAAAGGCATCCCCGAGGGGGAGCCGTGTGATTTAAGTCTGCTGCCAGAAACCGGGGACGTTACGGTGTACGGCCAAGTGGTGAGTGCCGACATGCGCTTGAGCCGCGACAATCTTCACCACTGGAGCGCCGTCATCACAGACTTTCACCACGCTCTGCGCATCCGCTATTCGGAACGGCGGGGCCAGCCTTTTGCAGATGTGGAATCGTGGAAGGTCGGGCAGTACCTTAAAGTGCGGGGAATTCTTGAGGAAGACAAGTATACAAAAGAGCGTGTCCTCCGTATCCGGGATGGGGGGCGTGTGCCTTCTCCGCCAGCCGTGGCGGATGACTGGCCCGAGAAGAGGGTGGAACTGCACGTTCACAGCAAAATGAGCGCCGGCGACGGGCTCGTTTCGCTGCCAGAACTATTCCAGGTGGCTCAGACATGGGGGCACAGCCATGTGGCGGTGGTGGACCACGGCGTAGTGCAGACGTATCCCGAGCTGGAGACATTGAGTCAGAAAACAGGAGTGCAAGCTATTTACGGTGTCGAGATCAACATGGTGGAGGACCTTATGGCCGCTTTAAGCGGATTCCGGCCCGCCGCGACGTTGGAGGGAATGCCCATCGTCGTGCTGGATGTTGAGACGACCGGCCTGTCGCCGCGCGAGCATGAAGTCATCGAAATAGGCGCGGTAAAACTGGTGGACGGGGCAGTAACCGGCCAATTTCACCGCATGGTCCGGCCGACGCGAAAAATATCCCAGACCACCCAGAAGATCACGGGGATACACCCCGATGAAGTGGCAGAAGCTCCAGGCGCCGATGAGGTCTTTCGGGAATTTTTTGCGTTTGCATCCGGGGCGGTCCTGGCGGCCCATAACGCCCGGTTCGACATGGGGTACCTGGCCAAATATTTTGGGCAGCTGTTTCCGGGCAAAGCGTGGGAGTTCCCGGTAATTGACACATTGACACTGGCAAGAATCCGGCTGCCGGGGTTGAAGGCTTACGGGCTGGGCCCTTTGACCAATGCTTTGAAAATTCCTTTGTCGCAGCATCACCGCGCTCTCGCCGACGCGGAAGCTACGGGCCTCCTATTGCTGAAACTTCTGCAAAACGAAGACGGCACGGTGCAGTCTCTGGATGCTCTGTGGGACGCCGTGCCGCAGCCCTTCACTATCGGGCGGCCTATTCCGGTCACCCTGCTCCTGCGCTCCCAGGAGGGTGTGGGCGCTCTCTACCGCCTGATCAGCCAGTCTCACCTGGAAACATTCCACCGCGTGCCGCGGGTTTCCCGTTCGGTGCTGGAGGCTGGCCGGGCCCACTGGCTGTTGGGGTCTCCCCTGCATGGCGGGGAGGTTCAGGAGGCACTGTTCCGAGGTGCCGGGCCCGAGGATGTGAACCGCGTGTGCAGCTTCTATGACTACTGGGAGGTGGGCCCGCCGGATGCCTTGCGGCATATGGCCCGGGAAGAAAACCTGGGGGGGGATGAGGCCGTCAAAGACTGGGTTCGGGACTTAATCACCTTGGGCCTCACGCAAGCGAAACCGACGCCAGCCGTATCAGATGCTCATTATCTCTATCCCTACCAAAAGGCTTTCCGGGACATTCTGGCTGCCACAGCCAAAGGCGAACTGCACGACAGCGACGACGTGCTGCATTTCCGCAGCACGCGGGCTATGATGGAAGAAATGGAATGGCTCGGCAGTGAGCTGGGGAACAAGGTAGTGGTGGCGGACACTTTGGCCATTGCGTCCCAGTGCCCCGTGATCAAACCTGTGCCTGACGGCCTCTTTTCACCGAAGTTGGAAGAAGCGGAACGGGTGGTCCAAGAAGTGCCGGTATCCCGGGCCAAAAGCCTTTATGGAGAGATCCTCCCGGAATTGGTGCAGTCCCGCTTGGACAAGGAAATCCGCTCCATTGTCGACAATGGATTTTCCAGCATTTACTACATTGCCCACCGTCTGGTGAAAAAGTCCCTAGACGATGGATACTTGGTGGGGTCGCGGGGCTCTGTGGGCTCGTCCCTCGCGGCGACATTCCTGGATATCACCGAAGTCAACCCGCTCCCGCCGCATTACCGCTGCCCGCAGTGCCATTATTCGGAGTTCGTTACTGACCTGTCGGTGGGCTCGGGGTTTGACCTGCCGCCCAAGAACTGCCCGCAATGCCAGAATCCTATGGCAGGAGACGGTCAGGATATTCCTTTTGAGACATTTTTGGGATTCAAGGGCGACAAAGTGCCAGACATTGACCTGAACTTCTCTGGGGAGTACCAGCCTGAGATTCACAAGTACACTGAGGTGCTGTTTGGAGAAGGACATGTATTTCGCGCTGGCACCATTGCCACGATCGCCCAGAAGACCGCTTTTGGACTGGTGCTGGCATGGGCCCGCGAAAATGGGCGTGAGGTTTCAGGGGCAGAGTTGGAGTGGCTGGCGGCCGGCATAACCGGGGTGAAGCGGACCACTGGGCAGCATCCCGGGGGTTTGATGGTCGTGCCCCGCGATGAGGATATCCACCACTTTTGTCCGGTGCAGCATCCAGCGGACCTGAAGACATCGGACATCATCACCACCCACTTTGACTATCACTCCATTGAAGGCCGGCTGCTGAAACTGGATCTTCTCGGCCATGATGATCCGACAGCTATCCGTATGCTCGAGGACCTGACGGGCATTGATGCCAAATCGGTGCCGTTTCAGGATGACGAGACGATGAGTCTGTTTCGAGGGGTAAAGGCGCTCGGGGTGAAGGCAGATGATATTGGCACCCCAGTGGGAAGTTTGGGCATCCCGGAGTTCGGCACAAGCTTTGTGCGGCGCATGCTGGTCGACACCAAGCCGCAGAGCTTTGCTGAGCTGGTGCGCATATCGGGGCTGTCCCACGGCACCGAGGTGTGGGCCAACAATGCCCAGGACATTATCCGCCAAAACCTCGGCGGGCTGTCAGATGTGATTGCCACGCGCGACGACATTATGCTGTACCTGATCAGCAAGAATCTGGAACCCCAGGCAGCGTTCGGCATTTCTGAATCAGTCCGAAAGGGGAAAGGGCTGAAACCAGAGCAAGAGGGTGTTATGAGGGAGCACCAGGTTCCGTCCTGGTATGTGGAGTCCTGCCGGAAAATCAGCTATCTGTTTCCGAAAGCGCATGCCGCTGCTTATGTCATGATGGGGTGGCGCATTGCCTGGTTTAAAGTCCATCACCCTCTGGCATTTTACGCGACGTACTTTTCGGTCCGGGCCTCGGATTTTGATCCCGAGCCGGTTTTGGGAGGCATTAAGGGGATCAACAAGGCCTTGGCAGATATCGAGGAAAAGGGGAATCAAGCTACGGCAAAAGAAAAGGGGCTCACCACCATGCTGGAGATCGCGCGGGAGATGCTGGCCCGGGGATTTCAATTCCACCCGGTCAGTCTGGAAAATTCCCATGCCGCACGGTTTCAAATTGAGGACAATGGTTTGCGGATCCCGTTCGGCGCGCTGCCGGGACTGGGAGCGCAAGCCGCGGAAAACATTATCCAGGCGCGGGCCGGCGTTCCTTTTCTCTCTATTGATGACCTCCGCCAGCGCGCCCATCTCTCTAAGGGGGTCATTGACCTGCTCCGGGCCCAGGGAGCACTGAAAAATCTTGGGGAGACCAATCAGCTTGCATTCTTCTGAACCCGCAGGTAAACAGTCTCTGTGGCCTCTTTTGGTGGCCACCCTGATTGTGCAGAGCGGATTCGGCACGATTCTGCCACTCCTGCCCCTGTTTGTGAAGGACCGCGGCCTCCCCCTCAGCTGGCTGGGGTTAATGGCAGCGATCTATGCGCTGGTGGCATTTATCGGACAGCTGCTGTTTGGGCCGCTGTCTGACTCGTGGGGGCGAAAGCGCCTGTTGGTGGCTGGGACGCTTTTGAGCACAGTGGGCACTGTGCTGTTCCTCGTGCCGGTAGCACCGGCCTATTACTTGCTGTTCCGGGCCCTGCAGGGACTGGGGGTAGCGGCTTTTATACCCGCTGCCAACGCGCTGGTGGCCGACCGCGTTTCGCCCGACAGGCGGGGCCGCGCTTTTGCCTTGCTCTCGTCGTTTTACATGGCGGGATTTGCCCTGGGACCGATGATAGGGGGACTGGCCAGCACCATTGGCGGGCTCAGCACACCCTTTGAGGTCGGAGCGGTGCTGAATCTGGCCGCGACTTTTGCTGTGGTGTTCGGGGTGCGCGAGTCGGGCGCGGTGCAGCGGTTTGCCTCCCGGGCCGCCCAGCAGGGGGGACCGGTTTCCATTCCTTGGCGCCGGCTGGGGCGGTGGCTGATTATGAACTTCGGCTGGATGGGATTGGGAGGCATGTACGATGCGACCTGGAGTATCTATATGTCCCGCCTTGGCGCTACCCATATTGTGATAGGATTGTCGTGGACGCTCTTTGCGTTGCCATACCTTCTGTTCAATTTCCTGGCGGGACGGCTGGCAGACCATGCGGCCCGGCGCTCGGCGCTGATTTACTTTGGGGCGGCGCTCAATGGCGTCATTGTGATCTTGTATACAGTCTCGGACAGCCCGTGGCTGTCCATCGCCCTGTCAGTGGCCGAAGCGGTCGCGATGAGTCTGATTACACCTGCTCTCAGTGCTGACGTGATGAGCCACGCCTCGGACGCAACGCGGGGGAAGGTGCAAGGAATTTTTCAGTCATCGGGTACGCTGGGCTCGTTCTTTATGGCCCTGTTAAGCGGCTACCTGCTCCCCTATGGCCCTAAAATAGCGCTGGGAGCGGGGGCGGCGCTGCTTTTTCTCAGTATGGCCGGCTCATGGATCTGGGGTGCGCTGGCTGCAGCCTAGGAGGCAGCGCGGAGAAAGAGGTTGTTCTCTCCTAGACAAATGTGCTAAGATATTGCTGTGACAGTTTTGATAACTTTAAGAGGCAGGCCGGTCTCGGACCGGACTTGGAGTGGGAGCTTCCCACTCTTTTCGCTTGACAGGGGCGAGGGCCCCTTTGAGGGGGGATGTTTGGTGAATGCGGAGCTGTTAAGCGCCCTCGATGATCTGGAACGGGAAAAGGGCATTGAAAAGGAAATTTTGTTTCAAGCCATTGAGTCCGCGCTGATTTCCGCGTATCGGCGGAATTTCGCCTCTGCGCAGAACGTGCGTGTGCGGATTGACCGTGCGAGTGGCGCGACACAGGTGTGGGCGCAGAAAACAGTCGTGGCTGAGGTGGAAGACCACCGTTTGGAAGTGGGGCTGGCGGAGGCCTGTGAAATACGGCCTGGGTCGATTGAAGGGGATATTGTTGAATTCGAGGTGACCCCGAAAAATTTTGGCCGCATTGCCGCGCAGACAGCCAAGCAGGTCATTGTGCAGCGGATTCGCGAGGCAGAGCGGGGACTCATATACGAGGAATTTATCGGACGTGAGGGAGATATCGTCACAGGCACCGTGCAGCGCAGTGAGCGCGGGCTGATTTATATCAATCTCGGCCGCACCGAAGCGATAATGATGCCGGGCGAACAAGTGAGCGGGGAGCGGCTGCACCTCAACGAACATGTGAAGCTTTACGTGGTAGAGGTAAAGAAGACCAACAAGGGACCCCAGATTTTCGTTTCCCGAAGCCACCCGGGTCTGATTAAACGGTTATTTGAACTGGAAGTCCCGGAAATTCACGATGGCGTGGTGGAGATTAAAGGGATTGCGCGGGAGCCTGGCGCGCGCACAAAAATTGCGGTCTGGGCGGAGGACCCTAACGTGGATCCTGTCGGGTCCTGTGTGGGAACCAAGGGCACGCGGGTGCAAGCCATCGTCCAGGAACTCCATGGAGAGAAGCTCGATATCATCCGGTGGGACCGTGATCCTACCGTGTTTGTTGCAAACGCGCTCTCGCCAGCCCAGGTGACGGAGGTCGTAGTGGAACCCGACACCCGCGCGGCCCGGGTGGTGGTGCCCGACAACCAATTGTCGCTAGGCATCGGCAAGGAAGGGCAAAATGCCCGGCTGGCTGCAAAACTGACGGGGTGGAAGGTGGATCTCCGTTCGGAGTCGCAGGTATCTGGCGGGGGCTTGTGGTAATGAAGACTAGGAAAATTCCACAGCGCACCTGCGTCGCCTGTCGGGCCACCAAACCCAAACGGGAATTGATCCGGGTGGTGCGGATCCCCTCAGGAGCTGTGGTGGTGGACCGCAAAGGCAAGGTGTCCGGGCGCGGCGCATATATCTGCCCCACGCTGGAATGTTTTGACCAAGCAGTGAAGAGCAAGAAACTCGAGCATGCGCTAGAAGTGGTTTTGGATTCGGACATTGTAGACCAATTAAGGCAACTGGTCGCAAAGGAGAACATCAGTGGATAACTGGTTGAACTGGATAGGTTTGGCGAAACGAGCCGGCAAGCTGGCTCCCGGCCATAATCAGGTGCAGATTGCCCTGACCAATAATAAGGCGCATCTGGTGATTATTGCACAAGATGCAGGGGAGTCAGTGTATCGCAAGTACCACCTGTGGGCCCAGAACCTAGATGTACCTCTTTTACAAGCCGGATCCATGTCCGATCTTGGCAGGGCTATGGGGATGGGGCCGCACGCGGTACTTGCGATTTTAGACAAACAAATCGCCAGCCGTCTAGCCACCCAGTTTGGAGTGCCATCAGGGGGGATGAATTTTGACAGAAAAAGAAAAAGTACGGGTTTACGAACTAGCCAAGGAAGTCAAACTGGACAGTCGGCGACTCATCGACCTGCTGCACCGGCTGCACGTAGAAAACATCAAGAACCACATGAGCACCGTGGAACCGGAAGCGGTGCAAACTGTGAAGAACATCATGGAGGGAAAACTGCCGCCGGAGCCAAAACCGCAGGTCCCCGCCGCGACCGAGACTCCGAAAAGACCGGAGACCGTTCCGAGCGCCATAACCCCCGTTCCCGACCATAGCGAAGGGGCAGGCGCGGCGCCGCGGGCAGCAGCCCCGGCACCGGCCCGGACAGAAGAGAGGCGAGTCTCCAGTGTGCCGCCGCGGCCATCTTCAAGTGCAGGGCGTCCAGACAACAGGCAGCCTCGTCCCAGCAACGGACGGGAGAACCGTCCCTATCCACCCCGTGAAGGGTATAGCGGGCGGCCAGCCTCGTCATCGCCTCAAGGCGGAGGGAGCCGTCCCGGGTCCGGAGCACCGAGACCTGCTGGTTCCTATAACGCGGGACCAAGACCTGCTGGCTCCTATAATCAGGGGAGCCGGCCCGCAGGCAGCAGTGACCGGCGTCCCTCCACGGGGGCTCCGCGGCCCTCAGGCCCCCGCCCTCAGGGTGGGTACAATTCGCCGCGCCCTGCAGGACGTCCTGGGGGAGCTCCTTCGGGACCTTCCCAAAACCGTCCAGGGGCAGCCCCGGCCCGGCCCGGCACCCGCCCGGCCGGCGCGCCCGCGGCACCCGCGACTAGCCGCCCGCCGCGAGACCAGAACCGCCGCGGACCGTATAACAAGGACCGTCGGGCCACGACTCCGCCGCCCACGGGGCGGAGGAAAAAGCCGTGGGAAGAAGAAGGATATGGCAGCAAGCACCGCTCTAAGTCGCAGAAGAATGCTGCCAGGCAGCTCGACACATCGATGCCGCCCGTACAGAGGCATGTTATCCTGTCTAGCGCTATCATGGTGAAGGACTTGGCCGACCAACTCGGTGTGAAAGCCAATGAGCTGATAAAGCGCTTGATTGGGTTGGGTGTCATGGCAGGAGTCAACCAAGAGCTGGACCGGGAAACGGCCGTCATTATTGCCACAGAATTTGGCGCCACTGTGGAGGAGCGTGCGACGCAAGAAGAGCAGGAAGAAATCATCTTGCAGGGCGCGGACGACAGTCCAGAGAGCCTGACGGACAGGCCGCCGGTAGTGACCGTAATGGGACATGTTGACCACGGGAAAACCTCGCTGCTTGACCGCATCCGGGCCACACGCGTGACGCAGTCCGAGGCCGGCGGGATTACGCAGCATATCGGCGCCTCGGTCATTGAGTGGAAAAATCGGCAGGTGGTATTTTTGGATACCCCTGGCCACGAAGCATTCACCTCAATGCGGGCCCGCGGTGCGCAGGTGACAGACGTTGCTGTGCTGGTGGTGGCCGCTAATGACGGGGTCATGCCGCAGACGGTGGAAGCAATTAATCACGCCAAAGCTGCAAACGTGCCGATTGTGGTTGCCATAAACAAAATCGACTTGCCCGGTGCGAATCCCGAAAAAGTCCGAACGGAACTAAGCAATTATGGGTTGATTTCGGAAGAGTGGGGCGGCGACACGATCATGGTCCCGGTGTCGGCACGAACCGGCGAGGGCATTGAAGCGTTGCTCGAGGCTTTGATCCTGCAGGCGGACGTTCTGGAACTGAAGGCGAACAACCACCGCGCAGCGCAAGGAACCATTATTGAGGCCAAACTGGATAAGGGCCGGGGTCCCGTAGCGACAGTGCTGGTAGCGCGGGGACTGCTGAATGTCGGGGATGTGTTTGTAGCGGGTGCCGTGTATGGGCGTGTGCGAGCTTTGATTAACGACCGCGGACTGCGGGTGAAAAGCGCGGGACCGTCAATGCCTGTCGAAGTGCTGGGATTCAACCAACTCCCCGAAGCGGGCGACGATTTCGTGATTTTGGCCGACGAAAGGCAGGCCAAGAGCATCGCGGACTCGAGGCAGGACCGGATTCGGCGGCAGGCCGAGCCGAATGCACGCGGTGTGTCTCTCGATGACTTTTTGCAGCGTTTGAAAGATGAGGCGGTTAAAGAGCTGAATCTCGTGATCAAGGCGGATGTGCATGGGTCCGCCGAAGCTCTGGCGCAGTCGGTGGTCAAACTGTCCAATGAAGAAGTGCGGGTGCGGGTGCTGCATGCCGGAGTGGGCTCCATTACCGAAACGGACGTCATGCTGGCGCAGGCATCGAGTGCCATCATTGTCGGATTTGGTGTGGGAGTCGAAAACAAAGCCCGTCAAATTGCGGAAAAAGAGCATGTGGATATTCGCAGCTACCGCGTGATTTATGATGCGATAGACGACATCAACAAAGCCATCAAAGGGATGCTGGAGCCGAAATATCAGGAAGTGATTTTGGGAAGGGCCGAGGTACGCGAAGTGTTCCGGGTGCCGAAGATTGGGGCGATTGGCGGGTGCTACGTTACGGACGGCAAAATCCTGCGCGCTGGCAAAGTGCGTGTGGTGCGTGACGGCGCAGTCATTCACGAAGGCAGCATTGGGTCCCTGAAAAGGTTCAAAGACGATGTGCGCGAAGTCGCGACAGGATTTGAATGTGGTATCGGTCTCGAGAAATTTAACGATATTAAGGTCGGAGACATTTTTGAGGCCTTCAGTGAAGAAGAGGTCAAAGCAAGCTGAAAGTGGGGAAATGCCAGTGAACAAAGCTAGGGCTGACCGTATTGCTCTGGCCATCCAGCAGGAACTGGGGGCGATGCTTTTGCGGGATGTGAAAGACCCCCGCATTGGCTTCGTCAGTGTGACCCATGTGGAGCTGTCCCGCGATTTATCAGTGGCGAAGATTTTTGTCAGCCACATGGGGACGCCTGAAGAGGCAGCAGCCAGCCTCGCTGGCCTGAAGAGCGCGACACCTTTCCTGCGGGGGGAAATTGGACGCCGCTTGCGGCTGCGGCTGGCCCCCCAGCTGGATTTCCGGCTGGACAAGTCTATTGTCGAGAGCATGCATATCCAGGAAATTATCAAAACACTGCCGGACCACGAGTCTTAGGCTCCGGGCGGTGAAAGGAGCAGGAAGTGCCCCACGGTTTTGTCAATGTGTATAAACCGGCTGGCATGTCGTCACAGCAGGTGGTTCAGAGGATCCGGCGGCTGACCCATGAGCGGCATGTCGGGCACGCGGGGACGCTGGATCCGGACGCCACCGGGGTGTTGCCGATTGCGGTGGGGCAATATACGCGGCTATTGGAATGGGCCTCGCTCACTCCAAAAGTTTACCGGGCGCATATCGTTTTCGGGCACCTCACGCACTCCGGGGATCAGTCTGGCACGGTGGTAGGCGAATCTGGCCCGCCTTTTCCGGAACGTGACAGCATGGCAGAGGCCTTCCGCTGGCTGACGGGGGATATTCTTCAATTTCCGCCGCAGGTTTCGGCCCTGAAACAACAGGGCCGCAGGGCTTATGATATGGTGCGGCGGGGACATTCGGTGTGGCTGGACCCTCGCGTCACGCATATTGACAGCATCACAATACTGGACGGAGCGGGCCGCAGGTGGTACGTTGAAGCCATGGTAGGTTCCGGCACCTATATTCGGGCTCTCGCACGGGACGCGGGATTTATCGTAGGGCATGCGGCCGCCTTGGAATCGCTGGAACGGACGCGCGTGGGAAAATTCTCAGTAGACGAGGCGTGGACTCTCGGTGAACTGGAGGCGGAAGAGGGCCGCTGGAGGGACGCTCTGGTGTCTGGACCCCAGATGCTGGATATCGCGGCTCACCCAGTAACCCCTTCCGAGGCTGAGAGTTTGCGGCGCGGGAAAAGCGAGGGAATTCCCGCTTTAAGGGAAAAGGGTCCTGTTGCCCTGATTTGTGATGGGGAGATCGTGGCAGTAGTGGATGGTCCCCCGTGGCATTTTCGCAAAGTACTGGTAAAGGACGAAGAATAAATGGAGCGCATTGTCGGCGCAGCATTTAATCACCCGAGCGTTGTCATGATTGGGAATTTTGACGGTGTCCACCGTGGGCACCAAGCATTAATCCGGCGTGGCCGGGAATTGGCGGAAAAATCCGGGTGGGCGGTTGTGGCGCTGACTTTTGACCCCCACCCCGCCAGTGTGTTGAAACCGGTGCCGCCGGAGCATTATCTGATTACCCCAACGGATGTGAAGTTGCACTGGTTTGAGCGCTTTGGCGTGGACTATGTCAAGGTTTTGCGCTTTGACCATGCCCTGGCGGCAGTGCCGGCTTTCCCTTTTCTGGCTTTGGAAGTGAAGGCGGCTCTCAATGCCCAGGCGGTGGTGGTCGGATTCAACTTCACCTTTGGAGCAGGGGGAGCCGGTCATGCTGAAACTTTGTTGGAATGGGGCCGTATGGCGGGCGTAGCTGTCGACATCGTCTCCCCTGTGGAGTTTGGGGAGGGAGTGGTGTCGAGCTCTGCGATCCGCCAGGATATCCTAAAAAACCGCATCGGGGATGCGAATCAGCGTCTCGGGCACCCGTTTGCCGTGCAAGGTGTTGTGCAAAAGGGGGAGGGCCGGGGAAGCACGATTGGGATCCCGACTCTCAACCTGTCGCCGCCAGTCTGCCAGGTGATGCCAGAATACGGAGTCTATGCCGGGTTCTTGCGTGAGGGTGACACGGTGTGGGCGGCTGTGGCCAATTGGGGCGTCCGCCCGACGTTTGGGCAGTCTGTGCCGGTGCTCGAGGTACATGTCATCGACGGGCAGTTGCCCGATTGGCACGGGCGCAGTGTGACATTTGATTTTACGGACCATGTGCGTCCAGAGAAAAAGTTTGACAGCGTAGACACTCTGGTGGCGCAGATCCGGCAGGATGTCGAAAAAGCCCGTCAGTTGCTGAGTTAGCAGTAGCGTGCTACAATAAGCTGTCTTTGGACTGGAGGAAGCTTAATGCAAACGGATACCTGGCGGGAAATGGTGGGGAAAGTTTCTGCCATTTGTGTGACCGGGGAGTTCAAGCGCTTGCAGCGTCAACTCGAAGAGCTTTATCGGCGGGCAGGAGTTACCCAACCGGCAGTTCAGGCTTATCAAGACGCATTGCTCTCCATCTTGGCACAAGATGAGGAATCCGGCGCGGTCTTGACTGCGCATTAACGTTATTCAGAAAGGGGGGAACCCGATGGCCCTACAGGAACAGGAAAAGCAGGCCATCATTGCGGCTAACCGGCTGCATGAATCGGACACGGGGTCGCCGGAAGTTCAGGTCGCGCTGTTAACTCAGCGCATCAGTGAACTGACCGAGCACTTGAAGATACACAAAAAGGACCATCACTCCCGTCGTGGACTGCTGACAATGGTAGGACACCGTCGCGCTCTGTTGAACTATCTGCGAAAGTCCGACAGTGCACGATATCATGCCTTGATACAACGGTTGGGATTGCGTCGATAGAGCGGGATATTCCCGCTCTTTTTTCCACACATGCTGAGTTCTGGGGACCGGTGACGGTGCCTAATGCAGTACAGGAGGGTACATATGGAGGCTATCACTACCGACTTTTTGGTAGGCGGCCGCACGTTGACACTGGAAACCGGAAAGATGGCCAGGCAAGCGAATGCATCGGTGGTCGTTCGGTACGGGGACACGGTAGTACTCGTGACGGTCGTCTCGTCACGCGAACCCAAGGAAAACTATGATTTCTTTCCCTTAACGGTGGATATTGAGGAGCGCCTTTACGCCGTGGGCAAAATCCCCGGGGGATATATCAAGCGGGAGGGCCGCCCCAGTGAGTCTGCAATTCTGGCGGCGCGTCTAACCGACCGGCCGATCCGGCCGTTATTTCCAGAAGGTTTTCGCAACGAAGTGCACGTGGTGGCGAGCATCTTGTCGGTGGACTACGACCATTCTCCAGAGATCTGCGGAATGATTGGGGCCTCAGCGGCGCTGAGCTTGTCTGACATTCCATTCGCGGGTCCGATTGGTGCGGTCCAAGTGGGTCATGTTGACGGGCAGTTTGTCATCAACCCGACGGCTGAACAGGAAAAAGTCAGCGACCTCAAACTGATGATTGCCGGCACCTACGATGCGATTCTCATGATCGAAGCCAGTGCCGATATTGTCTCAGAAGCGACAATGCTCGACGCGATTCTCTTTGGCCATGAGGAAATCCGGCACATTATTGAAGGGATTCGGGGTTTCCATGCGATGGCTGGAAAGCCTAAGGCTGACTATCCCGTGTTTCTGCCGAGCCCGGAGCTGGTGAAAGCGACCAAGGAGCTCGCGTATGCGAAACTTCTCGAGGCGATGAGCAATCCGGACAAGCAGCAGCGGGGAGTAGACGTTGAGCGGGTCAATAAGGAGACCCGGCAGGTGCTTCTGGAGCAATTTCCAGAACAGGAGTCGATGATTGGCGCCACACTTAAGAAGACTTTAAAAGAAGTGGTGCGGCAGGCCATTATCCGGGAGGGAATCCGCCCCGATGGGCGGGGTTTCGACGAAATTCGCCCGATCTCCATCGAAGTCGGCGTGCTTCCCCAGGTTCATGGCACCGGTCTTTTTACCCGCGGGCAGACGCAGGCTCTAACCGCATTGACCTTAGGCCCGCTGTCTGACCAGCAGATGCTCGACGGGATCAGCGCCGAAGAGTCCCGCCGGTATATGCACCATTACAATTTCCCCCCCTTCGCGACAGGAGAATCTGGTCCCATGCGGGGACCCAACCGCCGCGCCATTGGCCACGGCGCCCTTGCAGGCCGCGCACTGGAGCCGGTTATTCCGTCCGAAGCGGAGTTTCCCTACACCCTGCGCCTGGTCTCGGACATCATGGAGTCGAATGGCTCCAGTTCTATGGCATCGGTTTGCGGCAGCACCCTGGCGCTGATGGATGGGGGAGTGCCCATTAAAGCGCCAGTGGCGGGCATTGCCATGGGACTGGTCAAGAATGACGATGGCATGGCGATATTAACGGACATTCAGGGTCTTGAGGACGCCTTAGGCGATATGGACTTTAAGGTGGCGGGAACCCGAGAGGGCATCACGGCCATTCAGATGGATATAAAAATCCATGGGCTGTCCCGGGAGATTTTGGAAAATGCGCTGCAGAAGGCCAGGCACGCACGCTTGCAAATTCTTGACAAGATCGAAGCGGTCATTCCTGCTCCGCGCAAACAACTCTCGTTGCACGCGCCGCGGATTTTGACCATTTCGGTGGAGCCGGATAAAATCCGCGAGGTCATCGGTCCTGGCGGCAAGACCATTAATAAGATTATCGAAGCCACCAAGGTTGGGGACAAAAAGGTGGATATCGACATTCAAGATGATGGCACCATCTACATTGCTGCCCTGAATGAAGACGTCGGCCGCCGTGTGCAGCAGATGATCCAAGATCTGACGCGGAGTGTCGGAATTGGGGAGGTCTTTACGGGCCGTGTGACCCGCCTCATGAACTTTGGGGCGTTTGTGGAGTTGCTCCCGGGGAAAGAGGGACTGGTTCACATTTCGCAGCTGTCCTATCAACGGGTCAATAAAGTGGAAGACGTGGTGAATGTCGGCGATACCATGGTGGTCAAAGTCATCGAAATAGACCCGGCGGGCCGTATTAACCTCTCACACAAGGACACGATGCCGGTTCCGGAAGGGTACGAGCCCCCGAAACCGCGGCCGCCACAAGATCGGGACAGGGCTGGTTCTCACCGTCCCCCGTCACATTCAGGACCCCGCCGCGACCCACGGTGATGCGGCTGGGAGCACAGCTGTCAACGGCTAGAGGCCTCGAGACAGTGTTTCAGGAATCTGCTGACTGGGGTCTGACGGCTGTTCAGGTGTTCAGCCGCAGTCCGGTTGGAGGGCAGAGCAAGGAACTTCCCAAAACGGGGACGGTATCGGCCTGGTTGGAACAGGCCCGCATCCGCCCGTTTTTTGTACATGCCCCCTATTTTGTCAATCCAGCAGCGGTGGACGGAACGATGCAGCAGAGGGCGCGCGCCGTGCTGGCAGAGGAAATGGTCCGGGTGAAACGCTTGAACGGGGATTTTCTGGTGCTGCACCCTGGTCACTGGCAGCCGCCTCTGGAAACTAAGAGCCTAGAAGCGGCTCTAGAGGTCCTGGCCGGAACGCTCCGGCACATGCTGACCCGGCCGGGATTTATTTTGATGGAGAACACGGCGGGACAGGGGCGGGAAATTGGCGGGTCGGTCGCGGATCTGGTGACGCTGTTTCAGCATTTGGGCCGTGTGCGCCGAGTCGGCATTCTCTTGGATACGGCCCATGCTATGGCCTCAGGATTTCCTCTGCAGACAGCGGATGATGTTTCCAGACTCTTGGACGATATTGGCGGGCGCCTGGGATGGGAACGGATCCGGGGAATCCACTTGAATGACAGTATGTATCCGGTAGGGTCCCACCGGGACCGCCACGCCCATTTGCTCGAGGGTCAGATGGGGATGGCCGCTTTGGAAGCTTTGGTCCAGCAGGCGGTTCAGCAAGACTGGCCGTTGATTTTGGAAACGCCGGGCTCGACGGCAGAAGCGCGGCAAGCCGACATTGACGCTGTGCGGAGGGCTGGAGGAGAGGGATTCCCTTAGGATTCCCTAGCGGCACAGTGCCCGACGCAGCGCCCGACGCAGCGCCCGCACTGGTTGCAGTTATTTGGCTTAGCCAGCGATTTGCGCCCCGTCAGGGCGATTTCCGGTTCTTGTGCGCTGCTGACCACCACGGAAGGCTGTCACCCTCGGGCACGGGATCTGTTCCGTGCTTTTCCCAAACAACGCTGCGTTGAGGGTCCTGTACCGACGCGAGTTGTTCAAGCGCTTCCAAAGCTACTATAGGTTTGAATGCTTTGCGATAGTGACCATGTTGTTGTACAGAGTGTGGGGAATACTGCCAAAGTATTCCCCACACTCTTTTCTTTTGTGCCTTCCTGATTAAATTGCGGTCAGTATCGCCGTCAGACGGCAAAGTGCCAAGGCTCAGCTTTAGACCATTTAAGTCCGGCACAACTACCTGCCCGCGTGCCTTTTGACGAACCCGGTCACAAAACAGAAAATAACGCTTGGTCGTCCAAGACCGGGAAATATCATGGGAAACGCCAGAGCATCCCTGCGCCTTCGTGATTTTGCTGTTCCGAAAAATTCCCCCGAGAAACGGGCGCCTGGCCATCTTCACTCAAGCCCGGGCCTTCGAGGCGGCTCCGGGGCCCGAAGCTGGCTCAGGACGCGGGGTTCAGCGTGACCTGGTAGCCGAGGCCTTCGAGGCGTTTAATGGCCTGTCGCGCGATGCGTTCGTGGTCGCGCTGGTCGAAGTACTCGACGCCGAGGTCGACATAGGCTTGCTGCCGTGTGAGCATGTACCAGAGGTCCACCA
>DAIDDL010000060.1 GCA_027309085.1 Sulfobacillus sp.
TTCTCCTTCGCCCTTACGGGCACTAGTAACGCGGGACTCTCGTCCCATCTCCCCTCGGGAAGGTCTGCAACCGGCTCCATCCCCTTTCAGCTGAAAGCCTTGCGGATGCGACCGGAACCTTCGGGCCTTTCCCTTTGCCCAGCATGATTCCGGCCTTCCAGTGTCCGAGACTGAGGAAGCATCCCGGAGTGGGTCTTGCCGACCTGTTGCAAACATAGCGGGTTGGCTCCCGCTTTCCCTGGTCAACTCAGCCTGAGTTACCCCAAGCTCCGGGCTTCAGCCCGGGGTGGTTGACGGCTCCGTCCTTTTCCAAGGATTTCCGCCATCTGGTGCCTGAATTCCCTGATAATCTGCGCGTGGGGACATCCTTGTTGCTGGTAAGAAGAAAATTTCCATCCTTATTTGGCTTGAATAGAATAATTATGCCGCCAGCAGTAAATCGTTTTTAGTATAGCATTGATTGCCAAGCAGAAATGGATACCGGGCGCGGATGTCTTCGTGATCGTCTGGGGGACAGGACCTGACTGCTGATTAAAGGGGGGATGCGTGCGGGGAGCCAGTGTTGCTTGGCAGCAGGCCAGTAACCTCAGGCTGACCCTAGGCGTTGTGATTGCCGAGACAAGATCCATGGGGGCAATGCGGTGGAAAAGGGAGCAGAACGGCGATTGCGGACGGTGGGACTGATGTTTACCGCAGCGGCGGACTGGCGACTCTTGCGGGATGCGGAGCGTCTGCCCGTTATCCAAAGTCCGCCCCTGTGTCCGCGGCAAGTATTCGGGATATGCATATGATTTCCACAGCGACAGGGTGGGCCGCTACTGCGCACAGGGTTTTGCGGACCCTGAATGGGGGGCGGACCTGGCTGAATGTCACGCCGGTTGCGTCTCCTCACAAATATCCGCGCCTGTGGCCCGTGTGGGTTAGCCGGAGCACCGCATTTGTGGTCATAGATGGTCCCCATTCTGCGGAGTTGATGCGCACGACGAACGGCGGCAAGAGCTGGCAGATGACGGGATCGTTTCCTGTGCCTCTGACCCGGTCCTTGTACGGACTGCCTGAATTCCTCTCCGCCCAGGTGGGGTGGTTTGTCCCCAAGAGCATAGGGGCTGCCGGAACGACCCTCATCCAACTTGACCGCACGACAGACGGCGGCGGGCATTGGTCTCCGGTTTTTTCCGACATCACCCAAAATCTTGGAGGCGGTGCTGGGGACGTCAACGCTATTACGTTTGTCAGTCCCGAGCGCGGATGGATGACGGGCTCGGCGTCTGCAACCGGCCAGGTTTATTTCGAGGAGACGGGGAATGGCGGCCGGAGCTGGTCGCATCAGGCACTGCCTGTGCCAGCATCTCTTTCCCAAACGTAGTGGGACCAGAACTTAATTCTCGCCGGAGCCCCGCAATTCTTCGGCAGTAGCCACAAGGATGGAGTTCTGCCTGTGGATATGGGGGACCTTTTGTGGATTTATCACACCACCGACGGTGGGACACGGTGGAGGCCTTCGCCATTTTCCGCGCACCCTCCTCCCGGCACGGCCCAATCGGCAATAGACTTCATCACTCCCCACTTGGGGTGGGTCTGGACCTCGCAATACTCGGCAACCAGAATGCGCCAGTGGCTTCGGCAAACAGGGGATGGCGGCCAGACATGGCAGATATTGAATACCGGAACGGTGTCAGGAACCGTGGAAGAAATGGACTTTGTGTCCCGGAACACTGGGTGGGCGCTGACGCAAAGGCCCCATGTCCATGGATCTCGGTGGAGTCTGTGGAAGACAGTAGACGGGGGACAGCGCTGGTCGCAGGAACTTCCCCAAATCGAGGGATCCCCCGCAATTTCCCGCTGAGACCCCTCGCAAAGATCGGCCGCCCGTGCACCGTTAGGACGGCTGGACGGTGGCGCCGCCCTCTTGTCGGCGTCCTAGGAGTCCTGTGATAGAGTCGGAAATCCCCACCAACCGAGCCATGAAACCCTTATGATACGGTCGTCTCGATAACTATTTCGGGGTTTTACCACATCCTCGCTAGAACGTGTCCTGTATCGTGACGCCGCGAGCAGGTTGGCCCGAACACTTGAAAAACATAGGGTCGTGGTAAGTCGTTTCAAGCAGGCGCATATGCTTGACAGGTCGTGCGGGACGGCGCGCTTCTAAGTATCGGGGGTTGAACCGCCGCGGGGAGACCGGCACCGAGCAGGAGGACGTCCGCTGGCTGGTCACCACACTCCCTGGTGGATGGCTCTAAGGGTCCGGGAGAAAATAGCACAGTGGACCTTCAGTAGGTGGCCTCGGCGGGGAAACGGCTGAACGGTTCGGCCAGTTAGGCGGCATCCTTTGTAGCCACACTACAGAGGCAGTCCTCTTCATCATAAAAGAATGTCACAGTACGAATCGGCAAGGGATGAGCCCGGCTTTCCTATGGATCGCAGAACATTCCCCAAAGATCGAATATGAGCCGTATCCGTAACATACCCTCTTGCCGTAAGATAGTAGCATGCAGTGGAACGGGACTACTCCGGTCCGCGGGGCGAGTGAGATGTATCTACCCTGAATGATCGATAAAACAAGGCCTCAAGGTTGGGAAGGATCTGAGGAGCCGAGGCGTCCCATTGTAGGGAGGAATTGAAGACCCACCAAGAGCCCTGTCGCGCAAACCGGGATATTTGAGAGACTCAAGTTGCGAAATTCCAGCCCCGAGAACAGCGTTTATAATATTCTTATTCAGATAGTTAATGCTTATCGGGCAGGTTTACTATGGAAATGGAGGAGACGGATTTGGGCCCAGCCAGCAATCAGGAGATTCTCGCAATTTTGAAGGCCAACCGAGATTTAGGCGCCGATTACGATGATTATGCAGCGGAACAAATTCTGGCGCTGATACCCGGTGATACTCCGTGCAGCCCTGAGCAAGCCTCAGCCTATCTCGCCCAACTCCCCCCGCCATGAGCGACGACAGATTCTGCGGAAATTTCGCAAAGAGCGGGGAGCGGACGTCGGTTTTCTTTTAGGAATGGTAGCCTTGTCGATCCCTTTGATGGCTATTGCGGGTGGTGTTGCGCATACTGCGGGGCTTTGCCGTGGTTGCGCTGGACGCCGTGACGTGGTCTGGCCCACCCTACTCCGCACCGTTCCCGACTTTCGCCGCCGAATCCCGCCGTTGACGATCCGCAGTGTGACGGAAGCCGCCGGGCCATAATTTTGGGATAGCGCGGGGTGAATCGCACCGTCCCGATGCGCCAGAGACGGACAAATCGGGCATTGCCTGGCTTTCATGCGCCCTCACCGTCTAGCAGTCCCGGGGATCGTCGCAAACGACCCGGATGCGCCCCGTCCGGGGCCTCGAGAAAATAGCCCAAACCGTTGTCCTGCCACAAAAAAATTCGTAATCAGGGGATTAGTCAGAGTAAAGGAGTAGGGCATCCGGCACCGGCGCGCGATAATGGGTATGAATGGGAGAGAACACGGGGTCCTGCAAGATTTACAACAGCCACTCTCTACGGGCTCGTTTGGTCTAAAGTGCGTAATATCGCTTCGACCGCCTCCTTGAGCGGTGGCAGATCATGGGCAACCACCTCCCAGACGATTTCCAAATCCAAGTCAAGATAATGATGCGCTAATCGGTCGCGCATTCGCGCTATGGACGACCAGGGAACATCCGAATGGGATGTCGGTAATCCTGTGGGAAGTTCTTTCACCGAAGCGCCGATTAGTTCGAGATGATGCACAATGCCATCTTGCAATAGTGAGGAGTCAAAAAAGGAGGCCACTCCGCCTGCGGAGTAGGACTCGATACGCGTGATACTGGCAAGAATCTGGGTGAGATGAGTTCGAGACCGGATGGTCATAACGGAACCCAGTCCCGTTGAATGTCACGGTAAATCGTCGGAGGTAGTCCGTTTTCGGAGACGACATCGACAGGACATTCCAGCAGTGACTCAAGGGCCTCTTCGAAACCTAGAAGATCCAACAAACTGTGTCCCGGTCGCACCTGTACGATAAAATCCACGTCACTACGGCCCGACGCTGTGCCACATAACCGGACGTTTCTCATTCCAAAACGATTAGCCAACTCGAATATCTCAGATCGACGGGCCTCAATATTATGGGGAAGCACGACCCATTCACCTCCTCTCGTTATTACTATGCACGCAAAAAACTAACGAATACCAGAACACACAGAAGCTACCGCATCATATCTCTTCCACCGTGTGCGTCATACCATTCCGTATATGCGTACAGGGTTAGGGGTAAATGTTCCATATCTCGACCCATTTCAGCTGAGTGCCCCGGCTGGCCACAGCTCCGCTGACTTCCCAGCCTACCTGTTCTGGATCAAGCCACTGGGGAGGCACCGCAATTTCCCCGTGAACGTCGGACATTATGTCGTAAATTTTCCATCCCTTGGCAGTGACCTCTTCGACTGTGAAGTGCCCTTCGGTGACTACGGCGCCCGCCGGGTATGCGGAGGATCGCTGGTTGATCCAGTCTGCGAGTTGATCGCGCATTGCGGCGACTTTAGGAAGCAGCGGGCCGGTGCGCCCGACACTTTCGGCCAACATTTCTTGACTGTTGGCATCCAGATAGTGGTGTTCCGCGAGCCACTGGGTGAGTTTGCGGGTGACGGTGTTCGCTTGCCGCATTAAGGACGGACTGGCAGCGACATGGCGGACCATAAACCATCCCAGAAATTCCGGCATGCCGGAAGCAATTTCATCGGGATCGCACAAAGAGCAGACGGCATCCTCCTGTCCCTCCTGTCGCGCTTTGTCAACCGCCTCGGCCACCTTGGGATCGGCAGGTATGGTGGATCGTTCCAAAGACCACCGCAGAAGGTCGATAACAGTGTCATATTGCAAGAAAGTGCGGGGTTTCAGCCGCTGTTGCTGATCCTCTAGAAATTCGTTCAAGACAGACTCGATGGTTGGAGAAGCTGGGTATCCGTTCATTCGATTGGCACTCCTTTATTGTCATCTGGGTATATCCGGGGTGATGCCGGGGCATCATGTCCGGGTTTGCACCGAGAGTCTTATGCAGTGGGATGTCCTACCTCACTTTTAACTATACCGCGAAAATCTTAGTTGCGGAACTCCCGTGGGCATGACTCTGCCTCTCCCCCCGAATCTACACGCTTAGACCACCTCCCGTTACGCCCCCCATGTGCAGGGCGAATTTCCGGTCTCACGGCGCGTGAGCAGTTTGTGGCGGTGACGAGGGCATTAGTGCAAGCGCGGAATCTTTGATGAGGAACTCTTTTCGGAACCAGCCCTCGACATGGCAACGGTCGGAATCCATATAAAGCTTCCAGCCAATCAGGGATGATATGACGAGGGCTTCCCATCCCAATTGCCTTGTAGCCTAAAGAAAATCATGGTAGTATTGTCGCGTTCCGCAAGAAAAGACAAATTATTCCGCCGAACGCCTAGCGTGTTGGGTGAGGTATTCATCAGGATGCAATAGATGACGGCGGATTCCCATCGAACATACAGCATTTGGGAGGGAGGAATGCATCATCTTGGTTAAGAATTCCATGCATCTGAAAAGGGGAGGCGCCGTGGCGGCGCTCTCCGTGACGGTATTGGCCGCATCATTCCCGGTCGTGAGTGCATTCGCCCAAACGGCGCCGACCATCACGTTGACCGCATCCCCTGCGCGAGTGGCACAGCAGGATGGAGCGAACGTCACCTATACGGCCACATCCACAGGAATTACGGATCCCAGATACAGTTTCTGGATAGAAGGTCCCAACGGGCAATGGAAGTCTGCTCAAAACTACTCACCGGCTGATACCTTTACCTTCGCCAATATCCAGAGCGGCAATTACTTAATCACGGCGTATGTCTTGAGCGCAGCGAATCTCGCCGCTGGCCGCTATTCGGCGGCAATTCACCCATTGTCCGACGGGGTGTTTGTCGGGTCGAAGGTGACAGTGAAAACCAGCACCAATTCTTTGGTTAAAGGCCAGCCAGCCGCAGTAACAGCTGAGTCTACGGGAATCTACAGTCCCCAGTACCAGTTCTGGTACAAGGATCCGAGTGGAGCATGGCATCAGGACAGTGCGGGATTCACTGCGAGCCCGTCGTTTACTTTTATCCCGGCGATGACGGGGCAATACGAAATTTTGGCTTATGCCAAGTCTCCTGACGCCGTGAATAGCCACGAAGGGGCTTTGTGCAGCAATAACTTGAGTGAAATGGTGGGGTTTGCACAGCCCCTGGTGTTGTCTGCGCCCCAAAACATCAGTGCGTTTGCATCGAGCAGCGGGGTGCTTGTGACGTGGAAGGCTCCAGCGACAGGGACCGCAGCCGGGTATCAAATTTGGGCGATTCCGGTGGTTAATGGGACTCCTGACTTCAGCGCTGCAGTGCAATTTGGCGCAGCTCCAGCTTCCGCATCCTCCTATGAAGTTTCTGGGTTAACGGCGGGAGACTCCTATGAATTCAACGTGGATGCAGTGGGCGGGACAGGCAATGTGGTTAAAGGCACCCCCAGCGGCGTCGTTAAATATGGAAGCTAAGCGAGCTCCACAAGTCACGGGCAGTGTATGGTGAATGGAGAACACGGATGCCGCTGCCGTAGGCCGCGATATCACCAACGTGGCGCTTCTCCCACGTTGCGGTATTCCCGGCGCAGGTGAGCACACTACTTTTCCCGACCAACACATCACCGCGCTCCGCGATAGATCAGCACCCGTCTGGGGGCAATGGTCCCTACGGTTGCGCGCCGCAAGCCCGGGATCGGGGTTCTCAGTGGAGTGGTTTCCCTCGCGCTCTGGGTCCTTGCGCGCAGACGGTTTTGGACACTCACCTCTAGGCTTCTTCTGCAGGGGAGCCTTGCACATTAGGACTAAGCATACCGCGATGGCTTTGTTAGGTATTATTCCATGCCAGAGCATTCACAATCTCAAATTGTGTGGGATGCGGACAGGCCATTAAACTGACATCTTGGGGCGTGAGCCCCAAGCGCACGATCATATGCGACACACTGGATAGGGCCACGGCATCAATGCCGATGGCATGAGCGCCTACGATCCGGCCGGTCGCTTTCGAGACAACAAATTTGTGACGACTCCCCACGGCTAAAGCCGGGGGCTTCTCAGTTCCTCTGCCGGGCTTCTTCTCCCATGCATCCCTGACGGCTCCGCCCGAGCCGATTGTCTTCGGTTAGACCGCTCTGGCGAGAATGTTCTCGGCCGCATTGATATCCCGGTCCTGCACATACCCGCAATGCGGACACTCATGGATTCGGTCCTGGAGTTCCTTGTGTACCAGCGCGTGGCAATGGGAGCACTCTTGCGTGGTATTGTATGGATTCACTAGCACAACCCGACCCCCGGCACTTTCAGCCTTGTATGTCGTGAATCGCACTAGCGTGTTCCATCCCGCGTCCGCAATACTTTTAGCCAAATGGTGATTCTGGGTCATGTTCAAGATTTTCAGATCCTCAAAGGCAATGAGACTATATTGCGTGACAAGATCCCGTGAGACTTTATGCGCGTTATCCCGCCGTTGATTCGCGATATGCTCATGGCATCGAGCTAATTGCCGGACCGCCTTCTTACGGCGCTTGCTCCCTTTCTTGCGCCGAGAGACTTGTCTTTGGAGACGCTTGAGCTTGCGCTCGGACTTTCGCAGGTGTTTCGGCGTCTCGAAAAATTCCCCGTCTGACGTGGTGGCCAGATGCTTTAGTCCTAAGTCAATCCCGACAGCCGGGAGAACGCTAACGGGAATGATATTCATAGCAATCTCACCGGAAAATGCCACGTAGTATTTCCCGTTTTTCGCTATCACCGTCGCGGTTTTGATGACCCCTTCAATCGGTCGGTGCCGTTTCATCCGCACTTCTCCAATTTTGGAGAGGGTGACCGTCCGGTCCGAGAGTTTCCAGCCTGTTTGAGGATAGGTGAACGAATGATACCGGGGAACGGGCTGAAACCGGGGATAGCCGGGTTTCTCTCCGCTTTTGACGCGCTGAAAGAAGGCTTGAAACGCTTTGTCTAGCCGTTTCGCCACGTCCTGCAAGACTTGTGAATGCACCGTCTTTAATTCGGGTATCGCCTCTTTGCGCACAGGGAACGAGTTAATTTGTGTATAGGCGGAGAGGGTATGCTGAAATTTCGTATAGGCGTCTTTTCGCTCGCCTAACAGACGGTTGTACAACAATCGGCAATGTTCGAGCGTTTCAAGGATGAGTTGTTCCTGTACTCTGTTCGGGTATATACGGTACTTGAAAGACTTTCTCATTGAGAACCTCCTTTCCTCTATTATACTAGAACGGCGGAGATATTGCAAGAACGTTCGCCAAGTGCTACAGTGTGTTCCAGAGGTGATGTCGATGTGCGCAAATCAAAATCTAAAAAACCGTGTTTCGTTTGGCAGTTCGCTCGACAAGAATTTATGGGCGGCTTTAGAGCAGCTTCATCAAACGTCTCGCGTTCCAAAATCGCGTCTGCTCGATGAAGCGATTGAACTGCTCTTACAACATCGCTCCAAAGATTGACCTGCGGTCAACGGGCTTATATCCCCCCGCCTAAAGGCGGGGGTTTTACGCCCTGTTTTGATAAACAGTGCTGGGTGGAGCACGGGACAAATTGATAGCCCCGGCCGGGTACCGTCTGGATATGCGAGCATCCGATGTGTTGGCGAATACGATGCACGACTACGTGCAGACTGTCCTCACTCCATTGAGACCATCCCACTTCGGCGGCATAACGGTCGAAGTCTTCTAAAGCCAGTGGCTGCCCCGTGTGGCGGGCGGTCAAAGCCAGAAGCTGGATCGCACGCCAAGGGAGACCGACAGGGTGACCCCGATGCCGCATCTGGTGCCGGGTCCAATCGATTTCGAGGCAGTCTAACTGCTCGATAGATCCTTCCGGCACGTTATGTCGCGTGCGGCTTAACACGTAACCGCCTTCGTCCCAGAGCCAGACGTGGGCAGTCGATAGCCAAGCCTGCTCGAGGAGGGCGTCCAACCAGTCTCGGTCATCTGTCCACGCTGCAAGAGCGAAAACCGTCACCTCCGCCGTGGGTATGACGTCCAGAATCTGGTGGACGGACAGCAGGACCGTCCAAGTCAGATTCCTAGGGAGCTTAACCCATCCGAGAGGGATCGACGCCCCGGAGGATCGGCTGGTCGGCCCCATAGGGAATGGCGGCAGTGCCAAGCAGCTTTGAAAAGTATAGCCCAGCCCCCGCAATCGATGAAGATGTGCGGGGAGAGTTTTTCGGATGTCGTGCAGGGCAACGTGCCAAGTCGAAGGGGACCACTGCTCGGACGGGGTGAGACCGTGGTTGACGGCTTCCCGGGTCCACAACTGATGGGGGGAAAGGGCTAACTCTGTGGCCAGCTTTAATGCCGACCAAGGTACCCGGAGGGGGACTCCTTGATGTTTGACCCATCGGTCGGGCACGCTGGCGGTGAGGCAGGAGACGGGAATGGTTCCGGACCCACTGAGGGGAGAAACACCTGTCATGTGCACGCGGGTAATATACCAGGGAACCTTATGAAACCGCCCCACCCAGAGGGTCAGATCCCGCCCGGCTGTGCAGGTGTCTTGTAATACGGCACGCAAGGATCGTACAGTGTCAAAATTCTGGAGAATATTAGGAGATAACGGAGTATGCTGGCATATTCCCATGGGGGTGACCTCGTTTCTTTGATGAGTCTGTGCCTCCCTGTGGAGCGTCTGGGCATCTTCTGCCGTGGTCACAGCCCTAAAAGGGGCGTAATCAGCTGGCCGGCTCCCATGCCAATGACCGCAGCAGCGGCAGCAATGGCGAGAAACACAAGCCCAGCGTGCCACCAGGCTTGTGACGTGCCCCGAGCGGTAATGGCCCCCAGCAGGAAGGCGGTTAGGGCAGAGAGGGCGATGGCCCAGGGAAAGGCCTGAATCGGCCGGGAGACCAATAAGTCGGGCAACAAAGGCGGAAGCGACCCCACTAACACCGCGAGCGCCATCGACCCAGCATTGCGCCAGGGATTTTCAAATGCTTCTGGAATGATGCCGAGCTCGTCGCGCAGCATCATGTGCAGCCAGAGGGAATGATTCTTTTCAAAGCGGTAAAGAATCATCGCCGTTTCTTCCGCGGAAAATCCGTAGCGCAGGTAAATTTGGCGCATTTCATCTAACTCTTCGTCTGGACAATCCTGCATTTCCCGCTTCTCCCGCTCAATTTCGGCTTGTTGATAGCGCACGGTCGTGTGCGTCGCCAAAAAAGATCCTAAGGCCATAGACACGATCGCGGCGAGGATGGCTGCCGTCGTAGCTCCTAACACAATGCCTTGAGACGAATGGGCAAAGGTGAGGCCCGCGACCAGGCCCACAGTTGCCACCAAGCCGTCGTTCATGCCGAACACCCATTGCCGCACAGTAGCGGTTTGGGCACTATGCCAGGTCTCGGCCTGATATTCTTGCGGATGCTCCCATGGAGTCTGGGCCATTAGAGGGGATCGCCTCCTATCGTCTGTGATTCGGAATCTCCCGTACTCCCGTCACCCAGCCAGACCGTGTGGTGGGAGACGGGGGACCGGTGCCTACGGATGTCGCGTTGGGCGGAATAACCCAAAAATACCGTGCCGACGAACACACTGCCTTCTGGACTCTGAAGGAGGGTGCGCACTGCGGGTCCGTGGTAAATGGCTCCAGTGCGCCAAATCGCGCCGAGTCCGAATCCATGCGCTGATAGCAGAAGATTTTGGACCGCTGCTGCTGTGGCGGCATAATTTTCTTGTGTTTGCTGAGCATTGCTGCCGAGTGTCGAGTACACTGCAATCAACACGGGAGCGCTATGCAGTTTCCGGCGTTCCTTCAGCGCTTTGGCCTCTGCGCTCAGGGCGTTAAGGGACGATACTCCCTGAGTCAGATCGTCATGCACGGCATCGGCCAGGACTGTGCGCGCGGCACCCGACACCACTGTGAAGTGCCATGGCTCAGTCAAATGGTGGTTGGGTGCCCAAACAGCGAGCGTTAAACAACGCTGAATTAACTCTGGGGGCACAGGCTTCGGGTCGAACACCTTGACACTCTGCCGTCCTAATATCGCTTCTTCTATCAACATGGCTACAACTCCTCGTGCTGCTGTGGTAGGGAGACAAGGGTCACACTTTACCGTTATGGGGCCATCCAACGTCTCGGCCAGAGAGGCCGCGCATACGGGGGCACTTTGTAAACAGTACCCTAGAGACTCTTGATGAGGATGTTCGCCTGCGGTAGCGGCGGTCCAGAGCCCATGCATGTGGCTCGGCAAACTCTGGACCGCTGGCTGCCCGGGCAATATCGCCGCAAAGGGTCTGCATGCGGCCGAAAATGTTAAGAAACACCGCTATATTTGGATGCCGAGGACACGACAATCGGCATGAAGCGCTTAGAGGGCCGACTGTCCCGATAAGTAGCCGTCGGCTTGCTTTTGGAGAGTGGCAAGGGCTTGAGCCACCGATTGCCGGCCCGTGACCGCATTGAAGAAGGCGGTATCCAATACGGCTTGCACCTCTTTATAGGCTGTCGGCACGGGACGGGAGATGGTGTAGGGTGAGGTCAAGATCTGATTGGCCACTGTCAGACCGGGATGGCTTGCCAGAAAGGTTGACGGTATTTGGGCTTCTCCGGTTGCGGTGACGGGCGGGTACCCCGAGTGCTCGCCCCAGTAAGCCTGGGTCGCCGGCGTCAGCCACCAAGCTAGGAATTTGCCCGCAGCGAGGTCTTGGGCGTGAGTATGACTGGTCATGAGGACAAAGCCCAGCCCTTGGACGAGATTGGCGGGATGGCCCGTGGAGCCGTCCGGATAAGCAAACACACCTACCGGGAACTTCCCTCCCGCTGCATCCAAAATCTTTTGGTATCCTGCAGAGGTGCCGTCGGCCATTGCGAGTTTGCCCGACCCGAAGTCTGCCCGGATTTCGGTGCCGTGGGCAAAAATCAGCTCGTTTTTTTGGTAGAGGGAGCGAAAATAGTTAAAGGTTGCGGTGGCCGCAGAGGATTGAAAATCGGCGCTCTTGTCGTGCGACCCCGGTTGGAAGATCTGTCCGCCGTTACTTAAGAACGGGGGAAGAATATGGGCGGACGAATCTTTCCAGGCTATGGGGACGACACCCGGGTCCTTGGCCTTAACTAGTGCGGCATCTTGGGCGAGTTGGGCCCATGTGGTCGGGGGAGCGGTGATGCCGGCTTGGGCAAACAATGTCTTATTATAGGTGATCTGACTGACCTTCGCATCTGCTTCAATCCGGTAATGTTGGCCATTGACTTCCCCGTTGTGCCATACCACAGGAAAAACGGCGGATGTTTCCGAGGCTGGCACTGTGGAGAGCAGCGAATTCCATGAGACTAGCGCGTGGGCTGAGAGAAAGTTGCCGTCGTAATGACTGATTTCCGCCAAGACGGGCGCGTCCCCCGCTGCCAGAGCGCCTAAGGCTTTGTGACTGGCTTTGGTGACCACCAGCTGGACATGGACCGTATGGTGGCTGGCGTTGAACTGATTGACCAGAGCGGTCATGGTTTGCCCAGCCGGACCGCCTGAGGAGTGGGATTCCCATAAAGTGATGTCTTGCACAGCGGCTGCAGACTTTGCCTGGGCCGAAGCCGTTCCGCACCCAGCCAACGTTACCAAGCTCACCGCAGCGGCTCCGACAGTCATCACGGTACGCGAAGATTTTTTCTTGGTTGAGAACACCGATTGTTGATTCACAGTACATCACCAGCCCTTTTTATTGTATGGGTGAATCCTTAGTCAAAGGCACCGTTCATGGCTCATTAATCTTTGGCGTTGAGGTCCCCGCCAGCCACTGCTTGCACAATGTATCGCTGGGTGAAGCCAAACACCAGTAGAATGGGGGACAGGGCAATGAGAGCGGCGGAGGCCAACTCCCGCCAATTGGCTTCATACGCTTGCATATAGTGGCTTAATGCTAATTCAATCGGTTGAATTTGCGGGCTGTTGGTCATAATTAACGGCCACTGGAATTGGTTCCATGAGGCAATGAAGGTTAAGAGCACGGTGGTGGCCACCGCGGGTTTGGCCAGAGGCACCGCGACCCGGCGGATATAGGTGAGCGTGCTCACCCCCTCTATGCGGGCAATTTCCCCAAAGCTTACAGGGATCTTCTTGAAGAATTGACGGAACAGGAAAATGCCCGAAGTACTGGCCGCAAAGGGCACTACCATCGCCGCATAGGTGTTGAGCATGTGGAGGTGGAACAGCACGACATATTGAGGAACGAGCAGGGCCTGTTGCGGCAGCATCATGACACCCAGAATAAGGAAGAAATACGCAGTCTGCCCTTTGAAGGGGATTTCGGCGAGGGCATACCCTGCTAGAGCACTGGTGGCGACGACTAACACAATGGTAGCTGTGGTGATGCCCACGCTATTCAGTACATAGCGCATCCAGTGGGTATGCGTCAGGACGTAGACCATAGGGGCCCAATGAAACAGGGGAACCCAAACCGGCGGCAAATGATAGACGGCTCCGTGATAGCCGGTAGCCAGGACGAGGATCCAGTACACCGGAATGATGAACAACAGGGCCACGGCTAATCGCACTACGGACCACAACTTCGATGCACGCATGGATTTTCCTCCTCTCCTCCCGTGAACCCTAACGGTAGAATACGAAACGGTCTGCGAACCATTTTTGTATCAGAGTGAGCCCTAAGATGAGAACAAACAGAATCAGGCTCATCGCTGAAGCTAGCGAGAAATGCAGGTACAAAAAGGCTGTTTGATAGATAAGCAGCGAATCGGTGGTGGTCGAAAAGGCTGGACCGCCTGCCCCACCATGAGGACCTCCCGTGAGGGTGTAGACTTGGGAGAAGGTTTGCATTGTGTTAATGGTTGCGAGCACAATCACAAAGAAAGTGATGGGGCCGAGCAGGGGCCATAAGATTCGTTTAAAGACACGCCACCCTCTTGCTCCGTCCGTTGCCGCTGCTTCCAGGACGGACCGCGGAATCGAGGCGAGCCCAGCCAAAAACAAAATCGTATATAGTCCCACCGAGTGCCACAACGTGTAAATCATGACGGAGGGCAGAGCCCAGTGAACGCTTTCGAGCCAGTTCGATGGGGGAACGTGAAAAAAGTGCAACACCACGTTGGCCAGTCCGAATTGGGGATTGAAAATCCAGACCCAGATAATGGATGTCGCGACGACGGGGGTCACGTGGGGCAAGAAAATGAGCGCGCGGCTGAAGCCGCCCCCAAAGCGTCCCATGCCTTCCCGCAATAAGAGCGCTAAGGCCAACGCCAAGAGTGTGGTGGCGGGGACGACCGCGACCACATAATAGGCGGTGTTGAGGAGCGACTGCCAGAAAATCGGTTGGTGCAATAACGTGGTGAAGTTTTTGAGCCCGACGAAGGTGCTTTGCGAGGCGAAAATGCTCCAGTGAAAAAAAGCGATATATGCCAAAAACAGTGCCGGCCCATAAAAAAATATCAAGAAGACCAACAAACTCGGCAGGATCAGTCCATAACCCCAGACCGTATCGCGAAGGTGCTGTCGGGTGACCAACCTGCCGTGCGATTTTGGTGGGCTGTCAGGCTGAGAAGAATCGGCGGGAACAGGCCGCGACATCATGGCGTCAGGACCTCCTGGCGGACATCGTCTGGCTCCGGTACAGTGATGCGCAAGCCAGCCTCTCCCGCAAACCAGTGAATCCCGGACCATGGCACCGACAGTCGCGTCTCCTGATGACGTTGAAAGCTCTCCGGTGTTCGGTGAGTCAGGCTAATAGGATGATGGTGCCAATGGCCGTGCGTCTGGCAGTGCGAGCCCAGAGACTCGATGGTGGTCGGCACAAATGCAAAGGCAAAAGCGTTGGCGAGCGGTTTAGGCACGATGTCTTCCGGCCTAAATCCCATATAGATGATGTGCGATGTGGAGTCTTCCGGCAAGAGGGTGCTGACTGAGGTCGGGAGAGGGATCGGAGTCTCGGGTGAATGGGCGGGGTGGAACCATGCAACATTTTTATCCACACCAATGCGTCCCGGAACGATGTTCATGGACGGGGAACCAAAAAACTTGGCCACGAAGATGGTGGAAGGATGCGCATAAATCTCAGCGGGTGTCCCAATCTGTTGGATGCGTCCCTGATCCATCACCATAATGCGGTCCGCCATGGTCATCGCCTCTGTTTGATCATGCGTTACGTAAATCGTGGTGATTTTTAGGCGGTCATGGAGCAAGCGGATTTCGGTGCGCATATGGTCCCTGAGTTGTGCGTCGAGGTTTGACAGCGGTTCATCCATTAAAAAAACCCGCGGATTTCGCACCAACGCTCTGCCGAGGGCCACTCGCTGTTTTTGGCCTCCAGACAGTTCGCTGGGGCGCTTGGGCAGCAACTGCTCAATTTCCAGCAACGCAGCCACTTGCTGAACACGCTGCGCTATCGTGTGCTTGGGCGTCCTTTGAGCCTCGAGGCCAAAACTCATATTGCTATAGACCGACATGTGGGGGTAGATGGCATAGTTTTGAAAAACCATGCCGACATCGCGGGCATAAGGGGGCCATTGGTCGACGCGCTCGGTATCTAAATAAATTTCACCTTGGGACGGCCGTTCCAGTCCGGCCACCAGGCGGAGCGTGGTCGACTTGCCACTGCCCGAGGGGCCGACTACCACAAAGAATTCCCCGTCAGCGACCTCAAAGCTCAGCGGGGAGAGTACGTCATGCGAACCAAATGTCTTCGTGACGTGGCGAAAAGTTACACGGGCCATAATATCCTCCTGTGTGAATAGAGTGGGGCATGAGTGGAACTGCTTACGGGTTTGACTATGGAGGGGAAGAATGAGGAGCCAATTAGAAAGAGATTGCAATCCAGTTAAGAATAAGTTAAATGGAGTGCATAACCGCTCCATTCAGCCTTGAAGCTGTGTAGAAGGGTGGGAGTCCCCCGGGGAGCGATTCGCTGCTGCCTGATTTATCTGGGGGTGTAAGGATCAATGCTGGAGAGGTCGTGAAGAGATTCGAGCAGACTGCTCCGACGGGGTATCCATGGTGTGAGGCTGCCGGACCGGAGTTCTTAGGATCTCGGGCAGTGTTAACGATCCAGTATACGTGGGCGTTTTGGTCGCATTCATAGAAGGGAAGAGGACGATACGCAATGTTGTTCATCTACATAATCGGGGGCAGTGGCGAAGTTGGCAAGGGGTCCTGAACGGTGCCGGCGAGGTGCCAGATCATGCAACGGTAAGCAAAGCATTCAGAGGGCGGGGATGCTCCTAGTTTTTTGGGAGTATTTCAATCATGAGCAGAATTTGGGATGTTGAGGGATTGATACTTTCCTGTTGACCTCAATTCCCGCGCATTCTGGTTCTGAGGTCAGGCTAAGTAGGGGAATGCGCGGGGCGACGAGTACAAAGAGAGGGGTGGCAACGTGGTGGGCAAGTTCGTGACACTCTCCCGGCGTTGTCGCCGTTCCATGCGTCGCATTCAGTGGCAGCGGCCCTTGGCCGGTGGTTCTGCGGCCATCCTTACACTTCCGGGACCGGTTTTCGGACATGTGCACAAGCATTGTTCCATGGCGAATCACCTGTGGAACAGTCTCGCACAATTCCATAGTGCTGCGATTTCTTAGGTCTATTTCTCGCATACGGGACACAGTGTATCCCTGATTTATGATGCGGCAGATCCCTGTTGATTCGCTACAAAACATCACGGGAACCAGAAGGAAGCAGGATCAGCCTCCGCGGAAACAGCACCTGGATCTGATTATGGTGTGTTATCCGGCGCCCTGCGACCGTCTGGCGACATCTTGCGGGCCAGCCATTAACGCTCGTCCGTATGTTCAAGCGGGATGCGCCGGAAGGTGCCGTAGAGAGTGAGATCGTAAACTATCTTCAAACCACCCGCAATGAAAAATGGCAGTCCGATAAGCGGCAAAGCTAACAGACTGCCCGAGAGTAGCGGAGCGACCGCAGTTCCATAATGGCGAACCCCGTTGGTCCAGAAGGCCATATAAGTACGGTCATTCGGATGCACCATCGCCATGGTATACGCTTGGCGTGTCGGCACATCCATCTGAGAAAGGAGATGACGCAGCCATAATAACGTCACCGCAAGCGCTGCGGTGGGCATCAGCGGTACCAGGATGAGCAACAGATTGGACGGGAGGTGGGTGAATACCATCGTATTGAGCAGTCCGAATCGCTGGGCCAAGCGCACTGCCACCAGCGAGGAAAGTCCTGAAAGCAGATTGGTGCCGAAGAAGATGCCACCCAATTGAACCAGGTTTAACCCGAATCGGGCGTGAAACCATGCCACCAAGAGACCCTGCACGACGAATCCGGCCCCCAGCGCATCGAGCGCAAAGAGTCCGGACAGTTTATATACCATGCGGCGCACACGGAGCGGCGGCACGGATGCGGAGCTCAGTCGGGCATGAGACGGGTGTTCCCGCACCGGGACTTCGATGGCGGCGGGCAGCCGTGCATACAAGATCAACTGGGCGAACCCGACCCCTCCATAGACCACGATGACTAGATGGAATGCTCCCATCGTTCCTTCAGTGCCGCCCAGCCATCCTAACATGCCGGCTAGCAGGGCCCCTACTGCGGTAGACGTGTACCCAACCAAGTTAAACCACGCATAAGCACGCACCCGAGTCTGGCCAGCATACACGCGAGCAAGTACCGCCTGCTCGACCGCGAGGAATGGGCCGACTTCTTTGCCGGTTGGGCTGAGTGATCCTATTAATGCAACAATGGTCAGCCCTTCGAGACTGGGGTGGAACAACAGTGGAGTCGTGAGCACCCACAAGGCGCTGGCGAGGACGAGCACACGCCGTCGGCCCACCTGGTCCGCGAAGCGCCCTAACAGCAGAGACAGTGTTGACGATCCCAATAAGGCGATCGTAAAGAGCAGTCCAATGATGGGCAGCGAGAGGCCGGCTTTCTGCCAATAGAGGGGCAGTACAATAGCCATTGTGCCAAAGGCCATTTCGCGCAGGGAGCGAGCTATCAATAATTGACCCACGACTCGCCATGAAGGCGGCGCTGTTTTGGTCATGTGAGGCTGATCCCACTACTAGTCGTTTCCTCGTACACTGCGGCCCGACCGGACACTGGCAAAAACACATAAAGCCGCTGGCGCTTTGTGTCAAAAGCCAGGGTGGTTGCGCCGGGTTCCGTTGCGATCGTCTCCATGACCGTATAAGACGCCGTCTCTACCACCTGTACGCAGCCGGGCTGACCAATGGCCACATAGAGCCGGTTGCCGCGCTCATTGAGCCAGATTACATCTGGGGGCCCCTCCAGCGGCGTCTCCACCATAATCGACTGATCCGCGAATGCCCACACTACTAACTGGGCATCGTCGCAGGCTACCATCAGCCGGTCCTTCACGGGGTCGAACGCCAAGCCGTGCGGTCCGTGGGCGCTTAGGCGGAGCGTGGCGACCGGGGTCAAGTCCCTTGCGGACAATCCCTGCACCAACGCCGGTTCCCGAATGTTGACCCAGTAACAGTCGCGGGCGTCGTCATACACTCCCCAACGCGGTCGGCCCGCCAAGGTGACAGCATTAAGGGTGTCACCTGTCCTGGGATCAACACACCGCGCCTCGAATGCCTCAACATCGGCTACCAGCACGCGCTGGCGGAGAGGGTCCCAGACGACCCCGTTCGGTCTGGGACCTACTGTGATAGTGCGCTGGACCATCCCGGTGTGTGCGTCAAGTACAAGCAGCTGACCGGAGCCCCGGGACGCGGCGATGATCCATTCCGGCTCCGGAGCGTAAAGTACGCCGCTGCCGCCCACGCAGCCAGGAATGGAGCGGGTGTGTGTTCGGGAAACTCCGTCAAATTGCTCGAGTTGGTCTGCGGCAGTATGGGCCACGAATACTTGACCGGTCGTGAGACAGACTGCAGCGTGGTCAAAGGCCCCACCCTCCGGTCGCGGCAGATCGACATACCCTATTAGCCGTAACATGCTTTCCATCTCCTTGGGTTCTGGACGTCTTATGATGCGGCAGGAGATTGCCCTTGAAAATACAAGTACAAGGCGTCGTACACGGGACTTTCCATCGCTAGCTTCCGCTGGTCATCCGGGCCGAAGAGATCCTTAAAGCCGCGGGCAATGGCTTTGAGGCCGGGGCCGAGCGGAGACCGGTCGACGTCGCCTTCCACATCGGCAGCATGCACAACTGTCGCTAGTGCCGTGAGGGCGGCATCTCCACCTAAGTCATACTTGATGAGGAATGACTCAAACGAACAACGGCCGTCCACGTGCCCAAGTTCCGCCCCTGGCACGTCGTAAGGGATGGCCTGTTCCCGCTCGGCCACTGCCTGCACGTCGGCGGCAGGAACGTATAAAAACTCGGCGTTAACGTCCACAAACCGTTTGATTAACCACGGACAAGCCACTCGGTCCACATTAGCGTTTTCTCGAGTAATCCATTTCATTGCATTCACCCTCTCTAGGAAATGTAACCACGGTTACATCATAACGAGTGACGTGCGCCGCTGTCAAGGCACTCCTAGACAAATCGTGATAAAATACTGTTGCAAACAAGCAACTAGCGAGTGCTCAGAGAGGAAGAGGGAGGGGGGCATCATACGTCAATGGATCTTGTTGCACTACCGTGTGCCGCCGACACCGAGTGCAGGACGGGTTCACGTTTGGCGTAAATTGAAAAATCTCGGTGCACTTTTGCTGCATGACTCAGTCTGGGTGTTGCCCGATACACCATGGACCTACGAACAATTTCAGTGGCTGGCCGATGAAATCATGGCGTTGCATGGAGACGTTATGTTATGGCGGGCGCACTTGACGCTTCCCGGGCAGGAACAGGATCTCATGGACCGATTCATGGCCTCGAGCGAGCAGGAATATCGGCCGATATGGGACGCCATCCAACAACGAGCCCCCGACTGGCCTACGTTGTCGCGACAGTTTCAACAGGGACGGCAGCGGGATTATTTTGGGTGCTCCTTGGGACAGCAAATTTATGAGAAACTTAAACAAGCACGAAAGGAATGAACCCCAATGCAATGGCTCACGTGGGAAAATGTGGGGGTTGATCGAATGGCCAGTGCGTGGCTGATTGTGCGGTTTATTGATGGTGCGGCACAGTTTGCGTTCATCCCTGAACGCGCCAAGCCGGGAATCAGCGAAGCGGAGCCCTTCGATATTCCAGGGGCCCGTCTCTCCCACAGGCACGGGCAGAGTACTTTTCATACGATCCTAGATGAATACCGCCTTCAAGATCCCATCCTGGAACGTTTGGCCCATCTCGTCGATGAGGCCGATACGCTTCAAGAGGTGTCTTGGGAACCTGCCGCCGTGGGTTTGGACTGGGTGTGCCGGGGTCTGCGGAAGATCTGCCGGAATGACACAGAAGCCTTGCAAAAAGGATACGCCGTCTTCGAAGGCCTTTACGCCTATCTTGGCGAAGAAGGGCATACGCCCTACAATCGGCCGCCCACCCTTGCGGAGACACAGGAGCCGTCTTAAGCGCGCGTGGTTGAGACGGCGGGTGCACTAGGGAATGCCCACTCGGGGCCACTTCATGTGTGAGGAACACCAATAGGATGCGGAGCCCTGTGTATGATGCTTGATTTTGGGTCACGGTGACCAAGGTGGCAAAACTGGCGGCGATGGTGTCTCGCATTTCCAAGAAGGCATGGTGAATCAGGGCATATTCTTTCCAGAAGGCTGGGGGGCGCGTCATCATAAAGTTCCCGTGGGTCAGCGCCAGCAGATCTTGAACTAGTTCCCGGGTAGCTCGGCGGAGTGCGGTCAAACCTAAACCTGTTAGAGTCAACATGAGAATACCCCAGAAAATCAGGACGATCCTCATGCGGTGCAGGACTGTTTGCAGACGGGACTCTTTCATCTGGATGAAGCGGGCCGTGTCCCCATTGAACCGGGCAAGGGCGCTGGCGAGCGCCTGACTGACCGCCACATTGCCGATCGCCTGCAGGTGCAGCGCTTGCCGATAGTGTTGGTGCTGCATGTCACGAATGACTAGGCTCGCATCATCCTGGTAGGCCGTGAAGGCCATCCCCACGGGAGTCAAATCGCCAGTGAGAGGGGACCCGCGGCTCAGGCGAAGAGCCTGGCGGTAAGCAGCAAAAAAATTGTCGCGGTCCTGAATAGCCGTCGCCAACGTCGTGCGCTGCAGGCCGGGCGGAGCGCCGGAATCCGGATCTAGGCTCACATACATATTGAGAGTGCCATCATACTGGTCGAACGCTGTGCTGAGATTCGTAGAGACAGTCTTAAGCGATTGGGTGGACTGGGTCAATTGCGGCCATTGCTGCAAGGCGTACCATGTGCTGAATCCAAAGGCGCCCAGAGTGATCAGCAACAGCCCCACAATGCTCAGAAGCAGTGCCTGAAATGAAAGATGGCGACCATCAGGCTCGGTGTCCATGACGTCCCTCTTTTCGGTCTGTGGCGCATAGTTTCTTGTCTGGGGAAGCTTTAGCCAGTGGCTCGACCTCATTCCTCGTCCCCTCAATAAGCTATCGCGTATATAATGTGTAACCGTGGATATTCCCTTAGATCCGGTGAGCGAGCGCGGCCAATCTTGGTCTGTTGCGGCAAGACCGGCAACGTCGGCTATTCCCCCCTTTCCGGTGTTAGGCCATCAAGTGGGACTTTTCAAAGGCATCTGCCCAGCTTGGGTAAACGCATCGAGCGTGTCGGCCACATCCCATAACCACCGCCGCCGAAACAGCGGGAGCGGCGGTAAGTCGGGAATCTGATCAGTGGATGCCTGGTGATACGCGGCAAAGTAAAAGTCATACACTAGAATAAACCAGGAAGGGGAGATGCCTCCTCGGCGGAGTTGATATCCGAGTTGACGGGCATATTCCCGGGTAAGCGGGACGCGGGGGTCCGCAGGCAAATTCTCCCCATAACGCGCCGCGAGCGTCCAGAGCACGTCGGTCCGGGGAAGAACCTCGGGCAGGTGCTCCACGAATCGCTGGTGAACATGATGGAGCGCCTCACGGGCCGTGCGCCATTGAGCCTGGTCGGCGTCGGACCAGACCTGCACCGGAGCATAGGGTCCTGCATAAGAATGGGACGCCGACGGAAACGCGCTCCCAGCTCTAATGGGTCCGGTCACTGGGCAGCGTTGGCCGCCCGAGATAGAACCCTTGACCATAATCGACCCCCAGTGCCTGTAGGGCATGGAGTTCTGCGGGTGTTTCAATGCCTTCGGCGACAATTTTGATGTTTTTGTCATGCCACATAGCGACCATGGACCGGATGACATCAGCGCAGAAAGGATTCTGGTCGATATTCTGCACGAGCTCGCGGTCAAGCTTTAGTATGTGTGGATGCACGGTAATAGCCATGGCCAAGGAGGAATAGCCTACCCCGTAATCGTCCAACACGATGCCGTAGCCTTGTGCGCGCCACTCATTAATCTGGTCCAGGGCGACTGAGTCGCGAGGCACTGGGTGATGCTCGGAAATTTCCAGACCAATCCGAGCCCGTGGAAGATCCCGGCCGATGGGATCGATCGGGAGAGGTCCTGGCGTGAGATCAACATTAAGAAACAGCATTTGCTCTGGAGGCAATGTATGCAACATAGCATTAATGGCCAGTGTGCGACAAGCGAGTTCCAAGTCCGCCCGGACGTGCGCCGCGTCGGCTTGGGCAAAAAGTTGATCCGGTGTTTCCCGGTCGCTGCCTTCCGGGCCGCGGATCAAGGCTTCGTGACCGAGAACGCCCCCAGTCATCAGGTCTACTACGGGTTGTAATGCGACCCAGAGTCCATCCAATAGGTCCATGGGAAGCCTCCGCTCTCTCGTCTATGTCAACATAATTCATCCTCTATCGACAGTATAACTGAGAGATAGTTCTTTTTCATCAGAATATTGCCGCATTTATTGCAATGCCGTGGGAGTGACGGGATGTTGCGGAGTGAAATCGTAACTGTTCAGGTGCCGCTCTTCACCGTTTTTTTTTTCACAATTTACCCGGTACGGGTGAGGCCCATTCTCGAAGCCGGTGATACGGTCTGGACATCGCTGGGGGTTTGCGCGTATGGAGCTCAAACTTTAGAAGATGAGGGGTGCGCGATGCTATTCGAGATTGGGCGGGGGTCCGTGTCTCCTCGGCCTGATCTTCACCCAACGGAATTTCTGGCGGTGGTTGGAAACCCGCCAATCCGACGAGGTGCC
>DAIDDL010000061.1 GCA_027309085.1 Sulfobacillus sp.
CCCTTGACATCGGGCGGTGTGGCCTGGATGGCCGACGCGGGGGAGCACAGCAAACCGGACCCTGCCCGCGCGTCGGTTTGGCCAGGGTACCGCCCGGTCAAGGTCGCTGCTCTCAGACCAAAAACGGCCTCCGCAAGGCAGCACGGGGCGCTCTTTTGTGCCACCCTTGGAATTAGTGCCGGGACCACGAGATTTTCAGGACGTGTCCCGCTTCTACGGCGGTGAGGGCCTCCTGCAATTGTCCGTCCAGCCAGAATGCCGGTTCGCCTTCCCATTCCCCGTCTTGCAGCAGATCCTGCCACGTCGGGGGGACCTCGGGCCGGTCCTCCGGCGCATCCTCGGCCCACCATTCCGCACACTGCCGATTGGTGTCCTCTTGGATCTGTTTGACCTGCTGGTGCAGCGCGTGCGCCAACACTTCCAGTTTGTCGCGGTCCAATTCCACCCGGAACGGGTCCCCTGAGCGGCGTCGTTTCATGTCAAGGCCTCCCGGACGGCTCTAAATGCCCACTGTTCTTCGCGGCTCAGAATGGTGCCGTGATTCAGCAATACGTCTTGATCCTCTGCCAGCGCAGGATTCATCGCCAAGGCCTGGGCCTTCACCGCTTCGGCTGCCAGGTGAATCCATTCGGTGACCACCTTCGCTTGCGAGGCTTGGCCGCCCAACACCCCAAGAAAATACAGCTCATGGACTGTTTCGTCGGACAGCCTCAATCCCACCATATTCGTCTTCGTCTTTGTTGCCATATTTCTCACCAACTTTCCATGATTGTATATCATGTTAACATGTTTATCAAGTACAACACGATATACTTTCTGGTTTTGGGATCGGTCTAGCTGGGACCGTCTTCATCGCGCGGTGACAGGGGACCTCGTGCGGTTTGGGGGGCGAGCGCTTCCTCCTGGGCGTGGGGGTCTTCCTGCCCTTCGGCTGTCTGGGTAAGGATGGCCCACCAGTCGGGATGGGCTTGCACCTGGTGTTGGAACGCTTGGGCTTTGTCCAGAGAATCCATGCCGAGCTTGACCATGATGCCGCCGATCTGGATCAGCATCCGGGTGCGGGCTTTGCGCTCCTTTTCCTGGGTCTGCGTTTCCAGGGCGTGCTTACGAGATTCCAGTTGGGCGAGTTTTTGGTTGAGTGTTGCGAGACGTTCTTCTGGTGATCGCCGGGCCATCCGATCCGCCTCCTCTTGCTACTTTTCTTCCCTGAGGGTATCATGAATCCCGCACGACCGGAAGGGAGTAAGGGCGCACTTATACATTGCTCCGCAATGTCGTGCGCAAAAGCGTCCCAGATCAAGGAGGCGTCGCCCGTGGCCATCTTTCACCTCTCGGTTAAAGTGGTCTCCCGGTCTGCCGGCAAATCGGTGGTGGCCGCTGCCGCTTATCGCGCCGGCGCCGCCCTCACCGATGCCCGGCAAGGCCTCACGCATGACTACTCTCGTCGCGGGGACGTGCGCGAGACCGTCATCCTCGCCCCGGAGGACGCCCCGGCCTGGGTCCGCGATCGCCAGGCGCTGTGGACCGCCGTCGATGCGGCCGAGAAGCGGAAGGACGCTCAGACCGCCCGGGAAGTCGAAGTGGCGCTGCCGCGTGAGCTCACCGTCCCTCAACAACGGGATCTCCTCCGCGCTTTTGTGCAGGACGCCTTTGTCGCCCGCGGCATGGTGGCGGATGTGGCCCTGCATGAAGGCCACAACCCCCAAGAACCCAATCCGCATGCCCATATTTTGTTGACCACCCGCACTATCGGTCCGGAGGGTTTTGGTCCGAAGAACCGGGACTGGAACGCCAAAGCGCTCTTAGTCTCCTGGCGCGCCCAATGGGAAGCCGTCTGCAACGCCGCTCTGACGGCACACGGTCACGCCACCCAGGTGGACGCCCGGTCCTTAGCGGATCAGGGACTCGATCGCCTGCCCACTGTGCATGAAGGGCCTGCGGTCCGCCAAATGGAACAACGGGGTCACCAGACCGAGCGCGGCGATTGGAACCGTACCGTGGCCCAATACAATCAAGTGGTGATGGATCTCGCTGCGGTCCGCGCTGAGCGCGACCTGCTTCAGCAGGAGGTGGAGGAGCACCGCGATCAGGCGCGTCGCCAGCATGGCTGGACCCCCGAAGAAATCGCCACTCTACACCGGTTAGAGCAGCAGCATATGCCCCTGGGCAGCGCGCTCACGCAGGCCTTGCAGGCGTTAGCCGTCGATCCCCTCGTGCTGTCTCTGGCGCAGGTTCCGGACTCCGCTGCGGCTTTTGCCGCCCAATGGCGCGATGCGGACGGGGCGCCGCTTACGGCCCTCGCCGCCCAGGTGGATCGCGCGCGCGATTATGATGGCGTCGTGCAGCATTGGGAGCAACAAGTGACGCAAGCGCAAAAAGATCTGGCGCAGGTCAATACGTTCTTCGGACGGATTTTTCATGCGGATCGGCTGCGCGCGGCCCGCCAGCAGGTGGCCGACAAGGAAAAACACTTAGCGAGTTTCCGACAAGACGCAGAGGCCTATCATGCGCGCATCCAGCGCTATCAGCGGGCTTCTCAGACTGAGGACACCGCCTGGCAGGCTCTGCAACCGCACGTGGAACAGACGCGGACAGCGCTAGCCGAAGCGTGCACGATCGGCACCCTTGCGACCCTTGTCAGTCTCAATGCGGCCAATCGCCAGCACGCCGCCTGGGCCCAGACGACTTTTCGTCGTCAGCTGGTCGCGGAGGCCCGAACGTTGAGCTCCCGCATTCTTACGCAGCGTGTTGCCGATTGGCGCACACCAGATGTCTTCACGCGGTTTATGGAGCAGCTCAATCCGACTCTCCAAGACTTCCAGGCCGAACGCCGAGCGACTGCCCAACGCGACGCCACAATGCGTGCACGGCGAGCGCAAGACCGCAAGCCCTCGCATCCCCCTAAGAGCCAGGAGGACGAGCTCGAACTCTAGCCCGAGCCCAGACCTTTTTGGGGTCCGGCCAACAAAACGCAGATCTGGATCACGAAGGTCTCTTTACATGGTGAAGTTATGCGCCTTAGATTATCATACGAACCTTGTTGCCCTTTTCTGCTCCATTTGCTACACAGACCCCATAACCTGCTTTTTATTAATATAGATCGTCTTCAGTGTAGCAAAGCGGCGTCGCAAAAGACGCGACGATCCGCCCTTATGCGCCACACCGGTCGAAATGGTGCCAACTCCTGCAAGATCCGAATGAGCCCACTGCGACACACACATCCTTTCGGAATGCTTTGGGGGCAATTCACCGCAGATTCCGGGGAGGGGGGCCCATGATACCCAAAACCTCTTTAGCGGTACACCTCGCGGCGGTGGCCAATGGCCACCACCACCACGACATGGCGGTCATTCTCTAAGAGACAGATGATCCGGTACGTCCCCACCCGGTAGCGCCACAGTCCGGTTTTTTCCCCCTTGAGGGGTTTGCCTAAGGCCCGGGGCGAGTCGAGCCCGGCAACACGGGTGCGCAAGAATTGCACGAGGCGCCGCTGAATCGTGGGATCCAATGCCCGGAGATCGCGATGCGCTGCGGCATCAAACTCAACGGTCCAGGTGGAGTTCACGTTCTATGGCTTCCAATCCGATGCGTGGGTGATGTTCTTCAAGGCGGGCCATAGCCAGAAGATAGTCTTCCTCAGCTTCGAGGAAGTCGGCAATGGCTTTCTTGGCATAATAGCTTTTGGTCCGACCGGTTTTTCTGGCCAGTTCCTCCAATCGCGTTTCGATATCCGGGGGCAAACGGACGGCAAACATCGCACAGCACCTCCTTATCTTATGTCATACTAGTATAACGATAAATCGCGTCCGTGCACAGAGTCTCCTGACTTCTCTTAACGGATCCAAGAGGCGCACGGGGTCCGGGAAGGGGGCGTTATGTCAAGAAGACGGGACAGGGTTTGGCGCCTAGCGGTAACTTGTCCCCTCGGCCCGGCGTTATCTTCAGTATATGACAAAAAATGGCACACCCGCCGCAAGGCGGGGTCGCAAAGTCACGGGTCCTCTCCCTGCGGGAGGATAGCCGGACTCCCTGATCGGCGCCAGACTGCGCTTGCGGATGTCTTCCGTCGAACGTTTCCGGATTGAAGGAGGACGCGAGATGTCCGAAAACCCTTCCCTCATTGTCATTACGCCCGCGATTGCGATTGATCGCGACCAACAGATCGTGCTCCGCTATCATCGGACCGTGTTTCTACCAGCGCGCACCTGGCATCTGCTGGCCTACCTGGTAGACCATCCCCAGCGCCTGATTCCGGATGCGACCCTCCTCAGGGTGGGGTGGCCTCAAGAAGATTGGCATGCGCCTTCAGACCTTTATCGGCATATGCATCGAATTCGTGGGGCCATCGAACCCGATCCGCGTCACCCCCAGGTACTCCTGACCCGGCGGGATGTCGGATATGTCTTGTTATTACCCTCTGGCGTAGACGCGCAGCGACCCTCCTCTCATTGATCGGATTGTCTGTTCTATTCAGATAACAGCACCCAATGACAGATAAGGTGCAGATAAGGTGCAGGTTATTGCCAGGTTCGTGTCAGATTCGCGGTGTACGCTCAATCTATCGACATCCGAGAGGAATGTGGACACGCATGAAAGGCGTTGCGGAAATCATCGTGTTTCTGGGCGGTCTGTTCAGTGGAACCCTGATGTTGAGGCCAGGAGGATCCTCATGATGACCGTCGAAGAGCGGCAAGTGCGAGCGTGGATTCAGACGGTGTTGCGACGTGCGGCGGTGCGTTGGTTTATAGACCAACGCCACCAGCATGCTTCGGAGGTGGCATTGGAACCAAGAGAAAAGGAGGAAGTCTTATGGGAGCACGCGGATCCACATTCCACCGATTCCGACATCGCGGTGTCGATGTGGATGGCTCACTGTTTGCGGCAATTAACGCCGCGCGATCAAGCCATTCTTCAGGCGATCAATCACGGTTGGACGCAAAAGGAAACGGCTCAGGCTCTGCATTGCACCGATCGGACGGTGCGTCGGGCGATCCGGCGTATCCGGAGTCAGTGCCCCTATTCGTAGCCCTCTGTCAGGTTTGCGCGGGGAATGCGGACGCCTTCGAAGCGCTGCTGCCACAATTGACCCCTCAAATGAGCCGCTATCAATCGTGGACGAGAATGGCTGCGGACTCTGCCGATTTACACCAAGAACTCCGCGTGACCTTATGGTTCGCGCTGCAGACGCATCCCCCTCAGATTCTTCAACAAATTTGCGGTTTAGGAGGCGAGACCCATGATTTCTGAACAAGACCTTCGGCACGCGTGTCGGCAGGAACATAGAGCCATCCTCGTGTGTTGTGCGCAGTGGGATACCACCGGCGGGTGTTCATCAGCATTGGAGGAAGAACTTCAGCATCACCACATCGTTTTATCGGTGCTCCGCGATTATCTTATGCAGCAATATCATGAGGATCTGCATCAATGAAAAAATTTATTGCGCCCACCCTGTCCGCTTTTTCCGCAGATTTGTCTCTTACCTTAGTAGACCGGTAAGGTCAAATACTACAACAGGAAAGGGTGTTTTATAATGTCCACTGTGTTTGCATGTGCGTACACCGAATACGATCAGGCCGATACGTTAGCTAGCTACTATGCTCAAGGGCCAGCATGGCAATTAATGGCGGATTATCTTGTCGGAGCAGCAGCGGTTTTAAATGTTCGGTCACCGATTCCTCTTGCAATAGGCAATCTTGAAGATGGAGGTCCGGGGAATAATTGGTTGCAGATGGAACCAACCTCAATCTCGGAGTTTCAGACAAAATTCTGGGCCCAGAATAATGCTACAGGCCAACCGACTCCTTCAAGTACACAAATCCAAGCCATCGACCCTATCAACGCTGCGGCAGGTGTTTGGTGGTATCAACAAGGTGACGATTGTAATGTTACCGATTGGCAGGGACTTTTAAGCCGAAGTTCCTGGTATAATGGCAACTGCATAAACGAGCAATCGGCCTGTGCGTGTCCCACGGCAACAGCCTACGGTTGGACTAGTCTCTTTCTAGCGTACGGCAATGCCTACGATACGATCGATTCGATGAATTATCAAGGAGCCTATTATGTGACGGGCCCGACAGGTCTTCAGTACCGTTATTTGAGTGCGTCGTGTGGGTCTGGCACCAATATAACCGTGCCAACGTTTGCGACGACTCGCATTCTTCGGTCGACTCCCTATGGGCTCAATAGCACCGGTCGGCAAATCGTTCTCTTGGCTTATGATACCATTGACACGATTAGTTCGCTTCAAATCGATATCAACCAGTATGATGCTGGATACTACCAGCCTCTTGTGACGTCCGATGCGGATTTCGCTGCCCGCTCCACACAAGATTCGAGTATTTGCGTGATTGCTGTGGGTGGCCCGGCCGTAACGGCCATCAACAATGCATGTAGTAGTTTAGGCCTTTCGTGCGAATCGTTCAGCAGCTTTTCGGAATGGGATTCAACGCCTGCTTACGGCTACATTAACGCAGACGGTGCAACAGCTGCAGATAGTTACTCTCTTGGGAATACGGCCGCAGATCAAGCCAGTGCTGCTGGCTGGTAAACGCACATCACCAGAAAGGCCGCTCGATATAACTAGGCGGCCTTTCTGTGTGTCTTGGGATGTCATCGCATTACAAAAACTGTTCATCCCTGCCAAGACACTGCCATGTGCGCTGTATCGATAGGATTAGCCAGCGATGGGATGCTATCCGACAAGTGCACTGTGATTTCGGGTCCCTTTGGGGACCAGTCCATTCGGGTCAGTGGTTTTTGGTGCAAGTTAATAACCACTCCGACGCCTGGACCGGGCGGCAGCAGAGCTTGGTGGAAATAGGATACGAGGCGTTCGGCAATCATTTGATCGGCTGATTCACTACCTTGGCCCACCTCCCAGATCCATTGTCCCTCATGCCATACGATCAAATGCCGGACCGTGTTTGATTCCCCGTTGATTACACCCGAATGGAATTCGCCGTACGCGTAATAGTTTCCAATGATACCGTGCCCCAGATTGACAGCGGTTTCCGATCCGTGCGGAGCAGACCAGAATCCATTCACGCCTTCAAGAGATGTCAGGGGATGTGACTGTGAGGATCCACCTGCGTCGATTGTCCATCCTGCAATCGCGGCCGATGCAGTTTTATCTTGATTTAAGGACGGACTGTTGACGACGGCCAAGGCAGTAGTCGTATTCCACAGTCCTACGGAATATTGGCGACCAACAGTGCTGGTCGCCATCGGTGATAAGACGCCCGATGGAATCCATCGGGGGCCCTCCAGTGGTAAGCTTATATCCCCGATGCCGACGTCATGATGCGAAATCCACGTGAGCGCCGTTCGGACAACCGGCGGCCATTGACTCGCGTCACGCGGCAACGCAATCGTTGTCGACACGGGACTCGACTCTGGCTCACTGGGAGATATTGAGACGTTCGTGGAGGGTTGGACGATGGCCGATGAGCTAGGAGGATTTGAAGACGTATTTGATGCCGGTGGCGGGTTCGACGATGGGCTTGAAGAGGTGGGTACACCACTAGTATGGACGGTACCGGATACATTGTAATTTCCGTTGCCGGTCGGCGTAGCGGAAAGATGCCCGCTGACACCACAGCCTGCGAGCAGTGTGCCGCCCAAGAGGACGAGTGATCCTAACGCGAGATGTTTTATCATGATGGGTTTCCTCCAGTTGCTCTCACAATCTTGTCATAAACATAACGCACGTGCATTGATGCACGTTACAGAACACGGGCGTCCAAGATTTGGGCGGCGATCCCCACAATCCATCGATATTAACGTCGCCACGGCCACCACGGTCCTCTTGGCGACAATGATGATAGAACCGCCTCCGCCATGGCGACGGTGGTCTCCCGGTAGAGAGGAAAATGGCAGCGATCCCGCGGGATCTGATCGACGCGGTGCCCACCGCTGAACCGCACACAAGCGCCTTGTGTGCGGTTCAGAATGCCGTCCTATCAACACTTTTAGCCACGACACCTGATTTTCGTATTGTGAACCGCACAAAACATGATTAAGAGGACTACGGTGTAGCATTGACGAAGGGTGGACCCATCAGGGAAATGAAACACATTCATGCGTGCGGTAGCCAGAATAGATGAATTAAATACCATATTAACCCAATTCTACCGGGGGAAATCCGCGTTTTGTTGGCGGGACCCCTGCACTAAAAAAGTCACCGGCGTGATCTGAAAAATTCTCAAATCGCCGGGAACACACCGCAAGGCACTCCGATTCATTTCCGTCACGAATCTTCGCAGGGTGCCGTATGTTCGTCTCCCGATCGGCCTAATTTGGCTCGGTGATTGGGTATTATCATGCTGATCGTCGCTTATTGCCCTTTTCTGCTCCCATACTACACAGACCCCAAACTCTTCACATCCGTACTAACGAGTTCTACCGATCGTCTGAGTCAATTGTGCAGGGCCCCTGTTCGGACTAGATTGAACGAGGGCCCTCTGCTGGCACGACGGTGCTCACTACACAATCTTTATGGCGTTATAGATTGGGCTTGCGAAACAAAACCACCGCGGAGTTTCCGAATGCTTCGGTATTGCTGGATTCGGTGTCGACCATGTCAAATCCGTGGCTACAGATTTCATCGATGAGAACCTCGGGTGCTTGATCCAAATGCGGAAGAACTTCTAAGGGAATGTCGACCTCCTGACCATCGACCCGAACGCGGCGAGGAATGACCTGACCCGGAATCAAGTCCTTGGCTACCGCATCATAATCCGGAATGGAATAGAACCCTTTCCCCCAGTCGGATTTGCAGTGATCAACCAAAAAATATCCACCGGGTTTAAGGATTTCAAACACCCGTTGAATATGGCGCGATCGCTGCTTAGTGTCCGTTAACATGTGAAGGCATCCCATATTAAGGGCCACGTCATAACTAGAATCCGCAATGGGGCGCAGGTAGATGACGTCGCTTTCGATAAACCGCACCGTCTGTAATCTGAGTTGGTGTGCCAACTCACGCGCACGTCCCAAAGCTACGCTCGATATGTCGACGCCTGTAACCTCCAGTCCCTGTTGCGCAAGGTAAAGGCTATCTCGTCCTTCGCCGCATCCTAGGTCCACGATACGCCCTTTGGCCAGCTCAAAATGCTTTTGCAGCATGTTTACTAGCGATGCATTGGGTTGATCGGATTCCCACAACTGCGCGCCAGCGTCATAAACCCGTCGGTACCGCTGATCATAGCCAAAATAATAGTCATCCAGGCTGTCGGCTGCCTCTTGGAACGCCTTTTGCTCGATTTGTTCACCGGGTTGCCACGACATATAAATGACGACGTCAGCGTCACCCTTCGCGGCACGTATCAAGAGGCGAATGCCCGCCTTTTTGTAGTACGGTTCCCCAGCTCCTAAGAGAAAAGGCTCCATCATTTCAGAGCGCGTAGTGTCGACTTCGCCCAAATCGATTTTATTGGTCTCCACACACAAGATAGCCTCGATCTGGTGTGGCAGCACAATAATCCCAGATTTTTTGGTTAAACGCCATCGAGCGGTCTTAAAACTGACCGTATTGATGGCAAGCCTCTGACTCGTATCACTTTCTGCCAGTTGTTTGAATAGATCGCTCAACGTGTTTACATTATCCATTTTCTCTCACTCCTAGACGCATCTGGGATAACAGCTGATTACGCAATGGGGTTTCATATTTCAAGCTTCGACCGAGATCGATTAGGGAGTCGAGCGTCGGAGGACCGTTGGGCAATCGCGTGATGGCTACGGCGACGGTCAATTCCAAGATGTCTCGCTGGGCGTTACTCCCACCAAATGGCGTCCCTTGCATGGCGTGCCATAAATCCTCCAAACCCCACTGACATTCCCCTGCCTCAAAAAATGCGAATCCGCGTAAGGCATGGCGCAGTGTTTCCTGGGATCCGGGCTCACTTCGCGTAATGGAATGTTGTGCGAGAGCGGCGGCCTTGTCTCCATACCCATTAGCGAGCAGGACGATCAGGGCATGCAGGTCATTGAACCAATAAAATTCCTCGAGCCCGTAGTGCTTCCACGACTGGTACAATTCCATCCAGCGTGACGAGTCGTCGTACCCCAAGAGATGCAAACGCCACAACAATGACGCCGCATCGAGATCCTCGAGGGAATTGGGATCGCTTTTGCGACGGAGTTCCTGGTCATAGATCTCGTACACCTGGGCAATGTCCATCAGATAGAGTCGGAAAATGGCGTAGTGCCACCAAATGTGAATCCGCATAGAGGAGTTGTCGCACCATTCACTCCGATGTGCCTCCATCCATCGACTGCCCTCATAAAATTGCCCAGTTTCGTAGTAATAGTGGCAGACGACATGAATGGCATAAACATTGCGGGCATTGAGGGTCAACGCGAGATTTGCGGATGTCAAAGCCTGCTCGAAGTTTCCATTCTCCTCGAGCGAGAAGGCATCAATTGCTTTAAAGTACGTCAGTAATGGCGTTTGTGCATTCCATGCATCACGGACCAACTGCATCGTTGTAAGCATCTGCGAAATCCAGCCCATGTAGAACTCGAGCATATGACAGGCCCATACGGCTAAAATGTCTTGTGGATAGCGATTCAGCACTTGTCGTAAGTTACGATGCGACTCTTCAAAGCGTCGATTCGTCCAGTGTTCCAAGGCCCTCAGCAGCAACTGATCGCGCTCCGACTGCTCCGCAAATTCCTTCATAGACCGAAGCCATTCCCGTGCGCGTAGAATTTTGGCTTGCTCCATGGTCGTGACCAAATCGACGCACAAAATCTCAAGACTGGCTAATGACGGACGCTCTGAATTCAACACATCTTCCGGAACGTACTCCATTCCTAACAACCCGACCAGTGCCTGTTCCAATACTGGCAAGTCGTTCCGGTCCCAAACGGTTTGCGGCACTCCTCGCACATCATCAACAATCATAGCTATTCATTCCTCCATTGACGGCTGCATACGCACACCGCCGTTCACCGAAATACTGCCCAAAAGCGACAAGGCCATCAGAAGCGCTAAAATAAACGGCGGCATCCACGTATCGGCGATATGTATGCGTGCTAATGCCAATGTGCCAATGAGAATGGGCAACGCGAGACTGTTAGCCCGTGAGACCATCACCCCCACATTTGCAGTGCCATATCGATGTGCCAGAATCGCTCGTGCAAGGATGCGCAAACCGCCAAAGCCAAATCCCAGCAATAACAGACCGAAGAGGCGCTCATCAATTTGTGCCGTGATGTACCACAAGAGGAAACTCAAGACGATGGAGACACCAATGAAGGCTATCGCGAGAAAACTAATCGCTCTGGACCAAAGCGAAAAGACAAATCCCGATAGCGCCATGCCGATACTCAGAGCAGCATCCAACAGCGCCACATCGAGCATCGACCCCTGATGCAATCGCACCTGCACAGGCAACATGAAATTGAAACTACCCAACGTAGGCCAAATTAGGGCCAAGGCCAGAAAGAGAAATCCGCCGCCTCGGGATGCCGGTGCTTTCAGTGGGGTCCCTGGCGATTCCGCTATGGGTCGGCCGATGACGACCAGTGTGAGAGCACTGAAGCCGGCAGCGACAACAAGGTAAAAGCTGCGGTATCCTAGGGCGTGGATAATAAAGGGAGCACAAATAGGGCCTACCATTAAGGCAACCTGATTGATGGTTACCGAGTAGGAACTGAACTTCGGGATGAGATCATTGGCATAGCCTTTGGCAATCCCAGCGAACCACATCTCCCAGCTGGTTTCCAATATGAAGAAGAATGTCCAAATGATGAAGTTAACCGCTACAACGAGGGTCTCGTCGGAGTGGACCCAGAACAGCGCCACGCAACTGGCCACCACGCCGACCAAACCCACGGCCGAGATACGGGAACCATCGTATTTTTTAAGAACATTGCGGGTCATCATGGGTACAAAAATTGCAGGGACAAAGGACAGGACGCTGGCAAGTGCTAAGGCTCGATAGTGGTCGCTTGCACTACTAGACAGTCCCCAGTTAACGGACAAGAGCACCGCTCCGGATAGGAAGCGGTAAATTCCAGAGAGTGCTAGGTAAAGATACATCTCACAAACTCTTCGTGACAAAAATCTCTTGAGACAACGCCTCCGTTAACCGTGTCGGCTCATCCGGTTTAGATGTGAAAAGGTGCGGCCATGTGTATTCCACGACCCCTTCTCGGGCACGCCAGGCGATGGGTGGTTCAGAGACTTTGCCCACGCTGGCTTGTATCGCCAAGGACCTCACGCAGTCATGCAGTTTCGTTGGCAGACGTATGTCGGTGATGATGCCTGGAGGTGCTTTGAGAAAGGCAATGGCGGCGGTCCGTTGCGGAGTGATGTTCCGAACTATATCAAAAGGAGACTCCCCTAGGTAGGCTTTGACATGAGCGGCATATGGATTGAAATCATAGGCCCGCTCAATCTGGTCCATAATGCCATCGCCGCCAGGACGAGCACCGACCTCAATCACCCACCCTTGCCCATCCAAGATTTTGATCTCGACATGGGCCATGCCCAACGAAAGCTTGAGTGCCTTACACGCGTGAATGGCCATGTCCAACAGCGGGCGATCATGTATGCGATGACTCGGTACCAAGTGGGCCATTTCAGCAAACCACGGTTCCGGCGACAAATACTTCTCGGTTACTGTAATGACTTGATATTGACCATCAAAACACAAGACCTCAACCGACACTTCATCACGCGACGCAATGAACTTTTCGACTAAGAATTTGTTGCCGGCAATGCCGAACTGCTGACGGTATTCGTCCATCATCTCCATGGAATCCCGGAGTCGCGCCCGCGCCTCCTCCACGGTTTTGGCCAAATACACCCCCCCGCTGCCGCCAAAGTCATACGGTTTGATGACGACTGGCAACCCCACCGTTTCGATGGCCTCCATAAGGTCAGCCTCGGTTTCGATGAGAACGAAAGGAGCGGTTGGTACCCCATATTTTGCAAAGACTTCTTTCATGAGATATTTATTGCGGGACCGCAGGATGGTAGTCGCGTCCATGGACGGCAATCCCAGCGCCCGATTTACGGTATGCGCGGCTGCCAACGTCCAATCGTTTAGCGGAATGACGGCTTTGGGGGTCCAGCCTTGGAGCTCATGCGCATGAATGCTCTTTAAAAGGGTGTCTGCGTCTTGAGGATCAACATTTATTGTGCCGTCGAAGTATCGGTTCAGGCTATATGCGACGCCTTGGTCGGCCGTCCAGATGGGTAAGTTCGTCACTTGTTTAGCTCCAGACAACGAGCGTTCGCGCAAATACTGATTAGCGCCTAGTAACAATACATACTGTTGCACCACATAACCCCTCCATAAGGTCCGCTTAAGTACTAATACGAGCTATCTGCGTCAACGATAGCATTCATCCCAATGTGGGTACGCCGTCAAGCATACCAGGATCGGTAACGAGATGGGACAATTGGTGAAGTGAGGGATATGTAAGATTGTATATATCTATCAAGCATCCTGCCGTAACACGCCTAACAGGAGAGCGCTTGACTATGGTACAATCTGAACCATCCCGCGAGCGCAATATAATAGAACTGCACATGTATTGATTCTGGCGGATTATAGTAAAATTTTAACATAGGTAGATTTTTTATGTCTGGTACTTTAAGACGTTTTTCAAAAGTCTTTTCGTGCTAGAGTCTTGCGTATGGTAAAAATCCAAGAAAAAATTTCCGTCACCGTCCGCAGCGTACACGGCGCCGCAATCTTCTGCTGCATCCGCCGCTATATGTCCATCCTCAAAAAACCATGGTCAAGGGTTTTCGCATAGATTCAGAAGGCCTTTTAGGGGTGTCATTTGATTTTCGACCTTGCGCAATCGCTAACCCGGAAACTTCTGCTAGAGTATGGCCACAGTTCGTGATTTTTCCTCCATGCTTCTCGTGTCTAGTTGACGTATACGTAAATATGACACCTCATGGTGGGCTTTGTGGCATTTATAAATGGCCGAGCAAAATGGGGCCATTCACACCCTTATTCTAGGTTTTCGTAATGACGCGTATTATCCTAAGCTGGCTCCTACATTGAGCGAATATTGCATGACTTAATGTCGGGATGGTAGAATTTACCTTGGAGGTGGAGTTTAATGAGAGCACATGACTTGCACATGGTGGCTGCTATTGACGAACAAAACCGGATGGTCATGATTACTGGAGGCATCGATGTAAACGATATCACCATCGTAATGCGAACGGAGTTACCATCAGCCGGAACGTGGACGATTATGAAAGCCGAAACGAACTTAACTGATAAGACATGGTATGGCTGGCAAGTAACGTTGGGGTCGGATATTACCGTTCCTATGGCGGGGAACAAGCCCCAACTGTTGACCTCCCGAAACTTCGAGCATGCCCGTTACGTTCCCGAAACTAACACGGTGGGTTTTTATGGCGGTGAAATCCGCCCGGGAGAACCCATCTTAAAGTTCTACACAATCGAAACGCGCGTTCCACGGATTGTCATGGGCCATAACCGTATCATCGACGAGGCTGATGCTGAGCTAATGGCGGAAGGTCAGCTTTTGGGTGTCGGATTGCCTAAACTGGAGATCGCGGTGCCCACAAAGAAGATCGCCATACCGGACGTATATAGAATTTCGAAAGTTGGGTAGGCGATAAGAAGTCAACGGCAAGACCCGCGCTAGTTGCGGGTCTTGCCGTTTTGGAGGTCAAACCATTTGAAGAGGCCATTAGTGGCATTATTCTCCAGCCAAGTGCTATCGATCGTAGGGGGGCGTTTCATCGAATTAGGCATCCCGTGGTTGTTGCTAGCCACCAATCATGGTACGGCTTCCACGACCATCATGGCCATTATTCCGTTGGTCACGGCGGTTACGGCGCTACCACTCGGTCGATGGGTTCGGACAAAGCGACTGGCCCAAATGCCTGCCCAAGCAGAGTTGATTCAGGGTGGTATCTTTTTTGCTTTCGTCATTCTGATGGTGACAGGCGTTTTGCGACGCTTTGTCGTGCCTGGGTTAGTCATTGCTTTAATCCTCATTGGCATGTTTAGCACGGTGACGCGAATTACGTTAACTCCACAAGTGCGAAGCATTTTTGGGCGCGACAGCATGATTCGCGTGTCTAACTATTTGGAGGGTGCAGATGCCATAGGAACTGTCATCGGACCAGTCTTGGCTGGCGTGATTTTCAGTGTATGGGGCGGCATGGGAATTTTTGGGGCGTTAACATTGTTGTTTGTTGGATCCAGTCTTGGTCTGGCGATCCTCGGTCGTCATGATGCTACTGCGAGTGTGCAAACGCCAGCGAGACTCAACCACGTGTTTGATGGGTTACGCGTGCTCATTACGCCTCCCCTCTTGACGTTGTCAGTCGTCGACTGGGTCGCAAACTTCGTTTCAATCGCTGTCGTCTTTGATCTCGTTTTAATTGTCGCGCGTCACCTACATCTTCCTGATAGTTCCGCCGGATTGGTGTTTACACTCTCCGGCATTGGTAACTTCGTGGCCGTCGTAATCCTTGATCGCATACAAAATAGCCGACGGTTCCATCCCGTCAAGACTTTAGGTATAGCTTTAGGAGTCTCCGTGCTTGGATCAGTGGTGCTATTAACGTCGGGCACATACTACGGATTGACCGTCGGATATGTGGTGTTAGACGGTGGAATGGCAGCCATTTTTGTGATGAATGGTGCGATTCGAAATATGGTTACGCCCGAAGATAAGCTTGTCGCCATGCGGGCGGGGATAACGTTTTCTAACCAAATGGTCCGCGCGATTGGGTCTATGGTCCCTGGGGTGCTTTTTGCATGGTGGAATGGGCGTATTCTACTAGGAATAGTTGCGTTATGTGGTGTGGCACTTCTAGCCCTCGTGTGGTTTGGGCGCTCTGCACTAAGTGAAAATATCATCCGCGAAGGAGCAACACAGCAATGATAAGATACAACAAACGTTGTGATAGTGTGTGGCCCATCGAACTGGGCTTGGATGTTTTTACAGAAGCTATTAAATTACCCGAACAAAAATACATTCCTCTTCGACATGCGCCAAGCGTGGTAGACACACGTGTCGCGATCGTTGGGGCGGGTCCGACCGGAATATCATTGGCGGCCCGCCTTTGGCACATGGGATTGGGCGACAGCTTTGTTCTTCTTGATGAAAGAACGACGTTTGCCGAGTCGTTTGTAAGTCGGCTAATTGCTGTGGGACAACATGTCATGCGAAGCCCCTATCATCATCATCTCGCACCAGACGGAGATATTACCTTGGCGGCTTTCGGCCGACTACATTGGAGTGAGCTAGCCGCTTCCGAGCGACGCCAACTAGATCTTGCCCGGTTATCTGAGCGCTCTCTACCGTCCGCAAGGCTGTTCGTAGACCATATGTACCATATTATCTCGGCTCATCATTTAGCTCGGTCAGCCTTTCAGTTTCGGGTAACCGATGTCCATCGGGACGGTCAATACTGGATGTTGTGTGACGATCAGAATCGGGTTGTGCGCGCCGAGAGTGTTGTTTTTGCTATGGGGCAAATCAGCTCCATGACTTCATGGACTGGCACCCTTATTGATCCGCTTTCTCCCAACACGTCCTCTGGTAACCACGGGAATCTTGTGGGCGTCGTCGGGGCGGGGAACACCGCAGGGCACGTCATCCTCAATGAAGTCCGCGCGGGCTACAGAGTTCTGTGGTTCGTTCGTGAAGACGAACGGTATTCATGTACAGACGTGCCTCATAGGTTTTTCCGCGATGAAGGCATTGCAGACTACCTACGGCAACCGTTGTCATTGCGTCGTAAAGTGTTACAAGAAGCTTTCTTGGGCAGCTGTATGCCTGAGCATTATCGATTGTTCAAGGCATTCAAAGCTCACAACTTGGTGACGGTTGTGAATAAACCCGTGGTTAATGTGGCTCAAGCGAGAGATCTTCAGAAGGTCATTTGCTCAGACAGCCGAGTGTATCTTTGTTCCCACGTGTACAATGCGACCGGACTGAAACCGTCCCCGTTGCCTCGAATAATGCCCGATATTGCAACCGCGGGCGGGTATCCCGTTCTTCACGACACAACTCTCGAATCGGTAACGGCACCGAATATCTTTTTTGCAGGTATCCATAGCGCATTGTCCCTAGGACCGGCTAGTAAACTAATCGACGGGACGCGCTTAGCTGCGGAACGCATCCTGCCAGCTATCCGTTCGCGACTTTTGACCGACAGTATTGCGACAAGCTCACACAACTACAAGTTCGCGATTTTTGGCCGAATGCATGCCATCGGAGGAATGGATGTCAAAACAGGGGAGGATCTAGATGAAACAATCGCAGCTACCCGTTCATGAACTCGTCGAGCCTACGATGACCTTGTTGGAATTTGAATCGCCCATTCTGCTAGCGGGTGTGGGGATTTGCTGGACCTCCAGATCGTTGGAGGCCATAATGACGTTATCGGAAGCGGGTTTTCATAGTCGTTCCATTATAGCTGTTGCCCAGCAAATCGGCCAAGAACTCGTAGACCGGTGGCAGAGCTTAATAGTTGATCAGCATTTAATTGATCAAGGAGATCCTCGAAATACCGTCTCTCGTGTTCTTGTCGCTCTGGCAAAAATTCCCGAAGTGCATGGAAACGGTCCGCTAACGGCGCTCCTCGCTGCCTGCATCGCTCGTCAGCTAATTTAGGATAAGACATCCACTTTTATGAGTCATCGCCTGACATTCTAGTAAAAGCGTAATTACCAGAATGTGGCTTATGGCGGAAAATTAGCGAATCGTTGCCATACCCCAGTGCGGAGCTTACTGTCTCATATGGGTACACCCACCTGAGATGCCGAACACTCCGTGTGTTGTCGCCGTTTGTGGTGTATCGTATGCTTGTCTCATTAATCATAGCGCGAGGAGGGCCCCAAGACCATGATTTACGGCTATGCGCGCGTCAGTTCCACCACCCAAAGTTTGGCGACCCAGGTTCACCAGCTCACGGCCTACGGGTGTGACCCCATCTATCAAGAAAAAATCTCGGGACGTTCCCTGCGCCATCGGGACCAATTCGCGGCCCTCCTTCATCGCCTCCAGGACGGTGACGTGCTGGTGGTTACCAAACTGGATCGATTTGCCCGAAGCACGCAGGATGCGCTGAATACCATCGCGACCCTTACGGAGAAAGGGGTGGCCCTGGTCGTGCTCAACATGGGCGGGGATATGGTCGACACGGCCACCGCCATCGGTAAGCTCTTGATGACGGTGTTGGCCGGCATTGCGGAATTTGAGGCCGATCTCATTCGAGAGCGCCAGCGGGAAGGCATTGCCGCGGCCAAAATCCGTGGGGTCTATCAGGGACGGCCGCGCACGTATACCCGGCATCATAAAGGGGCGATCCATGCCCTCGAACTGTTCGGAGCGCGGAACACCAATCATCTGACCGTCAACGATATTTGCGCCATGACGCAGGTGAGCCGGGCCACCTTGTATCGTTTGGCACGCCAGGCCGAGCGCCCCGAATAGATCATGATCAGAGGTTCAGCGACCTTCGCGAATCCCCGGCGGGGGAGTTCCCGCAAACGAAAACTGCAATAGCCACTAAAGATAGGTCTAAAACTACCCCAATCTCTCAGAAAACAGCCCTTCCACTCCCGCTGGGAGCGCTGTTGCACGAAAATAGTCGCCTGACAACTGAGATGACATTTTGAAGAACGTCGCACGGTGTAAGGCTTTCAACTTCTATTGCACTTAACTCCGGATATGCAGACCCCCGTTAGGAACGCAAACGGGAAAGCCGCTCATTCATCCGGCGGCTGAATTCGCGTTGGGCCATTTCAGAATCGTCATCGTCTTCGGAGGCCGGGGGTATCTGATGATCGTCCAAATACCGCAAGAGCAATCCCCGGTTGCGCAGGCCGACGCGTACGGCCGCGTCTCCACTGGTCATGGGGGTTCGGGCATAGAGGAAAGCGCCGACTTTCACACGAAGTGCATCCAGCCCTTTCTGTTGTACGAGCGCTACCGCCTCCGAACGCGAGAGATCTCCCATGGCACATAGTTCAGCAATGACGCGCTCATCTGCTATAGATTGACGATTCATAGCTATCACACACTCCCTCCTCGCGCACGGATATCCGCAGCAGCCGCATTCATAAATAACTTCGGGGTGCGTCCAAGGGCCGCCAACCGATTGAAGGTATCTGCCGTCTCTGTAATTGAGAGTATACCCCGATCATGTAAATACACAAGAAATTCGGGAACGCTTATCGCGATGAGTCCTGGTTGCTGGTTCGCGAATTCATGCGCGCGCCGTTCGTTGATTAACACGGTCATGGGGTTTCCTGAGGAAGCCGCCAGTGTCCACGCTAAGTCAATGACGTCTCGTTCTCCACGATCGAAGCCCGTAATATGATTGTGGTCGGCATTGTCGGGTTGGACAGTTTCTGCGAGGAACGCCTCCAAAAATTTTTGTTGATCAGGAAAAAGCATCGAGCTCTCACTATCCGTTGTTGCCTTCGCGAGCGCGGGGGCCGCGAAGATTTCCGCGATGACAGCCCCTGGTATCCGAATAGGATTCGCCCACACCTTTGTTAAATGCCGCTCCACATTGAGACGACAGCATATTCCCCAAAACCCCGTATCGACTACTGCCTGCATCCTTCCGACCATAACATCCGTCCTTCTTACGAATCCCTGCCTTCTATCATAACGAATTGCTGTGACGCTGTGACCCATTGTGCCATGTTCGTCATTTTTCCTAGCCTGTGGGGAGGGAACAGCAGGATTTTTTGGAACTTATCGCGAACCCTTGGACATGACCAGGGAGAGTAGATGCACTGTCAAGGGGGGCCGGATAGAGTGGACGACACCAGTGGACAGACTCAGGAGGAAACCTTGTCACTTGCGCAAGCTGCACAACAGTTTGGGGTCAGCGATAAAACCATTCGACGGTGGATCAAGGCGGGGAAACTGGAAGCCACCCAAGCCATTGGACCCTACGGCCCGGAATATCGAATTCCGATACAAGCGGTGCAAACGGCTCAACACGTCATGGATGTGGTGCCCGTGGAGCGAGGAATGGACCCCCGGACACTGGGCATGGTCATTGCCCAGGCTGTGCGGGAAGGGGTAGCCCAAGAAACCCAAGTCTTGACGGCGGAACTGGCCCAACTGCGCCAGCAAGTGGACACTCTCACGGCCGCCGTGCAGGCCCAAAGGCAAGAACAGGCCCGACAATCCGACGCGCGTGATCAATGGGTGGTAGAAACTATGCGCGGCCTATTAGCCGAGCATGATCACATCACACAACACTCATGGTGGGCCCGCCTATTTCGCGGCAAGAACTAGGCGCAATGGGCACCAAGGGGGAGTGATTGGGAGATGTTGCATGAAGTGGTAGACAAGCCTACAGGGGATTTCATACATTGGCGATAAGAGATCCGCAGGTGGTGTACCCACCTCTTCAAGCCCATCGAACTTGCCACCGGCATCAAATACGTCTTCAAATCCTCCTAGCTCATCGGCCATCGTCCAACCTTCCACGAACGTCTCAATATCTCCCAGTGAGCCCGTGTCGCTAAGCAGCTAAAGATTCAGTGTGCGGCGAAAAGACATTTCCATGCGGGATTATGTGGTCCGGGCGATTCACGCTTATCAGGCGCACGCGAAGCCGGAGCAGGCCGCGATTCATGGGACTCGCGGAGTACTTTTCATGGCCCTGCAAGGCCCCGCAGAATCCTTACGGGATCCTTTGGGTCGGAACTCTAATGGCCTAAAAGCCTGTCCCATTCCGGAAAAATTTGCTAAAGTACAAGAAAGCATAAAAAACGAGAGGCCCCCGCCTCGAAGCAGCGCCTCTCTCGTAGCTCTTAGTGTACCCGATGGAGACGGGGGTATTCAAGAGGGACGTTCCACGAAATTCCCCGGGGTTCCACGACGCCCCCGGAATTTCGTCTACACGGCGGAGGTCTCCCGACAAGGGAGGAATTTTTCATGATCCATGAATCTGACGACTTTTTACAGCGGTTAATCGACGGTGATCCGAGCTTGGGCCTCATTGCCACCGCGCCCGCTCCGCGCCGCAAGCGGTTTGCCACCGCGCTCCTGATGGAACGGGAGTCCGCCCAGGAGGCGGGCGTGCTGGGTTATCAGGCCCGCCTCCTGGTGCAATGCAGCTTGCCCTATCGACAGCAGCCCACCAATGAGTGGACCCGCCGTAACGGGGGGATCACCCTGACCCTCATGGCTCCCAGTGCGATTGGCCTGCCCTATGGAGCCTATCCCCGTCTGATTTTGACGTGGGCCACCACGGAAGCCGTCCGGACGCAAAGCCGGGTCCTCGACATCCACCAGAGTCTCACGCGCTTTATGGCGAACCTCGGCATCGCGCCGCATGCCAATGGACGGGAGATCCGCCGATTCAAAGAGCAAACGCGTCGCCTCTTCGCGACGACGGTAAGCACGAGTCTGACAGACGATTCCCGACAGGTGCATGACATGGGATTCCGGTTGTCTAGTGAACTACGTATGTGGTGGGAACCGATCATGGAAACCGCCGCAGACTCCTCCCGCATCGTGCTGAGTCACGAGTTTTTTCAGGTGATTACCGACGGAGCGGTTCCCCTCGATCTCCGTGCGATTAAGGCACTAAAAGGCTCGGCGCTGGCCCTCGACATCTATAGCTGGTTGGTACATCGGTTGAGTTATCTCAAGAAGCCGACTATCATCCCGTGGGATCTCTTACGCCTTCAGTTTGGCAGTAATTATGCAGATACTAAGGGTGGCCGCTACATGTTCAAAAAAGACTTCCAAGAACAATTACAGGAAGTATTGCAGCTGTATCCTGAGGCGAAGGTGACAGCGGACCAGCAAGGGCTAACTCTGGTCCCTAGTCGCTTGGCAATTCACCGGCGACTTGATTGAGGCCCGTCAGGGCCTTTTTTCTTGCGGGTCATTGGTTGACCGAGATTGTCCAAAACATCCCCAACTGACCGGGGACAAGGAAGTTATCCACGGGTCATTGGTTGACCGCAAACCCATTTTTAGGAGACTTTTTGCGGGTCATTGGTTGACCTTTTGCGGGTCATTGGTTGACCGCCCGCCCTGCAAACCATTGCCCCCTCACGATTTCCGGTTCCCTCCTGTAGTTAATCCTGTAGATCTTAAAAGATCTCCTGTAGTAAGCGCGCGTTTTCTGTGGATTTTGTCGATAATAGAATATTCTGTCGTTTTATCGATACGCCCTTTTGCGGGCCTTGCTTAAACCGGCCGCCCAAACCGCGGCCTCTTTAATCTGGGTGTTCTCCTGCACACGATCCCCATTGCCATCGCTGCCCTTGACGTCGGGTGCTGAGGCCTGGGTGGCCGACGCAGGGAAGCACAGCACAGCGAGAGCCTATCCGCGTCGGGCCTGCCATTCTAGCACCCGGTCAAGGTCGCTAGCCTAAAACCAAGACGGCCTCCGCAAGGCAGCACAGAAGGGCGCGCCCTGCATTTCCGGATCGCAGATCGGATCGCTCCGCAAACGGGCGTCCGGACGAGTTTGATTTTCTCTGCCTTTTAGGGAAAATCGGCGCCTGGCGAGATCCGCCCATCGTGCTCAATGGCCGCTGCGGGCGCCCTAGGCCGGTTGCATTTTTCTGGCGGGCGGTTCCACGTCCGGGAACGGGGTGTTATGTCTACCCGGACCATAACGTGGTCTCTTACAACCTCCCCCTAGTGCAGGAAATGCACCACCCTTCAGGAGAAGCCCGCTGCGGCGTTCTGGGCGATGTTACCCCCTCTGTCTAGAATTAACCCATTCCCCACGGTCTTACCGCTCCTAGATACCTTAAAACCGGTCTGAGGGCCTGCTACGCTTAAACCGGCCGCACAAATCGCGGCCTTTTTAATCTCCGTGTTCTCATGCAGGCTTTGCCCAACGCCATCGCTGCCCTTGACATCGGGCGGTGTGGCCTGGATGGCCGACGCGGGGGAGCACAGCAAACCGGACCCTGCCCGCGCG
>DAIDDL010000062.1 GCA_027309085.1 Sulfobacillus sp.
AATGGAGAGCCGTATACATCGAGAGGTGTACGTACGGTTCGGGGGCGAGCATCCGGAAACCCGTCTCCGCAAGGAGGCCTCGGCGCTGGATGCTTAGCCTACAATTTACCCCCGATTCCGGATTTTGAGAAGGCCCTGACGGTGGGCCGGGGACGCGGCCTGCGCTTCTTATTATCCGTGCAAGCCTTGCAGCAGCTCCGCGATCAGTATGACAAAAAAGCGGAAATTCTGTCCGGCACCTGCCAGCTCTGGCTGTATCTGGGCACGGCGGATACGGAGACCGCCGACACGCTCTCTAAGAAGTGCGGGCAAAAAACGGTGCATACGCAGTCCACCGCCCACACCACGGGCCAAAGCGGTCAGTCGGTGACGGACAGCACGATGAGCCGGGCGCTGGTGACGGCCGACGAGATTCTGCGCTGGCCGGTGGGCAAAATGCTGGTCCTGCAACAGCCGGGCGCGTTTCCGGGGGTCTTGCCGATTCCGGATCTGAGTCAATGGCCCATCGCCCGCGATTGGCGCATGCTGGCGGACGAGGCCACCGATGATCTGAGTGCGGCCTTCCATCAGATTGCGCGATACAACAGCCCCAAAACGGGATCATCCGGGGCCCCGCTGGAAACACCGGCCAAGACGGCGGCCTGGGGCGTCACGGATGCCTCGGAGCTGGTGTATGAAATGCGCGACGCTTAGGAGAAAGGAGCGTGTTGCCCCATGGCCACAGCCACACGGCCCCTGCGCGTGTCCCCTTCTCTCCCCGCCTTCGAAGACGTGTTAGAAGCCTATACGCCGAAGATCCACCGCTGGGCCTATCATTATGCGATCATCGGGCTCGATGTGGAGGACCGGGAACAGATCGCGCGCATCGGGCTCTGGCTCGCCTACCGCAGCTATCAGCCCGCCCGCCAGATTCCCTTCTCCTCGTGGGCGGGATTTGTCGTCAAACGCCCATTCACGTCGGCGCCCGGCGGAGCTCAGCGCCAACAGCGGACACCCCCCGGCCGTGTGCTCTCGTGGGACGGTGCGCAGCCCGACACGGGGCTGTCTTTAGCCGACCAGGTGGCCAGTCCGGCACCCGGGCCGGAGGTCTTAGTAGTCGGAGCCATGACGCGGGTCGATTGGTGGGCGGCGGTCTCAGCCGGCCTGTCGGACCGGGAGTGGTGCGTCACCCTCTACCGCGTGGGCCGCATGCCGGTGCGGCAGATGGCCCGCCGTCTGGGCATTTCCGAAAAATCTGTCCGGAATACATGGGAACGCGCTAAACGGAAAATGCGGCAACGGCTGCTCCCTGAAGATATTCGTTGACGGGTCACGAGCCGGAAAGGAGGTGAAAACCATTGATAAGACAAAGGGTTCTGTGGGCGTATTGGACGTTCGCAGGAGGAATCCTCGCGATCGTAGCGGTAGCTCTTGTGGGCATGGGAGCCGCACTGCTGTTCCCCGGGATGGTTTCTGTCGTTCCCTTCGCCAACACCATTGATGCCCTTATTGTGGGCGTAACACTGAGCGTCATGGTTGTGCTGCTTGGCATGAATCTGCTCGAAATGGCCCTCACAGCCTAAGGTGATTCGTCAAACAAAAGCCTCCCGTCGCCGGGAGGCTTTTGTTGTCAGGCATCTCCGTCACGTGTGGTCTCCCCAGGCCTGCCTATTCATGGCAGGCCTGATACTTTGTGCAAAGGATGTGATGGTTCTATGGCTCTGTCCTCGAAACCGACTCCCAAAGATGTCTTAGCGCCTGTCCGCCCGCCCCGCTGGCAACAGGAAGAGAATCCCGACCATCCCAATTATGACTGGGTGATCTGTACGGTGCCCGACGCTTTCCGTCAGAAAGGCCCCGTGGTGAAACGCTTTCCCCGCGATCAACCCGATGAGGCGGTCGCATGGGGCATGACCCACTGGGCCGCACAGCATCAGCAAAATCCCGACGCAAACTTTCGGGTGCCCCTGCAATCGACGTTTACGTACGACCCGCGTGAACCCCAGCAAGTCGCGGCGATGGATGCCTGGCGGTTAGAACACCCCATGGGGCTGGTCCGCACCCTAGCGTCTCCCTCGTCTCCCGAAGCCCAAGCGGCCGCGAAAATGGTTCGGCCCTCCAGTCCCGAGTGGGATGTGACGGCCATGGCCGACATCGCGCCCGAAGTCGAAGCGGCGCAAGAACGCCGCGCCGAACGCGACCGGGAAGCGATCTGGGATGAATTGTGGGGCCGCACGCAGATGCATACGACTGACTATGCCGGCACGTATCACGGCCAGATGTTCCAAGATGCCGATCTCTTGCGGTCTTTTGCGGTGGGAGACGAAGCGGAACCGGAGGCTCAGCATCCCGACGAGGCGTTAGCCCCGCGCACGACGCCGGCGAATGTCCGCGCCTACCAATGGGCGAAGACTTTTCGCTTAGTCGAAGGGGCCCCCGATCAATGGGCCGTGGCGGTGTCTCGCGAAGCCGCGCATGGGGCGCGTCAGTTCACCGGCTTCTTGCCCGATCCCCAACAGAAAAACGGCACTCCGTTAGTCTTTGCGTCGGCCCAAGAAGGAGCCGCCTATTTAACCGCCCAAGCAGACCTGGCGTCCACGATGATGATTACGCAGACCCAAGCGGAAAAATATCACCTGCCGATACGCTCTGGCGCAGAACGGATGGCCATCGCGGCAGACCCGGCGGTGTTGGACGCACTGGAACAACGTTGGGAAAAATGGGCGCAACCCGCACACAAGGTGTCCCCCACTGTGCACCGCGCCTTTCTCCAGCAACAACAGGCCCCGGAGACCCCCCGCCATGGCCCCCGCCTTTGAGGTGCAGCCCGGCGCGGGCTTAATGGCGGCGCATGCGCCCCCAGCCGCGCCCGGCTGCTATCTCTGGCAAGCGCCTCCTTTGCTGCCGCCCAAGATTTTGGGCGGCTTTGCGTCGGCGGCGTTAGCGGAAGCGTGGTGGGCGCACGCCACCGGCCAAGCCTTTGATCCGCAATGGTCAGAGGATCCGGCGATGCTCCGATTGGCGGCCCGGGTGAAACCCCGCGTGTGGTGCGGGGCGCTCAGCCCCCGCGCCTTTATGGCCTGGACGTCTGCGGGGACAGGCGTACAGTTCTTGACGGATGATCAGTCCGGCCAGATGTACTGGGATCGGCCGGAAGCGGTGCAAGCGGCCGCCTGGCGGCAAGGCTATCCGTGGAGCTGGTGGACGCCGGATGCGGTCGGACACGATTCCGGGGATCGGGCTCCGGATGCCCGCTGGGGGCAAGGCGATCCGGCCTGGTATTTGGGACAAGGACCGCATGGCGGCACGATTTTGTGGCAATGGGCACATCAGGGCACGGACTGGCGGGTGCGCTGGATTGAGCAAGCCCAGCATCCTGACCACGCGCCCTATGAGTGGCCAAGTATTACAGCGGCGACGGGGTGGGTGCAAGCCCATGATCCCGCCCGGCCGGTGACAGGGTATGCGCCCGAAGAGGTGCGGCAGTGGGCCTTGCAGACGCGACAAACGGTCCGGCCAATGGCTCCGGTGTTGGGGTAACGGGCTATGAAACGCATGCGAAACACATCTGATTTTACTCAGGGGAGTTTTTGCTGCTAACGCTTTAGTCCATCAAAAAAGAAATTCTGGACAGGTTTGAGGTCTAATGCGCCCCCTGCGGAAAAGATCTTCGCGATGGAGCAGATTAGGCCATCCTTGGTCAAACGGAACCTGAACAAGCCAGATTTTGCCTAATGGTAAGTCCGGATCGATTGCAACCGTTACGTGAAAGTGCGTGATAAATGGTTTCCAAAATCTTCGCTGAACGCGTCGTGTATATCGAATGTGAACCTTGGGAATGATTTCGGTTTCTGTTTCCGCTAATGTGTGTGGGCCACGTCCAAGGTATTCGCGAATGACATGTCTGTCATTCCGTGAATGCATGTAATCGGCATAAAGATAGAACAAGTGGCCTGACCATTGCCGATGTCGATGATCATACGTCCATTCCGCGTGAAAACGCCCCGGTTGACCCAAAGAGGGAAGCGGCTTGACGGTATAATCCACATCTTGGACCGGCACGGGAATTTGCGTCACACCTGACTGAATGGCGGCACAAATGCGATGTTTTCCTTCCGGTGCCCAATAATATCCTCCGTGGTGATACACCTCGATCCGATCCTCCATCAGTTTAGGTGTCTCGCCTTCTTTCCATTGGGACATGAAAAATCGGCAACGGTTGTATTGCTGACAGACTGTCTTTCTTTCAGTTCGCGAAACCTGTCTGAATCGGTCGAGCACTTTGTCTTCCGAATCGAGGTAGGCATTGAGTTTTTCGTGCGACAGCCAAAGGCATAGATTACCCAACCTGGTAGGTTGTTCCAAATTCTCTACCGAAATCCACTGAATAGGAGGATGATTTGACATGCGTGACGTCCTTTCCTTTGAGCATTTGACCGATGATCCCGATTCCGTGAAGCCGTTTGATGGGGCTGATGTCGTGAACGCTCTGGCCCATGATACCCCCGAAGTTATCATTATCGCACAATGTCCCGACGGATCGTCAGCCTGTTATTGGAGCGGCTATGGCGGCGCTACCACGAACCCGGAAACCATTGTGCGGGCCATCCGCAGCCGGGACCGCCATGCTATCGTGCAGGTATACCAGCGGAATGAGTCGCCGCGTTATCAGATGCCCGGCCCTACCGTTGAACAGTTCGGGGAAGGCTGGTATGTCATTGCTGATTTGGCTATGGGGCCTATCCCTTGGGGGACGCCGTTTTACGGGTTCGGTCCATCGGGTCCGCCGAAGAACCCCAAGTTAGTGCGAGCGGAGCGAATCCATTGGCACGATCATCATAATTTAGAAGTCACCGGCACCGATTGTGATACGGGAGAGCACATCGATCTGTGCCAGGTGTATTACGTGTTGGGGCCGCGTGAGGAAGATGCTGCGCCATTCCGTACCGATATCGCGGCACGGTTTACGCCAGCACGGGTGCATTCGACACGGCAGTGGTAATGAGACAGAGAGGAGAATGCTGAGATGGAACTCATACAGGATGTTGCATTATCGGAGAACTACCAAGGGATTCGAGATGTTATCTCGCACGATCTCAATTCCTGGGCACCAGGCGGTCTGGTCAAACGCTTAGACGAACACCGCGAACTCTGGGAACTGCTCAAGACAGAGGCGGACTTTTGCTCGACGCATTGGTGGGTTCCCAGATGGTTTGCCGATACGGATGCTTTTTTGTCGCGCCTCGTTGCGGAAGCCGACCTCGAAAAATCCTCTGGCACATTCTTACGGCCACGGCCTGAGTACGACAAAGATTGAGAGGAGATGATGTTATGAGAGAGGTTGTCATGAGAGAGAATGTCATGAACGCCACCGACATCCATCAAGCGTTAAGTAATTTAGGTGAGGTAGGAGAGGAGCGCCTGAGCACCGCTGCTATTCGGCTGTCATTCATTGATTTAAACGATCCGCATCCCCTGTATTGCCTTGAATCGATCGCAGAGTTTGACGCAGCCTCAGATGGCTTAATCCACTACGAAAGGAATGATGGCCATGGTGCCCATGCTGCCCACCGATCCCCTTCCCCACGCCGCGCGTCTCGGTCCCACGTACACCGGGTGGGAATGCGAAAAGTGCGGGGTCGTTGACGCCAGTGAGGTGGTGGTAGTTAATGACGACGAGGCCTGGCATTCTGATTGGGGCAATTGTGATGGCGATTGCCACCCCGTAGAAATTTTGGTTCACGATCCCCGTGCCATCGCGAACGAGGGTGTTCTCAAACTGCACGCGCTGGCTTCCGAAGTCCTGCGGCTCCGTGAAGCACTGGCGTATATGGCGGCGACTACCACCACGCCGATTCAGTATCGGCGTTGGGCCAAAAAGGCTTTGCGGGGCGAGCGTTTAGATGCTGTCACACCCACCCCATAAAGACTATTTGTGATGACCATCGACCCCATTCCGGACGCTAAACGGTAAAACGCATAGCGTGGTCGATGCGAGCAAAAATTAGGTAAATAACGCCGAGATTCCCGCGACAGTTCTCAAGATGAGAACTGTCGCGATCTTTTTTGTAAAGGAGGATTTGATTGTGATGCCTGAGAAGACAATCGAGAGTCCCACGAAGACTCACGATGCTTTACCCGAACCCTGGACCGCTCAATTGACCGCCCTCACCGAAGCCTTTCAGCAGACCTATCAAGCCCATGTCACGGCGCTGCAAGACACCATAGCGGCCAGCTGGGCGGCTTGGCACGAGGATGTGGCCGCCATTCAAACCATGGTGCAGCACCTCGCGGCCATGGATGCCCAGCGCGCCGAAGTGTGGACGGCCTTGCAAGCCCGGCTCCAGCATCTGGCCGCGTTGATGCCCCAAACCCCGCAAGCCGTGCCGTCTCCCTCGGCTCCTGCCGTCTCTTCCCCTGCTCCGTCACCAATGCAGGCAGAGAAGGCTCAGCCTGCGCCTCCTATCGCATGGGCCGAGGAGGCACCCGGCACAGCGCCCGCTCCGGTCCCGGACGACACAGGACTCGCGTGGAATCAGAGTGACCCCGATCCGGTCTTGCCTCGACTGGTGCAAGGCTTATGATGCCGGCGGCCCGACGGCAGCGGACCATTCAGCTGTGCCAAGCGGCCAAAGCCAGCGGCGATTTGGTTCGGGAAGTCAGCAATACCGTGAAGCTTAAACGCGTGGGGCAAGGTTTTAATGGCCTCTGCCCCCTGCACGCGGACAAATTTCCGTCGCTCTGGGTGTACCCCGATGGCCACTGGCATTGCTACGGCTGTCCGCCGACGCATAATCATGGGAGCATTTTGGACTGGCGGCAGGCGCTGTATGGCGAAACCTTGACGGAAGCCGCCACGGCGATTCTCCAGCAGTTCGGGCCGCCTCCGGAATACCGGCAGACGCCTGCGTCTGTCCGTGCCAGCCGCTCGTCCGATCCGGATGACGGGACTCTGCGTCATTGGCAGCAGGTCTATCAGCAGGTCTGGATACAGCTGACGCTCGATGCCCCCGATCAAGCCGAGTTACAGCGGCGGGGCCTGATGGATCCCGTGGCATGGAGGCGTCACGGCCTCGTGAGTGTGCCGAATACCCGGCGGGACTGGTCGTCCCGCATTGGCGAATCGGTAGCGTGTGTGCCCGGATTCAGTACCCGCGAGGACGGTCTGTGGCATGGTCCGGCCGGGCTGGTGATTCCCGTGCGCTTGCCCGATGGCCGCATGGCAGGGGCGCAAATCCGAGTGCGGGAAGACCAGCGTCAAACAGGCAAGTATGTGTGGTGGTCGACGCCTCCAGAGGCCCGCCAGGAAGACGGCACCTGGCGGTATCCTGACGGAGCTAAAGCGTGGGTCATCGCCCATTGGGCCTGGCCCGGCGGACAACCGGATCGGGCCGAAGAAGTGGTGGTGACGGAAGGCCCGCTCAAGGCTATTGTCATTGCGGAACAGTTAGGGGTGCCGGTCATCGGTGTGCCCGGCGTGCAAGCCTGGATGACAGCCTTGCATGGCATGCACCGGCTGTCTACCCCGCCCACGCGGGTCTTATGGGCTTTTGATCAAGACCAGCCGCCCAATCCCGCCGTCCAGCAAGCGCAAAAGGATGGTGGGGACGCCTTTCAGCACGCTTTCCCCGCTTTGCGGCAAGCGCTGATGGTCTGGGATGGGCACGCCGCCAAAGGCCTCGATGACGCGTTAGTGCAGGGTGTGCCGTGGCAGATTCACGAGCCCAAGAAAGGAGACGCTGCCCGTGGGCTTTCTGGATAGCTGGATTTCGGGATGCAACGATACCCCCAATCTGCTCGATGCGATTACCATTTTCCTCGCCAATCTGATGAATCATCTGTTTGTCGCCGTTCTTGATCTGGTGAATGATGTGCTGTCCGTGACCGTGCTCAGTACAGCGGGTAGTCAATCCATTGTTAAGACCGTAACCGCCATCGGCACTTCTTTGGATGGAATGGCATTGGCGCTCATGACCGTGCTCCTCATTTGGTCGGTGCTCACGTCTGGCGAAGACTTGATGACGACAGGGCGCTGGGACGGGTTACAAGGGATTGCGGGACGGGCGGGGTCGGCCATCCTCTGGATAGCAGGATCTTCATTGGCTGTCGTCTTGCTCGTCCATGTGAATAGCCAGTTGGTTACGGGTATTCACATCACCGAAATTGGCAAAGCCAGTAATTTTGCCGATAGCTGTAGTGACGTTGTGGGAAAGGGTGTTACGAGTACAACCGCCTTGTTGGGGCTGACGGCGGGTGCTATCGGAGTGGCGGTGTTTTGGGAGCTCATCCTGCAATTTCTCTTTCTCGTGTTGATTGTGGCGCTGATTTATGTTTTTTGGCAGTGGCTCAGCCGCCTTGCGGAAATTCTTTTCTGGGGCAGTCTGTTGCCTCTCGCTGCCGCAACGCTTGTAGCCGATTCCTCGCGACGCACGTTTGACTATGTGTGGCGTAACGTGCAAGGCGCGATCTTTACGCAAGCCGCCATGGCCCTAGGAATTTACGTTATAGAAAAAGCTGTGCTCTTTAATGGAGGAGCCATGACGGGAGTGTTGAACCTCCTGGTGAGCATTGCGGGCTTTTTTCTAGTCGGGCACATTCCCCAGTATTTTAAAGAGATGCATGGACATTCCTCGTCCGGCGGCTTCGACGCCGCTAAAGGTGCGAGCGCGATTTTGATGGCGCGGGGGATGGAAGCGGCGTTGGGGGCCACCCCGATTGGGCAATTTACCGGACGCGCCTTGAAGAGCATGCAAAGCACGTCAGATCAACAGATGCGTCGCAGTACGAGCATGGTAGGCCGTTCTTGGCATAAGATGGGCCAGAATATGACTCGGGGCGCAGCGACCGCCAATTTTGACCAAGCCCGGTATGAGACCACGCCGGGCGTGACGGACCTGAACTACAATGCGGACGCGATGCGCGAAACCCATTTCGCGGCCTGGCAGGAGGATCAAGATAAGCGGTGGGGTCCCGATGATTATGCGCCCGGCACGCAAAGCGGGTTTGCTCCTAGCGGGCCTGGAGGGAGCAGCGGCGGGTCACGGCCTGGAGGAGGCGGAGGCCGGCCCGGAGGCTTCATGCCGGGCGGCGTCTTTCGTTCAGACGGGCCACGTCGCGGTCCTAGCGGATCGGCTGGCGGGGCCATGCCGCCCGGCACGGTTACGGTGGAGAATTTTGATTCCGCTACCAAGGCTTGGGTCCCGAATGCCGCCATTCCGTTGGGGAGCGGTCCTGATGCTACCCCGCTAGCCAGTCAGATGCCGGTGCCCTCGCATGCGGTCGGCGATCCCGTCGCCCTGCGGGGCAATCAGCAGATGACGCAAAGGCCTAATCAGACAGCGGATGCGTTTGTGAGTGAGAATGCGGAAAAAATGAGGAATTACCTGCGTCATGTGGTGCAGCCGAATACGATTGCCGCCACCAGTTTTCAGCCCGAAGAACAGGTGGCGAAAGTGGCGGAACTGCGGCAAAAATATCAGAGGCTGGGTATCGGAGGACCTGCCGCGACAGCGGTATTTGCGGAACTGTCTGGGGTAACGGTCGAACAGTTAGAGCGTCAGGACGTGCGAGACCGTATAACACAAGATCTGGCGGCCAAACAGTGGGGCGGCAGCTTGCAGTCGGCCGATCCGGATACGCTGTCGTTGGAGCATCCGCTGAGCAACACCGGCGTGCAAGGGGTGCACATCGGGGATGTGGCCCGCAATTTTACCGCGCCGCCCAGTGCCGTGTCGCATCATCTCAAACAGATGAAAGACCGAGCTCGATCCAAAATCACGGGGACTCCGACCCCGGTTGAGAGAGCGCGGAATGCGGGCTGGAACTCGTAACCCATCAATTAAGACTTGGGAAGAGGGTCCGGGCCTGCTATACTATTGATAGAAGCCTTTAGGAGGTGGCCCGGATGGCCCCTAGCAAAGACATCATCGGCATTACCGATGAGGAGTTGCGCGCGGTGTTTGAGGACTATCCCTTTGATGGACCAGGATTTAGAGCAGCACTCGCTCGACGTTTTACGATAGAGCAGTTGGAAAAGGCCTACGCATATGCGTCTTACTGCAATCGGAGCCATGGTGGCTCTAGCTTATGGAGCGATCACGTAATGCACTTCTGGGATGCAGCGAACTTAGCCCGCCAGCAGCGGAGCAACCCCCACGCGATTGACGACTGGCTGGCAGAGTACGGGCGGTCGGTCAAAGAGGCGCGGCAGGCCAAACGGACTACCCCGCTGATCATTGCAGGGGTCATCGGCCTCGTGTTTTTTACGGTGATGAGTCTCATTCCCGTACGGTGGGGCGTGCGCATTCCGGCCACCCTCGCTGTCGTCAGTGTTCCGATGGCGCTCATGCGGACGTATACGCGAAGTGACCTCGAAACGTCCGGCATTCTGTTTCTTATCCTGATTCCCATTATCTTTTTCTTTGTGGTAATGCTCTAAACGGTATTAGTGTAGGAGGCATACCTATGTTAACCGCAGCCGACTTAAAACGCCGCGAAACCGAAAGGAAATTCTGGCAGATCGCTGCTGTCACGAGCACGTTGTGGACGCTCCTCAGTTTAGTGCCGCAGTTCTCGTCGGTAGATTCGGGGATCTTTGCGGCCTTTCTCGCGCTCATCATGTGGTTCTTCCGCATCTATCTGCCGGATTACAAGGGCGACCGCACGTTGTTGGTCGTTGGTATACTCGTGGGTCTGTTTATTGGGGTGCCGGTTGTAGCTGTAGGAGGTCTCTGGGTCGTCGGGCACCTCTTAGTTTGGCTCCACGTTATTCCCTAACACGGTCATTACACCATTCTGTCCCTATAGAAACTCATCAAACCCCGGAAGGCCTTGGCCTCCGGGGTTTCGCATGGCATGCTCCCAAGGAGGTGACAGTGATGCAAACACCCATTCCCCCCGAAACCAACCGGGAATTTGACTGGATTGCGGGTTTGTCCGGTCGGGGCCTCATTGTGGCGGTGGTCGGGGTGACCACCGCCTTGTCCGTCTGGGGCATCCACGGCTGGTCTGTGTGGGCCCGAGCTCCCTTGGCGCTCGTGATCTTACTCGTCACCGCGATTTTGGCGTGGCTGAAATGGCCGATGGAAGATCACGGGGTGCCGCTGACTACGTGGGCGGTGCGGATCTGGACGTACTATAGCCAGTACCGGGCCCCCGTCAAAGAGATTACGGGACACCCTACACATTTTGGACGGACAGGAGGCGAGAGACATGGGTAAAATGCACGCCCCGAAAGGAACGAAAATGGCGCGTAAAACGCCAGCCCCCAAAGTCTCCAAAGCCGGGCGCCGGCTGGTGGCCGTCGATCATGTCGAAGACGGGCTGATTTACCGCACGGATCATACGGTCGTCGGGGTCGTCGAAGTGTTTGGGCTGCCGTTCGATATGCTCAAACCCGATGAACAAGACCTGATTTTGATGCAATTTCGCGCGATGTTACACGCGCTGACGTTTCCCATCGCGATGCATATTCTCAACGAGCAGCTGGATCTCTCGCCCGAGATTGGCCGCTTTCGTCAACATACGCCGGATACCTATCAAGATGTCGATCCGGCGCATGCGGGCCAGTGGGCCGAGATCGCCCAGGGCTACGCTGATTTGGTCTCGACCTATACCGGGTATCTGGACCGCACCGTATATTGGGTCGTCGCCCCGAGCGCCTCCCCTGCCCAAGCCTTAGAACGAGGACGCACACTCCAGTCGCTGTTACAGCCCGTTCACTCCGATTTAAATCCGTTTATTCCGGACCGCGACCGGATTCTGGGGCTGTTAGCGACGGCGTATGGGCATCCGTTGCCTGGTGCGCCGGAGATTTATGCCGGGCCGCTTGATTTCGATTTCTTGTACCGATCGGTGTGATTACCCTTGATCCTATCTCCCGTCACGGGCTGATTTGCGGAACCGCGCTGACGCGGTTGTCCTCACAGTCCATGGCGTTGTGGTCAATATTTTGTAGAGGAGAGACTCCCTATGGCGTGGTTTCGTAAGCAATCCGAGCTCATCTTGCCCGATAATGATCCGCCCTTGCGTGTCGTGAACCCGGAGAATTCGTCTGAGTCCCCGACATCCTCTGCCCCGAAGACGGCCCCGACGCGGGAATCATCCGCGCCGCTTGCCGGCTTAGCGCCGGGATTACGGGACCGCGATCTCCTCGCACCCTCTGGATGGCAGGAACATCCGCATTCTGTGGAGCACGGCGAAGGCTTTTACTCGGCGTCCTTGCGCATCATGGCCTATCCCGCCACGGCGGAAAACGGCTTTCTCCACGGGCTTTTGCGGGCTCCGGTGCCCCGCCGCTTTGCCTGGTACATTACGCCGATGTCGAACGGCCAGATTGTGAAACAGCTGACGGACCATGTGACCAAGCTCGAAGCGAAGCTGCGCGGGCAAGCCAAAGACGGCAAGCCGCTCAATCCGTATGACCAAAACGCCTATCAGCAGGCCGAAGACTTGCGTCAAGCGTTGGCGAAGAATTTGATCAAGATGTACAATACGTCGTTTGTCATCACGATCTTTGGACAAACGCCCGACGAACTGACCACGAATATTCGCAAATTCAAAGAGGAAGCCGCGCAGCGCATGTGGTATGTGCTCGACACGTATTACGAGCACGGCAATGGGTGGCTCACCACGCTCCCCATTGCCGATGAACGGCTGACGCAGCCCCGCCGTCTCGATAGCAATACGATGGCCTGCATGCTCCCCTTCACCTGGACGGAGCACATTGAACCGGGCGGGCTGTATGTGGGGACTAATATGCAAACCGGCGGCCCGGTCTTGCTCGATATTCACAATCGGCGACGGTATCCGGCGGGCCACATGATTTTAATGGGGCCCACGCGGTCCGGGAAATCGTATACGGCCAAGAGTCTCTTGACGCAATCCCTCCTGGATCCGGCCATGGACGCCTTTATCATCGATCCCTCGCCGCCGGTGGACTACAAAGCCTTGGGCGATGCCTTGGGCCGCTTTATTCCGTTTAAAGTGGGCACGAAAGATCGCTGGAATCTCTGCGCCATTGAGTATCCCAAGGATATTGCCAAGCTGGATGACGACGAGCGGCGTCTCATGACGGCGAAACTCGACTTTCTTTTGACCTTCATCGACCTCATGGTCCAAGGCACCTGGACCTTGGAGGAGCGGGCCTTGGCCGAAGAGGTCATTCGGGCCGTGTATACGCAATTCGGGATTACCGATGACCCCGTGAGTCTCATTGACCCCGACACGCTATCGGTTCAGCCCACGATGAAGCCCATGCCCACCTTGCGCGATGTCGTGGCGGCTTTGGCCGCCAATCCGGCGTTAAGCCGGGTGGCCACCACGCTGAAGCCGTTTGTCCGCGGCGGCACGCTGGACCTCTTTGACGGCGATGCCGCCCCGAGCGCACTGGACAGCCGGCTGACCATCTTTAATATTGAAGGGCTCTTGCGGGCACAGAAGCATCTTCAGCCGGTCGCGTACATGGTCATTGGCGAACTGATTCAGCAACGCCTGATGCGGTCGGGCCGCCGGACAATCATTTTGATTGACGAGGCGCACATTCTGTTCGCGAATGAAGGGACGGCCTTATGGCTCAGCCGCTTGTTTCGGATGAGCGCCAAACTCAATTCGGCGGTCTGGCTCTTGACCCAATCCATCACGGATATGCTGGGCGATCCGACGACAGGTCTGCAAGTGCCCGGCCAAAAGGACGCGCGGGTTTGTCTCGATTCCACGTATATTAACTGGATCGGCACGGTGGACAAAGAATCCGATGCCCGGCTCTTGGCCACGGAATTTCAGCTGTCCCAAGCGGAACTCGATTTTTTACGCCAAGCCGAAAAGGGCTTGGGGATTTGGCGGACAAGACGGTTTCATGTGCCGGTGCAAGGCCAGGCGCCCACGTTCCTCGACCCGCTCTTTTCATCCAATTCGAGTGATAAAGTGGCCAGCGTCAGCACCTACGAGGACCCGTTGGGCGGACGCGTACCGGCTCCGGCTCCGAAAACCCCCGCCGCCCCGGGGGAGCCGGTGATCGTCTAAACGCCCCATCCATCACACCGTAAAGGAGGTGAGGCCTCGGCCTGAACCTGACATGCCGGTCTCATTGTTTTTCGCGTTCATTGCTCTGTTTGTTCATTATCGAAGGAGGGTATTTGTATGGTCGATCTGAGTGCTATCCATCATCTGTTCGCTGTGCCGAAAACGTATTACATGGCGGCGGCAGGAGCCGCCGTCACGACCACGACGTTAACCAACGCATTTAGCACCTTGCAAAACACGCTGCTCGACTTTGTGGTGCCCTCAGCGGGGCTAGCGGCGGTCTACGGCGGCTTGATCCATGCCCATGTGTTTCATACCCCGCAAGCCGCAGAAACGGGCAAAAATATCCTGAAATACGCGGTCCTCGCCATTGTCATTGCCGGAGCCGGTCCGGAACTCCTCAAAGGCTTAGGCGGAGCCTTAGGGGTGCCGGCGTAACCGCGCTTGGCCGCCGCCGCTGTTTGTCTCGCTGCGGCACGTCTGTGTCCTGCACAGGCGTGCCGCAGCCCTTTAACCGCAGTTCTTTCATGTCGTGTGCAGAAAGAAGGCCAAAAGGCTATGGCTTTAGAGTCCCCGCCAGACACTCCGTGGACCTTGGGGCTCGCGCTCGGCGCGGTGTCTCCCGCGTTTCGCGACCAATTACAGGCCAGACTCCCCTCGGAATTGGCGTCCGTGCATCCCCAGACGCAGGTGACGGTCCCGGGTGAGACGACCGATGCTCTGTGGGATTTGATCCACCGGACCCAGACGGCTCCCTGGGATGCCTGTTTTCTGACCTCTGAACTTCACGGCACCCGGTCCCTTGTGGAAACGATCTATGCTCTGCATCAGAAATGGCCCACCATGCATCTGGCCATCATGGTGACACGCGTCACCGCCGAGATGCGTCAATTGATTGCCCATTGCGCGACGTATGCGCTGTACAACATTTTTGTCGGCCCCACCATTACGCTGCCAGACCTCGTGACGCTCTTGACTGTCCTGTCGCCGCGTGAGCGTGTCGTCCCGTATTTAGACCCGAGTACGTCGATTTGGCTGCCGCCATCGGGAGATGCGCCCGATGCCGAAGACGGCCACGACCCAGGGACGCCGGCGTCCCCCCTGGCGGGGTGGCGGTCCTCCTCGGCGCTGCGCCGTTTGCAATGGTTTCGGCGGACGCAAGAAGCTCCCGAGCCCGAGAGGACCGAACCATTAGACGGTCCGGAAGAGCGGCTCCCCGAGACTTCACGGCCTAAGCCCGCGAAAGCCTCCCCAAAGCCCGCCCCCTTATGGCTACGCCGCCGCTTGTGGCTGGTCTTAGGGGCATCTGGAGGGGTGGGCACGTCGACATTGGTGGCGGCGCTCGCATTACGCTGGTCCCAGCACTGGGGCTTTACGGTCGGCGTGCTCGATGCCGCGCCGACCGGCGGGTATCTTAACGTCGCCTTAGGTGCGCAAATCGCCGAGACGGGCTGGGAAACCGGTGACGCCTTAGAGGTGGTGGCAGGCACCTGGGGATCCGGCCATTGGCTCGTCCCGCATGGCACGGGGCCGGGATCGTTTGCCCGCAAGACGGATGTGATGCCGTATGTGGAAGCCCTTCGCCGCACGCCCATCGATGTGTGGCTGGTCGATGGCGGCATGGATATGAGTTTGATTGGACGCGGCCGGTCGGTCTGGGACGGCATTATCGGCGTGGCCCGGGTGGATCGTCCCGGCTCTTATGCGGCCACCCGCTGGGTGCCCGTCTGGGCCGAAGCCGCGGCCTTTGCCGGTGTCGTGATTATGCAGCATCATGCGGGGGCGCTGCACCGCAGCGACTGGCATCAGCACTGGCACGCGCCCGTCTTAGGCGTGTGGCCGGCGGCCGATGGCCTGTCCTTGTGGCGCCATCAGCGCCTTCCCGTGTCGTGGCAAGACCCGTGCGATGCGCTGACGCCGGTTCTGCTGGGTCAAGCGGCCGGCCAGGCGCGCTGACGCGCATCTTTCTATCACAAAGGAGACTTCTGACAATGGTACGAGAATCTGCAATGACCGGGGCTGTCACCCCAGGGATGGCGCTCGTCGGGATCGCCTTGGGCACCCCGCACAGTGAGCGATTGGCCGCCGTGTTGACTGGGCAGCTGCCTGGGCCGGTGCGCGTGCTGTCTGAGCACCAGGCGGCCCCAGAGAGCCAATGGGTCCTGGTAGACGCCGCTCATGTATCTTGGGCACAAGCGCGGTGGCCGCAGCCGCGCATTGTGATTGTGGCGATGGCCACGCGGTCCGAATGGACGGCGTATACGGTCTTAACCGGCCTGCTGCCGGACTCGGTGCTCACGTGGGCTCGGAATCTCATGCCGGCTCCCTCGCCTCTAGACCCATTGCAGTGGCAATCTCCTGCGCCCTCTCTGACGCCCTCCTTCGGAGCTCCGCTGCCGCCTGGGGCCAACCGGGCGGATCTCCCGCATGATGACCCGTCGCCCGGTGAAGGGCGCCTGGATAAAGGCCAGACTCTCGCGGTGTATTCCTCGGGCGGGGGCGTGGGCAAAACGACGACGGCGGTCTACCTGGCGACGTTAGCGGCGCAAGCCCGGCAAATGGTCGGCTTGGTGGAACTCGATGAAGATCGGCGGGGGATTTTAACGTATTGGCACCAAGCCTTGCGCCAAGGCGGCCTCGACAGTATTCCCCCGCACGTCTGGCTGGACCCGCCGTCTTTGGTCGAACAGCTGGCGAAGATCGCCGTGCCGGTATCGGCCCGGCTCCAAGTCCTGCCGATGGCGGGAACGGTCACCGGGCTGCAATATCCCTTAGACCAGGCCGACCAGGCCATGCAGGCGCTCTTGGACTGGGCCCGGGCACAATGGCGCTGGACGGTCTTTGACCTCTCGGCCCGCGTGCGGGATACGACCACCCTGACGGTGCTGAAAACGGTTGATCAGATCGTCTGGGTGATGGAGCCGACGGAAATTATGCTGGATTCCAGCCGGGGCTACTTGGACTTGCTGGAACAGCTGGGACCTGAAGGCCACCAGATTATTCACAAAATCGGCATGGTGGTGAACAAGCTCGAAAAACGGCGGGCGGCCCGGCTCGATCCGGCGAGCATGGCCGATGCTTTAGGTCTCCCGCTCTTGGGCGTGATTGCGTCTGACCCCGTGAAATATCTGAGCGGCATTAACCAGCACAAGATCGATCCGACCCCGGAATGGCGGCATCTGGCCGACGTCTTGCGGCTGGGTGAGGAGGCAACCAGCTCCCCGGGAACCCACGGGGACCGTCCCCGGCGGAAATCATGGTGGAGTCGGCGGAACCGGGAGTAGTGCGGTCCCATTATTTCGTACAAAGATGGAGGTCATAACGGATGAATAATGCCACACCCCGCCCGCACACGGGTCAGCACCCGCTGTGGGGCCAAGGGCACCGCGTGAATTTGGCCGATTTGGCGGTGACCGCCAACCGGCCCGCAGAATCGGCGGACCAGATGCGCGATCCGTTGGCCCAGGCGATGCAGCATATTCGCCAGCAGCTGGTGGCGGCGGGCTTATCGCCCGCCGAACACCCGGACGAGACCATGCGCCTGGCGCAAGATGTCGTGCAAACCCTATCCCTGACGACCGCCGAACGGGCGGAAGTGCTGGAGGCGTTTGCCCGCGAACGCTTTGGCTTTGGCCCCTTGGACCCGTATATGAAAGATCCCGAGGTCACGGAGATTCTTGTCGACGGCCCCGCCCACGTGGATGTGGAGCGGCGCGGCCAACTCGAAACGGTGCCGGTACGCTGGCCATCCAATGCGCTGTTGCACGAATACCTCAAATCGCTGATTCAGCATACCGGCCGGCCCCTCGACTTGGCGAATCCGATTGTGGACGCCGAAGTCCAGGGGCACCGCATCAATATTACGATGCCGCCGGTCTCGGAATACGACACGCTCAATATCCGCAAAGCGGTCGGCAGCACCCGGCGCTATCTGCCCCAGGAGTATGTGGCCGTCGGCGGCTTGGATTGGGTGGGTATGCGCTTGCTGCTGCTGCTTTACCGTGCGGGAGCCAATATGCTGGTGTGCGGCAAGATGGGGTCCGGAAAAACGACACTGGGCCGTATTTTGGTCGAGTTTGGAGCCCGCTCTGACACCCGATTTATTGCGCTGGAAGATACGCGCGAACTCCAAGCGCGAGTGTCCCGCTTTATTAGCTTGCAGACGGTCATGCGCCAGGAACGTCCTGTCACGATGGATGACCTCTTTACGGCCGTGAAGCGCAAACGTCCCGATCGCATTATCGTCGGCGAAATTCGCGAAGGCGTCCAAGCGACGCCGTACTTGATGTCCAGTATGGCTGGCCATGAAGGCGGCTTGGGCACGATGCATGCCGGCAATCCCGAAGATGCCTTCAATAACTTCGTGTTTTTTCTGGCGTCGGCGGGCATGACGGTCAATGAGCAGTTTCTCACGCGCGTCCTCTTTCACGCGGTGCATGTGCTGGTCTTCGTGACGAAATTCGCCAGTGGCCAGCGCCGGGTGACGCGCATTGTGGCCGTCGATCCCGCCGGCACGTTTGTCGATCTCTACCGCTGGAATTTCCGGGCCAAGCACTGGGAATGGGCGCACCCGCTCCTGCCGCGTTTGGAAGAGCTGTGTTACATTGCGGAGGTGCCCGTGCCCACGCCAGACGACATCGTGACGCCGGAGGATTTGCAGCCCGACCGCCTCGACGCCTGGGAGGACGCCTAATGTGGGCGTGGCTTTCGGCCGTCAGCTTGGGCCTGGCCACGTACCTGGCTGTCACGGCCTCCCTCTTACCCCCGCGCACGGCGTCGCCCAAAAAGGCCCGGATCCCTCGCCGTTCCCGTCAGGCCGCCTGGTCCGTCACGGACCGGGCCCGCCAGCTGTTAGGCTGGAGCGTGCGCCGCCTGCGCCTGACGCAAGCCGTCAGTACCGTGATTGTGGGCTTAGGGATGGCGCTCTTCGTGCAAGATCCCCTCGTGGCCTTGCCCTACGGCTGGATTGGGTATCAATTGCCGGCCCTGTATCTCGCCCTGCGGGCGTCTCGGGACCTCGCCCGCTTGCAGCGGCAGATTGCCTTGTTTGTGGGCGCGGTGCATGACCATTTGCATGCCCGGGGGGCCACGGTGGAAGATGCCTTGATGGCGGCCACCGATGCGGTGGGCCAAGGCCCATTCAACGCCGCGATGCAGCAATACCGGCAGCATGTGGACACGGGCTGGCCGATGGCGGAGCGGCTGGCGGCACTCGATCGCACCGTCAATTGGCCCAGCTTGCGGTTTTTCCTGTCCCTGCTCGCCTTGCGCGATGAGACCGGGGCGACCGGGATGGCGCATGCCTTCGATTCCCTGCAAGAGAAACTCCAAGATGATGAGCGCATTCAGGCCACGATTCGCGGCGAACTGTCGATGTATCTCATGGTGCTGCTGCTGTCCTTTGCGCTCGTGGTGGGGGTCTTCCCGTATTACCGGCTCGCCAGTCCGAATTGGCCGCTGTATCATGCCCACTTGTCGATTCTGGTGACCGTGGCCGGGTTTACGGGGGCCTTTGTGTTCCACGGCATCGCCCGGTTTACCCAAGCGCAGGTGTCGGTCAGCGATTAACGACACGGCAGACGATTCCGTTAAGGAGGTGGTGTGAACCGCGTCATTCCCCTGAACAGAGCGATAAGGAGAGGTGAGAGAATGCTGACGGTGTTAGGACTCGGAAGCGCGATGGTGTTTACCTTTCTCTGGGCCGGATACTCCGAAGCGGAATTAGTGATGACAGACATTGAGCGCCGCCGGGCTCCGCCTGCCCCCTGGCGGGACCGGTGGGCAAACTGGGTCAAGGCTACGAGCCGGTCCTGGCCAGGATACAATGCGCAGGTGCGCCGGGAGTTAGCCCAAGTCGGCGGGTCGCCTGGACGGTATGCGCTGCAAATGGGCATTGTCGGGGCCTTGGTCGCCGTGGTTCTGGGATGGGACCTGTCCTGGTGGCTCGCTCCCTTAGGCTTTTTAGCCGGGGCGGGCATCATTCGGGCGGTGCTGCATCAGCAATATGCCACGTGGGTCACCCGCGTCACCGCCCAAATGAGTGATGTGGTCGTCCTCCTCAAAGCGCGGTTGCAGGCGGGCGAAACGGTTCCCCAAGCGGTGCGGCATGTGACGGCGCAACTGACGCCGCCCGTGCAGATCGAATGGCAGCGCCTGGTCCAGCAACTCGATGCGGGCTTACCGTTGGTGGATGCTATCGCCCTGTTTATGGACCAGGTGCCAGAACGGGACGTGGCGGCGGTCATGCAGCAAATCGTGGTCTACGACCGCGAATCGGTGCCCGCCGACCCCTTTGGCACATTGGCGGCGCACCTGAGCCGCATGAAGCTCTTGAAACGCGATTATCTGGTCAAGCGGGCCAGCGGCATGATCACGGTGTATACCGGCGTCGCCTTTCTGGTCGCCGTGGTCAGCGTGCTGGGCCCGACGCTGTATGGCTTATGGGTGAGCACCGTGAGCGGCATGCCGCTGTAAAAAGGGCTCCCCTCATTCAAAAAGGAGGCTTCACACACACATGGATAGCAACCCCTGGATCTCGGCCGGCATCGGCCTGCTCGGCACGGTCGTTTTGGGCACCATCGTCTATCACTTCTTCCCCAATGCAGTCGGCAACTTCTTCGAGAACGCCGTCAACGGCATTCTCGTGCAGTTTCCCTGAGGCTGTCCGTCCTTGTGGCCCGCTGCGGCGACGATGCTCCGCGGCGGGCCGCGGGGCCCGCACAGACGTTCATTCCCTGCACAGAAAGGAGAAAGGGCGATGCCACAATTCAGACGCTGGCGCTCCTGGTGGAAGGCCACCTGGGCGGATCAGCGCGGGATGTCGGATTATGTCGCCTTGGCGATTGCCACACCCCTCATGATTATGGGGTTTCTCGGCGGGTCGGCGGTGGTGGAAACCGTCTCCGCCCAAGCCGCGTTGCACACGGCGGCGGGCATTGCCGACCGGGCGCTGGTTGCGGATGGGTGTCTGACCAGCAATGCCCTGCAAGCCATGAGCACGACCTTGCAAGCGGCGCATATGAGTCCCAGCCGCATGACGCTGGCGACGACGACCGGCTCGTCGGGGCTGTATGGCACCCGGGGATTAGCGGTCAATGTCAGCTACGCCGTCCCCCTGACTATTCCGGGCACGCCCTGGCAGGTCACGTCCCGCCAAGCCACGGCCCAAGTCAGCGATGACCAAAGCCAATATGTGCCCTATGCCAATACCCGCACGTCCGCGTGTGCCTCGTCCAGCGCCGTGGCCTCGGTGTTTCAGGGCGAATCGGGCACGAGCGGGGGCGGGTCCTCGGTCACGTTGCCGCCCGAAGCCACGGCCATCAGCGAAACCGTGACGCCGAGCCCGGGGCAGGTCGGCAGTGCGCTGACCGTCTCCGGGACGGTGACCGACAATGGCAGTCCGATGGCCAATACGGCGGTCTCGGTGGCGGTCGGCACGCAAGTCACGCAAACGGCCACCACCAATGCCCAAGGGCAGTACTCCGCCACGCTCATTCCCACGCACGCGGGCACGGTGGCGGTGGATGTCACGGCAGGTCCGGCCACCAATCAGCAGACGGTGACCATCCACCCCTTAGCCCCCGCGTCCGTAACCCTGAATGTGCCGCCCTCCCTCGCGGTGGGCCAGGCCTTTGCCATTCAAGGCACGGTCTTGGCCGCGAACGGCCAGCCCGTCGCGGATGGGACGTCGGTGACCGTCTCCAGCAATGCCTCGTCGGACATTCCCACGCAAACCGTGACCACGACCGGCGGGGCGTTTACGGTCGATGTCCCGAATGGCCTGACGGCCTTGTCGCCGAATCCGGTCACGGTGACGGCGACGGCCGGATCGGTGCAGCAGACGGCGTCTATGACGCCAGAACCCGGTGCGCCGCAAGCGGTGACGTGGTCTGTGACCCCCGCCAAGGATACGGCCGGCAGCACCTGGACGGTATCGGGGACGGTCACCGGGCCGGATCAGACGCCGGTGGCGTCCGGTACAACGGTCACTCTGAGCGATTCCGTCGCCAATGCCAGCACCCTGCCGACCTTCACCACGTCGAGCACTGGGGCCTTTTCGGGGACCCTGACGCTGACCACGGCGGGAGCACAAAGCCTGACCGCCACGGCGGGCACCGTGCAAAGTGCGCCGGTGTCGGTGACGGTGACGCCGGGAGCCCCCACCCAAGTGGAGAATCTGACGGCGACGCCGAATCCGGTCAATCTCGGAGCCACCACGGTCATCAGTGGCACGGTGCTGGATGCCTACGGCAATCCCGAACCTGCTGGGGTGACACT
>DAIDDL010000063.1 GCA_027309085.1 Sulfobacillus sp.
ACTTCAATGATGATGCGATCGGGCGGGCGCTGCTCAAATTGTTTGAATCGCAAAGTGGGCAAATCTATTCCGGGATCTGCCGGCAAGCCGTCGACCGACTGGCCTTGCCGGCGACCAATAGGGTCCACGTGGACACCACGAGCGTGACCTTACAGGGCGCTTATGCCCATCCCGATAGGGGAGCGCGCCCCTTACGGGGCTATAATACGGACGGGCATCCCGAGTCCGTGCAACTCGTCACGGGCCTGGTGACACGAGACGACGGGGTGCCCTGGAGCGTCGATGTGATGGACGGGAATACCAGTGACGCCACGTGGACAGCCACGATCGTCCAACAAGCGGGCCTGACGTGGCCGAACGAGCTCCGGGCGCAGGTGCTGTTTGTCGCCGATTCGAAAATGGTGAGTGAGGCGACGGTGACGGATTGTTGCGAAGCCGACATCTCTTTCGTGTCCCGGCTGCCGAATACGTTTGGGTTAGAGCGCCAGACCAAAGAGGCCGTGCGCGAGGCGGGGCAATGGGATGCTGATCGGCCCGTCCAGGGCGACACGGGCACGATGTACCGCGTGTGCGAAACCCGCGGAGTCATCGGCGAGGCCGCCGTGCGCTTGGTGGTCGTGCACTCGTCCACCTTAGCGGCCAAAGCTCAGCATTGGGCCACGACCCAGACGGCGCGGGAGGCCAAGGAGTGCGATCAGCAGATCGCCCACTGGGACGCGCAAAGCTTCGCCTGTGCCGACGATGCCCAGCACGCGTGGCAGACCTGGCAGGCGACCAAAAAGGTGGCGCAGGGCCTGTAGGCGATAGAAGGAGCTATTCTCGAAGAGAACACCCCCGACGGACCCCAATGGCGGGTGCAGGCGACGCGGGCAGCCACTCCCCGGGCGGATCGGCTGGCCGCGGAACGGTTTCGCCGCAGCACGTTTATTCTCGTGTCCAATGATCCGCGCCGGTCGGCGCGGGACCTCCTCACCTCGTATAAACGGCAATATGTCAACGAACAAGATCATGCGATGGTCAAGGGCCCCCTCCAAGTGGTCCCACTCTATTTGAAAGACACGAAGAAAATCACCGCCTATGTGCACTGTGTCTATCTGGCCCTGCTCCTCTGGCGGAGTATGCAAGCGGTGATGCGGCAGAATCAGGCCGTCCTCGGCTTGACCCTGCCCTATCCCAATGGGGCGTTACAACCCGCCCCGACCACCAAACGGTTGAAGGAAATTCTCCACCCCATCCAAGTCATTCAGTGGCACGAGCCCACGGGAGAGATTCACCGCTATCGGAGTGAACTCAGTCCCGTCCAACGCCAAGCCCTATTATTACTCGGCATGAATTCCGGTCGTTTTACCCAAATCCCGTCCGGGTAAACCCCCAGGTCCCATCATTAACACCCCTACCGCCAGGGGTGCGAAATGTGAGATGAGAAGGTGCCGACCCATCTTGCCTAATAAAACTCCGATTAAGCCGGTTAAACATGGTCAGAAAATTAAAAATTTGGAGTTACAAAGAAAATCATCTTGCTAATTTTTAAGTAACTGCGTTATCTTGTAATGAATTCAGAAAGCGTCACTTACTTAATACACAGTTGGGGGCAGAGAATCCGGATTGGTGGAGACATTGTACATACCGATCAGGATAGGCTCTATTAGGGCACATTCACTTTCAATGAAACGAAAAGGTGTTGATACATAAGAACTGGAGGAGAAATATGCGCTTAGCCAATATAATGTGGAATTTGGATGAACATGAAGCGCGTGTCGTTGCCTGGCGTGAGGACGCTTGGGTGGTTTTGCCAGCGGTATGGGAGGGACTCCGAATATGTGATACGGACGAGCTTATACATCAGAGGGTTCCCTCTGATGTACTCGATCGCATAATTGCGAGCGCACATCCACTTCCGGAGCAAGGGTGGGCCTGGCGTCCCGCAATAATTCACCCGGGAAAAATCTTATGTATCGGACTTAATTACCGCCGCCATGCTCTGGAAAGCGGTATGGCCTTGCCTGATCATCCTGTAGTGTTCAGCAAATTTAGTAATGCTTTGGCAGCTCATAAAGAATTTGTTCCGTTGCCGAACGCTTCAAGTCAACCTGACTACGAGGTGGAGTTGGCGATTGTCATCGGTCGCAAGGCCCGCCATTTATCTACTGACGACGCCCTAGATTGCGTTTGGGGCTATACCATTGCAGATGATGTATCGGCACGAGATTTACAGCTTAAGACAAGTCAATGGCTGCTGGGAAAGTCCTGTGACAAGTTTTTGCCTCTAGGGCCTTGGCTTGTATCCGTGGATGAAATTCCGGATCCCAACAATTTAGAGATTACTTTGAAGCTCAATGGCGAAATGCGGCAACATTCCAATACCAGAGATATGATCTTCTCATGTGCGGAAATTGTGTCGTACTTGTCCACCGTCTGGACACTAGAGCCCGGCGACGTAATTTGCACAGGAACTCCCGAAGGAGTCATACTCGGACGACCAAGGGAGCAGCAGCAATGGCTAAAACATGGCGATGCGGTGCAATTGACTATTGAAGGTTTGGGAGAACAAACCACGTATTTTATGGCCGAAAACCCTAAGTAATCTCATGGGTATTTTGCAAGTATACATCGGTTTCTCACCAGATCCCCTCATTTTCCTGCCGAATGACCCGGAGGTGAATTGGCCTAAGATCATGTCGCTATCCGCGGATAAGCTTGAGATTATAAGTGGCTTCAGCCAAGTTTGAATCAGGATAGGGTGAAAGTCAAAATTGAGAGGTGTAATGCTATGAAAGCGTTAGTGTGGACCGGTGCAGGAATGATGACAATAGAGGAACAGCCTTTGCCCTTTGTGCCGGACGGATGGGTGCTAATACATGTGAGCGACGTCGGTGTCTGTGGTTCAGAACTTTCGGGCTATATGGGTCATAACTCTTTACGGCATCCCCCATTGGTGATGGGCCATGAGTTTAGCGGCATCTTGATGGCAGAGACACGTGCATGGGCTGCGGGGCAACTTGTTACCGTGAATCCCCTAGTTACCTGTGGACACTGTCGGTTTTGCCGACAAGGTGAGCGCCAATTGTGCATGGATCGCAAAATTATCGGAATTGATTATCCAGGGGCGTTTGCCGAATATGTGGCGGTGCCACCGGAAAATTGCTATGGCGTGTCTTCCTCTACAGCGGGAGCAATTGCGGAACCATTGGCTTGTGCTGTCCGGGCTACTCGGCTGGCTGAAACGCAAGTGAATGACCGAGCCGTTGTCTTTGGATCTGGAACCATTGGGCTTTTGGCTGTGCGGATGTTGGCTATGCGCGGTCTGCACGATATTACTGCAGTGGACACCAATCCGGCCAGATTAAAACTGGCCGGATTGTGGGGTGCCACGACGCTGGTGAATCCAACCTCGCCGGAATCAGCGCATGCAATTCAGGAATACGATGTTGTCATTGATGCGGTCGGCGCTACGGCGACGCGACAAGCGGGCCTCGCTGCGGTGCGTCGCGGAGGACACATTGTCTGGCTAGGATTGCACGAAGCAGACTCCCTAATTGCCGCCAATAGAGCTGTTCGAGATGAAGTACAGGTTCAAGGATCATTTTGTTACGCTGACGACGATTTCCGGCGAGCGGTAGAGATTGCCCAAGATCCTGACCTGGCTCGGGGACCGTGGCTGGTTCATCGGCGATTGGAAGACGGACCAATCGTCTTTCATGAACAGACCCACACGGCCGTGGTCTACTCCAAAGCGCTTCTTACTCTGGGCACAGCCGAGGAAAGCTAGCTAGACACTAGTGGATGAAGGAAGATGTGAGTCCAACAGAATGAGCAAAGTCTATGCTTGAAGGTCGCCAATGTGCTTTCCATGCGTGCTCGTGGGCCATTGCTCTAGTGAGCACATTCGCGGCATCTGATGCTGAATTGAGGCCGGTCCTGGGGACGTGTTGGGACCACTGGAGGATTTTCGATTCGGCTGTGGACCTCGAGAGATTGCGAGGAACGGTGCCGACATGGGCTGTCACTAGTAAACGCTTTTGCGCAATCCGGGGACCCATATTAGGCGCCCTCGTTTCGCCGGTGGGCTCGGAGAGATTGAGGAAGACAGGGAGTATAGGCCGTCACGAGTGACGGCCCGTTCTCTGCTCATGTGTAATCTCACTGGCGCGTGCCTACTGTTCTGGCGATCTGCTGGGCCAGTGAGTTTTGCCCGTCCCGACGGGGCTGCGGTGTTCACAGTGCCGGAAGACCATGTCGAGACACAGATTCTTCTCGCCGCACTCACTCCTCGGCCAGCGCAAAGATACCGGCGCACGTTGGCTCGTGGGATCAAGGTCTGCGCAGAGCGGAAATTGCGTGCCCGGAAAACTCCTGTGGCGCGTAGTGGCGCGACACGCTGGCAGCGCGGGGCGTCTACTGGTGGCAACCAGCTCTTCACCGTCGAACGATCCCTGGAGGAAGTTAGTGCCGACGAACGGAAGCGCCAGCGCGATTTCCGCAGCAACATGGCCGTTTCAGGATATTCTGTGAATCCATGGCGCAGTGTGCTGTTGTTTGTAGCGCACCTGGGCATCTTGTGCTAACCGACCGAGAATGATGGATTTGAAGCGATCGAGATTCGAAATAACAGAAATTTCCAGGGTGGATAATTTCTGGTGAGGTGTTTGCCCGTCGTTTCCTTCAAACTCTCGGTCGATTTTTTCAAACTTGTCATTATGATGGGAATACAAGCATTCGTCCTTTACAAAATTCCACACGTTCGGTCAGATTTAGATTCGGGAAGTATGTCAGGAAAAATCCCGAAAGATGTCGAGCTGCCTATTCGGCCATGGCGTACTGATTGCGCGGATAGCGGGCATTGCCGAGGACGAGGGTGATTAAGGAGGGCGACCACCGATTCCGGGTGGGCTGGCGTCGTTGGTCATAGGGCATCCCCGTCCATTCTTCCTCGCTGGGCGGCTTCTGTCTGGACAGGGGGTGTTTGTCGAAGAATTCCCCCAACCGTTACCAGATCGCCATCCAAAACACAGGTGGGGTCATGCGGATTGAACCGTTTCAGCGCGTCAAAAAAGGTGATCGGCTATTGCCTGTTGAATTTTTGGATGCAATAGCCGTGCTAGCTTACACCTCCACTATAAGGACACCCACTTATTCGGGATAGGTATTATTTATTTTGAAAAACAGGGTTGGCCTGAGCCCTAGTTGCTGCACGGTCCAAGTAGGTTGCCAGATGCTCCACAGTACCTTCTGACATGTGATTCCGCTGTTCTGCTCCCCATCGCATTTGGAGATGGCACCCGGGATTGTTTACCAGGATGCGGTCCGGGCGAATAAGGGATACATCTACCATTTTTTTGTCCAATAAACCTTGAGCCCACTCGGGATGCGTAATATTGTAAACGCCTGCCGAGCCGCAGCAACTGTCTTGGCTAGGGAGGGCAACAAATATGTCGTGGAACACTTGTTGAGCGAGGAATACGGAGTCTTGGCCAGCGTGTTCCACGTTGACCAAATGACATGAGTTTTGCAAGGTTACACGTTCACCGGATCCCATTAAAGGTACATTTTGCGAAATTGACCGAAATACCGTGGTCCAGTCGCGAATTCGCGCGCTAAATCGCCATGCTCTATCCGCCCATTGTGGATCTTCGCGGAATAATTCTCCATATTCCATAAGCATGGCCCCGCATCCCCCTGCCGTATTGACAATGGGACGTTCCGAAGCGGATGCCTCAAACGCGAGAATATTTTGCTTGGCCAATTCTTTGGCGGTGTCTGTTTGTCCAGCATGGAGGTGCAAAGCGCCGCAGCATTGCTGGTGGGTTGGACAATCGATAGTGAACCCTCCTCGCTGCAGCAAATTTTTGGCTGCTTGGTTGGCGTCAGGAAAGACTGCGGACATGACACAGCCTTCAAAAAATTGAAGTGATCCGTGAGATTCACGAGGTATCGAAACCGAGGATACTTTGTGCTCTTTATATCCCAGTAACGGTAGGAGAACTTGCAGAGATGATGGTACTGGAAAGCGTTTGAGGTGATTGCCAAGTTTGCTCATGCGTCTTAGCCACCGTGGGTGACGGACTAATCGGAGAATTTGCCGTATGGCCGGGCTCAAAGGTTGTAGGCGACGTTTCGCCAGCATGTTCCGACCCGCATCAAGAATTCTATGATACTGTACACCTGAGGGGCAGGCCGTCTCGCAAGCGCGGCAGGCTAGGCAGTAGGTTAATGATGTATCTAATGCGGTGCCGACTTCAATTTCTCCACGAACGGCTGCTTCCACCATGGCGATGCGACCTCGTGGCGAAGATAATTCGTTCTCTGTTAGTTGATATGTTGGACAGACCGGCAGACAAAATCCACATTTATTGCAACGATCGATATCACCAAGAACCCCATTATACGTTTGTTCAATGATGATTAATCCCCTCCCCAAAATTATATTCTAGGCTGAATATTTATCGATTCGTAGTGATATGCCAGCATTATAGCATCATAGTGGCCTTCATTTCTGTTGTGCTATTGTAGCGCAACAGAAAAATTGTTAAAAACACGGTTGAATATAACCACTAGTATGATAAGTATTTCTGAGCTAACTCAAGACAATGATGGAATCCGTCGCCGCGGTTGTTTAAATATTCCGTGTTTAGAAAATTGAATGGGAATGCGTAGTTTTGACGAATTACTTATGATAAATTAGACGCAATTCATAATGGTGGCTTAAGGTCCATTATTGTGGATGGTAGCTAGAGGAGGTAATGACTGATGACATACAGCAAAATTGGAGCAACTGCAGTCGGTGTCACCGTACTCGCCATGGGGTTGGCGGGCTGTGGATCGTCGCCTAGCAGTGCAGCAGCGAAGGCTTCCACAAAAGGTCCCTATACCATTGCATTGTCAAACTCTTATATTGGGAACGGCTGGAGAGTGGAGATGGAGCACGTTTTAGAGGCGTATAGTCATGACGCTCCTTATAACCATCTAGTAAAACTTCAAGTCGACAACTCGAGCAATAGTGTGTCCGCTCAAGTATCTTCGATGGATAATATGATCTCTGCACATGTCAGTGCTATTATCGTTGATGCCGCATCTCCGGCGGGTCTGAACCAGGTTGTAGCCCAAGCTCATCAACAGAATATTCCCGTGGTATCCTTTGATAATACCGTGACATCGCCGTATGCCTATAATGTGGATATTCATCAATTTCAGTTTGGGGTCATTGGTGCCACCTGGTTGGTTAAAGAATTGCATGGAAAGGGTAATATCATAATGAACCGGGGGGTTGCCGGCTCTCCTGTGGATATTCGTCGGTTTGGTGGGGCTATGTCCGTGTTCAAGAAGTACCCTGGCATTCACATTATCGACCAAATCTATGGTCAATGGGATGATGCGGTGACTCAAAGCCAATTCGCAACCGCTTTGGCCTCGTATCCAAATATTAGTGCGGTTTGGAGCGAAGGAGGAACCTATGGTGCCATTCAGGCCTTTTTATCCGCTGGCCGCAAACTCGTGCCAATGGCTGGGGAAGCGTCCAATGGGTTTCGTTTGGCTTTGATTAATCGCAAGTACCAAGCAGATGGTTTGACCGGTATTTCTGTCGGCGACCCGCCTGCTCTAAGCGCCTTGGCCCTCAAATATGCCACGGCCATTATACAAGGCAAACACGAGCCCCATCACATCTGGATTCAGCCTCCTGTGTTGACGGCGAAAAACATCAAAGTCGGCGTCAATGCTTTTCCGAACCTGCCCATGACCGTATTTGATGATTTCACGGGTGTTGCCGGTTTGAACTTTACCGCTCATCAAATGGAGACCGGAAAGTAGACAAGACCTGACTAGCCGACATACCGATGAGGAGGATACCAATCGTGGGTGAAATGGCTGTGGCCATGCAGGGAATCTACAAGAACTTCGGACCGGTGCAAGCGCTGATAAATGTCGAGTTCCATGCTAAAAAAGGAGAGGTGCACGGATTAGTCGGGGAAAATGGCGCGGGCAAGAGCACGTTAATTAAGGTGTTGTCAGGCACAATTCTACCGACTAAAGGTCAATGTGAAGTTTATGGTCAACCTGCTGTCCTGCGGTCTCCACTACAAGCCCAATCGTTTGGAATTCAGACGGTATTTCAGGAACTGACTCTCGTTCCCGATTTAACCGTGGCGGACAATGTCCTCAATCTTCGCGAGGGACACCATCTTTTAGGACGTACATCTAGTCGAGCGTTAACGGTCCAAGTGGAAAAACTGTTGTCCGAGTTGGGTGTGGACGACATCAATCCAGCAGCCTTTGTTCGAGATTTGACATTGCCTCATCGTCAAATGATAGAGATTGTTAAGGCTATCTATCGTAAGCCTAAGATTTTGATCCTTGATGAGGCCACATCGGCACTGTTGACTCCCCAAGTCGAATGGCTGTTTGCAACGGTCCGGCGATTGACGAAAGAAGGATCGACGGTTCTCTTTACCTCCCATCGGTGGGAAGAAGTTAAGACATTGACAGAGAATATGACAATCTTCCGGAATGGAGAGTACGTGGGTACTTACGGAACTGACTCCATTTCGGAGGACGACGTTACGACATTGATGACAGGTCGGCATATTGGAAATCTTTATCCTGCGCGAGTGGCAGCCCGTAGCGACGTGCGATTGGTTGTGCGAGAGCTCCATTCCGACGTACTACAAAACGTAAACTTAACACTGCATTCTGGTGAAATCTTGGGGATTGGTGGGCTCCAGGGACAAGGGCAACGCGAACTTTTTTTGAGCCTTTTTGGCGCCGCGCCAGCACGGGGGGCTTTTGAAATTTCGGGGCGAGCTGTGACTATCCATTCTCCTACTGATGCCATCCGACAGGGCATGGGAATTGGGTTAGTGCCGGAAGATAGAAAAACCGAAGGTCTTTTTTTGAATCTGGGCGTACTGGACAATGTCACTGTCCCCACGTTGAGCCGCATCAGCCGCTGGGGTTTTATCCAATCAAAGCAACAACGCCAATTCTTCAGCACGGCAACCCGCAGTTTACAAATCAAGCTGGCTAATGTACAGCAACCAGTGAGCGAACTTAGTGGAGGAAATCAGCAAAAAGTGGTATTAGCGAAATGGTTGGCGGCTAAGTCCCAGATATTATTGTTGTATGATGTGACACGCGGCGTGGATGTGGGAACAAAACATGATATTTATGCTCTTATGGTGGATTTGGCTGCGCAAGGTGTCGCCATATTATTCTATTCCAGTGAAACAGCTGAAGTGGTCCACCTTGCCCATCGCGTACTGGTTATGTATGAGGGGGCCATTTGTGAGGAGATTGACGCCAATGACTTAACCGTTAGCCGTGTGGTTGGAGCCTCGTTCCGTAGCAGTCCTGAGGTGCTCCATGGTTAACTCGCGACATTCGACATCATGGACATTGGGGAAAGATATTCCGACTCTTTTGAGTTTTATGGTGTTGGCCATACTTCTTGCGGTGAATGCAGCGGTCGATTCCCATTTCTTCACAGGATTTAGCCTTCTGACATTTTTTACGGACGCCATTCCTTTAGTACTAGTCGCCATTGGTCAATTTGCGGTTATTTTGACCGGTGGAATTGACCTATCGGTAGGATCCACCGTGAGCATTGCTAATACTTTTGTTGCCATGTATATGGTCCAGAAATTAGGGTCTATGGTAGAAGTGTCCCTTTTAATGATACTCTTGGGTATTGTCGCAGGGATGGTTAACGGCATTGTTATTCATTACGGGAGGATTCAGCCAATTTTGGTCACTCTGGCGACTATGTCCATTTATGAAGGAGTTGCCCTTCTGATCTTGCCGAGTCCTGGAGGCAGTGTGCCGACTTCTTTAACGTCCGCACTGACTGGGGCCTTGATGGATATTCCCATCGCGGTGATTATCATGGCTTTCCTCGTGGTTCTGTGGTTTTGGGCACGGCGTACCCGCTTTGTGCTGCATCTGGTGTCGATCGGCAGCGATGAATCTGCCGCCCGGATGAATGGCGTCCGTGTGGGCGTGATTAAAATCGCCGCATACGGCTTAAGTGGATTCTTTGCAGCACTGTCTGGACTGTATCTCGCGGCCCAGACCACCTCTGGCGATCCGAACATCGGTGCGCCTCTGACCCTCTTATCGATTGCCGCGGTTGTTATCGGAGGCGTTAGGCTCTCAGGCGGACGGGGAAGTCTTTTGGGAGTCATGGCCGGCGCCCTCATCCTTAGTATCTTAGGGAGCATCATGTACTTCGCTGGCGTCTCCTCGTATTATCAAGATTTATTTCAGGGATTAATCCTGTTGGTGGCGGTCGCCATCAGTTCCTATCGCCGGCTGAGAAATCGTTATATGCAAACGTGATAGGGATGAATCTAATGGGCTAAGGGGATGAGCAGGTTATGACACCGGTGGAGAACCGTCCGCGACATAGGAAGTGGTCTCAGATGAGTACCCTGCAGCGGAGTATTATTATGGCGTATGCCTTTGCAATTGTGCTGTTTCTTGTAGGCGAGTTGGTGAGTGAAGGGTTTGATAGCCCTAATCACATTCTTACCATTTTGGTCATTTCGTCCTTTGTCGGGTATGTGGGTATTGGCCAAACACTTGTCATTTTAACAGGGGGTATAGATTTATCGATTGCCTATCTTATGAATGCCACGGCCGTGTTCATGACGGGCCTAGTAGCTTCTCATATTGCCCCAACGGATGTAGTATTAATCATTGTCGCTCTAGGTGGAGCGTTGGTGGGGTTCGTCAATGGGATTGGCATTGTGTTCTTTAATATCCCTCCGCTGGTCATGACATTAGGAATGAACAGTGTACTTGAGGGGATTGTGCTCGTGTACACGAACGGTACGCCAACGGGTAATGCGCCCATCATGATCCATTACCTGGTGGATGGTCATATTGGCCCTATCCCCGTTGACCTACTGGTTTGGGCTGTGCTCGCCATTGTGGTGGGAGTCATGTTGTCACTGACCGTGTTTGGTAGGCGATTGTATGCTGTGGGGAATAGTGTTACTGGCAGTTACTTGTCTGGTATCAACGTCGGGCGCACCCTGATTGGCACCTACATGATCGCAGGATTTTTCACAGGCATTGCAGGGATGTTGTTGACGGGATTTGCAGGGTATAGTTATCTGGGCATGGGAGATGCCTATCTTCTACCGTCAATTGCCGTGGTCGTCATTGGTGGTGCATCTATTGTCGGCGGTCGCGGGAATTATGTAGGGACGATTGCGGGAGCCATTATCATTACCGTGCTAACCACCATTCTGACCATTTTAAATATGCCTATCGCCGCGCGGGATATCCTGTATGGCGTAGTGATTCTTGCCGCATTGCTACTATACGGGCGTGCAAGGTCGAGTCAGTAATGCCTTTGGTCTATGGCGCAATAGTGAAAGGGGATATGGAGATTATGAGTCAAATCGGCGATATTTTACGTGGATGTCCGACTAACTGGGGACGCTTTGGCAAGGATGACGAAATTGGCACATTGAATTACCTCACACCCGAAGAAGTTTTGCGCGGTCTCCGAACAGTAAAGACCGGAAAAATCTTTCCACTGGCTCTGCCTATAGGCGATCCCCGTGGGGACCTAGTCTGGCCTGGACGCACCCCAACGCAACATTACATGGTGAGCGATCGCGGAATGTATGTGGCGGGGAAGCGCGACCCCATCGCGGGGACGGGGGGGGTGGAATATTCTGATGATGTGGTGCACATGTTTTTACAAGGCACGACACAACTAGATAGTTTAGGCCATATCTGGTACGACGGAACCCTGTTCAACGGTTATGATGCGATGACGACAACGGCTGGTCTGACGAAAAATGGTATCGATAAGGCAGCTGCTCACGGCATTGCGGGCGCAGCCATCCTTCTGGATGTGGCAAAATATAAAGGCGTGACGATGCTCGGCCGCGGTGAGGAAATTACGCTTAACGATTTGCTGGAGACCGCGCGATCACAGCACATTGAGATTGAACGGCGCGATATGATCATTCTCCGCACAGGCTATTATCTTCATTATGTGCACGGTGGGAGTGCAGAGTATATTGGTGAAGAATTATCGGAACCGGGTCTAACCTACTCCGAAGAACTTGTCGCGTGGTTCTATGAACGCCAAACGCCTCTTTACGGAACCGACACCATGGGAAATGAACAGACCATTTCAAGTCGTACGGGCACTGTACAACCGCTGCATCCAGCCCTTATTACGCGTCTGGGAATGACGTTGGCGGAAATGCTGTGGTTAGAAGATTTAAGTCAATATTGTGGAGAAACGGAGCAATATCGGTTTTTCTTAATGGCGAGTCCACTGCCTGTCCTGGGAGGTGCTGGCTCCCCGGTTAACCCCATGGCGATTGTTTAGGGTGACATTCGCCACACACCGTACGTCTAGAACAGGGTAGAAAGAGAGGAGCCCTCCATGGCCGTTGTACCTCCAGCTCATTCACTGGGTCGAGTTAGTCAGGTATTGGAAGAATTAACCCGTACATCCAACGGCAAGACATTAGGGGAATTACTTGTGGATACCCGCATTCCGCGCAGTTCCCTTTATATGCTACTGGGATCGTTGGTGCAGGAGAATATGCTCCGAAAGACTGAATCAGCTCATTATGTTGCGGGACCCGCATTAGTACGGTGGGGAGGGCGATTGATTGCACGCCAGGATGTTCGGGACGTGTCAATGGGATTCATGAAAGATCTGGCACAAAGCACGGGATTTGTCGTGAACTTAGCGCGGGTAGACATGGCGGTCGGAGAAATCGTGTATATGGCAAAGGAGCAAATGGGCTTATTTCACACTACAGTTGTGGTCGGCTCACGTATGCCCATTTACTCTACGGCGCTCGGCAAAGTCTTGCTGGCCTATGCCCCAATGGACGGGCGCGGCCATTACCTGGCCGGAGTACCTTTGGAACGGCGGACACCTGCCACGATTACCGATGTTCATCTGTTTTCAAAGGAGTTGGACGTGGTGCGTATCCGGGGAGTGGCTTTTGATCACGAAGAGAACGAACAAGGAGTCTGTGCAATAGCAGCACCCATCTGGGATTATCGTGAGGAAGTCATTGCCGCTCTCAGTGTGGCGATGCCCACAACGGTCACCAGCGTGCAACGAGCCGACGTGGAAACGCGTACAGTTAAAGCCGCTCAGGATATTTCTAATGAACTTGGATGGGGGGAGTAGTCAATGCAGTTCTTATCACATATTACGAGCGAGGGGGACCCCGGCTGGCCCGGCAATCCCACACTGAAGATATCACCCTTTAGCCAGATCGGTCAGGGTGACGTGGCGAACACGTATTCTCTGGAATACTTCAACCACTTTGGAACACATATGGATGCCCCAAACCATTTTAACGCTCAGGGTCTACCTGTTACCGCTCTCCCGGCGGACCTTTTCGTCTACCGCCATCCCTATCTTCTTGACCAGCCTTTGCGCGAGAGCGAGTTGCTTACGGCACGCCATTTGGGCTTGCACGATTTGGAGGGTGTAGATTGTCTGCTCATTCGCTCTGGCTTTGAACAATATCGTCACACAAATCCGATGATGTACGCGGAGCGAGGTCCCGGAATTGGCTCGGATGCAGCAACTTATCTTATGGATTACTGCCCTGCACTGCGGGTTATCGTTTTGGATTGGATTTCGATCAGCGCATATCAACAGTTGGACGACGGTTTTTTGGCTCACCAGATATTGAGCGGCGCGAAAGGACATGACCACTTCATCCTCGGTATTGAAGATGCGTGTCTCGCTCGTGTGCAGACAGCACCCTCTTGGGTTGTTGCTTTGCCCATTCGGGTAGATGGCATCGATGGGGGCCCTTGTACAATTATCGCAGGCTAACCTATCGAAGGCATGTGTGATCAAGCATGATGCCATCAACTATTGAGCAGGGGGATGAGGTGTAGTCTTGTCTAAACCACTTGGGCCAGAAAGCAGGAGGCACGGGACTTCAAGGACGCGCAAGGAATTTAATTGGGCACAAAAATTTTTCGTTATACGTGTCGAATAGATGGCACATGCTTAGCACGTATTTTATGACAGGTGGGATGATATGACAGTAGAAAAATTATGGGGATCTTTGAGTCGCGATGCTTTATTGACGGAATATCCGCGTTTGGACTCCGAAACTCGTGAACACATGGTAGCCGCGTTGAGGGACCGATTGCCAACAGACAGGGTGCTGTACTCGGCCGACCAGTTAATTGCATATAGTTATGATGCCACAGGGGAGCGGCATCGACCGGATGTCGTTGTGTTGCCGCACACTCGCGACGAAGTGGTTGCCGCTGTGAAGGTGGCAGATGAATTTGGCAGTTACGTGATTGCGCGTGGAGCGGGCACAAATCTATCAGGAGGCACCACCCCCATCGCCGGAGGACTGGTAATATCCCTAGCGCACATGAACAAAATCCGTCGAATCGATTACGATAATCGGTATGCGATAGTTGAACCGGGTGTCGTTAATGGGGTACTGCAGGATACGCTGCGTCCCCAAGGTTTTTTTTATCCTCCAGATCCATCCAGCCATCGTATCTCAACCTTGGGAGGGAATATTGCAGAAAATTCGGGAGGTCCTCACTGCGTGAAGTATGGGGTGACGACAAATCATATTATTGATTTGGAAATCGTGACAGTGCATGGGGACGTGGTCCGACTACCAGCCACTAGAGATTGGCGATCGGGTTATGACTTGGTTGGTCTGCTCACGGGTTCCGAGGGGACGATGGGATTGGTGACGGAACTCACTGTGGTCATTAGCCCGTTGCCCGAACGTGTTCAGACGATGCTGGCCGTATTTTCGACCATATCGCAGGCCCTGCGGTGTGTCTCAGCCATCATTGCGGCTAAGGTCGTGCCTAGTACCCTCGAACTCCTCGACAAGGTCTCTATTGAGATCGTTGAATCTTTTGTCCATGCAGGATATCCTGCGGGCGCCGAGGCAGTTTTGCTAATAGAAGTAGATGGCTCGCCGCATGCTGTCGAAGAACAGACCCAACGGGTTCATGCAGTCGCGGAAGCGAACGGCGCGGTAGAGTTTCGTCTGGCGACAACCGACGCGGAAGCGGAGGCCCTTTGGAGGGGACGCCGCGCTCATTATGGCGCTGCAGCTCGAATCGCTCCACATCTTTGGGTGCAAGATGTTACGGTGCCTCGTCCGCTCTTAGCCGATATGATGAAGGAAGTTTTGGAACTTGGGAATCGTTATCATTTCCCAATTCTAACCGTATCGCACGCCGGAGATGGAAACTTGCATCCCACAATACCCTATGACCCCACCAATGCTGATGAAGTGAGCCGGATGCATGAAGTAGATCAAGAAATTTTAAAAGCATGTGTGCGTTTCGGGGGAGCCATTACCGGGGAACATGGAATCGGCGTTGACAAGGTGGAAAATTTGTCATTGATGTATTCTAACCAAGAAATTGGAGTGATGTGGCGCTTAAAAGAGGTATTTGACCCGGACCACCGGCTCAACCCTGCTAAAGCCATCCCAGTATTGAGTCCGTCTCTCAAACAGGATTCACCATGGGTAAAGCCCCTTTCCTTGCATCGCCTGTCGTTGGTTGAACCAGATTCTGCTGAAATGGTGGCCAATATTGTGGTTGCGGCTCATGCCGAAAATCAACATCTTCTGGTGAGAGGAACAGGTCTGCGAAGTGGTTACGCCCCCAACGAGATGACAGTCGTGTCGACTGCGAAACTAACAAAGGTTATTGATTTTGACCCTGATAACCTGACCTGCGAAGTGGAAGCCGGAATGATTGCAGGAGAATTATCCTCCCTACTGACCGAGTCCAAGTTGGAACTTGGGGGAGTTACTCCTTTTCACAAAGAAACAATCGGGGGATTAGTGGCTTCAAATGCGCGATTTTGGCATCAGGGATTTGGGTTAGGCTGGCGTGATATGGTTGCCGGGGTTGAATGGGTGGATGGTCGTGGGCAGATTCTACGATTTGGACGCAAAACTATGAAGAATGTGGCGGGCTTTGACGTGACGAAACTGGCCGTTGGTTCGTGGGGGACGTTGGGGGTCATCACAAAATTAATACTACGGTTGCGACCCCGGGTTACACCGCGACGAGTGGGTGTTGCCGAAGGAGAAGTGCAGGAATTATTGCGTTATGCACTTCAATTAGGGAAACTATCCTCCCGTCCACAGGGCGTAATAGTGGAACGATATAACGGTCATGGAAGGCTCGTGCTACTTGCACAGGGTGTTGAAGCCGATGTTATTCAGAAAGGCACTGAAAATATTGTGGGCAGGGCGACGGTGGATTGGTCCGATGATGAGGCCAAATGGTCCACAATTGAAGAGCATCGTATGGATTTATTCTACCAAGCAATAAGAACTGGCTGTTATCAAGAAGGGGGCGTTGAATTGTCAAAACTCTGCCGAGTGGCAGACCAAATTTCTCCAGATGTTGGAGCGACCTTCTTCCCTTGCAGTGGTGCCTATGAAATTTATGGTGCTGCTGGTATGCTTCCGGGAGCTACTAAACGCTTCAGAAAGACAGATTGGGATTTCGAGTCTACTGATGGGCTTAAGAATTTGCAACAAGGTATTCACGCGGTATTTGACCCAGCTAGCCTGTTTTTAGAGTTATAATTTGGCGTTTCGTGGCAAAGATCGGTATGAGCCCAGTGAACTGCCGTCGAACGAACGGTGGGAATAGCTGATTTAGCTCCCATATATTTAGACAAAACGTCAATCGTATTCCCTATGGAGAAAGTTTTCTGTCCGAACGCCCAGGCGCGAGGCGCCACGGAACGTCCATAGGATTGGGGTGGCTAGGCCTCGCCCAATTCCAGGCTTCGAGACGTCTCTCTTAATCAGGTCATGGGGATGGTGGCCCGGGCGGAATGAGGCGAAACCCAAGCATCGGGGACGAGAAAGCCGTTGATAGTGCGATGCCTTTTACTTTTACCGAGCACCCATGGCGACACCAGGAGAACGAAGAGGAAATTGGGTCTGTGCACGATCCAACCGAGCCCCTGCATCGCCATGGCTGACGGTACCACCCTGGACATAGCCATAATGGGTGCATCGTGCGCCGATTTTTTCGGATAGGATTCTATCGCATGCGCTACTGACGAGGGTAGAAGGCACCTCTTGTCATCACATTGGGTTGATCGGAGACGGAATGCAATGGAATTTAACAGGAGGGGCGGTGCCTTGATGGCCATCGGTCCGACCACGGAACGAAATTCCCGATTTTTTTTACGTCACGAGAATTCTTGAATCCATCCTGCTACTACTGCGTGAATTAGGGTAGAAGCCCAAAGGTGCTCGTGGCGGTCGGACAATGCTAATTGGGTTGCAACCTCTTGTGCTGTTGGTGCTTTAAGTTGTCCATTTTCCTTACGGAGATAACCAAGCACGGTAATGGTCGTTTGAACAAGTGGCTGAGGGACGTTGCCGTCTAACTGCCAGAAACGATCTAAAGCGGGGGCGATTCGAATCCACCACTTATCCAATAAACGAACAGCAATGTCGTTCAAACGGTGGTGAAGCCATATTTGAGCGAAGCGTTTCCTCAAATTTCGAAAAAAATCCTTAGTTTCATCTTCTGGTAGGTCAATAACCCGGGAAATAGTAGCGAAGTATGATTCGGCAACTCTACGAATCAATGGATCGGCAAAAGCATCGGCTACAGTAGTATGCCCTCTCAACAGACCCCAACTGGCAATTAGAAGATGGACGCCATTAAGGCCATATACCTTTAGGTGGTGATACTCTGTCAAATCATCTACTAATTGGACTTCCTCACAGTGATAAAGTGGGAGACTTGCTAGCACATCTGGCGTAGCCTCAATCCACCATCGACCGTACTTTTCGCATAGTGCAGAATAGTAGTCGGTGTATCCTAAATGTCTCCAGGATATTTGAGGGTCTGGATTGGAACCGGTTACCACACGATCCACAAGAGTGTTAATGAAGCGGCGAGAGTCTTCAATCCATCGGAGAAAGGGATCTGAAAAACACCAACGGCGAGCCTGGGTCAGTACGAGGCTTTTCATTTTCTGACCATTGGAAGGAAGAAGTTCAGTTGGCAAAATGAGAGGACCGAGAGAAGCAGGGTCAGACTGCCAGCAAGCAAATAGCACTGCCGTAACTAATCCCACCACTGTCTTAGGAGCGCCAGGCGGCATGGCTTCCTCAGGCGAGAGAACGACTCCGGACTCCGTCGCATTCGTAATGATCGCCAGAAGATCAGTGGTACCAGCCAAACTACAGATATTTTCCCAATCCCGATCTCGGTCATAGGGGACAACCCCTCCTATCACTTCCGCCGTAATCTCTTGATCCTGACGGAGAAAAATAGTGTATAGACCATCTTGAGACTTCAGACCGGAAATATTTTTTTGCCCGCTTTCTCGAAGATTGGACATCGCAATTCTTCCATTAAATCCAAAATCCCGCCGTAATGTTTCAAAAAGAGGATCGATTAATGCGCGCAATAGACGACCCTCGCCGAATTGCAATACTCGGATCGGTTGACGAAGTGAGGCAGTTGGGCCGATGAATGTCATATTAGATCGTAGTTGCGGTGACAAACTGACATCTTTGGACAATAAGGGTAATGTGGACATTTGGGTTCCTGGCTTACACAAGATGAAACCGCACACGTACCAAAGAGGAACAGTGAGCACTCATCTATATGTAGTTTCCGCCCAGCGACCAGGATTTTGCTCCTTTTTTGCATGTATTTTCTTCATGATGAAGAATCGCTCAACTGGGGGTTTATTCTTAACAAACCACTTAATGGACAAAACCACGGCTCTTCCGCACTTTTGGTGTAAGCAGACAATTGAGCGGTATAACTCACCATAAATTCGCCAAGCAATCACTACATGCGGTATCTCTTAACAGACCCATACCGATATGCATGATGCCAGAGAAATGTGGTCACGAAGAATTCCCCATGTACACCAAAAGTGCGGAAGAGCCAAAACCACTTAGGTGAAGATGATGCCTAATGACATCGTCATTTTAACCTGAGACACCTGCGGTAAATCTGCACAAAACGATGGCCGGCAAAGATGTGCCAGAGATGTGTTCGAATGGATTACGAACATTGTATGATCCGTTTGATTGCTGAATCCTCGTATTTTAAACCAGTGAGTACAACAGGCGCGTCGTTAAAAGCGATTCGATCGGTAATAAATTGTGAGGTATCAACTTGACCCTGACGGATAGCGTCTCGCACGATAAAGAAGTCCTCCTCCAATGCATTTCGACTGCTGAAAAGTGTCATTTCACGTTGATGAAACAACGGATCCCAAAACGAGATTGCAGTTTGTGCTAATCCGACGTAAACTAAACGCCCACCGTTGGCGACATATTTAATGGACTGTGCCATAGATGCGGGATTACCGGTAACATCAAATACTACAGTAGCACGATCTCCCCCCGTCACGGTCTGAACAGCGTCATCAAGAGACTCTTGATCTGCATCAAGCAGAACGTCACACGACGCCCATGACTTTGCGAATTCTAGACGTTTAGGATTAATGTCAACCGCAATAGTACGAGCTCCCGCTAATCGGCTAAATTTTAGAACTCCTAGTCCGACCGGGCCAGAGCCAACCACCAAAGCCCACTCATGCGGGCGCATCGCTGCCCTACTTACCGCATGGCGGCCAATGCTTAGAAATTCAATGGTCACTGCTTGGTCCAAAGTTAGGCCTTCAACGCGGATTAAATGGTCTGCAGGAACAATGATCTCTTCGGTCATGCCACCATCCACGTGGACACCCAGTACCCGGAGATTAGCACAACAATTGGGCTTGCCATTACGACAGGCGATACACCTGCCACATTCAATATACGGCCGAATAGAAACGATTTCACCCAGTGACCATCCCGATACCCCTTCACCTAGTTGAGCAACTTCACCGGCAAGTTCATGTCCCAGAACGCGTGGATACTCGAAAAATGGTTGATTGCCCTCCATGGCATGATAATCAGTTCCGCAAAGGCCAATGCGTTTGATTTTAATGACGACCTCGCCAGGTCCCGCAAGCACTCGGTCTCGTTCCGTCATCTGAAGATGACCTGGACTTTCCAAAGTAATAGCCTGCATTAAGCGCCTCCCTATTTCATCCTAATCATTCGGAATTTTGATGATAATAAATTTCCCTCTATTGATGTAAGGTGCTACGCCAAAATAGCTTGATTAAATTGAAATGCGGATCCAAGTGCTTATGGTTTTCAAATCCTCATCTTGGTTCAGGTAATTAATACGCGATGCCTGAACATACTTACAAATCGTGTTAATTGCCAATAATGAACTTGGATTGTGCACTCCGTCATAGCCAAGAAATTAAAGAGCTATTTGTGCTGGCGGGTCGGCATCAAACCCTTTCCCCCCAAGATTTCATGGGAAATGGCGAGCTTTTAGACAGGGTTCAGGGCGTGTAACCAAAATTCACCCCAAAGGTCAAAATGGGCGTGTCCGCAAAAAAAACGGCGAAAAACCATAGACAAAACGGCAAGCGTCTTTGGTAGAAGTGTTCAGTTACAATTTTCTGGAAGGGCCTTACCGTTTATGACGATTATACCACAGTCTTCCTGTTTTCCTGGCAGAACGTATAATTTTTGGGTGATTCAGATCGGCTGTTCTTGGCGTTTGAGGCCCTGAATGATAAAACCCACGCCCCCATTGACGGGTTCACCCTTTCGCCGCCCTGCCCATCAAATTCTGGCCCCCGCATCGCGTCTCCTGCGGGGGCGGCAGGAGATAGCTCGACCACCGTGGCGTCCAGGCTGTGTCGTCTCAAGACCGTTCATGAGCTGACTCATGCGTAGGATTCCCCCACAAACACACGCGGAGTACCGAGAGATTTGAGCCCCAGGGCATTCGACCCGTTTCGTAAACGTGATCGGCCTCCACGCCAGGGACAGATAGGACGAAGGAATGACAGGGCGAAGACCCGTAGAGATCTGGGAGCGAGCATCACCCCGGCTGCGTGGAGGAAG
>DAIDDL010000064.1 GCA_027309085.1 Sulfobacillus sp.
GGAACCAGGAACCTCTCGGAGTGATCCGAGAAACCCCCACCTCAACCCGACAGGGTTAGGTGGCGGGAGAGTTCATCAGTGGCTGGAAGATACTCGCCACGGGGGAGGATAGAGATGCTGACCTGGTCCATGCTGGGCACCACGGCGGGCATAGTCGTCCTGATCCATGCCGTGCTCTTTCTGCTCCGGAAAATTTAGCCCAAAACTCCACCCACCGCAGCCGCCATCATCGCCGCAGAGGTCTTCGTGTGGAGCTACGGCCTCGCCACCACCCGCTGGTCGCCCTTGCATGCCCTGCTGTGGACCAGCAACGACATTATAGTGGCTGCGGTCGCGCTAGGCGGTCTGGCCGCCGTCCAGACCGCTCCGGGCACCTCCCAGCCGCCCCAGTGAGAGGCGCCGGGCGGACTTCAGCAATTGGCGGCCACCGCTGCAGCAAGAGGAAGCCGCCGGGATGATATCTCCCGGCGGCTTCCTCTTGCCAGTTAGTCACAGCGCTCGCTGCGCTGGGCCGTTGTGTTCAAGCCTGCCGGCTTAACGGTCTCTTGGGATCTGCGGGAATCACCACCGCGGGCGGGGAGGACTGCGCACCCGGTTTGGGAATGCCGAGGACGTCGGCCAGTTCGCGCTCGGCAACCAGGATCAGAGTTTGTTCCCCTGGCGTCAAAGAGGACCAGGGCCTAGTCTCCAACAGCCGCCGCGCCTCTTGCCCCAGCAAAATCGCCTGCAGCAGGCGGGGACTGGCCTTTTTCCCGGAGGATCCCCGCATCACCGACAGAATCGTGGCCAGCAGAGCGATGGCGGCCATCACCCAAAAAGCCAGGTGGAGACCGTGAATAAAGGCGGTGACAGAGGCATGGCGGGCGCTCGCCGGGATGCCCCGGACGGTTCCGGCGAAGATGGCGAGCATGGCCTGGCGGGGAATGCTCTGTGTCACCAGCACTAAAGAGAACGCAATGGAAATCAGCATGCCGGTGTTTGTGGTCAGCGAACGGATCCCGGACGCTTCGCCCCGGTGCGTCACCCCTGCGGCATTCATGATATTGCTGGAGTTCGGCGAGTTGAATAGCCCCGAGCCAAACCCTGCAATCAGCATCCACAAGGCCAGGTGCCAGTAAGGTGTGTTGACGCGGATATCGATGGCCAGGCCACAAAGTCCGACGACCGTCAGCACCGTTCCGAAAGTCGTGGGCAAAAGCGGGCCGAAACGGTCCGACATCCACCCGGAAATGGGGGAGAGAATCAGCATGCCCAGCGCCAGGGGAATGGCTAAAATGCCGGCCTCCAGGGCCGTGTCGCCTTTCGGCCCCTGAAAATAGAAAATCAGCAGGAAGAGTACGGCCATACGCGCAATGGACAGCAGGGAGGCTGACAGGTTTCCAAACCCGAAGGTGCGGTTTTTGAACAGGGCGAGGTGCAAAATGGGAGCGGTGGCCCGCCGTTCATTCCACAAGAACCAGGGCATGAAAATGACAAACGCAGCAAACCCGATAAAGACTTCAGGGTCCTGCCAGCTCTTCACCGCGCCCCAGGTCAACGCCACCAGGAGCCCCGTCACCCCAATCAGATAGGTGATCACCCCGGCCGTGTCGAAGGCTTTGCGCTCGCGCGGACCCCGGGCATTCGACAGGCCCAGGACCATGACCGCGAGGATAATCGCGACCACTCCGAATGGTACGTTGAACCAAAAAGTCCACTGCCACCCGTAATCGGTCGTCAGCCACCCTCCCAGTACGGGACCGATAATCTGTCCCACGGCCACCACCATGACATTGATGCCCAGCGCCCGCCCCAGCTCTTTTTTCGGGAAGGCATCAGCCACAATGGCGGCGCTGTTGGCCATCAGCATGGCGCCTCCCACGCCCTGCACCACCCTCAGCACAATCAGCCAGGGAGCCTGGTCGACAAACCCCGCAGCCAGAGACACGACCGTAAAGATCAGCATGCCGAAAATATACAGGCGGCGGCGTCCAAAGCGGTCCGCCAAACTGCCCGCCATCAGCACCATCACCGTCTGCGCCACCATGTACGACATCATAATCCACATGGCTGCCAGCAAAGAGATGGACAGACTCCGGATGAGGTCAGGCAGCGCAATGATCAGGGTGCTGAAATTCAGGGCGGACAGCAAGGCCCCCAAACTGGTCACTGCCAGAATATTGTACTTGCTCCCCTTCATAATTTGCCCTCCTGGCTCCTGACCTGTTCGCGCAGCTCAGCTTCCAGCTCGCCGTAGCGCTGGAGTTTCGCCTGCAGTGTGCCGCGCATGCCGTCCAGGCGCCCCAGCCTCTCGCTAACCATGGCCAGTTGGCTCTCAATCACCCCGGTGGCCTGTTTCACGACTGCCAGGCGCTCTTGGTCTGTACGGGACTGGCGGTACTGGCTGCGCAGATTATCCACTTCATCTTCGGCCTGGATGACCCCCTTCACCTCTTCCAGAGACCACCCCAGCAAATCCTTCAGCTCCTGGATATGCTGGATGCGCGCCAAGGTTTCGGGACCGTACACCCGAAATCCTCCTTCGAGCCGGCGCAAGGGTTCAATCAGGCCGATGTCCTCGTAATACCGCAAGGTCCGCGTCGTAATGTGACACATTTGCGCGAGTTCCCCTATTTGCATCTCATGCGTCGTGTCCACCACTGGCACCGTCCTTTCTGGCCCGCTTGGCTCTGATGCCTCTATCATACTCTAACGTTAAGGTAAAGGCGCCGTCAAAATACCCTAACGCAGGAACAGGGCGCCTGAGACCATAGACGCGACGATGACCAGCACCGGGGACAGTTTCAGTCCCCGTATGGCAATAAATCCCACGGCAAAGAATACCAAAGGCAGGATATAGCGGTTTTTCGGGAAAGTTCCCGGAATGAAGTCGAGGATGATGCCTACCAAAAGCACAATGACAATGGGTTTGACTCCGCGAATAATGCCCACAATATAGGGATTGGATTTGTTGGCCAGCATAAACTGATACAGTCCCAGCATGAGGACCAGGGAAGGGAGGACTACCCCGGCGAGAGCGCTCACCACCCCCACAATGCCGCCCACCTGCCAGCCGATGGCCGCCGCGAGCTTCGTGGCGATGGGACCCGGCAGGGAGTTGCCGATGGCCAGCATCTCCGCGAACTGCGTGTTGTCCATCCAGTGATAGCTGTTGACCGAAACGGTCTGGATGAGGGAGATGGACCCCGGTCCCCCTCCGTACCCTAATATGCCTACTTTGAAAAAACCCCAGAACAACTGCAGCCATTTTTCCATAGCGGTAACCCTCTCGCTCCTGTCCGCCCACACCGCTCCCGGCAGTCTTTAGGCAATCTTTCCGTCATCTCCGCCAAAACCACAACATATCATATCTTGCCGGGTATGGTCAGGGCAGGCTCCGGTCCCGGATTCCAGATGCTTTCCGGCCCTCAGTAAGCACCTTGGCGCCTGAGCACCGACGCCGCCGTCCGCCAGAGAATCTTCAGATCCAATCTCAATGTCCAGTGTTGGCAATACCACAAATCCCAGTCCAAGGTTTCCTCCACGCTCAAATCGCCCCGGCCCATTACCTGAGCGAGCCCGGTAATGCCTGGCTTGACCTGATGGCGCGCATGGGCATATTCCGGGTACAGCGCCACCATCTCCGGAATTTCAGGGCGGGGGCCCACCAGCGACATCGACCCGTTCAGGACGTTCCAGAGTTGGGGCAGTTCATCCAAAGACGTGCGGCGCAGAAAACGTCCCGCCGGCGTGATGCGCCAGTCGTGGTGATCCTGAAAGCGGTAGGACAGCACGTCGTCCGCGCCTGGCGCCGCCCACTCGGTTTCCGCCCCGACCTGCATGGTGCGGAACTTCCACATTCTGAAGGGGTGGCCGTCTTTCCCAATCCGGGTCTGTACAAAAAGCGCAGGGCCCGGAGAATCAAGACGGATCCACAATGCCACCAGGGCCAACAGCCATGACAGCACTAAAAGGCCGGCAACCGCCGCGCTGATGTCCAGAAGCCTCTTAACCGGCTTCACCGCTATTTCACATGCGCCAAGAGGACCTGGCGCACAGCCGTGATGACGTCCTCCACGTCTTGTTCCGACATCGAGGGGTACAGGGGCAAAGAGACCTCCTGCTCAAAATACTGCTCGGCGCGGGGAAACTGTCCGCGCTGCCAGTGATAGCGCTCCTGGTAATAGGGATGCAGGTGGATGGGGATAAAGTGCACAGAGGCGCCAATGTTGCGGGCCTTCAGCGCCTCGATGAAATCGTCCCGGGTGATTGTCAGCGAGGGCAGGGACAGGCGCAAGGGGTAGAGATGCCAGGCGTGGCCCACCTCTTTCCGTTCGGCTGGCAATGTCACCGGCAAGTCGCGAAACGCCTCGTGAAACCGCTCCGCAATGGCCCGCCGCCGTGCTTGCATCCGGGACAGCTTAGCCAGCTGCACCCGGCCCAGCGCTGCCTGCAAATCCGTCATATTATATTTGAATCCCGCCGCTTCCACCGTATATGCCCACGACCCGTGCTCACCGTAGCGGTTCCAGGCGTTGTGCGACATGCCGTGCAACGACAGCACCCGGATCTTCTCCGCCAGTTCCGCGTCCGGCACCACCAGCGCGCCCCCTTCCCCCGTGGTGAGGTTCTTGGTGGCATAAAAGGAAAACGAAGCGATGTTGCCGGACGTGCCCACTTTCTGACCTTGATATGTGCTGGCCATAGCGTGGGCCGCGTCTTCCACCACCTGCAGGTGATAGCGGTCGCGCAAGCGGTTTAGGGCCGCGATGTCGGCAGGGTGCCCAGCGTAGTGCACGGGCAGCACCGCACGCGTGCGCCCCGTCACCGCCTGCTCCACCCGGGCCATATCGATGTTCCCTGTGTCTTCCTCCACATCCACCAAAACCGGGGTCGCTCCCGCATGGATGATGACATTCACGGAGGCGGCAAAAGTGTAGGGCGTCGTGATGACTTCGTCCCCAGGACCAATACCCAGGGCCAAAAGAGCCAGATGCATGCCGGCGGTGCATGACGAGAGGGCCAGCACCCGGGCTCCTCCCAGATAGGATGACAGGTCCTGTTCAAAGAGCGCGGTCTCCGGACCCCGGGATATCCAGTGGCTGCGCAAAGCCCGGATGACCGCGTCCTCCTCCTCTATCCCCAGATCTGGCAGGTTGTACGGCAGAAAATCAGGACGCATGCTACAATTCCTCCTGGAGTAAGTCATCGATAATCAAACGGACCGGGTCGGCCAGGCCCGCCAAGCTGTGGGGGCGGGCCTGGCCTTCGGTGACGGCCCGGACAATGCGGTGGGGGTCGCATCCCGTGAGCACGGCTTGCCCTGTATCCACCAATTCTCCCCATTCTGTCTCCTCGCGCAGGATATAGGTGGGAACGCCCAAACGGCAGGCTTCCCGCTGCACCCCTCCGGAATCTGTCACTACCGCCCAGGCATGGCGCTCCAGTGTGATCATTTCACGGTAGCCCACGGCCGGAACGGGAATTACGGACCGGGCCAAGAGCCCCTCCAGCCCGAATTGGGCGATCTTCTGGCGGGTGCGGGGATGCAAAGGCAGCAGCACCGGATAAGGCAGCTGGCCCAGCGCCCCGAGCACGCTTTGCAGGCTCATGGCATCATCCGTGGTCTGGGCGCGGTGGACAGTCGCCAGCACATACCGCCCTGGCTGCACGGGATACCGGGAGAAGACGCCAGGGTCATCTGGAGTCCGGTCCACCAGCACATCCATCAAGTCCCCGCTCAGCACCACACCCTGGCGGATCCCCTCGCGGCCCAGATTATCCACAGCCTGCTGGGTCGGGCAGTACAGCCGGGCCGCCAGGTGGTCGGCGACCACGCGGTTGATCTCTTCGGGCATGGCCCGGTTGAAGCTCCTCAGCCCCGATTCCACATGCGCGACCGGTATCTGCATCTTGGCCGCGGCCAGCGCTCCGGCCAGGGTACTGTTGGTATCCCCATAGACAATCACCCAGTTTGGCGCTTCTTTTTGCAAAATGGGGTCCAGCGCCTCCAGCATGCGGCCCGTCTGCGCGCCGTGGGAGCCAGAGCCGGCGTGCAGGGTGTAATCAGGACGCGGCACGGGAAGACTCTCAAAGAACACCGCGGACATTTCCGGGTCATAGTGCTGGCCCGTGTGGACCAGCACTTCCTGGGCAACCTCGCGCAGGCGCGGGGACAGCACCGCTGCCTTAATGAACTGAGGCCGGGCCCCGACCACGCTGACCACTTTCATCAGTGGCCTGCCTGGTAAAACGCGGCAACCTCTTCCACGACCCGGTCCACTTCCCTATCCGTGAGTTCAGGAAACATGGGCAGCGACAGCACTTCTCTCTGCGCCTGCTCGCTGTGGGGAAAGTCCCCGGCACGGTACCCCAAGTCCTGGAGGGCCGGCTGCAGGTGCAAGGACAGCGGGTAATAGACCGTGGAGCCGATCCCCCGCGATTTCAGGTAGGCTTGGAGCTCGTCGCGGTTTTGGGCGCGGACGGTGTACTGATGGAAGACATGGGTAAATCCCTGGGGAGTGACCGGAACCTGGACCTGCTCCACATTCCGCTCGGCAAACCCAGCCTGGTAGCGCTGGGCCACATGCTGGCGCTTTTCGGTCCAACCGCCAAGATAGGGCAGCTTCACATTCAGCACAGCCGCCTGCAGGGCGTCCAGGCGGGAATTGATGCCGAGCATGTCATGCCGGTATTTTTGCCGCGAGCCGTGCGCGCGCAGGGCCCTGAGCGTCTCATCCCATTCAGGCCGCACCGTGGTGACCATCCCTGCATCCCCGAAAGCGCCCAAGTTTTTGGTGGGGAAAAAGCTGAAGGCCGCTAAATCGCCCACGCTGCCGGCCGCCCGGCCCCGGAGGGTCGCGCCGACAGCCTGTGCCGCATCCTCCACCACCAGGCCGGAGTAATGGCTGCGCAAAGCGTCAATATCGGCCATCAGGCCAAATAAATGGACCGGGAGCATCGCTCGGGTCCGGGGGGAAATCCGAGCCGACGCTTGATCCGGGTCCATATTAAAGGTATCCAGATCAATGTCGGTAAAGACCGGTTTCGCGCCGGTTCGCAAAATACTTCCCGCCGTAGCGAAGAATGTGAAGGGGGTGGTCAGCACTTCATCTCCGGGACCGACACCCGCCGCGCGCAGGGCCAGGTATAACGCATCCGACCCGTTGGCCACCCCCACGGCGTGGCCTGCCTGCGTGAATGCTGCCATCCGGCGCTCAAACTCCTGCACCTGCGCCCCGAGGATGAATTGCCCAGACGATATGACCTCGTTCACCGCCGCCTCCGTCTGGGGGCCAATCTCATCAATTTGCCGCGACAGGGTAAATGCGGGGATATCCATTGGATTTATCATTCCTTTCTGCTGCCCTCCGGCCAAAAAAGCCACTGCTCCTCCGGCACCTGACGCACCACGCGGGCCGGCACTCCCATGACCAAACGGTATGGCGGGACGTCCCGGGTGACCACGGCGCCCGCCGCAATCAGGGCCTCTTGCCCGATTTGAATCCCCGGCAAGATCACCGCTCCCCCGCCAATCCGCGCCGCTTTGTGGATGGTTGGGCCCAAAATGGCCTCGTGGCGGGCTTCCGTGCGGGCCACATAGGGATCATTGGTGGTGGTGACCATGGGGGCGATAAAGACGTGGTCCTCCACCGTGGTGTGCGCTGTGAGGTAAACCGCTGTCTGCAGCTTGGTATAGTCTCCCACCGTGCAGTCGTTTTCTACGGTGGAGCGCTGGCCTACGACCACAAATGCGCCCAGCACGCAGCGTTCCCGGATGACCGCCTGGTCTGCAATAAAGCAGTCGGCTCCCAAAGCCGCCCCCTTGTACAAGATGGCGTGCGCCCCAATCACAGTGCCCGCGCCGACAGTCAGAGGGGCCAGTTCCCCTGTGTGGAGGTTGCTGGTTTTACTGCGCGCCGGCGATTTGCCCAAAATCGCGCCGTCCCCTATCACCACCCCGTCCCCAATCACCACATCTTTGTGAATAATGACTTGGTGGCCAATCACCACATCCCGGCCGATAACGGCGCCGTCCTCTATCACGCACTGCATTCCTTGTTGAAGGTCTGTCATGACTCAGCTCCTTGCAATGTCATCGATCGTCACGGGGCGGTGCTCCCGCCCTGAACGCATCAGGCCCTCAATGACCTGAATTCCGTGCAGCGCCGTAGAGGCGTCCAGATAGGGCGCCATATTGTTCGCGATAGCGCCAGCAAAGTCCTTGAGAGCGTCGTGGTGACTCTGCCAGCTCGGTCGCGACGGCAGGTCCAAAATCGCCTGGCGCATCTTGGCTTCGTCATCGGACCCTACCCGCCAGGTGTCAATTTGGTTCACCGTCGGCCCGATAATCACCACGCCGCTCTCCCCGACCACGGTGATGCGCTCCTCCAGATTCGTGCGCGGCACGCAGGTTGTGGCTGCGATGGACGCCACCGCCCCGGACGCAAACCGCAAGCTCCCCGCCACCGTGTCCTCCGCCTCGATAGCGTGCGTCAGGGTTGCCGTGTGCGCAAACACCTCGCCCACCGGCCCCATTACCTGCAAAAGCACATCGAGCGCGTGGATCGCCTGATTGAAGAGCACCCCCCCATCCATCTGGTAGGTTCCCCGCCACGGCGCCTCATCATAATACGATTGCGGGCGGGCCCAGCGCACGGCCACCCCGCCATTGACAATGCGCCCCAGACGGCCTTCCTGGTGCGCTGCAAACAGCTGCCGGACGGCTGGAAGCATGCGGTTGAACTGGGTCACCACCACAATGACGCCCTGCTCGCGCCCATAGTCCACAATCGCTTTGGCATCCTGGTAGGACAGCGCCAGGGGCTTCTCGATCATGGCATGGAGGCCTTGCTCCAGCACTTGGAAGGCGAGCTCCCGGTGCAGCCCCGAAGGCGCTGCGATAATTGCGGCGTCCAGTTCCATCTCGTCAAGCGCCGAAGCCGTGTCATCAAACGCCTCCGCATCAAATGCTACGGCTGCTGCCTGCGCCTTTGCGAGGTCGGTGTCCACGGTCGCCACCAGTTCAATAGCCTGCTGATGCACCAGGGCCTGCAAGTGCTTCTGTCCAATTTTTCCGCATCCAATCAGGACTGTTCGTATCGCCATGCCCGCTGCCATCCTTCCCCGTATTGCTCCTTACAAGCGCACAATGTTGCTGCGGTCCGGAAGATCCTTGGCCGCATTGCGGGAATCCACAATGAGGGCGCTGTGCTGCGCTACCCACTGGTAGTCCACTGTGGTGTGGTCGGTGGTGATGACCACACAGTCCTGCTCCTCCAGCATTGCCTCTGTCAAGGGGACCGACCGGATCTTGCGCGAAAAGAAGGTGTGCGGCTTCACGACCGGCACATAGGGGTCGTGGTACTGCACCACGGCACCCTGCTGCTCCAGCAGTTCAAATACTTTGAGGGCGGGAGACTCCCGCTCATCATTGATATCTTTTTTGTAGGCCACCCCCAGAAGCAGGATGCGGGACCCATTTACCGATTTTTTGCGCTCGTTCATGGCGCGGACTACCTTGTCGACGACAAAATAGGGCATGCGCAAATTAATTTCCCCTGCCAGTTCAATGAAACGCGTCGGAAAATCATATTCTCTCGCCTTCCAGCTGAGATAAAAGGGATCGAGAGGAATGCAGTGTCCCCCCACCCCGGGGCCGGGATGAAAAATTTGAATGCCAAAGGGTTTGGTGCCGGCAGCCTCGAGCACTTCCCACACGTCCATGTCCATGCGGTCGCAGAGCAAGGCCAGCTCGTTGACCAGCGCAATATTGACGGCCCGGTAGGTATTCTCGAACACTTTGGACATTTCCGCCACCCGCGGTGACGACACCGGGATCACGTGGGAAATCGACTGCTGGTACAAAAGAGTGGCAGCTTGCCGGCATTTGTCGGTCACCCCTCCCACCAGCTTGGGGGTATTGCCGGTTTTGTACACGGAGTCGCCGGGATTGACGCGTTCGGGTGAGAAGGCCAGAAAGAATTCGTCGCCCACCCGCAACCCGCTCGTTTCCAGAATCGGTTCCAGCACCTCTTCCGTCGTGCCCGGATAGGTTGTGCTCTCCAGGGCAATCAGCTGTCCCGGGCGCATGATCTTGCGCACCTTTTCCGCCACGGCCAGAATATAGGACAGGTCCGGCTCTTTGTTCATTGTGAGCGGGGTGGGCACACAGATGATAATCACGTCGGCCCCAGTCAGCTGGGAGTAATCTCCGGTGGCCTGCAGCTTGCCGCTCCGGCTGAGATTCTGCAGCACTTCGGTATCGACATCGGGAATGTAGTTGTCCCCCCGGTTCACGCGGTCGACCTTTGTCAAATTGTCGTCAAGTCCGATAACGGTAAATCCTGCTGCCGCGTGCTCCACGGCCAAAGGCAGTCCGACATATCCCAGTCCGACAACGCCCACCACGGCCGTCCGCGTCGCCAGCCTCTCCATCAGCTGCTCAAAATAGGTGGTCTGGGTGTTTTCAGTGAGCATTGGCTCCTCCTCTCGTGGTCGTCAGTTCCACTCCCGGCAGCGGGCGCACCGCGCTGCCCTGCGGCTGATATTCAGGCACGATGTCTTTCAGCAGACGCCGGATGCGCGCTTCATCCGCTTGGCGGCCAGCCTCAACCAGCTCGTCCAGCAAAGGAAGCAGGCGCCGGGCGTTGGGCGCTTCCCCCACATGAATGAATATCCGTGAATTCTTGGTAGCCTTCGTCTGGTCCTCAGGTGTCAGGGGCTCCTCGTAAAGTTTTTCTCCGGGACGCAGACCGGTAAACACAATGTCGACGTCCACTCCAGGGTTCAGGCCCGACAAGCGGATCAAATTCATGGCCAGGTCCATAATCTTCAGAGGCTCCCCCATGTCGAGCACAAAGGTTTCACCCCCGTGGCCCATGGCACCCGCCTGCACGACAAGCTGGCAGGCCTCCGCCACGGTCATGAAATAGCGCACCATATCGGGATGGGTGATGGTCAGCGGGCCGCCCTGCGCAATCTGCCGCTGGAAGGTCGGCAGCACACTGCCCCTCGATCCCAGAACATTGCCGAAGCGGACGGTCACGAACCGCATGTTGGACTTCTGGGCGTAAATGGCTCCCAGAATTTCCCCGATCCTTTTGGTTGTCCCGTACACGCTTGTCGGGTTCACAGCTTTGTCCGTGGAGATGAACACAAACCGTTCCACATGCATCTTCTGGGCTATGTCCAAAAAGCCCCACAGCCCTTCCACATTGTTGCGGATAGCTTCAGGCGGCTGAATTTCCATGAGCGGCACATGCTTGTGGGCGGCGGCATGAAAGATTACCTCGGGGCGGGTCTGCTCCATCACTTGCTGCACCCGTCGCCGGTCCCGGAGGTCCGCCACTACCGGCGCCACCCGCATCTGCGGGAACGCCGCCCGCATTTCCTGCTCGATGTCAAAAATGGACGTCTCGTCAAGCCCCAGGAGAACCAGGCGCCGGGGACGGAAGCGCGCCACCTGCCGGCACAGTTCGGAGCCTATGGTGCCGCCTGCGCCCGTCACCATCACCGTGCGGTTTGTGATGTACCCGGCAATTTCCGCCAAGTCCACCATGGCGGGCTCGCGCTGCAGCAAATCCTCAATCTGGATGTCGCGGATTTGATTCACCAGAACCTGCCCGCCTATCATCTGGTTGATGGCCGGCAGCAGGCGCGCCTTCACATTCAAGTCACGGCACTGGTCCACCAGCGGACGCAGAATCTTCCCGGAAGCGGACGGAATGGCAAAGAGCACCTGGTCCACCCGCTGCTCGCGCATGACCGGTTGCAGCTGCGCAGTCGTGCCCAGCACCTTTAAATTCCCGATCTGCATCCCCCTCTTGGCAGCGTCATCATCCAAAAATCCGACGGCCAGACCCACCTCCGGGTGGCGCCCCAATTCCTGAGCCGCCAGCTGGCCCGCCTTGCCCGCACCGACCACCAGCACCCTGGGGGCCGCCTTGCTTTTGGGGATCCATGTAATGTCATAGTAGGAGCGGATCAGAAACCGCCACCCTCCGACAAGGGCCAGAGCGAATAGCACGTACAGCACATAGACGCCGCGGGGGTAATGCGCCGCCTTTTCCAATAGCAGGTATCCATCCAGAAACACCACGCTGCCCAGGATGGACCCAATCAGCACCTGTGCGTCGCGAGACCCGGCATATTGCCACATCCGGTGATACACCCGGGTCACCCACAGCAGCAAAAGCGTCGTGACCGTGAAGTACAGGGCAATGTGCTGATAGGGCTGCAGATATTGGCGCGGAATGTAGGGCACGTCGAAGCGCAAGTACAAGGCCAGATACACTGAAGCATTAATCATGATGGCGTCTATTACCATAGCCAAAAAAATCTTTAGGTACAAATGGAATCGCCGACCCAATGGATTCCCCTCTTTCATAAACTGCGCCTGCCCACTGCAAGCGGCCGCTTGAGGTTTCAGGCGCCAAAATTATAACACGTTTGCCCTGAGCAGGGCGATGGAAGGCTGTGGGACATCTTCAGTCACCGCCAGATGCAGCAGATTCGACGCCTTTCACTAGACAAAATTCTTTTCGTTCATTATAGTAACGCCCGCAGGGTCACAAGCGTTTATTATAAGGGTGATCAATAGATGGCCAATAATGCATTTCCTTTGACGTCAGCATCAAGCGCAAGCGGCGGGAGGAGATACCGGATGGGGGATTTAAGTGGCGATACGAGTGGATGTTTCTGCCGATACACAATGGCTTAAGGTTGCTGTGCAAGAGGAAAAGGCAGCCGCCACCGAGCAGTGGGTCCAAATCAATAGAGCCGTTCTCAATCTCATTATGCAGGAGGATCCCCGTCCTCCCGAGTTGATTCTCGACCTGATTGCGCGCAGGGCCTTTAAGCGGATGCCCGTGCCCAATGGCGAGGACGGCTCAAGGCTCATCACGCCGCACAACCTCGAGCTGGTCTGGCCTAAATAAAAAAGAGCGCACCCCAATGCGCTCTTTTTTTATGTGGTTGCCCGCAGAATTTCTTTCAGTTGAGCCGCATCAAGAGTCTCCCGGTCAATCAGCTCAATCGCAATCCGGTTTAGTGTAATCCGGTGCTGCAACAGCAGGGCCTTAGCCCGCTCGTACTGCTGCAGGACGATGTGGCGGATAGCCTGGTCGATCTTGGAGGCGACCTCTTCGGAATAATTGCGCTGCCGCATCAAGTCCCGGCCTAAGAAGACCTGGTCCTGGCGGGTGCCGTATGTCATCGGTCCCAGTTCCTCCGACATGCCAAACTCCGTAATCATCTGCTTGACCATTTTCGTCGATTTTTCCAGATCGTCAGAGGCTCCGGTCGAAATTTCCCCAAACACAATCTGTTCGGCGGCCCGGCCTCCCAAAGACATCGCCACTTTGTCGAGAATCTGCTCCTTGGTGATCAGGTAGCGGTCTTCCTCAGGCATCGGCATCGTATAGCCCATGGCCATGCCCCGGGGAATAATGGTGACTTTGTTGATCGGGTCCCCATGGGGCACGAGCATGCCCACCAGTGTGTGGCCACCCTCATGGAACGCCACAACCCTTTTCTCAAACTCTGAGAGAATGCGCGTTTTCTTCTGAGGTCCCGCCATCACCCGCTCCGAGGCTTCTTCAAAATTCTGCATGGTGATCTTCTTGCGCCGCTCGCGGGCCGCTAAGAGGGCAGCCTCATTGGCCAGATTCGCCAGGTCCGCCCCCGTGAAGCCTGGGGTCCGGCGGGCAATGACCTGCAGGTCCACATCGGTGTCCAGCGGCTTGTTTTCCACATGGACCTCCAGAATCTTCTTGCGGCCCTTCTGGTCGGGACGCGGCACCACGATTTGGCGGTCGAACCGTCCCGGCCGCAGGAGCGCGGGATCGAGAACATCCGGGCGGTTCGTGGCCGCCATCACAATAACTCCCTCGTTGATGCCGAACCCGTCCATTTCTACCAGCAATTGGTTCAATGTCTGCTCGCGCTCATCATTGCCGCCGCCGTAGCCCGCCCCGCGCATTCTCCCCACCGCATCCAACTCATCAATGAAGAGAATGCAGGGAGCATTCTTCTTGGCCTGCTCAAAGAGGTCACGCACGCGTGACGCCCCCACGCCCACAAACATTTCCACAAATCCCGATCCGCTTTCTGAAAAGAACGGCACTCCCGCTTCCCCGGCTACAGCCCGGGCCAAAAGAGTTTTGCCTGTCCCCGGCGAACCGAAAAGGAGGACGCCTTTAGGAATTCTGGCCCCCATGTCCATATAGCGTTTAGGGTTTTTCAAAAAGTCGACAATTTCCTCCAGCTCCTGCTTCTCCTCGTCCACACCTGCCACATCGGCAAAGGTGACTTTAGGGAGGTTATCCGCCTGCAGGTGCGCCTGGGTCTTGCCAAAGGACATCATCCGGTTTCCGCCCTGACTTTGCCGGAAAAAGAAGAACACAAATCCGATAACAATCAGCACCGGGAGGAAATCGCCAATTAAGCCCACCCACATCGCCGAGCTGGACGGCTTAGTCACGCTGACATTGGCTCCATAGGCATTCAACTGGCTGCTCAGCGCGCTCGTGTCACCCGGGGCGTAAACGGTCTCATAATTCTTGCCCTGTTGGTTGGTCCAGGTTACCACATGCTGTGACGAGTTGACGTCCGCGCTTTTCACCTGGTGCTTCAAGGTGGCGCCGACGAGAGAACTGTACGGCATTTCCTGCACGGGTGCGGTACGGGCGTTGAGTATATCCATTAACGTTGAAATAAACAGCACGACCAGGACAATCGTGATAACGCCTCGAAACCACCGATTTTGCATCGGATCCCCTCCGCTTTACAAATTGCTCGTCATGAACATCCTCCACGGATAGATCCGGGGAATTCCCTTTATCACTAAAGGATTTTCCTGTTGCGCGGAGGTTTGCCGCGTATTGAACATGGTCGCTGCGGGCTGCACGGCGAGGCACGGCAAAAAAATCTCCAAGGCCTCTGCCTCTTGGTGCCCGTGAAGGCAAAAATTTTGCCCGATATATTACAATAGCACTTTTCTCTCAAGCTGCGCTATAGGTTTCGTTGTTCGGGCTATTTTTAGTCTCTTGCGGGCATACTGATACCAACATAGCCGAAAGGAGAAAGATTCGCTATGATCTGGAAATCCCGGGCGCCCTGGCTTATATTGTCCGGCCTGTGGCTGCAGTCCGCGCTGTTTCGCCCTTATCTCGCCCCAAGAATCCCGCTATTCCCGTTTTCCGGCCTGTGGCCCGCATTTTGGGCTGTTTGGCTCCCGCCCTTGGCGGCGGTTTGGCTGATGTTGGGCTTGCGGCGCGCATTTTCCCAGAAGCCGTGGCTGCCTTGGGCCATGTGTGTCCCTCCGGCGGCATACCTGGCCGCCGATTCCGTGATCTTCCTCACCCACCTTACGGCATCCGCGCAGCAGCTTGATCTCCGCCTGCCCGCGGCGTTCAGCGTCATGGCCGCGTTCGTCCTGGTGGTCATTCCCCCCGCCACCCGGAAAACCCGGTTCAAAGGCTCATGGATCGCGGTGGTAGCCGCTGCCGGCCTGGTGATGTCATTTTGGGGAAATGCTTACTGGGGTCTGGGGATGGGCCTCCTGCTCGCACTCATGGCGCTCAGGCGCCGCTTCTGGCCGCTTCCCGGGCATTCCTCCGGAAATCCCAACAACCCTCCCAGCAATCCCCCGGAAAGCGTGTGAGGAAACTCTACCACTGGCTGTACAGGGCATACAGACTTTCAATATTGTTGACATAGCCTGTCGTGTAAGGCAGCACCTGGTTGCCGTTGTTCTGCACCGCTCCAGGCCCTGCATTGTAGGCGGACAGAGCTAGGGAAAGATTTCCCCCAAACATATTCAGCATATCCCGCAGGTAAAGGCAGCCCGCAAGCAGATTCTGCTGCGGATTATACAAGGAACTGGGTGATATTCCCAAAACCGCAGCCGTGCCCGGCTCGAGCTGCATCAGACCCACAGCTCCCGTAACGCTCACGGCTTGTGAATTCCCGCCGGATTCTTCCGTAATCACCGCGATGACCAAGGCCGGGGGCAAATTTTCCTGCTGGGCTATTGGCGTGACCAGTGGCAGCAAGGCATTGAACAGGCCTCTTTGGGACAAGCTGCCTTGGTTGAACTGAGCGAGCAGAGACTGGATTTGCGAGGCTATCTGGCTTATGCGGCTGCCCAAGGACGCCATGTTCTGAGAAATTTGCTGCTGCTGGTTTTGCATCTGGGTGACCGCTTGTTTGCGGGCCGACAGCGTACTGGCCGCACTTTGCGCATCGGACACGGCCTGATTATGCAAAGCCATGGCCTGGCTTTCCTGTTGTGCCAGCAGATTCCGCTCATTTTGCAAGAGGGACTGGTGTGCGCTTAAAGATGCCTGCGCCGCCGCCAGCAGATTGGCCTCGGCTTTCAGGCTCAGTTTTTCCTTGGTTTCCTGCGCTTCTTCCGCTTTAATGACATCCACTTCGCTGGCGGCTTGTCCCGCTACCTGACCCAGCAAATCCAGACGGCTCACAAAGTCATTGAAGGAGTTGGCCCCTAACAGGACGTCCAGGTACCCAATGGAACCCCTCTCCTCAATAAGCTGGAGCTGGCCGCTTAACAGCTTGCTCTCCTGAATAAGACTGCTTTGGGTCTGGGCAATGAGCGCTTCTGTTTTCTGGTAATTCGCCTGCGTGGCACTCAGCTCATTTTCCGTCGCGTCCAGTTGCGTTTGGGTGCTGGTTAAAAGAGCTTGGGTCTTTTCCATCTGCGCATTCGTCGCCGAAATTTGCTGGTTCGCCGACCCTATCTGGCTCTGCGCCTGCGCCAGCTTCTGGTTGAGGCTGCCGATTTGCGCCGTAGCCTGGCTGATCGCTGCCTGGGTTTGAGCATACTGACTCTGTTCTTGAGCCAGCTGCGCCTGCGCCTGCGATTCCTCCTGCTGCAGCTGCTGAAGCGACGCGGCATAAACCATCACCGGGCCCGTCAGCACCATAAGACTCGCGCCAATCAGCGCGACCGCTGTTTTGCCTCGCATAATTCTCTATAAAGCCTCCTCCGACCTCAAGCAATCCGTGAAAAGGAATGTGTTGCGGAAAAATCACGGCAATTCCTCTTCATCAATTGCTGTACTGCTTACTATATTCGCGGCGCCTGCCATTTTTCCTGCTTAACCGCCAAGGTATTTCCAACGGTGCCGGATTATTCTGGTATTTGCCGTCATAAAATCCGTGCACAGCGTACAAAAAACGCATGGAGCATTTCCTCATGGCGAAGAGTCTGGCATGCTGGCCTAGATGGATAAACACTGTCACATGGTCTGTAGAAAAGAGGGAGTTTTTGGTGGAGGGAAATGACCGCAATACCGCGGTACGTATTTTTTTGACGCCGTCTTGACCGCGGAACCGATTTTGAACGAGCTGGGCCACCAGCATGGCCTGAGTCTGGCCCAGATCCGGTGCCTCTTCCATCTCCGCTTGGGCCCGAAGACTGCGGGGGATCTCGCGCAGTCTTTAGGCCTACGCGCCACCTCGCTCACCCGAATCATTGAGCGGCTCGAGGGAACACTGGATCCAGCGGCAAAATGACACCCATGACCGGCGCCGCGTGGTCATCGCGCTCACCGGCGAGGCGGAGTCCAGGCTCTCTCACTTGGACTTCTTTTCACAGTGCGGCCGCCAGCGCCATAGGCCGGCTGGAGCCCGGCGAGAGGGGAGACTTTGTCCGCGTGCTCAGCCGCTACCTGGCTTGTGTGGAGGGCATGGAGGATGAGGGCAACGTCCTGGCAATGGAGTGACGGGCGCCCCGGAAGAATAGCACCCCTGGGGAGGTTTCGCCGGGGAAACTTGGTGCGCGGCGTCACTGTGGCCTTTTGCAAATGAGATGGGAAGAAGCCGGGGGTTTGGTGGCCGCTTCACCACTTCGCCCCCTCTCCCGCGCGAGGGCACGGATGTATTACGCATCACGCCCTGCCCCGCCGGCAAGAGAATTCTCAGCGCCGGGGCAGTGTCCTCAGGAACTCCCGGTACCACTGCGCGCTCTGCTTGGGAATGCGCTCCTGGGTTTGGTAATTCACGTACATCAACCCAAACCGTTTAGAATAGCCGAAAGCCCATTCAAAATTATCCATCAGCGACCAGACGTAGTACCCGCGGACATCAGCCCCTTGTTTCATAGCCGAGGCCACCGCCTCAATATGTTCCTGCAGGTAGCGGATGCGCTCCTGGTCCCGGACCTGTCCCTGTTCTGGCACATCGGGATACGCCGCCCCATTTTCCGTGATCATCAAGGGCAAGGGCCCGTAGTCTCTGGTCAGGCGCAGCAGCAAGTCGGTCAGACCTTGGGGCACCACGGGCCACCCCATATCCGTCACCCGGGCCTGGGTCTCCACCTGGCGCACCGGCCACAGAGCACCGGTGTTTGGGTCAGCCTCCACCACTTGGGACGAATAGTAGTTCACTCCCAAAAAATCCAGAGGCTGGGCAATCACGTCCATATCTCCTGCGCGCACCTCCGGCATCTGGCCGAGAATGGCGGATAGCTCTTCCGGATACGTCCCCCGCAATACAGGGTCGAGGTACCAGCGGTTGGTAAACACGTCCTGGACATTGGCCGCGGCCAGACTTTGGGGGGTGTCGCCGGACGGGTACACCGAACTGAGATTCAGGGTGATACCGACCTGCGCAGCGGGTCGGGCAGCCCGGACCGCTTGGGCCGCCAGACCGTGGGACAGCAGGACATGGTGCGCGGCCTGCCCCGCCTGGCGGGGATCGCGCACCCCGGGCGCGTGCTCCCCCGTCAGGTGTCCCAGCACGGCTGTGCACCAGGGCTCATTATGCGTAATCCACCAGGACACACGGTCCCCCAGCTTCTCTGCCATGAATCCTGCATATTCCGCAAAAGCCTCGGCGGTTTCGCGGCGGGTCCACCCGCCCTGCGCCTGGAGTGCGCTGGGCAGATCCCAGTGATAGAGGGTCAGCGCAGGGGTGATGCCGCGCGCCAGGAGAGTGTCCACCAAGCGGTCATAAAATGCCAGCCCCTGCGAATTGATCTGGGACAGGCGGCCTTCAGGCAATATGCGCGGCCACGCCGTGGAAAATCTATAGTGCGAGACGCCGAGTCCGGAGATCAGCGCCACATCCTCCGGCATCCGGTGGTAGTGGTCGCAGGCCTCGTCTCCCGTATCGCCGTTCAAAGTCTTTCCCGGGGCGTGGCTGAAATCATCCCAGATGGAAGGCCCCCGCCCCTCTTCGTGCGCGGCCCCTTCAATCTGGTAGGCGGCCGTCGCCACCCCCCACTGGAACGCCGGCGGAAAAATTGTCTGACTGCCCTCAAGCGCCATAGATGTCAGGCCCCTCTCGTTTTGGTGAAAACCACTATGTTCCTGGACTCCAGCTCGTACCGTTCTGATGGACTTATCCAAGACTGATCATTGTTAAGTAAATGATCAAACTTTTCGCCACCTTCCTGCTTCATG
>DAIDDL010000065.1:0-9937 GCA_027309085.1 Sulfobacillus sp.
ACCGGGCCTGCCACCGCTGCAGGGTCCGCAAGTCTAAAATCATTTCATGCCGGCGCAACCAGTCCTGAATGGTGGACCAGGGCTGGTGTGCTTCGACGTGCCACATCCAAATGGTCCACGTCAGGGTCCAGATGGCGGCCGTATACGGCCGCAAGTCATAAGGCAAGGCACTGTAGGTGACGTGACACTTCGCACAGCGATAGCGTTGGATCTGAATGACGCGGAGCGGATGACGGTCAAGAATATGGCGCCAATACGTGCCATTCTTCGCTAAGCGGACGTCATCAGCCGGACAGCACGGGACGCCGACCGCTGCCCCAAGAAAAAATTGATCGGAGGTAATGGAAAGATATATAATAGACATCTATTCACTGACTTTCAGTCTTGGGGAGGGTACGACCTCATTAACCCAAGACTTTTTTATTGTGCTCGGCTCCGCAACCTCTCGCCATAATGGCACTCAGAACAGCATAGTATTGCGGCTATTCTCTGTCCACCCGTAGCGACAGTCTAGACAAATAACCTTAGCCAAAACAGGTGTGCCCCGTGCGGCGTGGATGACGGTAACCGGGACGCTGACCATGACGGTGCCTCCCGAGGCACTGCCCACGGCCCGCCAGGGCCACCCGGTCTGGCGCCATGCGTTAGCCCGGCGCGCCATACCCGCCGACATTGCACAGGGTCTTGCTCAAGACCCCCACGATGACGTGCTCTGGGCCTTAGCCCGCAATCCCCGGTGTCCCGCCGCTGTTCTTTGGCGCTTGGCCCATAATCCCCACGTATCCGTAGGAACGCTTCAGTATGGCGTACTCCCCCATCCTCAGGCGACGGACACCGTGCGCCTCGCGTGCCAGCAGGCTCTTGCGCAACGCCAGATCCCGCCTATCCCTTCGACGGAGTGACTTCTCATGGCTTATGCCGCCACTATCACCCAATCGGCCGATACGGTGACGTTGACCGATCACGGTCTGGTCATCACCGCCACCGCCGAGACTGTGATTTCCGCCACGTTGTACTACGACACCATCCGGATCCCTTTGCGTATCGATGTCTCGGATATCCATGACGCCGGCCGCCGGGCCACCCAAGCGGCTGGCCAGGCGGCCTGGATTGTGAAGGCCCGGGCGCTCTTAGCGCTCTCGGATCGGGCGAAAGGCCAGGTCCACGTCTAACCCACCACCACACGGAAGGTCCTCCTCTCTGTCTACAGAATCTCGTCTCCCGAATAAAGGCGGCCGTCCCAAAACGGCACCCGAACACAAGCGGAGCCAACGCTTAACAATCCAGTTGCTCCCCTGCGAATTTGACCGCGTGTCAGACGCCGCCACAGCACTGGGCCTCAACCTCTCCGCCTACGTGCGCCATGCCACGTTGCTGCGTGTGAAGGAGGATCTAAGCCGACACTGACCGATCCTTGAATGGCCAAGAGGGCATCAAGCAAAACTCGATGCCCTCTTGGCCCATAGGCCTCTTTGCTCGATTCTGTTGCGATGAACTAAATTAGAGGATAGGGCTTGGCTCTCTCGTGTCTACGGGTGGGAACGTTGCGACACTGGATCCAGGGTCCAGGGCATGCGCCCTGTGGTATAACTCAAATATACCGATTGTCTGCCATGACTGCCGCAGACAACACACCCGAAGACGTTAGCTCATGGACTCGCGCCAATTCATGACACCAGTAGTCAAAAAGGAGTTGAGTAGAATCAATACTATCAATGCTTTCGTCCACAATTCCGTGATCGGCACTATGTTATCGCTTTTCATCATTTTTTTATCTACTTAGGGGCTTCTAAAATTCGCAAAGTCTTATCAACCGATTTTCTCCGCCCTGTATTCTCTACTTCTCGATCGTTAGAATTAGTCTTCATAACATTAGGTGGTACAGCATTTTAGCTGGTCGTAGCTATATTTGCAGGCGTCGCTGTAACAAAGACTATCACATATGTTGCGAAACTCGTTAGGGCACATCTGGCGAAACACGCTCCCGCCATCCCCCCTGCACCAACGCCGCACCATTATTTAGAATATGTAATACTCATTGTTATAGGAATCCTGAATGGTTTTTTTGCATGGTACTTTTATTTTAAAAAAACTAAGGCTACCAATAAATATGGAGAACTCCCTAGATCAGTTTGGTGTATTTTCTTACTAAATGTATTCGCATGGGGTTCCTTCGCCTATTCGTTCGAGCTTTTCGATAAGCCAAACAATTGGTTTGTCATAGTCGGATTGATTTTTGGTATGCTCGCGACCTCACTAAGTATTAACCCTCTCGCGGAACGCGTCGCTCTATGGACGCTTCCCCCCCTCAAAAAATTCAAAGGCCCAGGCAACACGATTTATGAAGGAATGATCCTGCAAAGCACCTCACAGCTTTTGACGATTGCAGAGTTCTCCGATAATAAGATTACTAAGATTCATTATGTTCCATTAGGACAACAATCGTTTTCCTTAGAATTAGCTACGACAGAATCCAAACGCCCATCTATCAAGCCGTCGAGACGTGGTGGTACTTCTTTCTTGGTCACCGCCCTGTTATTTTTTGTTTTTCTCTTGTCTGGCCGATCAACCGATACGTTGACAGATAAGCCGCCACAGAGTATAACAAAAACGTAGACCACATAAAAGCCGCCCTAGTCAGGGTAAACTAGGACGGCACCGGTTCAGCTTTGCGAATCGGGGGCTTTAGATTTTCAGGCTTTTGGGGCGCGAACCTTTACGGCCTGAAGACCCCAACACAAACATCGTGAAATAGCGTCATCCGGCGCTATTTCTTCTTTTTCGGCTTGAGCAAGGCGCGGATTGCCTGTTTTAGAACCGCAGACGGTGCCACGATAATGATGACAGGAATCATCCTGCCCTCCTCCTCTCTCGACCCGCTACGCCGAACCGGCAATACCGAGAGGAGGACAAACGCAAGCCACAATTCGCGTATCTTCGTGTAGTATATCATTGCTCCATGACGGAGCCATGCCGATATGACCCTCTTGTCCCCCCTCCTCTTCCTACGCTATGCTCACAATATCTCAATCCTCAAGGAGGGATACCCATGCGGCAAAAAGCCCGACGCCAGGATGCGCAAATCGGGCAGGTCTTGTGGCGCAAAGACCATGGAGGATACTCTGCCATTACGGTCATGGCGATAGTGCCTAGTCCCAAAGGCATCAAGATCCATTATCTTGATGCCGCAGGACAGCCGGGTAAATGCTTGCTGGACGCCTTATACCAGCGCATCGGGTGACCCGCTGAGTGCGGGCGGAGTGCCTGTCCTGCGCCACCTGGCGGGTGAACGCGTATCGCTGTCAACACAGGGCCTCACGACGTCTCATCTGATGGAGAGGTATCGTCCTCCATAGACCGTGCTAAGGTGGTGTGGCGCGGGGCGCGTCTCATATTTTTTTGGTGCACGCGCTCAAACATGGCAGCAATGTCTTCTACCGTCCACCCCAGTTCAACCGCCCACCCTAGCAATAGGTAGAGAACATCGGTCCATTCCTCTTGCAGGTGTTGCCAATCTTCCTCGGTAAAGCCGTGTTGGTCTCCACTCGGTGATTTCGTGACGACCTCTGCCAGTTCGCCCAGCTCGCCTTGCATGAGGGCCAAGCGGAGAAGCAAATCGGCACGGGTGCCTGTGCCTACAACAAAGTGGTTTTGGCGGTGAAAGGTGGTCACGGCTGATAACAAAGTGTGACAGGACAGATCCGGGTCAATGGGATCAGAGGGTGAGGGGAGGATTTGGGACATTTACGATCAGCTCCTGTGTTATAGGTCAACTCCGGCCTTTAGACCGGAGGAGTTACCTTAATGCCTTTTGACAATGTTCAACTTCTTGGTGTGTGTACTTTTTGAGAGGTTCCGTGACTTTGATAACATGTACTTTATCGCATGAATAGACCTCAGCATTCGAACTATAACCATGTTCTTTAAGAAGATTATTGAGAGCCTTTAAGGAGTCCTCGGAACAAGCGATATAGCACTGTTTCTGTGATAAAGGCGTTACGCCTGAAGGATCGTTGGCGGGATTACTCTCCCGAAGTGAGTGCAGGTCTTTTAGCATTTTGCTGGAGTGACTTTGGTGACTTGCCTTAAATGAAGCTTCAACACAATGATAGGTGTGTTTTTTAGGATCACAAAGAATTAGATCGTTGGACTTATCTTTTGGGCCCCCGCTACTCGTGGTCGGGTGACACGCGACAACGTGAAAGTCAGAGTGTTTTTCCTTAAAATATTGCATCGCACACGACAGCGATTGCATAGTGTTCATCTGGTTGACGAATTCGATTTTCTTCATGGTTGTTTTGCCAACCTGAAAAGACTTCCATTTTTGTGAGTCATCTATTGTAAAAGATACGTTGTCATTATCATTTAGGTTCTCGAGTGTGTGTTGTACTTGATCGTTAATATTATTCCACAACGTGTCCAATTGCGTGAAAACTTCCGTTATGGGTTCGAGTTCTTTTGGCGGCTGATAACTAATAAAGTGATTATGCTTTTTATTCGATGATGAAACACTCATAAATAAACCCCTCTCGTTTTCTCTCTATTATAAATTCAATCCGAGATACACGGCATCCCGATCTTCCCGGCGAATCCCGATGTAGGCCAGCGTCGTCCCGGGGCTGCTCGGAATGCGGCAGAGACTGGCCTTAGCCCGCGCGCTCATCCAGGCCCCGCAGCTGCTGATTCTGGATGAGCCCATGAATGGGCTCGACCCCGCGGCGATGCGGGACTTCCGCACCCATCTGGCTGCCATGGCGCAGGAAGGAGTGACGATCTTGCTCTCCAGCCATATTCTCTCCGAAGTGGAGCAGCTGGCAACCCGTCTGGTCCGTATAGTGGGCCGTGATGATCAGCTCGGCACCCCCACACCGCAGTTGCAGGTGCGCGTGACCGACAGGGAGAAATTGCAGAGCTGGCCGTCTGAGCACCACCGTGAATTCGCAGAGGGACCGGACGACGCATTCACGGTGGCCATGGTCAGTGAGACGGACTGTCCCCGGCTCGTGCGGGAGTGGGCACAGGCAGGCTTCGACATTTTGGAGGTCCGACCTACTGCGCAAAGTCTGGAAAGCCAGTATTTAGAACGCATGACACAGCCCAGGGAGGACGTGAAGGATGTCTAATCCTGCCGGTCCACCTGCGTTCCGTGCCGTATTCCACAATGAAATCAAAAAAATTTGGGTCAAACGGAGCAAGGGCCTGGTCATCGCCCTAATCATTCTGGTGGCCGGCATCAGTCTGTTCTCTGAGCACACCTACCGCCAGAATTACCAGCAGGCGAAAGAGAATGCGCAAAATGACCAACAGGCCACGGCGCAGATGCGCCAGCAAATTGGTCAGACCCAACTGGCACTCAAATCAGCGCCATAGGGAAAGAAGCCTGCCCTGCAGCAGCAGCTGGCACAAGAGCAGCAGGCATTGCAGCAAATGCAAGAGAGCAACGGGGGCACAGTAAACGAACGGCTCCAAGTCCAGAGCCTCCAGAAAAGCCTGTCCACAATACCCACACAGCGCGGCTCCACGCTGGAACAGCTGGCGCTGGCACGCTACCGGGTATCGCATGGAATTATCTACTACAACCCTGCCGCCGACAGCGGTATGCGGTTGGTCGGATTGGTCTTCGGGGGAGACACCATTGTGCTCTTTGCGCTGATTGCGGTGGTGGTCGCGTCCGATACGGTCTCGTCCGAGCTGCACAGCGGGACTTGGGGCATTCTCCTCCTCCATGCGCCCAAGCGCCGGCAAGTATATCTCGCCAAATGGGGTGCTGCTCTCCTCATCCTGTGGGGATTCATGATAGCAGCCACTGTGGGAATCTTCGCATTCAGCAGTGTGCTTATGGGTATCGGGAGCACGGTAGCGCCCCACGTGGTAGGTACGGTCACGACGCTCATCCCCGAAAACGCCGGGCCGTCTCTAGTGCTTCCTGCACAGCAAATATTCCACATCATTCCCCAATGGTCCTATGACCTGCTCGCACTGGTCTTGGCGATGCTGACACTGGGCGGATTCGTGACCTTGCTCGTGAGCTTGTCCGTCGTCACCCGTTCCACTGTGTGGTCTCTCATAATCGGAGTATTGGTCGTCATGAGCGGATTTTTTGCACCGCTCTTAGGGCCGGAAAGCGTGCTGGACCCTGCTGTGTCTTTTCCCCTGATCTCGGACTGGACGGGAACTCTGGCCATGCAGGATAACGTGCGTGCATTGACCCTCGGGACGGGTCTCGCTGTCACCATAATCTGGGCTGTTGCCACCCTAGCCGTCGGATTGTGGCGGGTGGCCCACACCGAGGTTTGAAATATGACCGTTTTCTTTTTGAAAGGGGATGCTCCTATAGTTTGGTGAGAAAAATCGTGTATGTCGTTATCGGATTATTTGTTGTTGTCATTGCTCTTGATGTGATTCTAGGCCTTAACGGAGCAATCACCAATACGTTACCTGGACAAAACGCAGGACAACACAGCACGTCCAAAACTCAGGGGCCACCCTAAAAAGAGGCAATCACTTATTAGAGGGATGACTTTATCCAAAACGGAAGTCGTCCCTTTAATCCCACCAACTAAGGCCACTCGTGTGCCAGAAGCAATTTTTCGCGGGGGGCGACGCGCCAAATGGACAGTGAACCAAGGAAGACGTCATCCGGCTGTTCTCGGAGCTGTATGTTCTGGCTGCCGATGACATCTGTGCGGCAAGGATTAAGGCGCTTTCGGGGGCGTTAGTGACACACGCGACTGTCCGAAGACGCGATTCGGTGGACGGCCCCCCCCCCTTACGCTCATGTCATGCATAAATCACCTTCCTGTTGCTCCCCTCCCCTTAATCACCCCTATAACCTCCGCCGCCTTGCGTATCAGCCCATGCGACAGAAACTATGGGTGCGAAAATAGGATGATAATGGGCCCGTTTTGGCTAGCCAAGACCGTACGGCGCTGACCCCCTTTTACTCGGCCATTTACAAGGCTGTGGGATGATCTAAATTATCGCCCTACGAATTCGCCGATGAACTGTGCGCCCTTGCTTGAATTAATGGATCAATATCACCCATACCGGGGCAAACCGCCACGTCATTCCATTGAAACTGCTCGTTAGAGTCCGTTTCAAAATAATATTCATTGCGTGAATTTATTTGCCTATCTAGGGATTCGATTCTCTGGCAGAGAATCATTATTCTCTGCCGGAAAAAGCAGGAAAACGGCGGGGATCTAGCGAATTACACGGTATGAACAGAGCAGAAAAAACGGCAGAGAACAAAATGTCTTATCCGCTCGGCCCTGTTCGGAGGTGGCAACCATACTGACGGACGATCTTGATGACTTTACGGACTGGCTCCACCGCGACCAGCAATTGGATGCCCAAACTCTCCGTGCCTATCGGCGGGCTGTCGTCAGTTACGCCGAGTGGTTTGACTGGCATCATCACCGGCCTTTCGTCACGGAGGATCTCGATCCTCAAGATTTGCAGCACTGGCGCACAGATGAAGATCCGGTCGGAATTCACGGCCAACAGCATCGACCAGCTCCCGCGACCCGGAACAAACACATTGCGGGCTTGCGCGTGTTCAGTCGCTGGGCCTCCGAGACCGGACGGATTCCCGCCGATGTCGCGCGGCATCTCGAGTTCTTGGTGATTGCTCCCCAAGCTCCAAAAAGTCTCCTCCGCGCCCAGGAACGGGGATTGATGCGGGTCGTGAATCAAGCCGTGGGCGATGCCCTGCATCTCAAACGCATTAACGAAGGCAAATTCACGCAGGCCATACGTAACCGGGCCGTTATCGTCCTCGGATTATATGCCGGCCTGCGCGTCGAAGAAGCGGCGGGGTTAGTCTGGGACCAACTCCTGCTGCGCAAGGGCGTGGCGAAGATCCAAAACGTTCAAGGCAAGTTTGACCAAATCCGCACGATTCCCCTGGGAAACTTGGCGCGTAAACACCTCTTAGCCTGGAAAGAACGGGCGACGGCCGAGGGTTGGGTGGGGCCGGGCCAACCGGTTCTCGTCAGTCAAAAAGGCCGGGCCCTAAGTGTGCGGTCGGTGCAGCGCGTGATGACAGAATGGGGACAGCGGCTGAATTGGCCCGATCTCACTTATCACACGCCGCGGCATACCTATGGGTCACGGCTCGTGAATGACTTGGGCGTGCCGCTTCCCGCGGTGGCGCGGATGATGGGCCATCTTCGGAAAAACGGCGACCCCAATATCGCCACCACGGCCCGGTATGCTCTCCCCCATGCGGAAGCCTTACACCAAGCGGCCGATGCGCTCGACTACGATGATGGGAGTTCGGACAGTCCATCGTTGCAGGAATGATGTTTGCAGACAGCATGAAGGCTGAGACGCAGTCTAAAGTGGATCCTCGTTGTTGAGACAGTATGTTTAATATTAAGAGAACGTCCTAATGAGAGCAAATATTTCATAATTTCCAGTCCTTGATTGTACCTACCAGCGCCTCTCTAATAACGGTGGTAAGTTGCGATAATACGGGGTTAACCGTATTTTGACGGTTCAGACTAAGAGCACGCTCAGCACCTTCAAATTTAAAATGCTTATCAACAAACGATTTGTGAAAATACAATTTTATATGCAAGAAAACAAGTAAATCGTCTAATAATTCTTCGGTTGTAGGAATATATTCTGCATCCCAATTAGGTACTGATGTTCCATTATGCTTCATATACATTATTGTATGATCGAATGTCACATTCGTTAATAGAGACATCTGTCCAGCTAACCATTCTCCTATAGAAAAGGCCCCAAAAGAATTGGAATCTTCCTTATGTGATTTTACTTCATAAATGTGAAATTTTTGGCTGTTTCCGTCCAAGGGAACGTTATTATTCAATTTTACATCATTGCCTTCTAAAACTAATAAATCATACCACTTGGGATCAATACTCATTTGGCGTCCTGATGGTCCTACGAAGTTTACTCGTTTTGACGGATAAACTTCGCATCCCCAAAATTCACGCAACATTCGCGCCGCTTCTTCCTCTGCTTTATTCATTCAAAGCACCCTTTCTATCTCAATGTTTTGATTATTTTCCTACGTCTTTCACAGTCTTTCACTTCACTCTCTCCCGAACGGTCTTGAGTGACCGTAACCACGTAAGTAAACCCTACCGTGTCTCGCAGGGTCTACACTTGACCGAGCCTTCGTTACATGCGGTCATGAAGGCGTGGGACGTGGACTCTTACACCAGATCAATACCGGACGGAGAGATCTGACTACCTACGCCCTAGACAGAACCCGAGTGCCCACGGGACTCTTAGGGTGGCAGACATCCCGCCGCGAAGGGACGCCGGGTATCATAGAGCGTCAGTGAATGGCTGAGTACAAAGAAACCAGTGTGACAACAACAAAGAGGGACCAGCCATAGAATATCATATTCAGCTTTTCCGCGGGGATATCCTTGGAAAAAAACTTAGATGGTCCGATTTCGTTAGGAACCTGTTAGGGGAATGGCATGGTCCCCGCCTGAGAGTCTGGCGACACTTCTGTGCGCCGTGTCGGCGCATTCATCATGAACTCCCCGATTGCCTCGTGCCCTATAAACACTATGGTGCCGCAAGCATCGAAGCGCCTGACCGAGGGCAGCAGCGGACCATTCTGCAACACGCCCTCTTTCCCTTCGCAGCGCTATAAAATACAGCAAACGTCCGCACCGGTTCCTCCACAAATGGCGACAGTGGTGGATCGGGCTTCACCACCTACGGGTAGCGGTGGCCCATTGAGGTGACCTCTCATGACGTGAAACAATATTTAGGCGGAAAGGACCTCAGTCCTTGGTCGTCGCCGGGTAGAAGGGCTACCCACCTTGAGTAGCCCAAGCCGGGTAGAAGGGCTACCCACCTTGAGTAGCCCAACCCCCACGGAACCCAGCGTGCGGATTTCCCGCACTGAGCTCTTCAGCCATGGATTCACAGAATCGCGTAGTGTTGCAAT
>DAIDDL010000065.1:10033-19089 GCA_027309085.1 Sulfobacillus sp.
AGTGGGATACTGTCTTCTCCACAGAGGGATAAGATCGACGACTTCGACCACGTTCGATTTCGGGGCTAGTGGTCCTCTTGATGTGATTCCGGCCTACACCCTCCCTGTCTACGCTTCGTCGTGCAGGTTACCCTGCACCACGCAAGACTCGGTACCGGGCCGCTGGCTAGGCTTTACCCGGACCGCCATTTCAGGCGGCATGTGCCCCTTGAGCTTGCAAGGCGCAACCCGTCCCCGAACGTGATGTCGCACTGGCGTTTTTGACGTATACCCTCGTCTGGGTGTGGACGAGGCAAGCATTGCCCGCTTCTTCGGGACTCAAGATAAGTTTTCATCAGGCGTTAGCCGCATTACGCATGCTGCTGTGGGCCGGAGATTATTTCGAGAAAGGCCCGAACGGGACCATTCCGCCAGAAATTCTTCCGGAATTACAGCGGATCTTAGTACAGGCTAGCTGAAGCCTTGTCGAATTGTGCGTACATCGCTAAAGTCGAGAGTCATCTAGTATTGACCTAATAATTCGTTGTGACAACGGGTGTTGGGGCATTGTGCATACTTGCCTCAGAAATTCTCTCTTCTTAGTTAGCGTTATATTGTCGTCATCACCAGGTCCGTAATCGAGGTACCAATCTTCAATCACGGCAGGAGCTTCTTGTTGAATTATAAGTTTAATCACATCATACACGTCCATGCGAACATCCCGAGAGATTAGTATATACGCCTAAGGATGTCCCACACATAAACCACGCATTTCTCACCCTAACGTTTAAAACAGTCTTATCCCCGGCGGTCCGTTTCTCGATTGCCGCCCGGGCGATATAGCCTTGGCGCAGTGCGGCCTCCTCTTCGGAAAACGCGGCACACCGCGTGGCATGTGCCTCCAGTAGCCGGTTAACGTCGTGTTGTGTCGATTCAATGGCCGTAAAAGTCTGGAGAAACTGGGCGGCCAAAAGGGCGAACCTCTGCGATAGGTGCTGATGCGCTTTCGTATCCGACACCCAAGTGTGTTCTCGTTGCATAAATGCCGCCATCTGAGCATCAATGGTCCAAGGGTTACCCCGAGTGCAGAGTTCTGCGTCCGATTGATATTGGGCTCGGACTGTTTGGACAGTTTCTGCCGTGATGGGTGACCGCGTATGAATCCATTGGTCCAGTTGCATGGCCAGAGTGCGTTGATGGTCCTCGACCCTCCTCAAGTGCCGAGAGACTTCAACGGAATAACGTCGGAATTTCCACCATTTCCACGGATTGTAATTACGCGCCACGTCTACGAGATCCTCCATTCAGCCATTCATTCCTTTTATTGTGAGACAGGACGGTAGGGGGCGCAAGGTTCTTCCGCCTGTAGTCTCCCAAAGAAGCCATCCACTCCATGAGCTAAGCCCGTGTCGAATAGACAATGCGCAGGATTTTTGGGAAAATACTTTAGAAGGCGTAGATTGGTAGTTCAGCGTGGTGAAATGAGGAAAGGAAATGACTCTAAAGTGTCTGAAATGGCTACCATCTCCTTCTCCTCGGGGATCTTGAGGCCATTAAAACCTTGAGTCCTGCCCCTGACGAGGATGTGCTCGATGGCCTCAGTTCGTATTCACGCGGTCCCCTCTTTTCACGCTTTGTCCTTGCTTGTCAGATACTCCCTCAACAGGAGGCACTACCCCATGCGCATTGCCTTGTACGCTCGAGTGTCAACGCGAGATAAGGAACAAAATCCGGACACCCAACTGCTCCGGCTTAGGGATTTTGTCGCGGCCCATGAAAACTGGACGGTAACACGGGAATATGTCGATATTGCTAGTGCCAATGACGCTGTCCGCCGGACCGCTTGGAGACAACTCAATGACGATGCGGTCAAGCACAAGTTTGATGCCGTCCTCGTATTTAAACTGGACCGAGCCTTTCGATCGGTCAAGCACATGCACGACACTCTTACGGTCTGGGAACCTTTGCACGTGAGCTTTCTCAGCACTCAGGAAGGATTTGACACAACCACGGCATTAGGCCGGTTGCTCTTGAATTTGCTCGCCAGCCTTGCAGAGTTTGAGCTAGAGTTAATTCGGGAGAGGGTCACCGCCGGCATGGAGCGGGCCCGGCGTCAAGGGAAGGTCATTGGACGGCCTAAGATTGCGAACGACCCAAGAAAGGCCCAGAAGGTAGCCCAAGCTATCGCGGCTGTGCAGTCCGGCCAGCTCAGCTACCGCAAGGCAGCGAAAGCCGCGGGAGTCGGGCTGACCACGTTACAGCGAGCGATGAAGGAGAGTGGGCCGTAATCACGTTCTATAGGATTAGCAGAAAGAAAGATGATCGCATGTTCCGGTATCAAACTACCATATGCCAGGAAACATCCGCCAGGTGTGTTGATGATACGAACGATATAGGTCTCCAAAATGATCCGTCAATGCGCGCTCTTCGACGCGAATCCGGTAGGCGTAAATCCCCCATAGACCGATTCCACACACCAACATACTCCACCACGAGGCCCAGCCCATTGACGGCCAGTCCGAAGGCGATGAGGAGGACAACATACATGCCGATATAGATAACCCATACAGAGCCACGGTCCTGGTTGGTCGACATAGAACTGGCGGTGCCACGCACGTTAACCACAATTTCCATGATAATCCACGTGACATAGACTACCCAGAAGGCAATCTTATGTGCGGTACCCATCGAGACCATCCTCTCGTTTCCGAGGTTGGGGTATAATTCTTTCCTTCTGGTATTGTATAGGATCCGAGTGGCGCATAACCGATCTACCCGCACCCATTCATATTCGGGCAAAAACTTTATAGAAGGGGACAAGACCGAATGTTCCGTCATATAAAGCCCTGCCACAGCTCGACCTTCGCCAAAAAATGATAAAGGTCTTCCCTTCATCTTTCCCCCTCCTGCCGTCTATTCCCTGTCTCACCGGTGTATCCGAAAGGGTACCCATTTTCCCGGCCCGCAAAGTCTTGCCAGGCGGTAACGGGCTAATCCATTCTGACTGTATCCATAAGGATGTCTTTGTGGATACAAAATTACTTCGAATCATATTCGTCTCTGTTCATTCAAAGAGGGGTTTGCATATGCCAAAAAAAAAAAAAAAAAAAACAAAGACCGGTGGTCCTTAGCACAATTTAATTTTGTCGTCAAGTTAATATAATGGTACAATTTAATACAAGTTAATAATTGAATGCGAGGTAAAGGAATGAATTTCCTAGAAGACTTAATTTTGCCTAGTGATTTTGCTCGATTGTTAAAATATGATTTGAAGAGCATTTGCTCAAGTTTAGGCGTTTCAACTGATGGAAATAACGCCGTTCTTGCTGATGCTATTTGGAAGGAAATGAAAGCAGACTCCAAAATTAAAGGAAGAATATTAAATGAGTGGTTGCCGTCGCATTTATTGGCAGGAAAGACAGCAGTCACTTGGTTTCGCCCGAATTCAGAGATAGAAAGCCTAAAAAGCAAAATTATATCTAATTATAAATTTAATATTTTTGAGAACATAAGATTTCCGGAATCAACAACCAATCCTGAGTTAAGTATTTTCGGTGGATTCGATGATATAGTGAACGGCAAATATTTTTTTAGATTTGCTCTTAACGGTTGGCAATCGCCCCACTGGGAACAAGAGCGGCTAGTGTCAACACCTAAAGTAAGTTTCATTACCGCTATATATTTTGTGCATGACAACCTTTTAGAGGTACGCGCAGAACCAACCAACGCAACAAGGATCGCCACATGGTTAGCTAGTGTGATCTCGGACGGAATTGTGTTTCAGCGGGTCGAATTAAACACAAAAACTGGTTCCGACATAGGGGATTTTGCAGATGTTCTAAACGGGCGTCTAGTGGAAGCTGTCGCGAGCCCAGAGCTTTCCCTCACTGATTTCAGTCCTGAACAAGCTACGGCGATGGCTCAGATATTAAGCGCCTTAGATCAATTTTTTGTGGATGATGACGGTGATAAAATCATTGACACACTGCGGCAAGAAGGGCAAGTGTTGATGGAGGAAAACCTTGTTCCTCTCGGCTTAACTTCATTGATTCTGATGGGGTTAGAAAAAGTAGGAATGGGGGTTGACCAAAAGGATTTAAGAAGGCAACCTCTATATGAATTTTTACAGCCCTACTTAAAACATCATACTGGATTTATTGAACTAACCGTGAAAGACAACGGAGAATTGAAGAACTACACAGTTCGCATTGGATTGACTACAAATAGTGTCTATTTCGCTACACACGCAACGGAAACCGTCATACAGTATGTTCGTGAACGAATAGTATTTTAACAATATCGCCTTTACACTTAATAAACGAAAGGAGTCTTCGATGTCTATCTGGGATGTGGATCGGGCAATCGACGCGATTGCGGGCACTATGATAACCAAGTTTTATCCTTCAGCTATCGCTAAGATGACGGGCCTACCACTTGCCGATAGTTTTGAACGGCTCCTCAAATTGGTCGAAGACGGGCGGGTAAATCTCGAATTAGAAGTGACTTGTCCTAATTGTTTTCATACCGTACGCACTGTGCGTGAAAAGAAAGATCTGTCAACCGATGAATTGGAATGCGAACGTTGTGGCGAAGTGTTCGCGGTTAGTGAAGAATACTTGATTCCAGTGTTCCGCGTTTCTCCAGATTATCGAGATGACGTAAAAAAAAACCACGTCCATCGGCTAACTCCGCTTTCTCTACGGTTAACGCACCACCTTACTCGTTAATTTCGAAAGAGTTGATTAATCCGGCCTCCGCAGAAATACTCAAACGTCTATGCCCTAGCGGTTCCGTTATAATACAGGTTTTCCAGGAGGGAAGTACAGTGAATGATTTTAGTCGAAACATCTCAGGAAACAATTTGCAAGGTTCTCAAATCGGCAACTTAAATCAAGGCGACAGTGCAACGCAATCACAAATAATCTCTAAGGAAAACTACGCCAACGAGCAGCTAATGAATGCAATTATCACGAATATTAAGACGCTGCCTGACGGCGTTGATAAGGAAGATGCCATGGATAACGCAACGAAAATGGATACGGCATTACGAGAGAAAAACCTAGACCGAGTCAAAAAAATATTTGGATGGTTACCTCAAGCCGTACAATTGGCTGCCGACGTGATCGCGAGCGCTAAAAATACCGGGCTTCATTTTTAAAAATCCTTGGTAGGTACGATTTCAGTTAATTCATAAAGATAATGGCAGCGGATGCTGAACGCGCTGTTTTTCAGTGAAACTGAAGCTATTGAATACATACATCCCCAGATAACTCAGGTGACAGGGATCAGACCTCAAATTGGGGCGTCACCCAGTGGAATCGGTGCGATGGGGATTGGGGCCTTAGCGAATACGTCATGGCAAACGTAGGGTGAGTTTGTTAGGCCGCGATGCCTTCCCCATGCCTACGCTTACGGGCGCTGATTACGATTGCGCCGTCTTGTTTGGGGCGGATCGGTGTCCGGCTGACTTCAATGATGATGCCATCGGGGTGGTGGTGTCGATATGGACCATGTTGCTGGGGGGTGTGCGGGGCAGGAGCAATGCCCCGTGGCCTCGGGCCTGCGGATCCCGTTGCACACGGATCGGCGGGTCCTTTACACTGGTTGATCGAGCCAGTGATAAATGGGAGCGTGAATATCATCACCGCACGGCCGTCGAAAGCGTGAACAGTCGGCTTGACGTGTCCTTGGGCTTTGCACTCCACACCATTCGCGGGCTATGAATGGCAGAGCAAAAGGGGACCATCGTGACAACCGAAAAGGGGACCAGGGACAGGGTATCATATTCGCCAATTTCATAGGGCATCCGCCGAAAAAATTTAGTGGGTCTGGTGCCTGAAAAACCGATTGTGAGACATCGCGAGAGCCACGCATCGGAGTCGCAAGGAATTCATGTCGTCAAGGAAGTGTCCCACAATCAGGGCTGATAGGTAATGTCGCGTCACGGATTGTCCCACAAGTGGGACAATCTGACCCAAGTGCCTCGAATGGGGAGGCGATTTCTGGCATCCCCCGCGCGCGGAATCCGGTGTCCCCCTCGGCGGAGGGATGACCACCGGCGGTCCAGAGTCCACGTCGCTCCCTCTCTAGGCTCTGGACTGCCACGGCTGCGGGCCAAAGTCTTTGTCAAGAGCCTCCAGGGTTCCGCGTAGCGACCAAACCCCTGCCCCCCATTTTTCGGCGGGGTAACGGGTGACGTTGGGGGCCAAATAGTGTGAGACATCGCCGTTCCCCTAGCAAGACCCCGCGAGAGGAAGGATCACGATCGATGCGGCGCAACGCGCACGCGCCCCGAGCGTCTGGGGTACTAGCGGAAAGGGAGGGGGAGTCGGGGATCCACCAAAAAGTCCCCCCTTCCCTCGGGGTTTTGTGACGCCGCGTTCGGGGCGGCGACATCAAAACCCCGAGGCCCAGCCCGCAGGGCTGTTCCCGATGTCGCTCCGGCCTCGGTGGGCCACTTCGAGCCCTCCCGGTGAGATCTACGCATCATGGCGCTCACGGCCCTGATGAGGGATAATCGAGAGAGATCAAAACTACGCGGCTCCGGCCTCGGGGAGGAGGTCAGAGCCGCGTGAGGAGATCGGGATACGTGTCGAGGCGGAGCGGTTAAGGTGTCGTCCGACCGGGGGAAGGCGATCCCGTTTGACCCCAGTGACCAATCATTTGGTGTAATTGCTGGATCGCCTGTTGCTCCTCCAGGGTGAGGAGCGTACCACCGTTCCGGAGCAACTCGGCGGCATCCGGTCGACCCGGGACGGTCGTCCCGGCTTGCGCATCGATGGCTTGGGCAATGGCCGACATCCACGTGGCAATCACGCGGGCGGGCGTTGTCTGCATGAGAAAGGATAGATACCGCAGATCCTCGACCACCGTGTCGGGCAGCCGATAGGTCACATGCTGGCTCATGACGGCACCTCCTCGGGCGCGCGGCCGGCTCCCCGTGGAGCAGTGTGCCGCGCGTGGGCTTCCCGGAATCGGTAGCTATCCCCGGTCAGGGAGAGCAGGTGCGCATGGTGGGTCAGCCGATCCAGCAGGGCGGTGGTCATGGTCGGGTCGCCAAACACCTCGCCCCACCGCCCGAATTCTAGATTGCTTGTGAGGAGAATCGAACCCTGTTCATAGCGGTCGGCAAAGAATTGAAACAGCATCTGGGCCGCATCATGGGTCAGCGGCAAATATCCGAGTTCATCGACAATGACCAAGGCATAGCGGCGCCACCACTTTAAGCGGGCGAGGAGATGATGGTCCGCTTGGGCGTTGAGCAAATCTTCACTGAGGGTCAGGGCTGTCGTGAAGCGCACGCGCACGCCCGCGTCCACGGCTGCCAAGCCGAGAGCCAAAGCCAAGTGCGTCTTGCCCGTCCCAGAATTTCCCAAGATCAGGCAATTTTCTTGGGCGCGGACCCAATCACCCGTGGCCAGTTGCAGCACGGCGAGGCGATTCACGCTCGGTCGCAGGCTGAAGTCAAAGGCGTCCAGGGTTTTGTGCAGCGGAAAGTGCGCATCGCGCCGATGATGGGCCACCTGGTGTTGCCGCCGGCTGTCCACTTCCTGCAGAAGGAGCGCCTCAAGAAACGCGGCATAGCCCTGATGCTGGGCTTCCGCTTCCCGCAGACAGCTGGCATAGGCCTGGAGGGCCCCGGGCATCCGGAGCAGGCGCAGGGCGGCCTCGACCCCTTGATGATGATAATCGGTCATGAGAATCAAGCCTCCTCAGTGAGTTGATTGTAAAGGCGGGGATGCGGTTGGGATACAGACGGACCGGGAGGGGCGCCGGCAGGCTCGGGTAGCATCCGGTCAGCGGGGGCCTCCGACTGGAGACGTTGGCTCAGGGCCTCCGCATCAAAACAGCCCGCTGCTGGGCGGCGGGAAGGGCCGCGATAATCTGCGCCGTCGGAAAGCGGCGAAACAGCCATAAAATCTCCACAAACGCCCCATAGGCTGTCGGATGCACCGCGAAAAAAGCGTCCTGGTAGGCCCGCACGACCGTGCCGAGCTCGCGGACCACGCGGGCATTGCGGACGGCTCCGGGTTTCTGCTGTAAGGCGTCAAGATAATGGAGGAGATCCAGTTGCGGGGTGCCGGGCTGCCCCAAAGGATGGGAGGCAATGCGCGTGGTGAGGGTCCACACTTCCACATGATCCCAAAACGCGGCTAGCCGCACCCGCTGTCCGACATAGCGGGTGGGCACCGAATACGCCACCTGCTGGTGGCGTACCAGCGCTTGCGACGACACGCGCACGGGCCACCACGTGGCCGGCGTAAACGCGTGAGGCGGTAACGGCAGAAACGTCGCGCGTTCCTGGTCCCACAGCGTGCCGATGGAGGCGCCGCCGCGGCGTGGCAGGACGCGCGAGCGTTCTTGCTGTATATGGCCTAATAGAAATGGACAGTTTGGCCACGGGTTTTCTCCAGTTTGGCCACCAGAAATTCCCCAATTTGGCCATAAAAAATTGCACTGTCCTCCCCCTTCTCGGATAGTGGATGAGGGTCTCTGACCCACTCACCGAGAGGAGGATTAGGAAGGATGATCACGCTGTCCACGATCCAGGACATTAAGGTCATGCAGGCCCAAGGCTACAGCGTTTCCGCGATTGCGGAGCACCTGCACATTGACCGCAAGACGGTGCGCAAGTACATGCAACAGACGGATTTCTCCCTGCCGGTGCCCCTGGTCACCCCCCGCCCCTCCAAACTCGATCCCTATAAGGCGGTCATCGACGGATGGCTCGAAGAGGATACCCACCAGTGGTATAAGCAACGCCACACGGCGCAACGGATTTTTGACCGCTTAACGGAAGAATTTCCCAAATGGACGGGGTCCTACCGGACGGTCCGCCGGTATGTCCAAGGCCGGCGCCGTACGGCGCCCGTGACGGGCACGCTGGACCTCGTCTGGCATCCGGCCGAAGCCCAGGTCGACTTCGGGCAAGCCGACGTCGTCGAGCAGGGGGAGCGGGTGCGGATGCACTTTCTCTGCCTGACATTTCCCTATAGTAATGCGGGCTACGTGCAGCTGTTTCGCGGGGAAAACGCCGAATGCGTGGTGCAAGGCCTCGTCGATATTTTTGCGCACAT
>DAIDDL010000066.1 GCA_027309085.1 Sulfobacillus sp.
GCGAACCGCCTCTCGCCATTGCCAGAACACTCGGACTCTACTACAGTGTGAATAGATGACGGAATGAAAAACCGCCCGAGTCGGGCAGACTAGGGCTCAGCTTTACGAATCGGGGGGGCTTTGATATTCAGACTTCCGGGCGCGACCCTTTACGGCCTGAAAACCCCAAGGAAATCGTGGGAGTAATAGCGTCATCTGGCTGCTATTTCTTCTTTTTTGGCTTGAGCATAGTGCGGATCAGCTGTGTGACGACAGCCGACGCGGCACGACCCTTAGGCTCCAGGTGAATTTCTCTGGATTGGTTACAATATTTCCTCAACCGGGTATAATATATACACAGTTTCTGGGTCAGGAGGGACGCTATGATGGACATAGAGACTTACGACGTGGTCTTAGAGCCAAGCAGTGATGGCACCGAAATTTGGGCCTTTGTTCCCGCTCTCCCAGGCTGTGTGAGTGTCGGTTCCACCAAAGAAGAAGCGCTGCAAAACGTGTCTCAAGCTCTGCAGTTGATGATCGATACCATTCGCGAGACTAAAAAAACGCTCCCAAACCACTATCGTGTGGCCGTCTCTAAATCATAATGCCTCCAAACATCACGGCCCGTCAATTGCTAAGCAAGCAAAATGCAGCGGTTAGGCTTCGTGGTCATCCGGCAACGTGGCAGTCATGTGTTTGTGCAACATGCGACGGATTCGTTCCGATGCGCTACTATTCCCTTGCACGGCAATAGTTAGCATTCCTATTGGCACATTAAAAAGCATTCTGCAAGCCACAGGTCTAACGCTGGACGATCTTAATAAGATGTAAGCTCCCCTCCTTTCTATTCCTCTGCCTACAAATTCATCCCCAAATACACCGCATCCCGGTCCTCCCGGCGAATGCCGATGTATACCAGCGTTGTGCCCGGACTGCTGTGGTTGAGAATCTGCTGAATCACGGCCAGATCTACCCCCGACTGATAGGCATGATATCCAAACGTCTTCCGCAACGTGTGCGTGCCCACGGGATCGATGACCCCCACCGCTTGCGCCGCATCCCGGAGAATCTGCCAGGCTTGACCCCGCTGCAGCGGTCAGCCGTATTCGGGGTCTGTGTAGTATGGGAGCAGAAAAGGGCAATAAGGTTCGCATGATAATCTCAGGATCATCACTGCACTAGGAAAGTCGCTGGCGTGGCCTGAAAAATTCTCAAATCGTCGGGAACACACCGCGAGGCACGCCGATTCAATTCCGGCACGAGTCTTCGAAGGGTGTCGGATGCTGATCTCCCGATCGGCCCAATTTGGCTCGGTGTTTGGGTATCATCATGCTGATCGTCGCTGATCGTCGCTTATTGCCCTTTTCTGCTCCCATACTACACAGACCGCGACCTCTGGTCGCGTGTAGTCTGGCGGCAACCACGGAGCGGTCGGTTCGGCGTTCGGACGGGTTGCCAAATACACCGCCCGCGCCTTCTTAGCGCTGGCACTTAACGGGAAGCTTTTCGTCTTCCCCGTCTTCTGTTCGGTCACATGCAGGCGATCCCGCCATGGATGGGGCGCGTCGCGGACATCGCCGACCATCAGGGGTAGCAGGTTTCCAATCCGCAAGCCGCTATTAATCCTCAGCGTAAACCCGACCGCATCGCGCAAGTTCTGCGCGGACAGGACTTGGGGCCTGTATAGTACGAGAGCAGAGTCACGTGCGTGACCTGGGAAATTATCGATTCATTCAGAACACGCCACCAGAAAGTCCCATTCAATGCCGGCACGCGTCTTCGTAGTGTGTCGAATGCGTCTCCCCTTCGGTCAAATTTGGCTTGGTGTTTGAGGATGATGATGATGGACGTCGCTCCTTTCCCTTTTCTGCTCCCGTACTATACAGACTCTCACTACGACGATATGAGCACACTCAAGCCTGCGTTAGCCCGCTTAACCCGAGCGTTTTTAAAGTCCGATCCCTGTCACCTGAGTTAACCGGGGATGCCTATTACGTAAATCGGCAAACGCGGGAATAGCGCACGACTCCCCCTTTACTTCCCAATCTTCCAGACTGTTGAAACTTTTCCTGGTATATAGTCCGGGGATTATCTCTTATCGTCCCCTCAAACCGACACAATATGGTACAGTCATAACAATGAAAATACTAACGCGTCTCTGCAGGGCATCATAATGGAAAAATGGCTGGCACATTCAGCACCCACCGGGGGTCAATCCCAATCCCTTTCAGACCACTTGCGGACGGTGAGCCAAATGGCCTCTAGTTTTGCGGCTCCGCTTGGCTTTTCGGAGGAAGCCGCCCTCGCGGGAATACTCCATGATTGCGGAAAATACGGTGAAAAGTTCCAGGCGCGATTAAAAGGCAAAGCTCAGCATATTGATCACTGGTCATTCGGTGCGTGGAAAGCAGTGCATTTGCATGCCATTGGCGCCGCCCTAACCATTCAAGGCCACCATGTGGGCCTCGATGTGCTGTCCACGTCGAAAATGCGTGAAAACATGGACCCTCACATCTTAATGACACATCATCCGTTATCATTAACACTTTCAGAGACCTCCTTCGAAACCGTTATGCAGAGATTCGACAGTGATGGGCTCCAAGCTTTGCTGCCCCAAACGACTGTCGTGCCGAATCCACTGCCGGCACCCAACGCCTCGCTCAACACGATGCTGGATGTTCGCATGCTCTATTCCTGTCTTGTTGATGCCGATTTCTTAGATACCGAAGCGCACTTTCACCAGGATGCCGGTGGGCACAAAGTCTTCCGCCAAGCAGGCCCAGCTCTCCATCCTGAGCAAGCATTGAGCCTTGTCATGCAACGCTTAGCGTCATTGGAGAGCGCAGGAATTTCATCGGCCCTTCAGCAAATTCGCCACCAAGTATGGACCCAAGCTCTACAAGCGGGGAACGAACCGGATGGCTTTCGCACCCTGACCGCGCCGACCGGTGCGGGTAAGACACTGGCCATGTTGGCATACGCTTTGCAACAAGCCGCCGTGCAACACAAAGACCGCATTATTGTGGTATTGCCCTATCTCACGATTATCGAACAGACCGCCAAAATTTACCGGGATCTCTTTGCGATGTTTGGCTCCCGCTATATCATTGAACACCACAGTTTAGCGGACTACGGCGACGCGGCCTCGCTAGAAGGCTCCGCCCGGCTCCTCGCAGAAAACTGGGATGCCCCCATCATCATAACCACCACGGTGCAATTATTTGAATCCCTGTTCAGTAATCGCCCGAGCCGCTGTCGAAAACTGCATAACCTGGCGAACAGCGTGATCCTCCTGGACGAAGTGCAGAGCCTTCCTCTTTCCTTGGCGATTCCCACCGTGGCGAAGCTGGGTGCCCTGAGTCAGCGTTACCACACGACGGTCGTGTTTGCTACCGCAACCCAGCCGGCATTTGACAATTTGTCTGATGGTTATGCGCAAATCAGCCAAACACCGTGCCAATTTCGCGAGATTATTAATAATCCCCCGGAATTGTTCGCGAAAGTTCACCGCTTTCACACGGAATTTCGGGAAGCTCCGCAGTCCTGGGCGCATCTTGCCGAAGAAATGCTGAAACAGCCCGCGTGTTTAGCCATGGTCAACCTCAAGCGGCACGCGGCCGCATTAGCGGCGGCAGTGGCTGGTCAGAAAACAGACGAGCAGCCCCTCTTTCATCTGAGCACCAATATGTGCCCGGCGCACCGCACCGACACCTTGGCGGCCATCAAGAAGGCTTTGGAGGGGGATGGGTGCCGTGTGGTGGCCACCCAATGCATCGAAGCGGGGGTGGATGTGGATTTCCCCACGGTGTACCGGGCCTGGGCCCCCGCCGACAGCTTGGCCCAAGCGGCCGGCCGCTGCAATCGCGAGGGAGGTTTGCCCGATCCCGGGCGGTTTATTGTCTTCCAGCCGCCAGAAGACCGCTATCCCCCAGGGGTTTACCAGCAAGCCACGAGTATTACGCGCGCCATGTACCGTGAAGGGATTCTCGATTTGCACCATCCCGATAGTTTTGCACAGTACTGGCGGCGTTTGTACGAGATGAACCGGCCCGGAGAAACCTATCACGCGTTGCTTGAAGAAATACGCTCCCTGGACTTTCCCGCTGTGGACCGTGACTACCGCCTCATCGACCGCGCCACCTTGAGCGTGCTGGTTCCCTACCGCTCCAGTTCTTTTGAAGAGCTGGCCAGTGAGGTGCGCATCAAGGGATTTTCGGCGGCCTGGGTAAGGCGCGCACAGTCCTTCAGCGTCAATATCTACCGGCCGCGGGAAGAAGATCCTATATGGGAGAAAATGGAGCCGATTTATGCGCGTCACGAGAAAACCTCATGGTATATCTATCTCGCGGCAAACGATTACAGCCCGGTTTTTGGACTAATGCCAACCCAGTCCGATGTCTTGATTTCATAATCGGACCGTGCGGAAAAATGGCTGCACTACATGCCCAAGTCAACTGATAGGCGGCCGCCGTGCCATTAGGACAATCTTTTAGCGGAAACCATTAAGGAGAGGTTGCTATGCTCACGATTGAAGTTTGGGGGGACTTGGGGTGCTTCACCCGACCCGAAACGAAAGTGGAACGAATGAGTTACCCCGTGATTACTCCCTCCGCTGCCCGCGGCATCATGGAGGCCATTTACTGGAAACCGGAGTTTCAGTGGGTGATCGACCGCATTGAGGTGCTGAGTGAACCGCGCTATATTACCTTACGCCGCAATGAAGTAAAAGACCGCGTCCCCAGCGAACGGACCATTGTCCAGTGGATGGCCGGCACGCATGCCATCGAGCCGTTGTGGGCGGATGGCACTAAAGATGAAATGGGAAGCGACCAAAAAGGCCGTACGCAGCGCCAAACCGTCGCCTTGCGCTCCCCACACTACCGCCTGGCTGGGCATATCGAGCCATGGCCCGGATATGAACCACAGCTCCGGAAGTACGAAGCCCAATTTCTCCGGCGGGCCAGCAAGGGGCAGTGCATTTACCAGCCTTATTTGGGATGCCGAGAATTTCCCGCGTATTTTCAGGTCCCGGACAACCTCAGCGAACCAGCGCCCATAGACATCACGGCCGATTGGGGTCTGATGCTGTATGATGTGTTTTCCCGCCACACCCCGGGCCATTCCTATTCCGCACCCGAGATCCAGGTATTCCCCTGCCGCATTGAGTCCGGCGTGATCAATGTCCCGCATTATACGCATTTGTCTGATTAGCGAAGGGAGAAGGACCATGCTGCAAGCCTTAGTCACCTATGCCCAGCAGCAAGGATTGCTGGTGCAAAGAGGATACACCCCGAAAGATGTCCGCTGGGCTATTGACATCACGGCGGACGGCACATTTCTGGGACTGATTGAATTAGGAAATCCGGAACAGAAGCGAAACCCCGGCATTCGCTTTCACCGCGCTCCCGACTTAGCCCAAAACGAGATGATTGCCGGGGGAACGACCCGCAGCCATTTTCTCATTGACACCCTATCGGTGGTCATTCCCTGGGGACCTGAGGACACCCTACCCAAGAATGCGGCAAAACATGCCTATTTTGTGGAGTTGCTGTCAGAGGCATCTGCGGTCTTGCCCTCTCTGCAGGGCGCTGTGACATTTTTTAACGACCCCCAGCAGACCGCCTTGCTTGTGGATGCCGCGCAGCAACAAAATGCGGGGATGACCGACAAGGCGACAGTCCGCGTTGCCGGTCAGTTTCCCGTGGAAGATCCGCGGTGGTATCCATGGTGGGATACCTTTCGCGGCCGTTTGACGGGGCCTAACGATTCTTCCGCGGTCTGTCTCGTGACGGGTCAGAGGGGCCCCGTGACTCTGACCCATCCCAAAGTCGCCGGATTATCCTCTGTCGGGGGGGCCTCCACGGGCAGCGTGTTGGTCAGCTTTGACAAACCCGCCTTTGCCTCATACGGCCTCGTGCAAGGGGCCAATGCCGCTATGCTGGAGGAGGTCGCCGTCGGGTATACGCAAGCACTGGCCCAGCTGATTGGCAACGCTCCGAGATTTGGCGATGTGAAAGTGTTGCACTGGTTCGCGCAGCGCCTGCCAGATCACGCGGACCCTTTTGCCTTTCTTGAAATGCCCGAAGAGCTCGCCCAGCAAGAGGCTCAGGACGAAGGAGTCCGCACCCTGTCTGCCGTGCGCCTAGGCACCGCGCCGGCCGCGCTTTCCGGCAACCGGTTTTATGCCGTGCTGGTCTCAGCAGTGTCTGCGCGCATCATGATCCGCGGGTGGTATGAGGGTACCTACGCAACCCTGCAACATCATATCGCTCAGTGGTTTGACGATATCAGAATTGTTTCAGCCGAAGGATTATTGGCGAGAACGCCCGCCTTCTGGAAGGTTCTCGCGGATCTTACGGCGGAGCAGCGGGATTTACCCTCACCATTTGTGAAGGCGCTGTGGGAAGCCGCCGTATTTCTCCGGCCTATTCCCCGCCAAGCCGTCCAAATGGCCTTGGTGCGCATACGCCAATCGGTGCTGAGAACCTCTACATCAGCGCCGGTTTATGCCTATGGTGTATTGAAAGCATTTCTCATACGACAAGATCGAGAGGGGCGCAACATGACACAAGCACTGGATGAGGAACGACCAGAGGTAGCATATCATGCAGGACGTCTTTTGGCTGTCATGGGACGGCTGCAGAATGCCGCGAATCCCGGAGTCAATTCCGATGTGGTGACGCGATTTTACAATGCTGCCAGTACCAATCCGGCTCTCACATTTGGCCGGCTCAATTCTCTGTCACGTTACCATTTAAACAAGCTAGAAAGCAGCGGCCTGCGCTTTTGGTTCGAAGGAGAACTGGCCCAGGTTATGGCACATATTCGCGACTTCCCCACAACGCTCACCTTAAATGATCAGAGCTTATTTGCTCTGGGGTATTATCATCAACTGGCTAATTATCGGAACAAAAACCACCAAAACAGTGAAAGGGCGGAACAACACGATGACAACACTGCAGAATCGCTATGATTTTTTATTTTTGTTTGATGTGGAAAATGGCAATCCCAACGGAGATCCGGACGCGGGAAATGCCCCACGCATGGACCCTGAAGATATGCATGGTCTGGTGTCTGATGTCGCCATTAAACGGCGTCTGCGCAACTACGTTCAGATCGCGCGGGATAACCGGCGGCCCTACGCCATTTTTATTGAGCATGCCACCAACCTGAACACCGAAATTCTGCGCGCGCATGAAGAAACAGGCAGCGTGACCGTCAAGGGCGCCGCGAAAGAACGGGTACGCCAAGCCCGCGAGTGGATGTGCCAGAATTTTTATGATGTGCGGGCATTTGGAGCGGTGATGAGCACCGGCGCGAATGCCGGACAAGTGCGGGGCCCCGTGCAGATCGCTTTCTCCCGCTCTCTTGACCCTATTCTTCCTCTGGATCTGTCAATAACGCGCATGGCGGTCGCCGATGCCGTGCCTGGCGCCAAAAATGTCGCTGATATGGAGAAGTGGGAGAATGAACAACCCGAAGACAAGTTGCGCACGATGGGGCGCAAATCGCTTATCCCTTACGGATTGTACCTCGGTAAGGGATTTGTCAGTGCCCATTTAGCCGATCCGGCCACCGGGGGAACCGGATTCAGCGAAGCAGATTTGCAACTGCTCTGGGAGGCCGTATGGTCCATGTTCGAGCAAGATCGCTCAGCCAGCAAGGGCATTATGACCACGCGCAAGCTCATCGTCTTCAAGCATGTCGGGACGGACACTGATCCCGTGCAACGCACCCGGCAAGCGCGCCTAGGGTGCGCGCCGGCGCAGAATTTGTTGGAACTTGGGCGCGTGGTCTCGGTCAAGAAAAAACCCGGGGTAAATTATCCCCGGGCCTACTCAGACTATCTCGTGGAGATTGATCCGAGTCGCGTTCCCACGGGTGTTGAAATGCTTTTCCCCATGGAATAACGGCCGATGAAAACGCCCGTGACGATATCCTCCTTAAATCAGTATGCGTACTGCCCGCGACGCTGTGCGCTGATTTATCAGGAGCAAATCTTTGAGGATAACCTGTACACGATCGAAGGCACAGATTTGCATCAGCACGTGGACGAGGTCGGTTCCCGTGCAGAAAGTGTTCCGGTCGAAACGGCTCTGCGCTTGTGGAGCAAAACATTAGGGCTGACCGGGATTGCCGATGTCGTGGAGTGGCATGACCATGTTCCCTATCCCGTGGAGTATAAGCGCGGCAAACGGCATAAGTGGATCAATGACGATCTGCAGTTATGCGCACAGGCCTTATGTCTCGAAGAGATGCTGGGGATGGCCGTACCGCGCGGAGCTATTTATCACGCCAAGAGCCGCAGACGCCGGGAAGTCATTGTGACGGAAGCTTTGCGCGAGCAGACGCGCCGTACGGTCGAGGCCATCCGGCAACTGATTTTGGCTAGGCATCTGCCTCCCCCCACCGAGCACCGCGAACGGTGTGTGGGCTGCTCCTTGCAGGATCAATGTATGCCAACACTTTATGGCTCAACGACCATGCGCCTAGAGGACATGCTGAAGGAGGATCACGACAGGTGATTCTGGAAAATACGCTCTACTTAACCACGCCGGGCTCGTATGCCCATTTGGACCACGAGACGATCGTCGTCGAAGCCGACCACGTGGTGCTGATTCGGGTTCCTCTGCACCATCTCGGGGCTATCGTGGCCTATGGCAATGTGCTCGTCAGCCCCTATCTCATTCACCGTCTGGCCCAAGATGGGAAGTCCCTCAGTTGGATGACCGAGTATGGCGCGTTCCGCGGAAAGTTGCAGGGACCGAGCTCCGGCAATGTATTGCTGCGAGTGGCGCAGCAAAACGCTGCCCGCCAACAAAGTCTGGAACTCGCCAGGACGTTTGTGGCGGGCAAGATTCACAATCAGCGGCAGGTCCTCGTTCGGGGAGTGCGCGACGCGGGCACTGAGGGTCAACGGCGCCAGTTGCTCAAAGCGGCGCACGCCGTAACCGCAATCGGCCGGAACGTTTCCCGATTTACTACCGTGAATGCTCTACGCGGGTTAGAAGGCATCATTGGGCGACAATATTTTCACGCTTTTCCCGCGCTCATCCGCCAAGACGATGCGGCATGGACCTTTACCGGAAGAAATCGGCGGCCACCCAAAGACCCGATCAACGCATTGCTATCTTTTGGGTATGCCATGCTGACACAGGAGTGTCAGAGCGCTTGTGAGGTGGTAGGGTTGGACCCTCAAATAGGATTTTTGCACGTCTTGCGCCCGGGCCGACCCGCCCTCGCGCTGGACTTGATGGAAGAATTTCGTGCGCATGTCGTCGACCGCTTAGTTTTGTCTGTCGTCAATCGACGCCAAATCACCGCAGAGGATTTTCTCTATCGGCCTGGAGGCTCTGTTGAGCTTCAGGAGAAAGGACGCAAAACCTTTATTATGGCCTATCAAAAAAGGAAGCAGGAAGAAATTCATCATGAATTCTTGAAACAAAATGTGCCAATAGGGTTGCTGCCGATATATCAAGCCAAAATCCTTGCGCGTTTTCTTCGCGGAGATCTGTCGAGTTACCAACCCTTTCTCTTTCGGTAGGAGGAGTGCACCATGGACATTATTGTCGCGTATGACATTGCTACGGAATCTCCTACAGGACGAAGACGCCTAAGGAAAGTGGCGCAGCTATGTTTGAACTATGGGCAGCGCGTACAGTACTCGGTTTTCGAGTGCCGGGTCAGCGAAATAGAGCTGCACAAGCTCAAAACAGCACTCTTAGACGTGATTATTCCTCGCGAAGACAATGTTAGAATATACCGATTGTCCGGACCGCATGATGACTGTGTCTGGTCCAAGGGAATCAATCGGTACGTAGATTTCGATAATCCGCTCATTTTTTAGGTTCGAGCGGGCGTGGTGTATAGTGCGCGAACCTATAGTGACCGCGGATTTGCCGGAAGGTTCGCGCCTCTTGATGCGAAAGGGAAGAGACCTATATGACACCAAAACACTTAGGATTAAGAGGTCCCATTTTTGACGTTCGCGCATTACTAGGTAATAACGCAGGCCCCGGGCGACTTTCACGGCGCAGGGTCTCCCGGCAGTAAGCTGTCGGGAGTGGATTGAAACTTGCCGGTGATGAATCCGTTCGACTGGATGGTGAGTCTCCCGGCAGTAAGCTGTCGGGAGTGGATTGAAACGCTGAGGCCATACGCCTGCTCGCCGCCGATTACGTGTCTCCCGGCAGTAAGCTGTCGGGAGTGGATTGAAACGTGTTCTACCCCTTTTATGGCGCTTTCGCGTTGCGTCTCCCGGCAGTAAGCTGTCGGGAGTGGATTGAAACTTCGTAATCCTCCGTGATGTTAATCGGGAACTGGGGTCTCCCGGCAGTAAGCTGTCGGGAGTGGATTGAAACTTCTTCGATGATGGCCCGCAGGAGCTCGGATTTTCCGTCTCCCGGCAGTAAGCTGTCGGGAGTGGATTGAAACCGCACGCTGGGCACGCCGCGCGTGGCATTTCCAGTCTCCCGGCAGTAAGCTGTCGGGAGTGGATTGAAACCTGGGTGAAGCGGCGAAAATGAAGCACCTGGTGGTGTCTCCCGGCAGTAAGCTGTCGGGAGTGGATTGAAACTGCGTTTCCGTAGGCAAGACAACAATCTCTCGGAGGTCTCCCGGCAGTAAGCTGTCGGGAGTGGATTGAAACACTTGGCAGCCGCAACACACCCGTCCTGCCGGAAAGTCTCCCGGCAGTAAGCTGTCGGGAGTGGATTGAAACGGGGTTGCCTTGGGGAATGGACTTGTTCGGAGTGGTCTCCCGGCAGTAAGCTGTCGGGAGTGGATTGAAACCATTCACCTGGCTTTGCGAAGGCGCTGCATATGTGTCTCCCGGCAGTAAGCTGTCGGGAGTGGATTGAAACGGATTGTTGGTCCAATTATTCGCCTTGGCGTAGGCAGTCTCCCGGCAGTAAGCTGTCGGGAGTGGATTGAAACAATCCGACCACGCAAGGCACCTTAAATCTCATGAGGTCTCCCGGCAGTAAGCTGTCGGGAGTGGATTGAAACCAATCATTGGCTTTAGCATAGGCCGGAATCGCAGAGTCTCCCGGCAGTAAGCTGTCGGGAGTGGATTGAAACCCTCCGCTCAATTGCTTTTGCGCCGAGTAATAAAGTCTCCCGGCAGTAAGCTGTCGGGAGTGGATTGAAACAGAGATAACAGAGCCCGTCGCTCCTGCATCCGCGAGTCTCCCGGCAGTAAGCTGTCGGGAGTGGATTGAAACTCCGTAGCTGATGCTGAGTACGCTTGGCGGGTTCGTCTCCCGGCAGTAAGCTGTCGGGAGTGGATTGAAACCCATAGCCTTTCCCATGCGGTAGGCCGGCACCAGGGTCTCCCGGCAGTAAGCTGTCGGGAGTGGATTGAAACGGTATCGTAGGCCCCATATAGGCTCCGGGCCTGCTTGTCTCCCGGCAGTAAGCTGTCGGGAGTGGATTGAAACGCTCAACGGCGCCCAAGCCTACTGGCAGCAAAAGGTCTCCCGGCAGTAAGCTGTCGGGAGTGGATTGAAACAACTCTACTGGGGCGCGAAGGCCGCCATGTGGATGTCTCCCGGCAGTAAGCTGTCGGGAGTGGATTGAAACAACTCTACTGGGGCGCGAAGGCCGCCATGTGGATGTCTCCCGGCAGTAAGCTGTCGGGAGTGGATTGAAACCTTGAACATATTCGCAGCCTCCTATTTCACCATGTCTCCCGGCAGTAAGCTGTCGGGAGTGGATTGAAACCCGCTGGCGGGGGCTGTGCTGATTTCCACGATGCGTCTCCCGGCAGTAAGCTGTCGGGAGTGGATTGAAACCAACGAGGCTATCCCGCTATCCGCGCCTACGGCGTCTCCCGGCAGTAAGCTGTCGGGAGTGGATTGAAACACTCTACGCCGCCCCTATCGCCGGGCCAGCAAACGTCTCCCGGCAGTAAGCTGTCGGGAGTGGATTGAAACACTTATCCCATTAACATTGCGGAGGACTTCTCGGTCTCCCGGCAGTAAGCTGTCGGGAGTGGATTGAAACACGGTGTCGACCCACGCGGGCTCCGCGAACTTTTGCGTCTCCCGGCAGTAAGCTGTCGGGAGTGGATTGAAACTCGCCTCCTTTTCTTTGGTTAGTTTCCTACGCCGAAGTCTCCCGGCAGTAAGCTGTCGGGAGTGGATTGAAACCCGTGAGAATCATCATGCCGTCGCGGATTTGTGCGTCTCCCGGCAGTAAGCTGTCGGGAGTGGATTGAAACATGGTGGGCGTGCTTCTCGTCGGTGCGCCGTACCGTCTCCCGGCAGTAAGCTGTCGGGAGTGGATTGAAACAGATCCGTATTTTGGTAGAGGCCCCGGATTTGGGCGTCTCCCGGCAGTAAGCTGTCGGGAGTGGATTGAAACTTGGCACTAGCCACGCCATTGGCAAACACCCCATAGTCTCCCGGCAGTAAGCTGTCGGGAGTGGATTGAAACCTCTTCTAGCTGCGGTTTCTCCGCTGGGGCTTCCCGGTCTCCCGGCAGTAAGCTGTCGGGAGTGGATTGAAACAAGCCGCTATTCAGTTTAACCCCAATTTGCCCTGTCTCCCGGCAGTAAGCTGTCGGGAGTGGATTGAAACATTTCGCGCAATACGATATCGTATGCCTTAGTGGGTCTCCCGGCAGTAAGCTGTCGGGAGTGGATTGAAACTAGCCATGCGGTGAGGATGGGGCTTCCCCAGCCCGGTCTCCCGGCAGTAAGCTGTCGGGAGTGGATTTGAAACGCTAAGGCTGCATCATCGGGGTGGGGCGCGAAGAGTCTCCCGGCAGTAAGCTGTCGGGAGTGGATTGAAACTTTTCTTCCCCACGCACTGGTTGCAGGAGATATGTCTCCCGGCAGTAAGGTCCCATATAATTACAACCTACGATTCGATGGTACAATGACAATTTATGCCACGTTACTAGACAAAGCGCTGTCCTCTTGTTATGCGACATTGGGTGTTATGAGGCTCGCGCACGAGACTCCTATCGTGACGTGGAACGTTCCTTTCTTACTGGACTTTTTCTTACCCCGTTGCTATACTGCGGGGCTCATTCTCGAATCCAGTGATATAAAATGAAAGTCGCTGGGATTTGCGCGCATGATAAGCGGCGCATTCTCAAAGTGCAGGATGGAGTTGCTGAATGCCTATAATGTGCTCCGGGCGGAAAATCTCACAGGGTAAGCATCACCGGATTTGAGCAAGAGCCACTTACTATAGTCCACCCGTTGCGGAATGTCCACCCCTATTCATGTGGACGCTGAGTAGTTACGTTTATAGTCAAATAGTCGGCGTAACCCGGTTTGTGTCTCCTGCCGCAGGGCATCGGGCAACGTACCGAGCCGTCGCCGGATAATCCCCGTGCTTAAGGTCATCAATCGGTGGAGGCGGACAGCGGATGCTACCCGAAGACCCGTCTGTGCAAAATCCGGGTGGGTTGGCTGAATGACGATATCCGTGGAGTCCAAACCTGTGGGACTTGACTCGTAATGAATGCCACAACGACATGGTCATGGCCGCCCAATTTCTCCGTCAAACAGAGGGCTGGGCGGACTCTTGTTGCCGACAAGTCATCAAAAGGAAATGGTACGAGCACTATACTATTTTTCCAGTTCAATGGGCTCTCCATCGGTCAACGTATACACATCTTCCGCCGGATCGACAAGAAAGTCGAAGAGCGAATTCCGGGCCGCTGCTGCCATCCATTCCGCTTCACCGAATCCGTCGTCTTCATGATCGGGCCAAATAATTACCAAACGTACCCGTTGCCCGACGGGGACCGAGCCAACCGTTTCAATATGCTGGGCATCAATGACCCGCCCGGTCGTCTCAATCGCACGCATTTCTTCCATGTCGATCCCGTCCTTCGCCCGCTCCAATGACCATTTCCCTAAGTATACCACCGCGCACCCACCCGATGAAGGCGATGCTCCATCTTTAAACGCAATCACGCCCATTTCTCCCGGGCACTCCGAGATCGGCAGGTCGGCCGCCAATTCCCCTTGGACTAAGAGCCGGTGCGCAGGTTTGCGAGGCAATCCCAGCTTCTTTCCCGATTTGACCGCGACAAACACCGTAAAGGTCATCACACTGGCCACCGGCAACCCTTTGGGCGGCGCGGGTGACCCCCCTTCCTCCATCTCGAACCGAAAATAGTGCGCCGTCGCGACAATATCCCCCGTGGGCATCCCGGTGAGCGTGATTTTTGCTGCCATCGTGTCCTCCTGATCCCTGGTCTGGGCGGTACTCATTCGTCTCCTCACAGCCCTCGTTCCGGGGATCCTCTCCGCCTAAGGCGGGGGACTGCACGGGCGGACCTTAGGCGGAGGGCGACCGATAGCAGGCCGTCAGCAAACACTGGCCGTCCCAATCCCGAAACTTTACCTTCAAGCCTTTGGGACTCGGCCCCACCGCCTGCACGACGATGGCTCGCCAGCTTCCGTGATCCTTCAACCACAGAGTCCGGCCGATTTTTGCGTCGTGTGCGCTCGCCTTGGGCGCCACACGCTCACCTCCTTGTCCCTTTATCTCTCTGATATAATACCAGGAGCTCCGCTACAAATTGAGCCCCAAATACACCGCATCCCGATCTTCCCGGCGAATGCCGATACAGGGGTTCGGGTAGGGTCTGAAAGTTTTCCCACTGGTGGGTGGCGAGCCGCCACTGCGTTTGCCATTCTTCGATGCCGTGAGTGAGGCTGAACGTTTTGGCCGACTTCCTTGACTTGGCGTGCCAAATTAATCGACCGAATTGACTAGGTGAGCTTCGGCCCACTCTTGTACTTGTTGAGCATAAATGACAGCTTGCGTCGCCTCATCCACATCAATCTCCAAACGATTGGGATACCTGGATGACACGGCGTATTCCGTTAACACCAGAGTAGCTTCTTGGATAACAGCCACATTATTTGCGAACGGTTCGAGCAAATCAGCCAGATAATCCAGGTCATGGCTTCGCGGCGAAGGCTGCCCATGATATGTCAAGAGTGCCTTCAACCATTTTTCTCCGCATTGTTGCGCGTGAAAGCATGCTGGCTTGAGCCACCCGACCGACACCGCATGACGAGCGACTTCCAGATCCTCACGGACATACGAAATCCACGTTTCAACTGCGGCGTTCATAGAGAATCTTACCCTCGCCCAAAATGTCATCCGCCATCATTGGAAACCCTTCCTTAACCTCTGCGGGGGTTCTCACCAAAAAGTCCATAGGAATGCCACGAATGCGTGCGGCTTGTCTGACGGCAATTCCCCGACGAATAGCTCGCTCCTGCGACGGCATGATTATCAGAAAGTCCCAGTCGCTATCAGGACGAGCATCACCCCGTGCACGTGATCCGAAGAGAATAATTCGTTCGACTTCAGGAAAATGGGTCACAACATTGCCAACGACCTGATCCTCAATGGCTTTCGTGTTCACCTCTACCCCTCCTGATAGATGTAGTATACCTCTTGAGGCTGAAATGTTTCATACATCCTGGTTAAGTTAGAGAGGCACCCTCACAGTGGCCTCTTATAAATTCAGCCCCAAATATACCGCATCCCGGTCCTCCCGCCGAATGCCGATATACGCCAGCGTCGTGCCGGGACTGCTGTGGTTGAGAATCTGCTGAATGACCGCCAGATCCACGCCCGACTGATAGGCGTGGTACCCAAAGGTCTTCCGTAGCGTGTGGGTCCCCACCGGATCGGTCACCCCCACCGCCTGCGCCACATCCCGGAGCAATTGCCACGCCTGGCCGCGCTGCAGCGGCCGCCCGTGTTTGCGGGAGGAAAAGAGCGGATCGGACGCTTGCGCCTCCGGCCGTGTGGCCAAGTAGGCGGCCAACGCTTTTTTGGCGCTCGCGCTGAGCGGGAAGTCTTTCGTCTTCCCGGTCTTCTGTTCGGTGATGTGCAGCCGGTCCCGCCATTTATTGGGCGCGTCGCGGACATCGCCCACGGTCAGGTGCAGCAGGTCCCCAATCCGCAAGCCGCTATTGATGCCCAGCGTAAACCACGCGGCGTCGCGCAGATTCTGCGCCGCCAGGACTTTGCGGATGGCGTCGATGTGGCGTTTCTCCCGTAAGGGTTCGACCGTATTCACGGTGGTGTCTCCTTTTCTGCCGTCTCTCCCATACGGCGACGGTATCAGACGGTTGCGTTGTCTCCTGACGATTATAACTGATTCCGATTCCCAGCGGACTGTCCGCCCCGCAGGCCGCTCAGACCCGTCAGGCCGATCGAGCAACCCTAGGCCCCGTGGGCTTTTTGCGTCCGGGACCAGCCTGGTAGCGAATCGGACAGAATGCCATTCTGTTAGATCCCGGCTTTAATCGTCACGCATGGGATGGAATTACTATAGGCCGTATCGATGCCTTATCTACCGTGCCATTGGATCCATGTCTTCAAGCTCCGACCTTAGCCGCCGTTCGGCGCCCACGCGTCGTATCGTCCTGCCATCCCATTGTTTATCCACAATATGGCATACTTATAGATAAATAGGGAAGGGATGCGAGAGAAGATGGCCTTAACAATGTTACAGTAACGCGGAGAGCTGACGGTTCCCCATGTCAACCAGGCCCAGGTCCAGTGGCAGGACGGCTAATTGCTGTTCATCACGGTGCATGCCCCGGACACGTTGTGCCTGCTGGCGATTCCGGATGCTGGGACGCTGTGGACGCGTGCGGTGCCTTCCCCCGTGGACAGTCTCCCCACGGCGCCGCCGACTGCTGGCCCCTGGATTCCTGGCGCCGCTCTGTCCCATGTCACCGGCGTTCCCACCAGTCCCTGCGTCCCTTGTGGCAAGCGCTCAGCACCGAGCACCAGACGCGCCGGTGCGACCCCACGATGCTCTCCGTCTGGGCCAAACAGATGCCCCCCAAGCGTCCCGTTTCGAGCATGCCGCGTTCTTGCAAGCGGTATGGGCGCATGGCCCTGGATCTACTCGCACTTTGTGGTTGAGTGTCTACACCGCCGGGGGTCAATCGGCGGCGACTTGGAGTGACGTGGTCTGGCAAGTCCGCACGGGCGAGACGCGGACAGAGCGGGAAACGACTTTAGACGTGCTGCCCGCAGTGGATTGTCGCGTTACACCCACAGTGTGGAAGAGCCGCTTCTATTAAACACACACCCGTCATGGCATGAATCGCCGTATGACTCCTCTCCTTTCTCTCAACGACCAGGCCATCGCATCCCCAGAAGGCTAGTCGCCTTCTCGTCCAAATGGTCCGCTAAGATCCGGAATAGACGCCGATATTGCTCTTGGTCCCCTGAATTCACTCAAATTTTGGCAGGCGATTCACTTAGGCAGTTTCCAGATTAGGCGCAACTAGTCGTCTCGGTGCTTGTCAGCACTCTCCTGCCATATCTCACGGGTGACGACGTAAATGGACACGTTATGACCCTTCCACAGAGTTTTCTCACGCCAGGTCATATTGTTGCGCTGGGCCACGGCGATGGAGGGAAAATTTTCGGGATTGATAATGGAGATGAGGTGGCTGGTGTCGAGATTATGAAATCCCCAATCCCGACATGCGCGGGCGGCTTCTGTCGCGTAACCCCTCCCCCAAAATTTCCGGTTCAAGAGATATCCAATCTCAAATTCTGGCGTGTCTGGGTGAACCTCCTGCGGAATCACCCCGCACTGTCCCACAAACGCTCCGGTATGATCTTCGAGAATCCACATGCCTAGTCCCCATACGGCATAATTGTGCAGGGTCCACTGCACCCAGTCTTCCGCTTCGGATCGGCTTCGGGTACGGGGATAATACTGCATCGCTACCGGATCCGAAAAAATTTGTAACAGGTCATCCACATCATTTTCTACCATGTGCCGCAGTTGCAGGCGCGGAGTGGTAAGCACTACCATATTCATCATCCTCCCGGTTGTCTGGTTCAGGTAATCTATTATAGACAAGGCCCTTCCGCTTCCGCTGTATTGATGGCGATCTCCCGGTGCCTCAGTCCCTTGACCAATTCCCGACCACAAGCCCTCCATACAAAACAGACGGTGGCATTGGGCTTGAGGTAGTACGGGCTAACATTCCAAGGTCAGGGGAGATGGCCAATTTGCCTAGCCCGCCCATGGTGTGGGATCTGATCTTTGCCAAAGTTCTGGTGATATCGTGTGCACGCGCAAGTCTACTATGTATGTCGGGACAAGCTTCGGTTGCTTCCGACGTGTCAAGCTCTCCATGGTGGGTAAAATTGTCAGGGCCCTGAAAAGTTGTGATTTTGTTGTGACTGTTCGGTCCGTCGGCCCGCCCGCGGCGCCCAGGATACTCACAGTGTCGATTCCACGTTATTTACCGAGTAGGAAGCTGGCGCCGCGGTGTAGGGGAACTGTCGCTCTGTTGACCACCCCTTTCGGTTGGCGGTGCCTCAGTACGTCCCCGTGCCCGGTTTCCAGCAACCTCTCTAAAATTCCGTACGACGGGTGCCGGGTAGACCGGAGGAATTTCACCTCCAGACCCCCACAGATTCCGGACTTGAACCTCTCAGCTCATCCGG
>DAIDDL010000067.1 GCA_027309085.1 Sulfobacillus sp.
ATGACGATTCTGCTGCTGACATTGCGCCGGGTCGCCATGAGCATTGACCGGAGTGACACCGCGGCCAAAGCGAAGTCAGGCCGGCGCCCGGGCGCCGGCGTGGACCACCCGCCATCAATTCCTGGGTAGGGAATGGCGGTGTCAGGATGACCCGGTTTTCGACTAAGATGCTTGGCAAATAAGGAACGGCAAGTTATAGTTAGTTCGATAGTATTACTAATTGAGTGTGCCCCGTTCAGGGTGCGCAATGTTGATGGAGGTCGCGATATGTACGCCCAGTCGGTATCTGTCCCGCGGAGTTTGACGTCCGTCCTGATGGATTACGTCACTCTCATGAAACCACGAATCATTTCTCTGTTGGTCGTGACCGCTTATTGTGCCATGGTCGTCGGGGCAGGCCACCTGCCGTCCATTGGAATCACGCTGCTGACACTTGGGGGACTGACACTGTCGAGTGGAGGGGCCCATGCCGTCAACATGTGGTACGACCGCGACATCGACAAGCTCATGCGCCGGACCAAAATGCGTCCGGTGGCGCAAGGGCGAATTTCCGCTCTGCACTCCCTGGCTTTTGGCATTATTCTTCAGGCGGTGTCTTTTGTCGGTCTGGGCCTTTGGGTCAACTGGACGACGGCCTTGTGCTCATTGGGCGGGTTCTTGTTCTATGTATTTATTTATACGATGTGGCTGAAGAGGAGAACCCCGCAGAATATTGTCATTGGCGGCGCTGCCGGCGCGTTTCCCCCGCTGGTCGGGTGGGCGGCCGTGACGGGCACGATCGGGTGGCCGGCGATCCTGATGTTCTTAATTATCTTTCTCTGGACTCCTCCGCATTTCTGGGCTCTGGCTTTATATAAACAGGATGACTACCGCAAAGCCAGTATTCCGATGATGCCGGTGGTGCGGGGCGAGCGCGTGACAAAAGTGCAGAGCATGGTGTACGCCTGGCTTCTGCTGGCGGCATCCGTGGCGCTATATCTGACCGGAACCCTCACATGGGTGTACCTCGGCATTGCATTGGCGCTGGGGCTTACATTTATTGGATATGAGGTGTTTTTGCTGCGGGAGCGTGAGCCTGATACAATATGGGCCAAGCGCACCTTCAAATTTTCGTTGCTGTACATGATGGGAATTTTCTTCGCGATGGTTGTGGGCATACCGCGCTAAACGAGGCCTACCATCAAAACAGGCCACAACCGTGGCCTGTTTTTGATGTGCTGGCAGTGATAGCAAATTTTGAAAGTGGGAAAACTGCTCGGGGCAGGGTATAGTGGGACAGGGACGGCTAAGGGAGGGAGAATCTGGCGTGCGACCGAATTACAAAGTTTTGACAGTCTATCTGTTGGGAGTATTTATTGGCGCATTGGACACGAACGTGCTGGGCCCAGTCTTTCCTGTGATCGCCCGGAGCTTCCATGTGAGTTTGGAAGGGGCGGCATGGACGGTCACGGCCTATACCGTGGCGTACATTGGGTCGACCGTCATGGCCGGCGCCTTAGGAGACAGGCTGGGACACCGCAAGGTGTTCATTTGGGGTGTCAGCCTATTTGCGCTGGCTTCGCTGACAGCGGCCTTGAGCCGGGTGTTTGTGCTGTTTGTGGTGGCCCGCATAGTCCAGGGCGCGGGCGCTGGCGCTGTGTACCCAAACGGGCAGGCGGAAGGGCTGAAGCAGTTTCCCCCGGAAAAGCACGGGATGGCGCTGGGGATGTTCGGCGCGGTATTTGGTTTGGCCAGCATTATTGGTCCGACCCTGGGGGGCGTGCTGGGCCAGTATTTTGGTTGGCCGGCTGTATTCATCGTCAACCTGCCCATCGCCCTGATTGTGCTTTTCATGCTGCGCAAAGCGCCTCCATCGGCCGTGGTTTCGCGGCCTTTGCCTGACTGGATAGGCGGTTCCAGTTTCAGTGCGGGACTGGCCAGTCTCCTTCTGGTGCTCATGGGACAGGGCCTGGTCCGGATCATCTTTGCCGTGCTGGCAGTGGTATTTTTCGGGATCATGATCTGGCGCCAGCGTGCCGCCAGGACACCGTTTCTTGACACCCAGCCCCTGGCTAACAAGGCCGGCATCGCGCTGATAGTGGGAGCCGGACTGATTGGGCTCGACATGTCCGCCGCGATTTTTGTCCCGGCGCTGGTGCAGGCCGACTTGCATTACTCGGTTCTGCAGTCAGGGCTGGCTCTGCTCCCAGCGGCGTTCACTGGGGCGCTGCTGGCGGGTGCGGGTGGGATGCTGGCGGACCGCATGGGGGCCAAGAAAGTCCTCGCGGTTGGTCTGGTCGCCGCGGCTGTCGGAGGTATTCTGCTGGCGTGGCCGCCCCTGACGTTCGTCCGCTTCATTCTGGCCATGGTGGCGCTCGGAACAGGCACTGCATTTACCATGGGGGCACCCTTAAACCGCCTGGCATTGGACCTCTACCGGAAGGAACAGGCTGGCGAAGCCTTGTCCCTGATGGCCGTCTTCCGGGCTACGGGCCTTGCTGCCGGTCCTATCCTGCTGACAGCGGCCAAAGTGGTGCATGGATTCACCGGCATGTACGGGGTCGTGGCCATCGCCTCGGTTCTCGGTGTATTTATCTTCTTGGCCGTGCCAGACAAGTCACGCGGGGTCGGCCCCGCGTTTGCGCAGAAAAGCTAGGGGGCGGCGAAGGCAGATTCGATGGAGCTGGCAGGGGTCGTACCTTGGAACGTGCGGGTGATCCGGCCCCCGGGGCTAACAAGAAAAATAGCGGGCAGCTCCTGCGCCTTTTTTGCAAAGACGGTGGTGTCAGCGGGGTCGATAGTGAGGGCGGCCAAGGGCAGGTGGTACGTCGCCGCGTAGCGTTTCAGTGTCGCCTCCAGCACCTTGAGCCCGTGCGCGCTCGACCCCAGAAATTGCCCAGACCCGTCGGTTCCGGCCGAGGCATTGTCTTGGGGCCCCGCGATGCCGATCCCGCCTCGCGGGGAAATATCTACAAGCACCACCCGGATGTGGTGTTCACGGCCCCAGCGCAAGAGCTGGGGCTCTTCCCATTTGGCCTCCCACGCACAGTATTTGCACCATGACGCCATCGCAATGACGACGGCGCCATTTTTGTCGACAAAAGGCGTAGTTTGCCATGCATTTTTGCTGACGGACCAGACTTTGTATTGGGGAGGGGAGGCCTGATGGCTGACTGACGTGCCGCAGCCGGCTAGGACAGTCAGCGATGCAGCCAGACCTAAACTGCCAGCGAGTGATATTCGCAAACTTTTACACCTCTCTGCACTTTTGACGTTATTGTAGCACGGGCCTGAGATCACGGGCTAGCCCAATGCAATATAGGGAGTGGCGGCTCCGGGGGCGTGATCGATCTGGTCGCAGGCAGGCTTCATGAGGTCGCTGACACTGCGGTGTTCCTTGCTGTTGAAGTTACAGAGGCACTCAGGGGATTTACCTGACAGATCAGACGGTATCGCTGGCGTCTGATGCTATCTGGCCATCAAATTCTCGACTTAGCTGGCCACCCGGCGAGAGAGGTTTGGTTGCTAAGAAGAGCCGCTGCGGCTCTTGACGGTTTTGGCTGCAGCAAGGACTGTTGGACCGCCAACCGGCCCCGGGCTCTATACCCAGGGAGAGCGCCCACAGAGAGTCTGTATGCGGCGAAGGACGTCCAGAAAAGCAGGCACGGGACCCAGGTATTGCTATATTGGTGAGGGTTTTGAGCGATTGCCCCCACGCGTTTGATTCCTCTGACAGGGAGGGATCAGATGCGTTTGTTGCGCGGGTGGGTGCGGATGCACGGACTCCAGAGCGATCTGTCGGCAATGTGCCGCCGTACCGTCCCCGCCCGCTTCGGCGCCATCGCCGCCGAGGATCTGAGGGGGGCTGGTATCTCAAAAATCATCCGGTAGCCCCGGGGCCATTGCCGATATGCGGTGTTGGGCTAAATAAATGGGCGCGCCTCTTTTAGAATACCATGGGCTATGAATCCGCTGTGCTGAAATTTTTGGAATACTGCCCCATAATGATATGGGGCGGCATCAAGCATTGGCCCTTGATTTTGGCGTTTCTGCGATGCGGTAGATCGCAACGTTTCCGGTGGCTGATTTCCGTGACCGCTTGTTGCCATTTCTTTGTTCATAGTCGAGGGATCCTTCTGGTCGCTGGGCTTCGGGAACGGCAGCATCTTGATTATGTTTGGGATTTATTTTAAAATAGAATTCATATCGCTTTTTCGCTTAACATTCAGACAACGGCAGTGGGAGTGGTACGCATGGACACGGTAGTATTGAACGCTGTCGGAGTCGACGTGGGTGATGCTTTGTGGATTCTCATTCCGACAGGCTTGTTTATCGGATTTGGTTGGTGGATGGTGAGATGGTTGGGCAACGGCTCCAAAGAGTCTGCTTATGGTGATGAGTATCCCAAGTGGCTTCAGCCCCCGTCGGAAGATGGTCCGCGCGCTCTACCCCCCAAGTGGGCAGTCATCCGCGGAGGTAAGCGCAATACGGCCGTGGCGGTGCGTCCCAGGCGCAAGCCCAAGACGGAGCGGCATCACAGTTCGTCCTGAGGTAAAAGCGCCCAGAGCTTTGCAAGCTTGGGCGCTTTACTTTGCCTTGCCGGGACACTCTGGTCAGTGTGTCCGTGTGGCGCAGTGCTGGAGTTGTCCCGGCCGCAGCGTGGCAGAATACAGTCTGTGGTCGGAAGACTGGCATTGACGGCTAAGGCGGGATACTTACTATCCGCACTGTAGCGGTAAAAGGAGTGGAGTGAAATGAGTGAATGGCAATTTGACCCGCCGGATCTTGAGGATTTTTTTCGGTACGCGACGGTGAGTGCCTTTGCGGCTAGCGACGATGGTCAGCAGATCGTGGTCGGGACCAATCTGGGCGGGGTCTTCGATGTCTGGGGACTGGACTCAGGCATTGGGTACCCGCATCAGCTGAGCCATATGGGGCAGATGGTGCATGACCTGCACTACGATCCCCAGTCCCGGTATATTCTGGTCAGCGCGGACCGCGACGGGGACGAGAATACCCAGCTCTATCTCTTGCCTCCTTCTGGGGGCGCCTTGAAAGAGCTCCGGACCTCTCCTGGCCACCGGCACATCCTGCTCCACGTATCGGATGACGGCAACCGCATCTACTACGCATCGGACAAGGAGAATCCGATGTTCATGAACAATTACCGATTTAATCTGGACAGCGGCGAGGAAGAGACTCTGGTAACCGGGGCACAGGGACCAACCTATGTGGCGCAGGTTTCAGACGATGAGCGCCAATTTGTGGTGCTCAAGATGTTTTCCAACACGCACGTCGTAGGCTTCTACATGAACCAGGGCGAGATGCGCTCTCTTGTTCCCGACCCGTCCACCCCGCATGTGGTTTACGGAGCACAGTTCTTGGGGGAGGACACCATATTCGTGACCACCAACTATCAGGCGGAGTACAGCTATCTGGCCCGGTACAGCATCGAGAGCGGAACTCTCACCAGACTGTTGGCCCAAGACGGAGAAGATCTCAAAGATGTTCAGCTGGACCGCCAGGGTCAGAGGCTGTACATTCTGGCCAGCAGCGGCGTGGAAGACCATCTCTATACCGTGGACTTGACAGCGGAGCCTCTGGTACTGGAACCTCTGACCTTACCCGTCAGCATTGTCGCCAACTGGACGGTGAAGAAAAATGGGACGGTCTACATATTAGGACAATCTGAAGTGCTTCCCAATAATTTGTACCGCTATGCATCTCCCTCTCAGTGGGTGCAGCTGACCGACAACCGCTCAATGGGAATATCCCGCACCACAGCGGTTCAAGCCGACATTGTGCATTACCCCTCGTTTGACGGCAAAATCATTGAATCTCTCTGGTTTTCCCCGCCTGCTGAACGCCGCAATGGCTTCACAATTGTCTGGCCTCACGGCGGGCCGCAGGCCGCCGAACGAAAGCAGTTCCGCAGTGTCGTGCAGTACTTGGTCAGCCGCGGATATCAGTTTTTTGCACCGAATTTTCGCGGCAGCACGGGGTACGGAAAAGATTTTGCACGTCTGGTGGAGGGGGACTGGGGCGGCGGACCGCGTCAGGATATGGTCGCCGGCATCGAGTGGCTGCTGGCTCAGCACATGGCTCAGCCGGGACATCTGTTTCTTTTGGGCGGAAGCTACGGCGGGTATATGAGCCTGCTCCTGCACGGCCGCCATGCCCAATATTTCCGGGCGGTGGTGGACCTCTTCGGACCCTCTGACCTGGTGACGTTCTACCATTCAGTCCCGGATTCTTGGAAGCCGGTCATGAACCAGTTTCTCGGCGATCCGGAAGCGAATCCCTCAAAGTTTGAAGAGGACTCGCCAATTGCCTATGTCGAAACGATGACATGTCCTATGCTGGTCATACAGGGGGCGAACGACCCCCGGGTCGTTCAGCACGAGTCCGACCAGCTGGTGGCAGCCCTTCGCGAACAGGGGGGGGACGTGGAGTACCTGGTGCTGCCGGACGAGGGGCACGGATTCAGCAAAAAGGAGAACGAAATTGCTGTGTACCGCACAATCGCCGACTTTCTCAGCCGCCATCAATGACAGCAGCCCCAGAGAACACTATGATGAAGGGAGAATCATCACACAGTACAGGTGAGGCCTATGGAATATCGATCAACGATTGACCGATTGGTTGGGTCGTCCGGTGTGGCGATGACGGCGATTCCGCAAGACCGCACCGGTATAGGAATTGTCAAAGTCAATGGTCAGCAGTGGTCAGCGGCAACGGATGATCCGGTCGAGATCGCTCCTGGCACCAAGGTGTGGGTAACGGCACGTGACCGGGTCACGCTCATTGTTGTCGCGGATCAAGGCTAAGGAGGCCCATTATGCTCGATTTCTTGATTGAGGCCGTCATTGTGGTCATCGTGATTGTCCTCGTGCTGCGGGGTACACTCCGGATTGTTCCCCAAGGCTCAGTGGGGGTCATTCAGCGCCTGGGAAAATTCCACCATGAAGCTCAGCCGGGGCTGATTATCAAGCTGCCCCTGGTGGATTCCGTCAAGCTTGTCAGTACGAAATCGGTCACGGTTGCTTTGTCTCCCGAACCGGTCATCACGGCGGACAATGTGAGCCCGGTTATCGACGCGTACTTTTTATACCAGGTCGTGGATGCTAAAAGCTATCTTTACGAAATCGCCAACCCGGAATTGGCCATCAAGAACATTGTCTCGTCAACTCTGCGCTCGGAGGTCGGGCAGCGTAAACTGGCCGAAGTGATGACCCACCGCGAACAGATTAACACGGCGCTGCGCAATGAACTGGACGAGCTTACGGGGCCATGGGGGATTCGCATCGTGCAGGCCTCCATCCGCCAGGTGGATCTTACCGATGAAATGCAAAAGGCGATGGAATCCCAGAAGAAGGCTGACGCCAACAAACTGGCCACAATTGAGCAGGCGCAAGGGCAGAAGCAGGCGAGCATCCTGCAGGCGGAAGGGATGCGCCAGGCAGCCATCGCCCAGGCGGAGGGTGATAAGCAGGCCATTGTGATGAGGGCGGAGGCGTCCAAGCAGGCCAGGATTTTCGAAGCGGAAGCGGAGTCGATAGCGATTCGGAAGCTCGCTGAAGCCCAGGCGGATGCCACCCGCATGATTAACACGGCAGTGCTGAACCTGGCGGAGAATGAGGCGCATGACTGGCGTCCGGAGCGGATGCGCGCGCTGCTGCAGCTGAAGTCTCTGGAAACCCTGGCCACAGTCGGCCAGGCCCCTTCCTCCAAGCTGATATTGCCGGGAGACGTGACAGGGCTGGCAGGTTTGGTGGAGGTTTTAAGGTCGCAGGGAACGGCATCTGAATAGCAGCCAGCGGTTCGCCAAGAGACGGCGCCCTCCGGAAAGGGCGCCGTCTCTTGTTGTCTGTGAAGGCTAGCGCGATGCCGCGCGCGCTTCTTTCAGGGCCTGCGGCTGGTTTGACTCCCGCAGAAATGAGAGGGCTGCGGAGACAAAGGCCATCAGGGCCATAGCGGAAAAGGCCAGACTGAGCCCGTGCAAAAAACTGGTGAGAGACAACGCCCCGACGCTTGCCGGCTGTCCGGAAAAAATCGCCAGCATGACAGCCGGAGGCACGGTAGCTGCTACCAGGGCCAAGACCATGCCAATGGAGAAGACATTTCCCGTGTTGAGCAGCATGGTCCGGGTTCCCGCCGCGATGCCCCGCTCCTGGGGAACGACGGATCCCATAATCGCACTGGTGTTGGGGGAGTTGAACAAGCCGTTCCCGGCCCCGGCGACCAGTAGCCAGAAGGCGATGACTGGGTAGGGAGTGGTGAGGGAGATAGTGGCGGAAAATCCGATGAGGCTTATCCCCATCACCGCCGCGCCAGCCGTCGCCAGAACACGGGCGCCAATGCGGTCGGCCAGCCACCCGGATACGGGGGCCACCACGCCCATGGCAATGGCCATGGGGATCACTGAGATTCCTGCCTGCAGAGCATTCTCGCCGCGGGCGCCCTGGAAGTAGAAGATAAACAGCAGCACAATCGCTCCCCGCGCCATGGCAATAAACAGGTTGGACAGATTGCCCATGGCAAAGGCGCGGATCCGAAATAGCGGGAGCTTTAACAGAGGGTCCTTGACCACTTGCTCCCAGCGGATGAAGACAACAAATCCGACAGCTGCCGTCATCAAACCCGTAAGGACGACCGGGGAGCGCCAGCCTTCAATCCCGCCCCAGGTAATGGCAATCAGCGTGCCCAGCAGGCTGAGCATATAGCTTAAATTCCCCCAGTAATCGATGTGCTGTCCCGCCACCGGTTTGGTGACGTCGTGCAGTTGGCGCGCGGCCCACAGGGTGCCGATAATGCCCACAGGCACGTTAAACCAGAAAACCCAGCGCCAATTCAGCAACGTGACCAAAAGCCCGCCGAGAACGGGGCCCAGCACCATGCCCAAGGCAATTACGATGCTGTTGATGCCGAGCGCCAGCCCCAGCTGTTTGCGGGGGAAAGCGTCGGCCACAATCGCCGTCGAGTTGCCCATAACCAGTGAGCCGCCAATAGCCTGGATGGCTCGAATCACGAGCAGGGCCACCCCGTTGGAGGCAAATCCCGCAGCCAGGCTGGCCGCGGTGAATAAGGCGAATCCCGCCACATACCACCGCTTGCGGCCATACATGTCTGAAAATCGCCCTACCGTCAGAACCAAAACCGTTTGCGTGACCATATAGGACAGCATGACCCAGATGGCGAGCAGCGAAGACATGTGCAGCACGCGGATCAGGGTGGGCAGGGCCACCAGCAACGTGGTGTCGTTGAGCACTGCCATGAACATCCCCATGCTAGTCGCGGACAGCGCCCACCATTTATAGGTCTTGCTGCTTTGCGTTTGTCCGTCCAATTGGGTCACTCCCCGTTCATTCATCCCGCAGGGGATGATCTTTGTGTACCATATATCCTTATTAAAGACTGCTGACACTGGACGGCCAAGGCATTTTGCTGTATAGATTGATATAGAAATAATTTATGGGGTGAGCTATGGACATCTCCTTGCGGCAGTTAACATGCCTGGTGGCGGTGGCTGATCACGGGTCAATTTCGGCAGCTGCGCAAGCTCTCGACGTGGCTCAGCCCACGGTCAGCCACCAGCTCAAAATGCTCGAAGACCTCATCGGCCACCGCTTGGTGGACCGCAGCGCCCGCGGCATTTCCGTGAGGGCTGAGGGGCAAATGGTTGTCGACCGCGCGCGGGCTATCTTGCGTGACGTTGCATCCCTGGCGGATGACCTGGTGGACATCCGCACCATTCACGGAGAAGTGCGGCTGGGGATGATTCAGACGGCCTCCGCGTCACATTTCCCTTTTGTCTACCGGCGCATGATGACGCTGTACCCGGATGTCCACCTGATCGTGGCGGAAGGGCGGTCGATGGATCTGGTCGAAAAGGTGCGCCACGGTGATTTGGATTTGGCCGTCGTTACGCTGCCGATCATTTACACGGACATCGATATTGTGCCTCTGTGGCGGGAAGAGCTGGTTCTGATCGACAGCCCGACGTCGGTGCTGGCTGAGGAGCCGATCGGGGTGAAAATGCTGGGAGGCTATCCATTTATTGGTCTGGACGCCGGAACAGGTCTTCAGCGCAATGTCCTGGCACTGTTCCACGAGTATGGCATCCAGCCGCGCATCATCTTCCAGGCCACCAGCATTGCCACGGTGATTGGATTCGTGGCATCGGGCATGGGGATTTCGATCGTGCCGAACCAGGCGGCGAGGGTATTTGCGGATGTGGGACAAGTAGTGGTGCGTCACCTGAATCCTACGGCATTCCGGCAGCTGGCCCTGATTCACCGTCCCATTGACACGATGAGCAGCGCGCTGCGAGTCATAGCCCAGACATTTACAGCGCAGGCCCGACGCTTTCCCCAAGGTTAGGGACAATGGGAGGCCAAGGGAAGGACGTCGCCTTTTTTTCTTGCCAATGCCAGCGTAATACGCTAAATTAAATCACTAAAGTGTCTTTTCAATATTAACTTCCGCATTGGGGTGCCACAACTGGCGGTCGCGCAATGTCCTGGAAAGACAGGGAATGATGGAGGCTGGAGGCGGTTAGCACGGAATTATTTGATGTGACCATTGTCGGTGGAGGGCCCGTGGGGATGTTTGGCGCCACGCTGGCCAGTTTGCACGGGATGAAGGTCAAGATTATTGAAAGTCTGCCTGAACTGGGAGGACAGCTCTATGCGCTGTATCCGGAAAAGCCTGTCTATGACGTGGCCGGATTTCCTGCCATCCCGGCTAAGGATTTGGCTTTGAATCTTGTGGCGCAAATGGACCGCTACCATCCTGAGGTGGTGCTGGGAGAGTCGGTGGAAGCAGTGGAAACACTGGCGGACGGGACGTTCCTGCTGCATTCCAATAAGGCGGTGCACGGCACGCGGGCCATCTTGCTGGCAGTCGGCATCGGGTCGTTCACACCGCGCCGGCTGCCAGCCGAAGGAGCCGGGAACTGGGAGGGCAGGGGGCTGCACTACTTTGTGCCCCCTCTCGACACTTTTGCCGGTCAGCATGTCATGGTGGTCGGGGGCGGGGATACCGCGGTGGACTGGGCTCTGGCAGTTTCCCGGCAAGCGCAGCAGGTGACCGTTGTGCACCGCCGCAATGATTTCCGGGCGCAGGAAGACAGCGTCCGCCAAATGCATGAAACTGCCAATATCAGCATTGTCACTCCGGCAGAAATCGAAGAGATCTATGGAGAGGCGGGAGTGGCGGGTGCCCGCATACGCCATCAAGACGAAGGCCCGAGAGACATTGCGGTGGACGCTATCATTGGCGGCCTAGGGTTCCATCCTGACCTGGGGCCGGTGAAAACCTGGAACCTCGATCTGAAAGGCTCGACGATCAAGGTCTCACTGGATTCCATGCAGACTACGCGGCCAGGAATATGGGCTGTTGGCGACGCCGCGTATTACCCGGGCAAGGTCAAGCTGATTGCTACCGGTTTTGGGGAAGTCGGAATCGCAGTGGCTCAGATACGCACCTATCTCCACCCCGGAGTGAGCGGACTGCCCCATAGCACCACACTCAAAAACATGCGCAACCGCTGACAAGACGAGGGATCAAACCCGCTCTCCAAGAACCGGAGAGCGGGTTTGTTATGGTATGCTGTAATGCGTGGGAGGTGGCAGTGGCCATAGCAAAGCGAATGTATTTGCGGCGCTACCCTTTTCAGTTGCCGTGGTTTGTCTATGTGTGGTTCATTGTCATTCTAGGTTTATTCGCGGCGCTGGACCACAAACCATGGGCGGTCACGGCGTTTTTGGTGCCGCCGTTTGGTGCGACCCTCAGCCTGATTGTCTCATTGCCGCAGCAGCCGGTCTCCCAGCCGTTCCCCGTGGTGGTGGGCGGCACAATAGGCGCAGGATTGGGGAGTGTGATTGCGCTGTGGGGACATGGGCCGATATGGGCAGCGGTCGCTGCGCTCGCGGTGTTTGTCATTCTGCCGCCGCTGGGGCTGTACTTTCCTCCGGCGGTTGCCTTGGCCATTTTCCCTGTGCTAATCAAAACCACCCCGTGGTTTCCCTTTCTCTCGGTGCTCCCTTTCACAGCGCTAGCCACGGGCTCAGCGGCTCTGCTCAGCCGTTATTTTACCCAGTGGCCCCGGTATCCGCGGACACCTGACGAGGAAGGTGTAGCTGCTGCCCTGACAGTGCGGCGGTAGGATTCGCACAATTTTGCTAAAAAACAAGGCTGAGGCTATACTTCTGGAACAAGATAGTCCATAATTCTTTATGCCCTATCTTGTCCACTATTGTCACGAAGCGGCACTGCGTGTCGTTTTCTGATGGAGGCGATACGATGGTTCTTCCTTTGACATGCAAACTGAATATTTCCGTAAAGAGCGAGGTGTACCAGGCCCTCGAAGAGAAGGCCAAAAGCCTTCACAAGGATGAAGAAGAGCTTATCGCCGAAGCTCTGGAATGGTACTTGAGCCGCGCGCCGGAGTCGTCTGGCGATCTTGCCCCGCACCGGGCGCCCTTGCTCAAAAGGCGCTCTTAGGGGCGCGACGAGTCCGAAGAGTTCTGGGACTTATGACGCTGGTAGGTCGTGATATCTACTACCCGGCTGGATCCGTGGCTTGAGAGCGGGGCGGCAGGGTGCTGAGAGCGTGCCCAGAATAGCCAGAGTCCCAGCGCGGCCTGGCCTAAAAAGAAAATTGCCGCCAACGCCGTGGTAGCCCGCCAGGAATCATGCAGCGCCAATCCCGACTCTGAGCGAAACATCAACACAAACAGCCCAGTGCTCAGGACGGGCCATATCAGCCATAAAAACCCTTTCCGCTCGATGCGTTTCATGAATTTTCACCTCTCCTTCTATATTACGTCGTTCTGTAGTTTTCATAGATAGTATAAAAGAACTATTATTTGTTTGCCGCATAAAACATATCAAGCACAACACGCTGGCGGGCTTGTGGGCGCGGTGAAAAGTTGTTGGCAAGGTGCCGATCAAAAAGCCGAGCCGGGAATGGATCCGGCTCGGCTCGGCTGTTGCCACTGCACTTATTTGCGGTAAAATGCGGCATTGATTTCGATGTACTTTTCATCTTCGGGAGCAAGATCTTCTTCCATGAAAATTGCTCCCACGGGGCATTCGGGAACACACGCTCCACAGTCAATGCAAACCTCGGGGTCAATGTACAGTTGGGGGGAGGCCTCGAAGGCCTCGTCCCCGTCAAGACTCTGCGCAGGGTGAATGCAATCGACAGGACAAACTTCGACACAGCTTTGGTCTTTGGTGTCTTGGCACAGCGCGGTGATTACATGGGCCATAAATCTTCCTCCTTAAATTTTGGGGGAGAATCCCCTTAATAGTGCCGTAAACCTCAGAAGGTGTCAAACATTATTGCGCGGACAGCCAGCTCACAAACCCAGCACGAACCGCGCTGGGCTCGAGGCAACGGTTAATGGGCCCCAGACATGGACCAGTCATAAACGAACGCGCCTTCGAGAAACTTCTCCACATCCATCGCAGCCCGGCACCCGCTTCCCGCAGCGGTAATCGCCTGGCGGTAGTGGGAGTCCATGACGTCTCCACAGGCGAACACGCCCTCCACGCTCGTTGCGGAATTGTGGAGATTGGTTTTCAGGTAGCCGACCTTGTCGGTCTTCAACTGACCATTCAAAAAGCTGGTATTGGGGTTATGCCCAATCGCGATAAACAGTCCCTCCGTCGGCAGCACGCGGGTTTCTCCGGTCTTGTTGTCACGCACCTCGAGGCCCGTAACGTGGCTGTCCTGAGACTTCACGGAGAGGGGGGTGGAGTTCATGGCCCACTTGATTTTAGGATTGGCGTGAGCCCGCTCTTGCATCACTTTAGAGGCGCGCAGGGTTTCCCCGCGGTGAACGATGGTGACTTGAGAGGCGAATTTGGTCAGAAAGCTCGCTTCCTCCATCGCCGAATCCCCCCCGCCGACAACTAAAATGGGCTTGTCGCGGAAGAAAAAGCCGTCGCAAGTGGCGCAGGTGGACACGCCATGTCCAACCAGTTCCGCCTCGCCGGGAATGCCGAGCATTTTAGCCGAAGCGCCAGTAGATACAATCAGCGCTTGGGATTCATATTCATCGTCCTCATTGACGGTGACCCGGAAGGGACGCTGGTGCAGATCGACCGCGGTCGCCAAGCCGAAAACAAATTCGGCACCAAAGCGCTCGGCTTGCTTGCGCATATTATCCATCAGATCGGGACCTAAAATGGCATCGGGAAATCCCGGAAAATTTTCAATTTCTGTGGTCAAAGTTAGCTGGCCGCCAGGCTCGTTGCCCTCGATAACCAACGGGTTCAGGTTTGCCCGGGCCGCATAAATAGCCGCGGTCAGTCCGGCTGGCCCCGTTCCCAGAATAATGACCTTTCGTTGATCCATCTTTATCACCTCATAAAATGACATGACATCTTCGTTATGGTGTCCCAAACTGTCTGAACAAACCTGGAGAAATCGTCACAACGCCCTTGCGGAGGCACGATCCGGCCCCTAAGGGATATGGTTGCGCCGGTCACCGTCGTGGTGATGCTATCAACCTAAGACATTTCCAGTAATTTTCATGATACCCTTGGAGGGTATCGCCGTCAAATCGCTGGATTTGGTGAAGGAGTTTTTCCGCCTGGGAGCGAATTGTTGTGTGATGGGCCACTATGTTCGGAAAAAGGGGAGAGAGCGAATGTCTGTCATTCAGGAATTTCACGAGCGCCGGCTCACGGGGAGAGAGAGCGCGGAGGCGTGGATGTGGACGTTCTTGGAAGCCATAGCGGCTCAAAACGCCACGATTAATGCCATTAAGGAACTGAATCCCCATGCGCTGGCCGAGGCTAGGGCTTGGGACCGGACGGGCGGCTCCCGCAATGACGGACTGCTGGCCGGGGTGCCGGTGCTAATCAAAGACAATATTGCGGTGGCTTCCGACATGCATACCTCCGGAGGCTCTCTGGCATTGAGCGATGCGTACGCCAAAGCTGACGCCTTTGTGGTCTCCAAACTGCGCAATGCCGGGGCCATTATTCTGGGCAAGGCGAATTTGACCGAATGGGCGAACTTTATGGCTGACCACATGCCCAACGGCTACAGCGCGGCTGGAGGCCAGGTGCTTAACCCCTACGGGCCAGGCGTATTGGACGTCGGCGGGTCGAGCTCCGGGTCGGGAGCAGCGGTGGCGGCAGGGATGGCCCCTGTGGCTATTGGCACGGAGACATCGGGATCCATCCTGAGCCCCTCCTCGCAAAACTCTCTGGTGGGAATCAAGCCGACGGTGGGACTCATCAGCCGCTCCGGCATTATCCCGATAGCCTATTCCCAGGATACGGCGGGGCCGATGGCGCCGACAGTGGCTGACGCCGCAATCCTCTTGGCAGCCCTCCAAGGCTATGACCCGTCCGACCCGCAGACAGCCAGCGCCCCCGCTTACCCGGATTATCTTCAGGATCTGAATGCCCATGGCCTGCAGCACGCCCGGATAGGGGTGCCCCGCGCTACCTACTGGGATGGAGTGGCGGATGAGGAGCAAAAACTGTTTCATGACAGCTTGGACCTCATGCGCCGGCACGGGGCGGTTGTGGTGGATCCCGCCGATATCGAGACGGCAGGGAACGACTGGACCTATGATGTGCTGCTGTACGAATTCCGAATGTCTGTGAATGCCTTTTTGGCCAAGTGGATTGACTCCGGGCCCCGTACGCTGCAGGCCGTCATTGACTTCAACAGCAGTCATCAGACTAAGGCCTTGAAATACGGGCAGGCCGTGCTGATTGAGTCCGAGGCGACAGGCGGGCGTCTGGCTGACAGCCGTTACCTGGAAGCCCGGCGCAACGACCTGCGCTGGTCGCGGCAAGAGGGCATCGACAGGACGCTGGAACGCTACCAGCTGGACGCTCTGGTATTTCTAGGCGCCAAAGGCGCAGATATTGCCGCCCGCGCCGGCTACCCGTCCGTCACCGTGCCCATGGGGTACACGGGCCAGGGGCGGCCCCTGGCTGTGACCTTCACGGGCGCCGCCTTTCAGGAGTCCCGGCTGATCCGGCTGGCCTACGCTTTTGAAACGGCCGCCCGGGCCCGCCGGAACCCAGAAAAACCTCGCTTAACAGAGGAATAAGTCGGTATAATACACAAAAAGAGCAGCCTGTTCAGTTGGCCGAGCGAGGGTGGAGTAATGGCTTACCTGTTTCAGCATTACAATTTTTTTGCGCTGTGGCACCCGGAAGTGATGCTCCTGGTCATTATTCTGGCCGTGGTGTATTTTCAGTTGGGAGGGCCGCTGCGGGAGCGGTTCGGGGATAATCTGCCAGATGTGCCCACCCTCCAGAAGGTGTATTTTATGGCGGCTCTGGCCGTCTTTTACCTTGCGATGGGCACCCCGGTGAAACTGGTGGCGGATGACTATCTTTTTGCGGGCCACATGGTGCAGTATGCCCTGCTCAGCGTGGTCCTGCCGCCTCTGCTGCTGGCAGGCATCCCGCAGTGGATGATGAACGCGCTGTGGAAGACAGGATTCTGGTCGCGTGTGTTAAGGGTCGCCACCAACCCGCCATTCGCGATTATTGCCTTCAACGTGATCTTTTCGGGGATTGAATATCCTGCTTTTTTGGATGCCAGCCTGCGCAATGACTGGGTGTACGTCCTGGAGTCCTATATTATGCTGTTTTCTGCGATCTTCATGTGGTGGCCCATTATGGCGCCCGTGGAGAAAAAGCAAAACCGCCATTTGACAGTGGTGCGCAAGCGCGGGCAGATGCCCGAACTAGCTATGATTTCACGCGGCTACCAATTGGTATATATCTTCTTTAATTTTGACCTGATGATGCCGGCGCTGGTCTACATTATCGATACCAGCACGCCGTTTTACACGTTTTATCTGCACGCACCGAGGATATTCGGCATTTCCGCCCTGGCCGACCAGCAGCTGGGGGTCCTGATTATGGGATTATCGATGGCGACCGCCTATCTTTCCGCATTCATTGCATCTTATGCGAAATACGATGATTCGCACTGGTATGAGTAAAAATGACACGGAGACAACAAAGGAGAGCAGACTATGTGGTTTGACAATCACGTGCATATGGAGCACGGGCCTTATACCCCTCTCGAGTACCCTGTATCATGGCTGGAGCAATTTCTAGACGTGGGTAGGAGCCGCGGCGTCACTGGACTGGGCATTGTCGAGCATGCCTACCGGTTCACGGAGGCGGCGGGGCTCCTGCCAGGTGAATGGGCTCGCCAGCGCTGCCGGTACCCTTTGGCCGGGTACACCGCATTTCTTGACGCCATTCGCGGAAGCTATCCCATGGCCGCCGGACTAGAAATGGACTTTGTCCCAGCAAACGAAGAAGGCATCCGCGCATTTCTCGGACGGTATTCCTGGGACTTTGTGTTGGGTTCCATTCACTTTCTTGACGATTTTGGACTCGATGTCAGCGAGATGCAAGGTCACTACTTTCAAAGGACGCCGGAAGAGATCTGGACCCAATACTATGATTACTCCATGCGGGCTGCTGCGTCTGGACTGTTTCAGGCGATTACGCACCCGGACCTTCCCAAAATTTACGGCTTCGAGAAGCCTCCGGAAGAATTTTTGATTCCTCTGTATCAGCGGTTTGTGGAGGTGCTGGCGGATACCGGCGTAGCCCTGGAGATTAACACGGCGGGCCTCAGGCGTCCTGTGAAGGAAATTTATCCCCACCCCACACTGCTGTCTCTAGCGGCCCAGTCTCATGTGGCAGTCAGTTTCGCCTCCGATGCTCACGAACCGGAGAATGTAGGGCTGTATTTTGTCGAAGCCCAGCAGTTGGCTCATGAGGCTGGTTTCCGGGAGATTTCATTTTTTGGACCACAGGGCACTGGGCACATAACGATTTCGTAGCCGTCATACCGTGCACCAAAGGAGACGGGGATAGTCAACTACCCCGGCCTAAAGGCCGGAGCTTGTGAACACATCGCTGGGTTGACCAGGGACAGCGGTAACCAACCCGCTACGTTTGCAACAGGTCGGTCAGACGCACCGGCGAATGCTTC
>DAIDDL010000068.1 GCA_027309085.1 Sulfobacillus sp.
CACCGCAGTCCATATGACCTAATTCACGAAAAACCCATTCTTCCAATAGCGCCGCCCCCTCATGATTGAATAGATTCTCGAAAGGATAGGCACAACCCTTTGCGAAATATTCCGACTATTATAGAAGGCAAGGACGGTGCTGCACCATTCGTAAGGCTTACTGCGGCGCAAAAGATGTGGGTAACGATTAGCATAGGTCGATGCCCTGATACCCCACTTGTCCTCCGTGTCATCCAACTGGTAGCCGGTGCCGAACCCGGGGAGATATGACGCGGAAGAATACTGCCGGAATTTGCGCAGCGAATGCAGCCACAAAGACATTGCCCGGCTGCGGGCTGCGAAAGCGAGACCGCAAGACCAGCCACCCTGCCGGCATGTGCACATCGTTTCATCTTCCGGTCTGCTTGCCCCGCTTTTTTGGGCATGGAGTCCCGGCAAACTGTGCGGGACCTCTCATCCCGCATTCCAGCTATGACACGCCCACTCTGGCAGCGCACCTGGTTCAAGAAGCCTGACCTGCTCTCCCCACTATTCGTGGTGCGCGCCGCGCCGGCAGCAGCCGTGCGCAAAACCCGGGATACATGGCGGATTGCCGTTTTTGTGGCAATCAAAAAGGCGCCCTCAGTAAGGGCGCCTCAGGAAAACCAGGAATTTGATCAGGAACCGCTGGCAGTTTTACTGTAGGAAGGGGTGGACTCCACAGGGCTGATATCTTCCAAAGACCGCCCCGCGGGTTCCGGCAGCAATAAGGTGAGCAGGACCCCAATCATGGCAAACACGAAAGTAATCGTCAGGGTCCCGCTGAGCCCCAATGCCTTGACCAGCAAGGGGAAGGCAAAGACACCGATGAATGCCCCGAATTTGGCTACCCCTGCCGACAGCCCGTGCCCCGTGGCGCGCACACTGGTCGGGTAGACCTCAGCAGCCAGCACGAACGTCGTCGTGTTCGGCCCGAACTCAGCAAAGAAGTAACTGAGGCCGAAGATGAGGAGGAAGGGGAGAATATCGTGGGTCAGGTTGGGCACAATGCCGATGGCTCCGAAGGCGAGACCCATCACCAAAAATCCTATCCACTGCAGGCGCCGGTGCCCAATCTTGTCAATCGTCATAAAGGCCAAGATGTATCCGGGGACGGCTGCTATGGCAAAGATAATGAGGGACCAGGCAATGCTTGTGATATCTGTGGCGTGGGGCGCCACGCTCTTGATGACCAGCGGCAGGGAGATGGAGTTGCCGTAGTATGCGTAGTCGAACAGCGCCCAACCTCCGGCGGTTCCCAGCAGCAGCCGCCAGTAGCGTCCTTGCGACAGCATGGCGCCCAGAGACAGCCGTTTGGTCGGCTCCTTCTCATCCGGAGTGGCCACTTCATCGCCCGCAAAGCTCTTCAGCCCAGCGGCAGCCTGCTTGTCGGCTCCCCTGACCTGGGCCAGAAAACGCGGGGATTCAGGCATGCGCCGCCGCAGGAGAATCACTGCGGTGGCTGGAATCGCCCCGACTCCCAGCATAATCCGCCAAGCCAGATCCGGGTTGATGCCTGAGGCCAAAAGCGTCAGGGCGACAATCGGGCCGGTGATCAGGCCCAGCGCCTGCATGGAAAACACCAGGCTGACCAGTTTCCCGCGGTCTTTGGTGTTGGCGAATTCACTCATCAGCACGGCGGACATCGGGTAGTCGCCACCAATCCCAAGCCCCATGACAAACCGGAAAATCAGGAGCCACAGCACACTCGGGGCAAATGCGGAGAGCACGGCGCCAATGGCCATAATGGCCGCTTCCAGTCCATAAATCGACTTGCGGCCAAACACATCCGCCAGCCGGCCAAACACAAAAGCTCCCAGAAATGCCGCAATCAAGGCGGTTGAGCCCAGCAGCCCGATCATGGCGGTGGAAGGATGCCACTCCGCTTTGATCAGGACCAGTGCAGCGCCGATAATAAAGAGGTCGTATGCGTCAGTGAAAAATCCCATCCCCGCCGTCAGAACCGCCCGCAGGTGAAACAGTCCAAGAGGCGCCTCATTCAAAGTTTGAGTCACGGTTTTCGATGCCATAATGTCCTCCTCGTGTGTGGTGTTCATTCCCAAATGCGCAAACATAGCAAGATAAGAGCGGGAAACACTGTCAGTATGCAGGGCGGAAATTAAGGCCATAAGAAGGTTATGTGAAGAAGAGATTAAAATTAGGTTATAAATGCAGGGACCTTCGGCAACTCCTAGAGGCGTACCGCAAGGCCGTCCCGTTCCGGGCTTAGGGGATAGGACTACCTTTTTTGGCTCAGCAAAATCTCCAGCATGCGGGCTAAGGAGTCCTGGTCGGCCTGGCCAAGCTGGCCTATCAGAGGGGCCAGAGCATGAATCCTCTGCTGGTGCCAGCGCTCCCAGGCTTCGCGCCCCGCGCTGGTCACCGTGACGGCGACGGTGCGCAGGTCGTCCGCAGAGCGCAGGCGGGTGACGTATCCCGCCCGTTCCAGACGCCGAGTCGCAATGCTCATGGTAGAGGCGGTGACACCCCAGAATGCGGCCAGCGCTGAGACGGACAGGGGCCCCTCGCGGGTCATGTGCTTCAGCAGCCGGTACTGTTCCGACGTGATGTCTGTTTCCACTGTCTTGGAACGCACACGCCATGTCCGCCACAGTTCCCACAGCATTTCCACAACCTGGTCCGCGTCACTGGGAGGATTCGTTGACTGTTTCATAAAATGATAATACCATCAAACTATTAGCCAGTAAAACTATTCGGCAGGAGGCGGGACGGGACTGGGCGGGGGGCCGCTGCATTCCGTGTGGGAAAGCGGAAATCTTTGCAGTACATGAAAGATGGCGGGCGGCCAAGCAAAGAGACGGCGAAGCGGTTGTGGCGCACGCTGTGGCCGCACCGCCGCCAGCTGGCGGCCGCCATGGCGCTGACCGTGCTGGGGGTGATGCTGGCCCTGGTGCCCCCCCTCATCATCCGCGCCATTATCGACCGGGCGCTGGCCCGCCGCGACCTACGGCTGTTGCTTGTGCTGGCCGGTGCGCTGCTGCTGTTACCGGCCGCGCGGGCCATTGTCTCCGTAGCCCAAAATTACCTGAACACGGTGGTATCGCAAGGCGTCATCCACGACTTGCGGACTGCGCTGGGGATCGATTTCTTCACCCGCACCCCTGGCGGGGAGATCCACTCCCGCCTCATTAATGATCTCAATGCTGTGCAGCAGGTCCTGAGCCGCACCCTGAGCGGCTTATTTGTCAATGCGCTGACGGTTCTCCTTACCTTGGGCATCATGTTCTATCTCAATTGGCAGCTGGCCGTCGTGTCCACCCTGATGCTGCCCGCTTTCGCCCTGCCGGTGGTCAGCTACGGGCACAAGACGTACAACGCCATTACTGCCGCCCAGAGCCAGCTCGCCAAGCTGACCGCCCACTTGGAAGAGACCCTCACCCTGTCGGGGATAGTGGTGGTTAAGAGCTTCGGCACCCGCGCGAGGGAGGCCCGCCGTTTCCGGGACTTGAGTGAGACGGTGCGCACCACCCAGATCCAGCAGAACATGGTCGGGCAGTGGCTGTCTTTAGTGGTGCAGGTGCTGTCGGCGGTCGGCCCAGCGCTGCTGTACGGCTACGGGGGCTACCTGGTCATCACGGGCCGGGCCGAGCTCGGCACCACATCGTGGCCTTTGCGACTTATCTAAGCCAGCTCTTCAGTCCGGCATCTTCCCTGGCTGGATCCAACACGACCCTGATTGGCGGGCTGGCCCTGTTCGACCGCTTTTTTCGATTTCTTGACCTGCCGGTGGATGTGCCCGAGCCTTTGCTATCGGCTCCCGATCCCGGGCCCACTCCCTCGTCCCCCGTGGCCGTCCGCTTTGACCATGTGAGCTTTTCCTACCGCCCAGACGAGGAAGTTCTGCATGACGTGGATTTCACGGCCCAAGGCGGCGAGCTGACAGCTCTGGTCGGCCCCAGCGGGGCGGGCAAGACCACTCTGCTTTCCTTAGCCGCCCGCTTTTATGACCCTTCCGCAGGCCAAGTGCTCCTCGGAGGCACCCCGCTCCCGGCATTTCAGGAGGAACCGCTGCGCCGGGTCACCTCCATGGTGACTCAGGACCTTTTCCTGTTTCACGCCAGCCTCGATGACAATATCCGCTATGGCCGCCCAAACGCGTCCGACCAGGAAGTCATGGCGGCAGCCGAAGCGGCGCAGCTGGCGGATTTGCTGCGCCAGCTGCCTGAAGGGCTCCAAACCGTGGTGGGGGAGCGGGGATACCGCCTGTCAGGGGGAGAGAAGCAGCGGGTCGCCATCGCCCGCGCTATCTTGAAGGACCCGCGGGTGCTGCTGCTTGACGAAGCAACCAGCTCGCTGGATTCGCATGCCGAGCGTCTGATTCAAGATGCCTTGGCCCGGCTGTTCCATGGGCGCACGGTCATCGCCATTGCCCACCGCCTGTCCACCATTCTCGCCGCTGACCAGATTGTGGTCGTGGAGAACGGCTCCGTCGTCGAAAGGGGCCGCCACTTGGGACTGCTCGCGCACCCCGGGCTTTACGCCCGGCTCTACCACGAACAGTTTGACTCTCCCCCGGCAGCCGAGGTCCGTTATGCGCGGGACCTCTAAGCGGCACACAGGCCCTTCACTGCGGCAAATCCCTCCCGACGTGGACGTCGACAGGTCTGTCGTCGAACATTTCTTCGTTCTCCCAAAACTCTTCCTCTTCTTCCGCAAAGAAATCATCGTCGCTGTGCGGCCCCTTGGGGGAACTGTCAAAATGCTGCACTGTGGGCACTACAGGCTGTCCCGCCGCATCGAGTTTTTTAAGAATCTTGTCCATGTCCTGGCCGTCAACGATGATGTCACGCTCTGACAGCCTCTTGCGGACATAGCTTTGGAGAATCTGGCCGACCTGCAGCGATTCCGCAGGGTCATTGCTGTGGATGATGGTCGCCTGCAGCAGCTGGTGGCGGCCGAACTGGCGATACCAGTCCCGGATGTTGGTCTCCACATTGGCAGGCAGTCCAGTTTGAGACATGCGTACCAGTTGGGTGATATACGTCTCGGGCAGCTCGCCATGGACCAGTGCCTCCCTGACCACCTGTTTATCCACATGGTAGACGGCCATCCGGTCATTCTTCACCAATCCTGCCACTTTAGCCAGGGACCAGCGGTCGCTCCAGCAGGCGTCAGGCGGGACTAGAATGTCCCCAGTTGGTTCGATAATCAAGGACGCGGGCCTTTGTGCCACAGTCAGTTCATGGCGGAGCAGCGCATAAAAAGGCGGGGTCAACCGTCCCAGCCGGCCGTTGGTTTCCCAGACTCTCCCACCCTTCATGCCGTCAAAATAGTGGGTGATCTCCCAGACATCATAGTGCATGCCCGACCGGATCGGCCGCAGCCACTGCAAAACCGCTTCCGGGTCGAGCCACTGGTCCAGTTCCAAATTCGCAGCCAGCGCGAAAAATGCCCAAGGGAAAAAAGCACCAGAGTAGGTAACAAACTGCAGATAGGTGCTCAAGAGCTCCAGCACCGGCTGTGCCCAAAATTTGTCCGCCCGTTCGGACACGGCCACCCGCCGGTCTGCGGAGATGGAACTCAGGCCCATCCACAGGGAAAATTGCCACAGCACATCAATCTCCCGGGAGGCACCGACCGGGAGATTCTTGAGAATCTTGTTGACATGCCTCTTGTAGAGGGACCCGTTATTGGTAAGCTCGAGCGGCTGGTGGTAGGCATAGCGCAGCAGTTCGAACAAAGGCTCGAACACTTCCCATGCCCCCATCCCGCCAGCCTGTCTGGGGCTGGTGTGTCCCGACGCAAAAGCCGCGGGCGGCAAATCAAAAGCCAGAGGCACCAGAACCGGATAGTAGTCGAGCGGAATCAGCTCTTGCCGGAAAAAGCTGTCTGCGGTAAAGAGTATCCCCGGCTGGTCCAAGAACGTCTCCAAGTCGCCGGTCCGCGTCTTAGAGAGTGGTTCCATAGTCCGGCCTGTGTTGATGAGAAACTGTCCGAGCAGACGTTTTTGGTTCGCAGTCATGCTCCCGAATATCTCGCGGAGCCTTTCGGGACGGGTCATTGCGGTGTACAGTTCCCCCTCCGTTACGCTAAACTGCCGGGTCAGCCCCTTACGCTCTTTATGCGGAATATTGGTGAGAAGATACCCTAAAGACAGACTGCCGTTCATCACGCGCCCCCCTTGCATGGTGTGATTCACTTTATTATTCTGCCACACAGCAGCGGCTTGGGGGAATGCCGGGCGGACAATCAAAGTAGACCCCGGGATTTCTGCATCCTGGCACCCTGGCCAAGGGGATCCTCCGCCCTTGCGGTCCGGCTTACACTCTGGATCAGCCAGAAATGCTCTCGGGCCACAGTTCGCACAACTCCACCAAGGTGGCGACGCCGTATCCCGTAGCGCCTGACCCGTCCTGGCCCTCAAAAGCCAATCCGGCTATATCCAGGTGCGCCCACGGCAGGCGGCGGGCAAAATAGCCCACAAAAAGTCCTGCGGAGATCGTCCCTGCCCGTGGTCCCCCGCTGTTTTTCAGATCGGCGATGCTGCTGTCATTGAACCGCGCATATTCCGGGTTGAATGAGGAAAAAGTGGCGATTTTCAAGGCTTGGCGGAATGATCGACGTCTAAAAACGGTGTGTTATGAGGGTGCGAAACTCAAGGAATAAGAGAAATTCGCTTAGACAAATGCTGCGTCCTGACCGGGCCGCATGGAGAGTGAGCGCTTTCGCTGGACTTTCCGGCCTGCTGCCGATTGTGGCATTTGCACGAAAACCTCCCGTCCATGCGCAACTTGCAGACGGGAAGTCAGGTGAGAAGTATCCGCGCACTGTATGCATGGCAACGGCCAAGGAGAACGGCGGACTCAGCGCCGGCCTCCCTTTCTCACATCCCGCCTTTTCCGGCTTGCAACCCAGCGCACAGGCGCTCGCTGGTATAATGACAGAAGGACCCGGGTAGAAAGGGCGCGGCCGGCAATCAAGACCTCTGAACCGTCGGCATCACAGGAGAAGAGACCAGAATATCCCCGGTCCGCTCCCTTAGAGGAGGTGTTTGCGATGCGGCAACCGTGGCTGAAGCAAAACAGCTTGCTGCAGCTTGCAGAGCAGGTGCTGAAAAATTTCGATGCGAACGAAGGCGACCCGGGGAAGTTTCCGGCCATCGCACAGTCCGAGCACATGATCGTGTGGCTGGTGGACGGGATGGGGTCTGCCGTACTGGAACGGTCTGTGTCCGTGAATCTTCTCCCCAATCTTTCCGTCAACCGCAGCTGGCTGAAATTCCACGCGGTGCAGTCGGTCTTCCCCACGACCACCGCCACCGCCTTGGCTACTCTAGCCTTTGCTGCTCCTCCGGCAGTTCATGGCGCCCTGGGCTACACCATCTTTCTGCCCGCGCGCAATCGCCGGGTCAATCTCCTCACCAGTTGCGACGAGAGGAATGAGCCGGTCGTCGTCCGCGACTTATACCCCGATCTAGAAAATGTTTTTTCCCGGCTCGCGAGACACCATGTGCGCTCAGCGGTGGTAGGGCCGGATCTCTACCGCCACAGCCCCCTGTCCCACTGGCTGTATAGGGACGCCCGTTACGCCGGGTACCGCAATCAGATTGAAATCCCGGGCATCGTCTCCGGTCTTCTGTCACAGGGCACCCGCTACATTTTTGTGTACAGCCCCGATTTTGACCGTGCCGCCCATGCCTCGGGAATAGAATCCTTCCCCGCAGAAAATGCCTTAGTGGAATGGGACAACGTATTCGGCAGCGCTGTGCGCCTTTGGCGCACGGTCCCGTCGGTGACCTTGCTGGTCACCGCCGACCACGGCATGGTGGATTTGCACAGATCCCAGGTCATCACGCAAGCTGAGCCGGCGGCCTCGGCCCTGTGGAACCATCTCTGGGCGGGTGAGCGCCGCAATCTCTACACGGTTCTCCCGGCCCATTCGCTGTCTGCGCTCAAAGAGCACGGTGCTCAGGTTTTACAGCAATCAGACCTGTGGGACTCCGGCTGGTACGGGGGGCCCCCTTCGATCCGGGAGTTCAGATCCCGGGTGCTGAACACAGCCATTATGTTGCCCGCCGGGATGCAGTTTGCCATGGACGGGGCTCAGGACCCTCCCGTGATGCTGGCGGCACACGGCGGAATTACAGAGCCCGAGTGGCATATTCCCCTGATTGCAGGCAGTTGGTAGATCTACTCGAGCCTTGGATGCCGACTTTCACGGCCAGCGTTCTTGATACCCGAATAATTTATTTGGGCCCACGGTCCTTCACGAGGTGGGCACGCTAAGAACTTGGCACAGCATGCCCGGTCCTCGAAGCCTCAGCAGCCCCAGAGGAATCCAGACTGTTGAGAATGCGGATCTCCAGCCATACCCACATAGCAATCACGATAACCACAGCCATCCGGCTCAGGTCTATCGCAGAGGCGGGGGCCAAGATGACAATGCGCCCCAAGAGAAAAGCAAACAGGGTGTGATGGTAATAACGCCATAACGTATGGCTCATGGTGGCCAGGGACAGCACCGCCGCGCCGGCCAGCGCCAAGCCTTGGCCGGTTTTAGAAATCTTGACCCACAGATGCGCTGCCAGCCAAGACACGGGGCCCGCAAGAAAAAGGAAATACCGCCCCTGCAGGAAATCAGCGCCTGTCAAGACGTTGTATTCTCCCTGCAGGGCCCAGAGGACGGCTGCGCCAATCCCGATCCAAGCCGCAGCCAATCCCCACCCCGGCTGGCGCCGGGAGGAGATGAGACCCACTGACAATCCTACAATCTCCACCAGGCCGAGGAGGATATGAATCCACGCTTCGGATGAGGCCCAAGGCTGCCACCACGGACAGTCCATGCCGAACATTGCCTGGGTCACCATCAAATTCCCCTCGAACACTTTGTTCAGCAGCTCGTGATGGAGGACAAAACCCCAGGTGCGCGGATTGCTCCCCGCTCCCTGGTATGTCAGGGGCGGAATCAAGGAACCGTAGCGGTGAAGCGTGAATCCGAGCCACGGCGCTGCAACCAACAGGGCCGCCGCGGCGGCAATTCCAAGCCAGGACCACCGTGCCCGCCGCGAGGGCGCGTGCCCCCAGACAGCGCGCAGGACAAATGGCGCAGAGACGGCCAGAGCCATGTAGGCTTCTTCCTTGGTCCACACCGCCAGTCCCGCCACCAGCCCGAATCCGGCCGCCACCGGCAGCGCTGTGAGCCGGCCAGGATTCTTCATCCCCCACAGCGCTCCGCAGAAAATACCCAGACTGGCAGCGTCGGCCACGATATCATTCGAGACAGTTCCCCCCAGCATGCTGAGCGTGGGAATGAGCAAGACCAGAAACGCAAGGAGGCCGAGGCGGGCAAATCGCGCCCGGATCACAAAAGCCAGGATCATATCCCACAGCACTCCCGCGACCCCCAGCCAGAGCGCGCTGAAAAAACGCGCGCTGTATGTCGCCGCCAGGATATTCCGGATGTGCCCGGCCCGCAGTCCCCAGGCTGCGGCGTCATAGTATAGGGGCGGGTAGATCTCCACATAATTTTGAGTGCCCATAAAAGGGTATTGCGGTCCCGCGCTGACACGGGCGAGATCCTGCAAGTCGTGCGTCCTCTGGGCTTCAGACAGGGACAGCCAGGCTCCAGGGTCTTGCAGCACCCGGGCCCGCGCGGACAAAGTGATGGACAAGCTTTCTGCCGGGGACGGATTGAAGAGCCAGGGGCTCTGTCCCGCGGGTACAACGTCCTGGCGGGGTGGGAGGAGGCGGTGCTCCATAGACTGCACATAAGCAAAATTCGCCGGTTCATCCGGGCCTTGCCACAAGGGCACGATGCCCGACCAGATGATTCCCAGACTCACGAAGATGAGAAAGACCGCCAGCCGTTCACCCCAGATTTTTGTCATTGTGCCTCCGTTCCGCCGCCAACTTCTTCAGCCTTTGACCGTACCCATGCGCTGAGGCACCCGGCGTGTGCTGGGAACCGACTCGAGGTACTGGGCATCACTGTTGACTGCCCACAGATCGTAAGCAGCGCCCGAGACATTTTTGGCAGCCATCAGCCCCGTCAGCATGGCATGATCCTGGTTGTTATAACGGTGCATGCCGTTGCGTCCGGCTATTTGCAAATTGGGCAGGTGGCTGTCCAGATAGCGGCGGATGGTCAGGAGGTGGCGCTCGTAGTGGTCATCGTACACGGGATAGGCCTTGGGGACCCGCACGACGGTCCCGTCCACGCACCTCGCGTTCCCGAGGAGTCCGGTTGCGCGCGCTTCCCGCTCGGCTAAGGCCAGCAGTTCGCGGTCAGGCGCCGTCCACAATCCATCTCCCGCAAAGCAGAAGTACTCCATCCCGAGGCACGTCATACCAGGGTCCGGCACCATATCCGCACTCCAATTTTTGAAGTTTTGAATCCGCCCCACTTTGACCCGGGGGTCATGTATGTAGATCCACTGGTCTGGAAACAGGTGGGGCGCGTCCACAATCAGCGCCACGGTAATGAAGTCCCGGTAATGCAAGGCTTCTGCAGCGTCACGCACTTCTGCCGGGGCCTGCGGGCTCAAGGCCCGCACCAAAGAGCGCAGCGGCATAGAGGAAATGACGTGGTCGGGCCGCTCAGCCGCACAGCCGGAGGCATCTACCGCACTCACACCTCTCCCGGGTTCCCAGGCAATGCTTGAAACCCGGGCCCCCATCCGCAGGTCGCCGCCTAAACTGCGGATATGGCTGGCCACCCGTTCCCACAGCATGCCAGGCCCCCGTTTAGGGTAGCGGAAGGAGTCAGCCAGAGTTTTCACTGACGTCTGGCTGGAAGGCCACACCGCGGACTTCACCACAGTAATCAAGCTGAGTCCCTGAATGCGCTGGGCAGCCCAATCCGCACTAATTTCACTGCAGGGCATTCCCCACACTTTCTCTGTATACGTTTTAAAGAACATTTCGTAGAGCCGCGCACCAAAGTGATTGGTCACCCAGTCCTCAAAAGTGCGCACAGGCTTCCTCGGAAACATTTGGGTCTTCAGGTAGTTTCCCAGACACCAGGCGGTATTCACCACCCCCATGTTCTTAAACGCATTGCCCGCCTTCAACGGGTAATCGTAAAATTTGCCGTCGTAAAAAATCCGGGACAGACGGCGCCTGGTCAACAGGTCCTCTCCCAGGATGTTCCGCCAGTAGGCTTCAATCTCGGCGTTTTTTGAGAAAAAGCGGTGGCCGCCGATGTCAAATCGGTATCCCTTGTAGACGACGGTCCGCGAAATGCCGCCAACCCATTTCGAGTCCTGCTCATACAAGGTCACCTGGTGGCCATTTTGAAGAAGGTCATAGCCCGCCGACAGTCCCGTTGGCCCTGCGCCGATTACCACGATATGCACTAGCATAATCCTCTCGCAAAGTCGTTGTCAGGACGTTAGGGTGGCCCACAGAATGACACTTTATCCATCACTGGGCGGACAAGGGAATACCGCTGGCCATTTCGGCCAACGACGCACAAAGCCCCTTCCCCAGTCAGTGCAGCCGCCGTCCGGCGACTCAGGTCGGACGGCGGCTCAGATAGGAACAGAGACCCGCCATTATCAGCGTTCACAGGCGGGAGAACAATGCGTGAGATAAGCGGGGATGGTCCAGCCCCGGCCACAATCTTGCCGGACGCACATCCCCACTGTCCTAGCCATAGATCCGTCATTCACAGGGCGTAGATCAATTACCGCTTCCCAGGGAACGAGGCTACCGCGCCTTACGAAACAGAACAGCCGCGGTGCCGGATCCGGATTCTTCCCGTTCAGGATGGGATCCATGGTACAGAGCGCGCGCAATGTCGGCCGTGGCAACGAATGCGGCCAGCATGGCCACCCGGAATCCCGCGGACGACCCCAATCCAAGACACACGGTACCCAGGACGATTGCGGCAAAATAGAGAGCGTAAGCATAGCGGTCGCGCGCCTCGCTCACCAAATCCTGGACACGCGGGGTGCGCCCCTTGCCTAGCCGGCTGCCGAACTGGCTGAGCCACGTCAGGAAAGGAATGATTTTGTATAGCTGCGTGAGCGCCAGACCGCCAAGCCACCCGTACAGGGCGAGAAATGCGAGCGCGATATCAAGCCGTGTTAGCGCCCCTCCTATCCGCACCACCGTAGCCGCCAGGACGAGCACGCCAAGAAATCCCAGCGGAACTAGGGCATACCGGGCGTTCAGTTCCAATTTCCGGCGCTTTCGCTGGCGGTACAGGGCAGCCATATCCCACAAGTACATAGCCAAGCCAATCAAAATGGCAGCCCAGCCCAGATCAGCCAGACCATTTACTCCAATCCACCGCGCCAGCCAGGCTGCTGTGATACCGAAGGTCGTGAACAGATAGGCCGCCCAGCCCCATGCTCCGCGGCGTTCATCCGAGAGCGTAAACATCGCTAAAAGTTTGTAAGACACTCCCATCGCTGTCAGCGTCAGCCAGCCCCCAATCCCGCCTATGACGTGGGCGGCCAGCCCCCGCCCGCCCATCACTTGCAACTGTCCCGAGGTGAACAGGCCCGGCATGGCCAAAGACAGTGCCAGCAGCAGGCCCGCAAAGACGGTGATCAGCAAAAACACGAGACTGGCCGCGACAAACCAGGTGGGCAAGGTCCACGGCCAGGCCCGTTTAAGCGTGGTGCCGAGGTTGATGGCGGCCACGATCACTCCGGCGATAACGAGCGACCCTCCCACTGGGAGAAGCCATGGCACCTGCGGCAGAATTCCGCCCGGCACAGCTCCAGGCAGGGCAAGAAAACCCGACACCATCCCCAGCAACCCTACTGCCAGACTCCAGAAGGTCACCCCTGACCAGGTTTGGCTGGCCAGTTCCGTCTCGGTTAACACGGGAACGAACTGGTGCAGAGCTCCCATCATCACCAGGGTCAAAAACCCGATAGTGGTGAGGTGCACCCCAACCAAGACCCACGCCGATCCAATGTTGCCAAGGGGCTGGGCCAGTCCCGACGCCCACAGTAGTTCTGCCAGCCCCAACGAGGCCACGGCCACTGCAAAATATTTCATGCTCCACCGCGATGAACGGACTCCATGCACAAGCGCTTCCTCCTTGCCGCTACCAGTTGCCGGGGAAACAGTTTTTAGTGTTTCAACGCTCCGCGCTGCGTGGGTAGTTGCCCTTCTCTCCCGCGGCTTGGTCAGCACAGATGCTCCCCACATTTCCCCATGCCCTTAACGTACGCTCTTGCCTGACGGGCGGCTGTGATGGTGATCACATGCGGCAACAGGGTTCTGTGTGGTGTCGGCAGTTGCCCAAAACCATAGACAACAGCCGTTTGTCTGACTTTTTTCTCCCTCCGCAGAGGGGAGAGGAATTTGGCGGTATCCTCTTCTTGGCGTGTGAGTGATCCCCTCATCTGGCAAGCCAGCACCCTTCTGATCTCCCTCAAAACGTCCCCCACCCCAGGGGCACTCGCATAAAATCGATGGCTCTATACGAAACCTACGCGATATTCGGCAACCTGCGCAGGACGCGGATACCCACGCCAGGATATTCCTCTTGGCAATGCGGACACCTCTGGAATTTGTAGGCCGGGTGGGCGTTCGACGGGTAAGAGGCCTTCTCGAAATGCCCGGTCACGGACCCATTCGACAATCTGGCCGCGTAGCCAGTCGGTTCGTTTATGGTTCTTCCTCCCCGCTTTGCTCCTCTTCTCTTGGGGCGCTGTGTACTTCCGCAAGGACTCCAACACCATCACCTGGGCATCCTGCGGCAGCGCAAAATCGACGATCTGGCGGGCAACCTGCCGCGCCGCATTGTCGTCGAGATGGCGGACTTTCTGCCACAGGTGAACATTGTCTGGGACGTTGTTTTGTAGCCGCCCACTCTGGAGACGTTTCGTATGGATGATGCTTAAACAACCGGTGGCAACTGTGATTCAACGTGCCCCAGGGATAAACTGGGTGGCGGTTCGTTGGCGGTCCACAAACCCCCATGACCGCTAACCGATTGACCCCCAAGTCCACCGTCACCACAGGCATCCCTGGATTGGTGGCCAGTTGTTCTTTGGCCTTTGGAGGTGTGGCAAGTAGTTCTCTAGGGGCACATGCCATGCGCAACGCACATGGCCCGGATAGCGTTTATCGCGTTGGGCATAAAGGGAGAGCGATAACGCCACCCACCCCTGCGGGATCCGCGCTTCATCCGTCAATTTCTCTTGGGGGGCTTTTCTCGCTTTGATCCGTGGCCATTCACTTTGAATCCGCTGTATATTTCTGCTTGTGCGGCCATCAGCGTTTTGTGGGCAGGATGATGGGCAACGGCACTTTCTCCCATTGGCCGTCATACAAGAGTTTCACCGCGATGAAGATATGTTGCGCTGATCGAAGTCAGGATAGTCCGCCAAACCCGTCGAATAGCCCGGTTATAGATGCTGGCATTCTCGTTCTCTTGTAACCGGTACGCCTTATGGAAAGTCCCATCTTGGGTTGTCTTGTCTTAATTTTGTAGCTGACATCCTGCATCGCCACGCAAAAGACCGTCCCTCTCACTTGTATCCTTTATCGTCGGCTATATGGACCATTTGGACCTATTCTGGGGGATCTGGCCTAGCTATCGTAAGAAGTGGTTACCCGGATTGGGAGGTTGGATGGAACAGGCAGGAGAGGAGCCTGATGAACCGCATCACCTCCCACCGCCGGCAACTAGGCCTCCACCATTGGCCACGATTACCTGTTGGTGATGTTGGGTCTGGTGTGTCTCGGACAGCCGGACGGTGGGTTGGACTCGACCGGCAGCTTTGCCTTTTCGGATACCTTAGGAAGAAATCCGGAAAAATACTGACCGGTGCCAAGAACACAGGGCCCGGGAGTGGCGGTCATGGATTAACAATACGGAAAAGAGGGAATGAAGATGAAAGTCACAGAAATGATGGACTTGCACGGACAGGTGGCTCTGGTCACGGGAGGTGCTAGTGGGATTGGATTGGCCTATGCTGAGGCGATGGCGGAAGCCGGAGCAGATGTGGCAATTGTCGATATCCACGCGGCGGGCGCACAGGAGGCCGCCGACAGGGTGGCCGCGGCCACAGGGCGGCGGGTCATTGGGATTGGCGCAGATGTGTCTAGTGAAGAGGAAACCGAGCGGATGGTTGCGGCGACCGTCAAACAGCTGGGCCGTCTCGATATCTGTTTTGCGAACGCCGGCATTGCGGAACATGGCGCCGTCATCATGGATTACGACCCGAAAGAATGGGACCGCGTCATCAGCGTGAATTTAACGGGGGTATTTCTGACAGACAAGGCGGCGGCCAAGCATATGACTCAGCAACACCGGGGCAGCATTATCAATACCGCTTCCATCTACGGATTGGTTGGGGATTTTGGGATGGGTGCGATTGGCTATACTGCGGCCAAAGGCGGGGTCGTGCAGATTACCCGGACGCTGGCCGTTCAGTTGGCTCCCCTCCAGGTGCGGGTCAATGCCATTGCCCCGGCCTTTGTCCACACCAATCTCGGAGACGGCCTGCTCCAGGAGACTGTCACGGACCCCGTGGTCCTCGCGGCCCACGCGGAAATTTTGCGGCGCACCCCGCTGGGGCGATGGGGGGAACCCGACGACTTGAAAGGCATTGCTCTCTTTCTGGCCTCATCCGCCTCGGCCTATTGCACGGGCTACACCTACGCCGTGGATGGCGGGTGGCTGGCCCTATAATCAGGTCCTAACGGGGGATGCGCCGGGGCAGGGACCGCCCCGGCGGCCAGTCTCCCTAGCGTCTGGGCCAGCATTAGAATTGACACCTGCTCTACCGGCACCATTGAACATGGGAAGACGCCGACAAGTAATTCTACTGCCGCAACTCGACAGCACGATGTGCGGGCGACTGTTTGCTATGCATCGCCAGATGAACCTGTGGCATTTTCGGGAAGGGCACAATGGCATTGACCGCTAACAGCTAGTCCGCGACTCGAGGAGTTGCATGGTACTCCCTTCCCCCTGACATCTGGGGATGGAAGCGGTTTTCTGACCTGCGGATTAGCGGGTGAATCGCTGCAGGCCACGCTCATAGCCCGATGAGCTACTTGCTCGGCGGGGCGCTCCAATCTTCCAATTTGACGGCATCCACCACTTCAATGGTTCCGTGCCGTGCATTCACTGCCCCGTCCCTGGCCAATTCCTGCAGCGCGCGTGTCACGGTTTCGCGGTGGGTGCCAATGAGGTGGGCGAGATCTTCATGCGTCAGCCCTATGAAACTTCCCATCCGCCTCGACAGGGTCAGAAGCACCGATGCGACTTGGTTGACAATTGGCCGCCCTTGCCGGCTCGCAATGGACTCCTGAATAAACCGCAGACGCTCCGCCAAGAGCCGGCTAATCTCCAGGCCAAACGGCGGGATCTCTTGATGCATCCGCAAGGCCACATCCCGGGAAATCCATCCCATGACTGTGGGGTTGGACAGGGCCCGCGCCGACGCGGGATAGCCACTACGGTCCCAAAGCCCCGCGATCCCGACAATGTCGTCTGTGATCCATACCCCGGTGGTGGTAACATTGCCCTCACTGCCGACCCGCTCGACGGCGACACGGCCTTCCATGACAAACCAGAGTCCTGTCGTGGGATCTCCCTGTTCAAAAATGCGCTCTCCCACCTGATATCGCCGGATTACAAGAACATCAGACAACGCTGCGGGCGGGATCAGTCTGAGCAGCGGCACGTCATAGCGCTTGGATTGCATTGCCCACCTCCCGCCTCATTATAAAGCTTTCTTGGAAGCCCCAAATACCTGGTGGCCGATGCCCGCCCCGGGGTCAAAGCTCTGTGACCACCCCGACTTCATCCCTACCTCAATGAATTGCCTGCTGGAGACCTCGGCACCATTGCGGGGAAAACACGCCCGGGACGTAAACTCTCGCTTTAGCTCGACCCCATGGATCGCACGCCCGAGGAGTTTGCCAAGACGGTACCGGAAGGATATCGCATAATTCAAAGAATTCTTCAGAAAAGATGTCGGATGTGTGGCAAATCCCATATGTTCTGGTCTTCTCGATTTGGAGACGGCGGGCACTTAGTCCCAACTAACCGTTTAATGCCTTTACCACAACGCCTTGTACGCCGCTCAACAACTCGCCAAAGCCTGCGCAGTTCACCCAGGTATGGGGGAATACCCATTGTTTTCCACGATGGCCGCTTTTGCCAACCTATTGCCGACATCGGCACCGCCGGGAATGCCACGGGTCCGGGCACCGAACTGGATCTTTCCACGGCCTTGACGGCTTCTGCTGTGCTGGCGGCGTTGATAGCGCCGAGCAACCGACGGTTTTACATACCTTCCCGCCCGTGAATTATCATCTCCTAACCATGTCGCCATCCGCCTAAATTGTTAGATCTCGCCAACTTGCCGTTGCATCAGGAAATGCCGTCGGCTCTCCCCCGGAGTTGCACCTCGAAATCATGGAAGATTGACACTGTCACCTACCCATAGTATTCAATCTATAGAGGTGAAACACTATGGTGGACAGTCTGGTTCCGTCGCTCCCGAGTCTCTTGATTCTGCGAGCCCTGGAAGAAGCCCCAGCCCACGGATATAAAATCGTCCGGTGGATCGAGGATCGATCAGACCACCAACTGCTGCTCAAAGAAGGCACGTTATATCCGACCTTGCATCAGTTAGAGCGTCAAGGTCTTATCCAGGGGCATTGGGACCAGACGGGATCCCAGCGCCGCACGAAAATCTATGAATTAACCGAATCAGGCCGACAGCAACCGGTTTAACCCCCTATTTTTGTACACGAGCGATCTATCTCGTTGATTCTCATACCATTGCTCGTTTTTTCTCAT
>DAIDDL010000069.1 GCA_027309085.1 Sulfobacillus sp.
CAGCCGAATTCTCTTTTGCCGGGGAAACGCCCCGCCCATACCTTAAGTGCGGCGATGGCCCTCCGCAATGGTCGGCCCATTTTGATCTACGGCACGATGGGGGGCGATGGCCAACCCCAGACGCAGTCGGCCGTTCTCACCCGGGTTCTCGATTACCAGATGGATGTGACCGCGGCCTTAGGAGCCCCCCGTTGGCTCTATGGGCGCACGTGGGGCTCCCAACAAGAGGCGGGCCTGGCCGAGCGGCGATTTTCGAGCGACGTGCTGGAGGAACTCGGGCGCCGGGATCATGATGTGACGGTGGTGTCGGCGTATGATGATAAATTGGGGCATGCCCAAGCCATTGCCGTCAATCTCACCACACGAGCATTCGCGGCCGCTACGGATCTTCGGAGTGACGGAGGCGCCTTCGGCTGGTAGAACAATACACGCGTGGCCCAAAATTCCGTTCATGGACCCAGGGAGGCATTTTGGGCCACCGCCTATTCTGGTTGAATGGCAACGGAGCCATCTAAGAGCGTCTTCATGTAGTGTATGTGGTTAAGCGGAATATCGTCAGAATAGGAACGAACATAGTGCATAAAGACCTCGACGGCCGGAGTCAAGTCCTCCCGACTGCGAAAGACCATGGCGAGCCGGCGATACGCGCGCGGTACTAAACGGGAGATATTTACAAGTCCAGCCTGAGCCTCGAGCATGACGGTCTCTGCCGGTACGATAGCAACGCCAATGCCGGCGGCCACAAATCCTAATAGGGAGTTTAGGGTGGACGCTTCGGCGACGTTGTTGGGCTCAAACCCGGCTTCTTGCGCTAAGCGGGCTACCGTGAGGTTGAGGTTGTACCCGGGTTTCATGAACACAAAGTCGTAGTCGCGCAGCAAAGCGATGGGAACGGGATCGGGCAGGCTCTCCTCAGGATTAGAGATCACAACCAATTCCTCGGCCCATAAAGGTTCATACAAGGCCTTAGTGGTAAAAAGCGGCAGAGGCGTGAGCGCCAAGCCAACCCGTTTATTACACACTTGATCGGCCAAATGTAGCGCCTCAATCTCGACGACCTCAATGTGAATGTCGGGAAATGCCTTATGAAATGGACGATAGATGCGCGGAAAGTGATGAATGGATACGGGAGACAAAGGGCTGACTCCGAGAACGATTTTTCCAGTGATGGTCTTTTTCGCCTCTTCAATAGTGACCGTGATCCGCTTGGCCTCTTGTAGGACCTTTTTGGCTTGCAAAACGGTTTTTTGCCCAATGTCGGTTAACGTAGCGCCGCGGACTCCGCGGACAATCAGCCCCACCGTCAACTCTTCTTCGAGCAAGTGAATCTGGTTTGTGACGGCAGGTTGGGTGACGCCGTAGTATTCGGCACAAGCGGAAATGCTGCCGAGGTCAGCGATGCCGATGAGGAACTCCAGTTGTCGTAGGGTCATGGCGGTTTCACCTCCTGAACTATAAGCAATTCTTATTGTCCCATTATAACGGTAAGCGTCTTAAAAATAATTATTGTGGTTAAGAGTTTTTTCAAACCCTTTAGCCGGATATTACCATCCATCCTTATGCATGGATCCAATCTGGATGGCTGGTGGTGCGAAATGTGACCCCACAACATTGGTTCAGGCTAATGCATAAGAAGATATGCGGGAGGACGTTGCTGGTTTCTCGGCATACAAAGGTCCTGAGGGAGGGTTATTGGGACGGCCGATCGATCATACAAACCATAAGTAATTATTATACTCACCCATAATACAGAATACTTGAAATGGCTTGTTCATTGACGGTAGACTAACTTCGAGCAAAGAACCAATTCCGCTGGCAATCGTTCTTTTTTAGCCGAGGTGTTTGTCGCATCGGGCCTCTTTGTAACGGGACCGCACCTCATTGTCGAGGTGCGTTGTGCGCCCAGAATATGGTGGGGTAAAGGCGCAGAGTGACGACGGCAAGGCGGTACAGCAAAAGATGAGGAGTGATGGATTGTGAGTTTACCACTGGAAGGCATCAAAGTTTTGGACTTTACGAATGTGCAAGCGGGTCCGGCGTGTACCCAATTATTGGCGTGGTTTGGGGCCGATGTGCTAAAAATCGAGCGGCCCGGGATCGGTGATGTCACCAGGCAACAGCTGCGTGACATTCCGGACGTGGACGCGTTGTATTTTACCACATTAAACAGCAATAAAAAATCGATCGAGCTTAACACGAAAAGTCCGGAGGGTAAGGAAATTCTCGCAAAGCTCATTCGGGAATCGGACGTCTTAGTGGAAAACTTTGGCCCGGGCGCGCTTGACCGTATGGGCTTTACTTGGGAGCACATTCAGGAAATTAATCCCGGCCTTATTTTTGGTTCGATCAAGGGGTTTAACGAGCAGTCACGCTACTCTGACCTTAAGACCTACGAGAATGTGGCCCAAAGCGCTGGCGGGGCGGCTTCTACGACTGGCTTCTGGGATGGGCCTCCGACCATCAGCGGGGGGGCCTTGGGCGATAGCAACACCGGTTATCATCTCGCTATCGGTATTTTAACGGCCTTGATTGATCGGCAAAAGACCGGTCGGGGGCAGAAAGTCAGTGTCTCGATGCAGGACGCGGTGCTAAACCTGTGTCGGGTGAAGCTACGTGATCAGCAGCGCTTGGAGCGGGTGGGATATTTGGAGGAGTACCCACAATATCCCAATATGGAATTTGGTGACGCTGTACCTCGTGGCGGGAATGCCGGGGGCGGCGGGCAGCCCGGCTGGATCTTAAAATGCAAGGGTTGGGAAACCGATCCCAATGCCTACATTTACTTTACGCTGCAAGAACAGAACTGGAAGCGTACCGCTGAGGCGATCGGCCATCCCGAATGGGTCGGGGATCCGGCCTACGATACACCGATAGCCCGCCAGCCCCATATTTTCGAGATTTTTGACGAAATTGAGCGCTGGCTTGCGGACAAGACCAAATATGAGGCGGTTGACATTCTGCGGAAGTGGGAGGTTCCGTGTGCCCCTGTCTTCAGCATGAAAGAGTTGGTAGAAGATCCGGATCTTCGGGCAAGCGGCACAGTGGTCGAGGTAGACCACCCAGTGCGAGGCAAGTATCTCACGGTGGGAAGCCCTATCAAGTTCTCGAGTTTTACGCCAGAAATTACTGCCTCCCCGCTCCTCGGTGAGCACACGGAAGAAGTATTGAAGGGTCTGGGATATACTGCGGAGCAAATTGCCCAACTGCGTGACAAGAAGGTTGTTTAATCGCGTGATTTCTAGGCTTGGAAAGCATTGATTATAAAGACTGCTGATGATTGATCCCCGGTACCCACCGGGGATCAATCATCAGCGGACGGAACCAAGGGTGGGTATCGCCAGGACGGATTAAAAGAGACTGGGAGGGATTAAGGCATGGACTCGGCAAATATGACCGACGGTTTTCATGTGGTGATTGATGCCTTGAAGTTAAATGGCATGGACACTATTTATGGTCTCGCTGGCATTCCCATCACGGATTTGCTGCGATTGGCTGCTGCTGAAGGAATTCGTTATATCGGCTTTCGCCACGAACAGAGTGCGGCGAATGCCGCGGCCATTGCGGGCTATCTGACGCAAAAGCCAGGTATCTGTTTTACGGTATCGGGCCCCGGATTTTTAAATGGCATGGTCGCGATGGCCAACGCCACGACCAATTGCTTTCCTATGATTTTAATCAGTGGGTCTAGTGATCGGGCGATTATTGATTTGGAACAAGGCGATTATGAAGAGCTTGACCAGATGAATGCGGCCAAGCCCTATGCAAAGGCCGCTTTTCGCGTGAATCGTCCCCAAGACATCGGAGTCGGCCTGGCGCGTGCCATTCATGCGGCGGTCTCTGGGCGCCCCGGCGGTGTCTATTTGGATCTTACCGCCGAATGTTTAGCGTCTGTGCTAGATGCCGACGTTGCTAAAAAGTCGTTAATTAAAGTCGTGGATCCGGCCCCTAGTCAAATTCCTTCGCCAGAGTCGGTGCACCGGGCGCTGGATTTGCTGGCTTCTGCCAAGAACCCGCTGATTATCCTGGGCAAAGGCGCAGCCTATGCGCAAGCTGATGGCCAAATCCGCGAGTTAGTGGAAACTACCGGTATTCCGTATTTACCGATGTCGATGGCCAAGGGGCTGTTGCCCGACAATCATCCGCAGTCGGCTGCCGCAGCTCGTTCTTATGCGATTGGTCAAGCCGATGTCGTGATGTTGGTAGGGGCTCGGTTGAACTGGCTCCTATCCCATGGCAAGGCGCCCTTGTGGTCGGAAACCACCCAGTTCATTCAATTAGATATTTCACCGACTGAAATTGATAGTAACCGGTCTATTGCGGCCCCGGTCGTGGGAGATATTCGCTCCTCGGTGCAAGCTTTCTTGGATGAATTGAAGTCTCGGAGCATCACGCCGAGTGCTGAGTGGCTCGAGGGAATCGCGCAGCGCAAGCACAAAAATATTGCCAAAATGGCCGAGCGTTTGGCGGCCGATCCCCAGCCGATGAACTTCTCCAGTGCTTTGAGAGCGGTGCGGGATGCTTTGTCCGATCGACCCGATGTCTATGTGGTGAATGAGGGGGCCAACACGCTGGACTTCGGGCGTAATGTGATCGACATGTATGAGCCGCGTAAGCGCTTAGATAGTGGGACCTGGGGGATTATGGGGATTGGTATGGGTTACGCGATTGGCGCGGCAGTGGAGAGCGGGAAACCGGTCGTGGCTATTGAAGGGGACAGCGCGTTTGGCTTTAGTGGCATGGAGATTGAAACGATTTGCCGTTATCAATTGCCGGTGGCCATCGTCGTGTTTAACAATGGGGGCATCTATCGCGGTGATCCCGCCGGGAGTCAGCCATCGCCGACAGGCTTTGTGCAAAACGCACGCTATGACAAGCTCATCGAAGCTTTCGGCGGCGAGGGCCATCATGTCGAGGATACCAAGACCTTAACCCGTGTCTTAACGGATGCCATAGAGTCTGGGCGGCCGACATTAATTAACGTAGCGATCGACCCGACGGCCGGGACGGAAAGTGGCCACATCCAAAACTTGAACCCCAAGAGTGCGCTACAGAAATAGGGGAGCGGCGGGGGCACTTCATGCCCCCCCAATAGAAGAGGTCGCGCATCCAGATTGCCTCACTTCTAGACAAAACGTCTGGATGGGGTGCGTTGGTTCACGACCGAGAGGGGATGATGGCCATGGGGTTTGAAATGGAGCGTTTTTCGGTGGAACTCGTCCAGTCGATGTCCGACGCCGTCGTGTATGCCGATGCACAAGGAGTGATTCAATTTTGGAATAGCGGGGCGACACGTATCTTTGGCATTGCCGCACCGGATGCGATTGGACAGTCTTTGGACATTATTATCCCGGCTAAATTGCGTCAACGCCATTGGGACGGTTATGACAAGACCATGGCGACTGGGGAGAGCCGTTATGAGGCGGGAGCTCTGCTGTCTGTGCCAGCCATCCGTCAGGACGGAAGCCGCATTTCGGTAGAATTCACCATCGTGCCATTTCGCGATGATGCGGGGCGGATGGCGGGAATTGCGGCCGTGATGCGTGACGTCACCAAGCAGTTTGAAGACATGCGAGCCTTGCGTAAGCAGTTGGCCGAAAGGATGCTTGCGTCGAAAGCGACGAGCCCGTAGTTGAGATGAGACGGGGCCAATTCAATCTGAACAACGGTCGTTGGGAACTAGGAGGAGTGGTGATATGGCTATTTCCATACGCAAGTCGTCACCCCTGCTGAGATTAACTCAGCCATTGGTGCGTGACAACGGAACATTGCGTCCTGCCAGCTGGGACGAGGCCTTAGGTCGTGCTGCGGAATTGTTTCAAAGCGTAAAAGCGGAGGGGGGGCCAGATGGTTTAGGAATTTTTAGTTGCTCAAAGTCCACAAACGAGTTGAACTATTTGGCGTCCAAATTTTCTCGCGTGGTCTTTGGCACCCACAACATCGACTCATGCAACCGGACCTGACACGCCCCTTCGGTTGTGGGTCTCACGACCGCGTTTGGGAGTGGCGCCGGCACAAGCGCTTATGAAGATTTTCATCACACCGCCTTTATTCTCTTAGTGGGGTCAAATGCGGCGGAAGCGCATCCCATTATTTTTCACCACATTATGAAGGGTGTACACAACGGGGCCAAATTGGTGGTGGTTGATCCGCGCAAGACTCTGACCACCAAAAGGGCGCATGAGCATCTACAAATTGCGGTGGGATCAGACATTGCGCTCTTAAATGCGATAGCGCACGTGATTATTCGGGACCAATTGTATCGTGCTGACTTTATTGAACGGGCAACGACTGGTTTTGATGCATTCCGTACCAGCGTCGCCACTTGGACACCCGAGCGTGCGGCCGCCATTACGGGGATCGAGACGGATCGCATTGAGTCGTTAGCCCACCGATACGCTATGGCGCCTTCCGCTATGATTGGCTGGACCTTAGGCATCACCGAGCATCATAACGCCGTGGACAATGTCATGGCGCTCATTAATCTTTCGTTGCTCGGCGGCAACGTGGGGCGGCCTTACGCCGGACTCAATCCGTTGCGGGGCCAAAATAATGTGCAGGGCGGCGGGGACATGGGGGCTTTGCCCAACCGTCTTCCGGGCTTTCAAGATATCACTGATCCGGCGGTTCGCGAGAAATTCGAGCGGGCTTGGGGGGTGAGCATTTCGTCTCAGCGCGGGTGGGATCAAACGCAGATGTTTGATGCCATGGACCGTGGCGCCTTGCGCGGATTATATGTGATTGGAGAGAATCCCCTACAGTCTGAAGCAAATTCAGCCCATATGCGGAAAATATTTAGCCAATTGGACGCGCTAGTCGTTCAAGACATTTTTCTTACCGCGACCGGCAAAATGGCTGACGTCGTATTGCCAGCGCGGGCTTCCTTTGCTGAAAGTGACGGGACTTACACCAACAGCGAGCGTCGTGTGCAGCGGGTAAAAGCCGGGCGCCAAGCACCAGGCGAAGCCCAGGACGATTTGTGGATTGTAACGTCGTTAGCGCGCGCCATGGGTTATGACTGGCCGTTTTCAAAAGCCGAACAGGTCTTCGATGAAATGCGGCACCTCACCACCAACTATTACGGGATGACCTATGATCGGCTGGAACAAGAGCATGGCCTGCAATGGCCAGTGCCCGAAGAGGGCCACCCTGGCAGCCGCGTGCTGCACGAGCGGTTGTGGGATGACGTGGTGGTCGATAAGGCCCCGTTTACTTGTGTGGAGTGGGCGCCCCCGACCGAACAAACGACCGCCGAGTATCCTTTGTTGTTGACGACTGGGCGGCGCTTAGCCTTCTTCAACACCGGAGTGCAATCTAATGTGTATGACCATCCGCATAATACGGGAGAATGGATGGAAATTCACCCCAAGGATGCAGAGACGTTAGGCATCAACGACGAGGACGTCGTGCGAGTTCTCTCACGTCGCGGGGAGGTAGAAGTGCCCGCGCACTATTCGGAGGCGGTGAATCCAGGCACGGTGTTTATGACCTTCCATTTTCCGGATGAAGTCATGACCAACGCCTTAACCATTGACTCTACCGACCCGCAATCGGGTACGGCAGAATTTAAGGCGGCAGCAGTCCGGGTTGAGCGGTTGAATGTTGTGGTCGACAAGTAAACCTCCCACACTACGCGGGGTATAAAAAAACGGAGAAGAGGCTAACAGATGGACGTGCAGAAATCGGCAATGGAGACGACTGTAGCAGCTCGGCTGAATGACCTGGTGCGAGAACGCGGCCAACTTTTGCCGGCTTTGTGGCGTGTCATGGAAGAATACCGTCAACTCAGTCCGGAATTGTTGGAAGCCGTCTCCCTGTTCATGGACATTCCCTATGCCGAGGTGTATGGAGTGGCATCGTTCTATGCGCTTTTTGAAAATGCTTCGGGGAATACGCCAATGTACGTGTGCACAGACGTGATGTGTGCCCTTCAGGGAGCGGAGTCTCTTAAGGAGGCGGCCAAGGCCAACCTCGGCACCAAAGTGACGGTGCATGAATCGGCCTGTTTGGGACAGTGCGATTATGCGCCTGCGGTTTGGAGTGGGAGTCATGTGCTGCGTCGGGCAACCGCCGACGACGTGACCGCGGCAGTGGAGGCAATCACTCATGAATGAGGTGCGGCGGCTTCTACCAGGGAAGCAGACGAGTTCGTCTCCAATCTCTAAAGAACGCTTGGTGGAGCGCGGGTTTGACCGAGCGCTCGATTACGCCTTAGCATTGGAGCCTGAGGAGATTATTAGCACCGTGACAAAGAGCGGTATTAAAGGGCGGGGTGGGGCGGCATTCCCTACCGGCGTGAAGTGGTCGAGCGTATCTAAAGCCGAAGGATCAGTCAAGTATGTCGTCATGAATGCCGACGAAAGCGAACTGGGCACTTTTAAAGATCGAGTGTTGTTAGAAGAAGACCCGCTGGGTGCACTCGTAGGGTTAGTGATAGGCGCGCACGCAGTCGGTGCTAAGAAGGCCTATTGCTATATCCGTGGAGAATATCGCGAAGTGGAGCAAACCCTGGCGCGGGCCATCGAGACCTTAAGACACGGGGGATGGGTTGGACCCCATGGGGTCGAGATTGAGATTCGTCGAGGGGCCGGTGCCTATATTGCTGGAGAAGAGACGGCGCTTTTTAACAGCATTGAGGGCAAACGCCCGGAACCGCGGGTGAAGCCGCCATTCCCCACCACTAAGGGATTGTGGGCGTCTCCGACTCTGATTCAAAATGTGGAGACTTTAGCGAACGTGGCGATTTTATTTGCCCACGATTTGCACTGGTTTACCGCGTACGGGACGCAAGACACGGTCGGAACGAAGTTGGTGGGCCTGAGTGGCCACATTCGGCGTCCGGGGGTTTACGAAGTGCCATTTGGCACCCCAATGCAAGAGATCTTGGATGCGCCTGAACTGGGCGGCACGGTGTCGGGCAGTGGACGCTTAGGCGCTGTACTGCTCGGGGGTGCTGCGGGGACCTTTCTCACCCCTCAAGAAGTCAAGAATACCGTACTGGACTACCCATCGCTGGGTGCCATCGGGGCCAGCATTGGATCCGGGGCCATCATGGTGTTTGACGATACGGTGAATCTGGAATGGGTGGTTACGAAATTGGCCCGCTTTTTTGCGGAAGAGTCGTGCGGGCAATGCGTCCCGTGTCGCATTGGGACGAAGCGCATTTTAGAAATGATGGAAACGGGCGAATTGTGGACTCGAACTTCGGATCTGCGTGCATTGGGTCAAGCGATGAAGGACGCATCCATTTGTGGACTCGGGCAAACCGCTCCCGTCGCGCTGCTCTCTATTTTAGAGCGGCCAGAGCTTAGGCACCACGCATAATGAGAAAGGATCGTGAAGCAGCCATGGAGAATACCGTTACCCTCACAATTGACGGAGAGTCTGTGACGGTGGCACAGGGGACGACACTACGGGCGGCCTGCGAGGAGGTTCAGCATCCGGTGCCGACGCTATGCTGGCACGAGAATTTGACCGCGGCCAACGCGTGTCGCGCATGTGTGGTGGAGGTTAAAGGCTCGCGGACATTAGTCGCCTCCTGCTCGCGCATCGCGGAAGCGGGCATGGAGGTGCAGACGGCTAGCGAACGAGTGCTGAACTCGCGCAAGGTGGTCGCGGAGCTGTTGTTATCGACGTCGGATGCCAGTATTGCGCCAGATCTTCAGAGCCTGGCGGCTATTTCTAGTGCAGATGCCGAGCGGTTTTCGGGCGGGAATACGTGGGCTCAACCCGTACGGGAAGATAACAATCTGTATGTGCGGGACTTGGCTAAGTGTATCCTCTGCTATCGTTGCGTGGAAGCTTGCGGGGACGATGCTCAGAACACTTTTGCGATTGCTGTGGCGGGTCGTGGATTTAATGCTCATATTGATGCTGGATTTGGTCGCGACCTCCCGGAATCCGATTGCGTGTACTGCGGAAACTGTGTGGCCGTCTGCCCCACGGGAGCCCTGATCGGAAAAAGGGAGTTTGACTTGCGGGCGCGCGGTGAGTGGGACGAGGATAAGATTACCACCACGCCCACGGTCTGCTCATTCTGCGGGGTCGGTTGTGAACTCGATTTGCATGTAATGGATAACCAGATCATCAAAGTTACCTCGCCGCTAGACCATCCGGTCACGCATGGCATGCTCTGTGTGAAAGGGCGCTTCGGTTATGAATTTGCGCAAAGTGAAGAGCCGGTCTGACATTTATAAGAATGTGTCGCATGGCCCCTTCAACACTAGAGAGTCACATAAGTTTAAATTATAGTTTCCCATAACGCAAACTGGTGTTGGAAAACAGCACGAACCACTATCATTAAGTTATTAATATTTCACCAAGATTAAGAGTTGCGGGTCAATTTGGACCTGAAAATACGGGGGTCTGATAGAAAGAGATGGCCTCTGGGTTATCCATTGGGACTAGCGCATGCTGCCTAATAGATGTTGTAAGTGGCGCGTGTCACGGGTGCAGGGGAGCTAAGCGGTGGATGAGCTGGGATCGTGCCGGAGCTGAGGTTAACAGGGGATGGAGAGGTTACAACTCTATAGCACATGCAACTCTTGATGACGGTTGATGGATTTGGTTCTATCTCAGCGTCCTCCCCGCAGTTGGGTATTATATGGCCAACCGCCAGGTACCAATTACAACGTTTTGAGCAGGAGCTGGTGGGGTTATGAACACGGGACAGCTGTGGGCGTTGACGCGGGTCACCGTGTGGTAGTGCCGGATCCACGCGATATATTCTAGATGGGGGATGTATAGCGGGTCGATCAGTTGGCAAAGGGCCCGGTCTTGTTGAGGCTAAGTCCCGTAGTAGTCGCGACGACCAATCATTTCCCGGAGATATATCGGCACTTCTATAATTAATTTCCGCAGGTGTAAATCGCTAGTCGAGCAGAAGTCGCCTGCCATGATTGACAGCTTCAGGCGGAAAAATTGATCTGGCGATTATGTCATTACCGTCTCTCAGTACCGGCATGGTAATCCAAAATCTCTAGCGAGAGGAACTAGTAGTTGGTGGAGTGGCGGATTAGGCGGTTCCGGGTCCCGATTTGTTTTACGGGATTAAGGGTGGCCGTGGTTCCGCGTGAGGCCGCATCCCAACAAGTGCTGTTTCATCGCGTGTCGATCCACGAGACTCGCACGCCGATGTATCGAACCATCGCGCTCGTTGCGGCGGCAGGACGCTTCTTGGAACCGGCCTCGCAGGCATTGGAGAGCGAATTTGTTCGATACCGCTACACAGTAGAGCAGGACGGGCGCGCGAATGAAAGGGCTGAGGCAGGCGGGACTTCTTATGATGGAGTGATGAGGGCGGGCCGTAAAGGGGGTGATGTAGCGGAACCATAGGGATCTTTGTTTTAGACGAGCACTCTTGTTAGGCAAATATGTCAGAATGTTCCTTTACGAAGGATGCTTCCGGCGATTGCAAACGCGGCAAACACATTCTGGACCATTGTAAGGCGCTAAACGGTTTAAGCGCAATCTTGTGTCGCCGATGGAAAGGTTAGGTTAGACCCATTCTTGGTCAATACGATCTATCGAAAGGAGTTGGATTGGCAATGGCATCAAGTAATGTCCATTACCAAGAAGTCCGTGATGCCAGAGGTCGCGTTTTTCGCGTCGGAGAGTCGCCTCGCGATATTATGGGCTATAGCCGTCTCGTTATGCTGTTCCTGCCATGGCTGGGCATGATGCTGGCTTCGACGCTCGAATATGGATGGGGCGCGGCCTCAGCCACAGTGGCGCACGAATATGGGTGGAGCCTGACCACGGCCTTTTGGAACTATTCCGTGTACGTGGCGTTTGAAGCCGGGGTTTCGTATTTTAATGGCCGATTTCGTGAACGCGCTACATGGTGGAAGCCGAAGCGGGCCATGTTAGTCGGAGGAATTTTGGTCGTAATCGCGTATTACTTTTTGGCCCATTCCACGGCACCGTGGATCTCATACGCTGGTTACGCTGCTCTAGGAGGCATGGGCTCCGGATTGGTCTACTCCACCTGCGTGAACATCGTCGCGAAGTGGTTTCCGGAGAAAAAAGGCTGGCGCACGGGGTTCGTCGACGGCGGCTGGGCTTATGGTGCAGTCCCGTTTATTATCCTTTACGCAACGTCCTTTAACACGCATGACTTCGTTAATATTCTATACTTCACCGGAGTGGTTTTAGGCGGCGGGCTCATCATCATCAGCTTTTGGTTTAAAGACCCGCCGAAGAGTTGGTGGCCGAAGGAAGTGGACCCCATTGCGTTCGGAAAGAGCAAAGAAGCATGGTCGTTGAAGAAAAATCCACCGGCCATCCGCCAGATGACCACTCGGCAGATGTGGCGGACATCGAAGCCACCCTGGATGGTTCTGGAGTTTTTGTTTATTGCTGGAACATCGCTGTTTGGCGTTGGCTTTTACTATCCCTTCGCCGTAGCCATGCACTTGGGGGCTATCGCGATAATTGCAGGGGCCACAGGATTTGCTTTCACAGACGGTATTGGAAGACCACTTGTCGGACTCTTATCTGATGTGGTGGGTCGTCGGTGGGCTGAGGTCATTGTCTACAGTTGCTTGGGCGTCACGACGATTGGTTCGTTGGTGATGGGCCGCTTGCACCTAGCGATTCCGTTTGTTATTTTTGCCCTACTTTCGGGCGGTACTTCGGGTTCGCTGTTCGTGTTGAATCCTTTGATGGTCAGTGACTATTTTGGTACCGATCACCAGACGGAAAATTACGGCACCATCTATGCGGCGAAGATCGTTGGCGGCGTGTATGGAGGGGTTGTGTCCGCATATCTCATTACCGGGACAGGCAGCTATACTTGGGCGTTTATTGTGGCTGGATTTATGGCGTTGGCTGCTGCCGCCATTGCAGCATTATTCTTTGCGCCGCCAACTGAAGCGGAAGTCCGCCGAGCAATGGGAGATGCGTTTGATAGCTCACCATCACTCGAGGCTAGACCGCCCGCGTAGGGTCTCATGTATTGGTTGGGATCTCATGGTGATGCATGAGATCCCTATTATCTCTCCAAGAAGGAGATGTAACACATGCACGGACAAATGCTGATGCTAGCATCGCTATCTTCTTTGGGTTTTCTTGGTTTTCACCATACGCCTTGGTGGTTAATTGGGCTGGTATTAGCCGCCGCCATCGTATCGCGCAGTTTGACGTTGCTGATCTCGATGTGGCGCCGCAAAGATTAGAGACTTCGTTCTCTCTGGCCGCAGGAGTGATAATGTATCCGGGAGTTTGTGGATCTTGGGCTAGGATGAGTCTACCGAACGCGGTGTCGACGATCGGAGGAATTTGCTGGTGAAACTCGTCTTGAAGGCGGACAATACCGCGCCACATCATGGTGTTCCAACGGCCATTGATCCTTATCGCCAGAATGCATGGGCTGGGTTCTTCTCCGTATTGGCGCGCTTCTCTGAGTGACTATACTCCGTCCCGCGATATTCAACCAATCCGCCCAGACCAAGACCAGCCATAAACAGTCCCAACGCGCGGCCGAGCCTCACTTGAAGAATCCATGTGAAATCCGGCACACGGATCATTTTTGGTCTATTGGGGACTTCATACCCCAACCGTTGCCAAGAGGTGACTTTCCAAACCGCTCGGTCCGTTTGATTAGGAATGCCCGGGACGCTGGGGAACGTCATCATGCGCGGGGTATCAGATTCCTGTCGTTTTCATGGGATTGGTGTAGGGCTGCCACGGTTACGCATGAGACGGGCCCGTACGCAGTTCATTCCCATGTGTCTTTTGGGAAACGACACCTCTATCATGGGATTTGTTCCGGGGTTACGGAGTTTGTGCGTCGTCCTTGCGTAAGGCATCACATGGGATGTTGGGACGAAGACCGTGCACCTTGCCATGCGGCCTCTGCCATGTAGTGATTGAGTATTCGAGATGACCGCAGACCCTTAAAGATCGGCGCTATATTGCGAACCGAAATGAAGAGGGCGAGCGTAACGTGTCAGGGCAGATCTAATATTGTCATGAAGAATAACAGTGAATGCGCCACATTCAAGAATTTTGAGGATCCCTTTGCAATCTGAGTAGCACTGGCGAATTTAGCCCATCCGGTCAGTGGGATCGTGTGGGTGAGTACCTCTGGGGAATGTCGCGACGAGGAGCTATGGATGGTAGAGCCCCTGTGGTCTGTCATTAGTGGTGTGGTGGGATGGTGCCATCCATGTGGAGATCCGGTGGAGAAGGCCATGGAGTTTCTGTTGCAAGGAAAACGCAGAGGGAGAGACGGCAACGTGATGGGAATCTTGTTAGGGCAACTCGGGGCGATGCAAACGTCTTTGTGGGCTGAAAGCGAACCCAGCCAGGCAATCCGGGCCGAGTTTAACGAAGGGGATTGGCACTGGGATATAATTGTGTACATCAGTGGTTCGGGAATTATTGAGGGGCACTGTGGTGGACAAGTGTTACGGCACCGGATCCGAGGACTATACCGCCCGGGAGATAGCCTTCGTGCCCGAATTGGGGGAAATATTTTTGGAGAGACTCTTCAGCTGTACCTTCAGAATGCCTCTCGCATTTGCGGAACATTAGGAGGGACTATCAGTGGATGTCGAGTGCAGGCGGACGTGCAGGATCAGCATATTGTCGGATGGCTACAGAGCAGGGGGATTCATCGGGAACGCCTTGTAATGAATTCAGGGGATGTCGAACCCCCTATCGTCTTGATGATAGGGTGCATCGCCTGTTACTTTGGTTGCTTTTTGTTCAATGATCAGTTGAGGTTTTAAGGGCTTCGGCGGCATGGGGGTACCTAAATCGTTACATTTCCACAATGGATCGCGCTTGCACCACAAATGCGGAACATTATTTGACTATAGCGTCGGCAGAAGGATGAACAGGGCGCACGCCATTTCAGCGACATCTCTAAAATCGCCCCCCTCTGGTCACCTTATGCGTGACTCACCGCGTTGAACAACAATTCGGCGGCCAGCACTAAGGCCCCATGGAGCGAAAAAGGCGAGCAATGAGTTGCTCGCCTTTTTGTCCGTATGCAGTCGCTTGGTGTGGGTCTCAGTATTCTTCATACCGATCACCGACGCGGGGGTTACTCTTACGTTCAGTGGTCAGGAACTAAGCTCCTGCAGACCCTGGCCCACGATAGTGACTGCCCAGACAGTCAACGCAATCGCCAAGCTAGGTCCAAAGATCAGCCAGGGCGCTTGAGACAGGTAATTGACATTGGAACTAACCATAAAGCCCCAACTTGGTGCAGGGGGCTGAAGACCCAACCCCAAATAGGCTAATGAAGCCTCCACGATAATAGCACTGCCCACATTCAATGTGCTGAGGACCAAAATGGGTTGCAGGATGGACGGTAAGATATGTCGCCACAGAATGCGCATCGATCCGGCCCCTGCGGATTGGGCAGCTTCCACAAAAGGCAGGGTGCGCACCGTTAGGACCTTGGAGCGCACCACACGGGCAAACTGGGGGGTGTGGCCAATACCCTGCAGCCAATCCGATGACAGTGCCCGCGGCAAGCGCCAATCCTACGGCCCCTATACTGGCTAGCAATGAGGCATTGGTGCCATAAATAATCCGGCTGAGTACGTCCCCGCCCCAAGGAATCGGTCCCGAATAAGTGATGCCACGATGGCGGCCGAAGGGCGCTCGCAAAGTGCGTGGCGTTCGCTGGATAGGGAGCCAGCGCGGACGGTTGTCGGATACGACGAGGGCACCCCGCGTCCCGGCACGCTACACTCCCCGCACGGGTTTCTCATTCGGATAATGGGCCATTGCCATATTGATCTCACTGCTCGAGATGCCTCCGCGGTGGTGTCGTCATGAACCGGGCCCATGCGGCCTCGCCGGCGCGACAAGGCGCCACCGTGTCAATCTTAGGCCGCCAATCGGCGTCCAGTGCCAAATGATGCACCCGCATCATTCATCAGAGGTGACCCAGCTTGTGGGCGGTCACCGCGTCAATTTGCCGCCATGCGAGGCTCCGATCCCCCGATGGGCGAGAAATCGGCATGACGCTGGGCCGGGATCTCGATGCCGTTGATAGTACTGCAATTCGTGGCCATCAAGAGTCCAGAGATCGACATCGCAGGCTCCGCCCACGATTCGCTGGCCGCCGGTTCCGACGACTCCCATGGCCCGGCGCGCCCACATGGCCCGGCGCGCCCACATGGCCCGGCGCGCCCACATGGCGCTATTCTAACAGCGTCCCCGGGAGTGAAACCGTCTACAACGACTAGGTCCAGCCTGCGCTCAGCAATGACGGAGCGGGCTCTATAGGGCCCGTTTTGATCAATGACCCTCCCGAAAACCCCGGTCATTTCTCGCCGCAGTGGACGGCCAACACCACCGTCGATTCCTGGTCATTACCCCTCGTCAGCAACCGCAAGACTCTAGCGATAAGCCGGTCACCGCGCCGATCTTACTGCAAAAACCACGGATTCCCCACCGTCGATGAGGACCATCGTGTTGCCTTCACAATACAGGACAGCCTATCGAGCCATCGATGACTGTCGTTTCCACAGCCACATGCCTACACCCAGTCCAACGAGAGGCAATCCAGCCGCCCACGGCACTTCGGGCAACTGGCCGTAAGGCAGTTCGCTTAACACGGTTATTGGAGAGGGATTCCGGATAAAATTCCCTATGCCGTTTTGGAATTCGGCGACAGCCAGATTCGCCGCGGAACTGGCTGATGTTTGGGTAAACGATATGGTAAATGTTTCACTGCCGGATTGTTGAACATTGTAGTTGCCTATAATGGTCCCATTACCTTGGACGAGGTTGGTGACATTGTACTCAAACACGACGAAGTCCCTCGCCTCCGGCGTATATGCCAGGCCCGCGACCTTGACCGTATACTGGTACGTCTCACCGCCGGTCTTCGACGGGGTGATCGTCGGCTTGCTAATGTAATCAATGGTCAAGGATGGAACCGACGGAGACGCCGCAGCAAACGTCGGAGGACTGACCGAGCCAACTGCCAATACGGCGACTCCGATCATCGCTAAGCGTGATGAACGCATCATGACATCCCCTTTTCCCTATGACGGCACATAAAACTCTCATCTCATTCACTATAAGGCGATCATCCATCCATGGCAGTCCGACAAGAGGTCTCAACCTTTTCCCTGTGCGGGGCTCAGGAATGGGTCGGCCGCTAGCAGGAGCAAATACGGCTCTGCCGCGCTTTTGGTGAAAGACTTCCGTGGTTTACGAATGGTGTCATGAAGTGTCAGATGCGTTGTGGTGCTCGTCTGTAGCCGTGCCGATGACGCCACTTCAGCGGTGCGAAGAGCGGAGCACCAAACGGCGCGTACTCGCGGCTGTACACCTTTCTCCGACGGATGGGGAGGGTACGCCGCGCTTGGAGAGTGCGTTTCGAAGGGTTTTAGCCCATTCTCTTTGGGTGTGGCTCTTCTGGAGGGAAGGTTAAGCGCACATAAGTTTGCAAAGTGACAAGTCGCCGCCTGTGAAAAGGCTGAGGATTCTCGGTCTGTGAACCCATCGTCTCAGAGGGATCCACGGGTTCCGAGAATTGCCGACACGAGAAAAGACGCCCGTGGTGAAGACCGTGAATGCTCGTGGTAGCCACCGGGGAGAT
>DAIDDL010000006.1 GCA_027309085.1 Sulfobacillus sp.
GACACCCGCTGGCTATATGCTGGCGGCTTCGGGGCAGGAAGAATCATGAGATCACCAAAGATCACATGATTTATAGCGAGAAAGTCATCACAGACAAACCCGCCGTGGCCAAGAGAATGCGGAATTTCTTCATCTCTCCCGACCCCGAGTACGAAGACTTCTTGACAATCATAGGAGGCGAAAACTGCATGCACGACAATCACCCGGAGCAAGTCCATACTGCCGCCACGGGGGCCAAGAGTCAATCCATAAAACCCTTGACCGCGGCGATAAAGGAAACCGCCATTTTGTTCAATATATCCAGGAGCTATGATCCCCAGGGGGATGCCGAAAGCCTGTACGAGGCCACGCATGAGGCATGGGTTCTCGGAAGCAACCGTACCAAAGCCGAACTGGCCATTGCCGTATATCATGACACAGTCCAAGAAGTATACCAAATTGACAGTTGGTATCCGCTGCCCCAGGATCCCCGCCGTTGGGGATTTAATGGGAAATTGGCAGAGACAGCCGTGCGCGATCAGTATAGAGGGAAGGCCCTGACTTTTTGGAAGGATACCCGGTCTCAAAATCCTGTGCATTATATAAATATATAGTTTTGGAACCCGGGCCTCCGGGTGGCGCGCTGCGCGCAACCCCTGATCCCAGCCCGACTATTCTTAGCCGAAGGCTGGGGTTTCGTCCGGGGGATGCGGTCACACGGTAAGGGCACACTAGATGCGTCGGGAATTCATCGTCAGTCCGCAGGCTTCTAACAAAAAGGATACCTCGGAACGGCCTTGCGTAGCGCCCCTGCCCACCCGCAAAAACTGCCAGCTGAGGCCCAAGGGCGCTGTGCCGCCGGATCGTTCAGTACAGCGGCCGCCCGGAAGCCAAGGCCATCACCGTATAGAATGCCCGGTAGGCTTCGGGCATGGCAGGGGCAGTGAACTGCACGCTGCGGCCGCCGGTCCGCACTGTTCCGGGACAATACAGCGCACGGTCTGCCATGTCTGTCGTCATCAGGGTCACTTCCAGTGTGACAGGAGATGAGGTGACATAGGGCGACAGCAGGCCGCCATGCCACTTATCCAGAGCTTCATGCACCCCGGCCCGGAGAAGGCTCGCCGTTTCCGGGCCGCTTGCGAGTTGCGCGGCCCGCCGGTTGGTTGCGGTTTTGACGGTCACAGCCGTAAGCCAGGGAAGCAGGTGCAAAGCTTCCCCGCAGACCTTGTCATCACCGCTCACGAATCCGACAGGCACCTGGTAATGGCCAGCCATCGCGGCGTTGATGCCAGTCTCCCCCACTTCCACCCCATTGAGGCGCACCTGGAATATTTCTCCGGAATAGGTGTGGTCCATCACCGCCTGCGGCGTGCCAGCCATGGCATGATAGCCGACAAAGAAGGCGGCGTCGGCTGCCTCCACCCCTTGTACCATCGACCACGGCTTAGTGCCTCCTGATATCAGCGTGACCCCTGCGGGCATGCTCCCCCAGGACACATTCATCATCCCGTCGTGGGAGTCATTGACAATAATGCGGGTCACAGCGGGGTCGTCCTGCAAGGCGCCAATCACGGCAAGGACGTCATGCTCGAGAAAACTGAGCGCCTGCGCGTAGCGCTGCCCTTGAGGCAACAGCTGGTCACGGTCGACAATCCCGCTGATGCCTTCCATATCCACAGAAATCCATGCGATCATGTTCTACACCCTTCCCTGATCCGTACTGGATACCCACGGCCAAAAGCCAGTCCTGCCTACCATCTTGTTGTTCCGGTAAAACACGACCCCTTTCAGCCATTCGCGCCGGGATTCATTCCGGGTGGAAGGCCACTTTAGTTCCACGCCGTCTGCTCTCTTGGACAGTGTCAGCCCGGGGTCAGTCTCGCCTTGCCCGCCTGCGTTCCATCCGGAAAACTCCACGGTCGGGCCGAAGGAGTACACGACGGCCCGCGCTGACCACAATCCGTCCAGTTTCACCGTAATGCCCACCTGGTCAGTACTCTCGCCGTGGCGCCAGTGGCTCGCCAGTATGCCTGACTCCCGCCGTAACAGCCTGCTCAGGGACTCGGCCCGTGGCTGGGGCCAGTTGGCCTCCCATTCCACCGGCATGGCCACTTGGCGCCCGAACACTTCAGTTTTGCGGGCGAACGCCAGTAGAAATGGTTTAATCAGCTCTACCTGACTGTCATAGCAGAGAAGGGACGCCCTCTTGGCTTCCACTGCCGCCGGGTCATAGCCGAATTCCTCCCACTGTATCCCCGGATAGGAAATCAGGGCAGCCGGCGCCTCCGAGCGCATTTCCGGACGGTAGGCCAAGGGCAGCGGCCAGCCATTCCAGTGGACCAAATACCCGAGGTGCGCGGCGTGCTGCGCCCACGGCAGCTGGCGGGCACGGCAGGCCATCAGCGCCAGACTGCCAAACGCCGAAGTAGCCCAGTGGTCGGGATGCTGGTCCAAAAGGAGCGGGGTGACGACCCAGTCCGGTTGAATGTCGGCCAGAACTTGGCTCAAAATATTGAGAAGTTCTGCGCCGGCATAGGGTGTGCGGTACGCGGGGGACTCAATATAGGGAACGCTCGTGCATCCTGTGGTCGGGCTGGCAAAGGGCTCAGCCGCATCATAATGCAAAAAGAGATAATCCAGGCCCCCGTCGGGGAATCCCAAAAACGTGACATTCTCCGCTGGCACCCCCAATGCTGCCATCGCCCTCAGCGCTTCAATCTGCCTCTCATAGCCCAGATGCACATACTCCTCCGGGCTGACGGTGAGGGAGAGGTAGTAGCGCTCCGCATCCTGGACGAAACCGTCTCCCGAGGTCATGAGCACCACATGCACATCATATCCCTGGCGCACAGCCTGGTGGATAAATCCCGCCGCGCCCAGAGCCTCATCATCCGGATGAGGGGCAAGAACCACCACCCTCCGCCTGCCCGCCATCTTAACGCCCGTCGATAATCAGGAGCACCTGATTCGCATCCACGGCGCTGCCCTTGTGGACCTTCAAACTAGTCACGCGCCCAGCCACCGGTGAGGTGACCTCATTTTCCATCTTCATGGCCTCAAGAATCACCAGCACCTGCCCGATTTCCACCAGCCCGCCGTCCTCCACCTTCACGTCCAGAACGGTGCCGGGCAAAGGCGCCTCAATCACTGTCTCTCCATTTTGCAGCACTGCCGCAGCGGGTTTGCGCACCACTTCCGCGTGCACCACCGGTTGAGGTGCCGGGACATGCTGTGCTGGCGGCTCCGCTAGAGGAGTCCCCTGCGCCTGAATTTCTTCCGCCTCGACTTCATACACTGTGCCATTCACCCGTATCCGAAATTTACGCACCGCCATACACTACCTCCTCCAAAATGAAAGCGCGCACTGATGCGGCCTGTTTACCAGCCAATCCACCGCCACTCAGACGGCGCTGGCCACACTTCACGGACTTTGATGGAGACTCCGGGCCCCAGGGTCGGGTCTGCCATCAGCACGGCGGCCATAAGGGCCGCGATAATTTCTTCTGACAGTGGTGTTTCCGGCATTTCTCACCCTCCTGCGCCCCTCAGAGCGGAATATTTCCGTGCCGCTTATGGGGGCGGTCATCCCGCTTATTAGCGAGGGCCATGAGAGCCTGCGCAATGTGAGCCCGGGTCTGCGACGGCTCGATCACCGAATCCACAAAACCGCGGGCAGCGGCCACGTAGGGATTCGCAAATTCCTCCCGGTACTCATCAGCCTTAGCCCGGCGCATGGCCGCAGGGTCCTCGGCGGCGCTGATCGCGTCTTTGAATATGATGTTGGCTGCGCCCTCAGGCCCCATCACTGCTATTTCTGCAGTGGGCCAGGCAAAAACCCAATCCGCGCCTAAAGACCGGCTGCACATCGCCAGGTACGCCCCGCCATAGGCCTTGCGCAAGATCACCGTCACCTTCGGCACTGTCGCTTCGGCATAGGCGTACAGCACTTTGGCTCCGTGGCGGATGATGCCGCCAAATTCCTGGGAAGTTCCGGGGAGGTACCCGGGAGTGTCCACAAACGTGATCAGGGGAATATTGAAACTGTCGCACAGCCGCACAAAGCGCGCCAGCTTGTCTGAGGCGTTGATATCCATCGTCCCGGCCAAAATGCGGGGCTGATTGGCGGCCACCCCGACGGCATGCCCCCCGATGCGCGCGAATCCCACCACCATATTCTCGGCGTATCCCCGCTGCACTTCCAAAAAAGACTGCCGGTCAACAGTCGTCTCGATAACCTTTTTCACGTCATAAGGTTTGTTGGAATCCACGGGCACAGCTTGGTTCAAACTGGCTTCGGCCCGGTCCAAGGGATCGCCGGAATCCATCACCGGCGGCAACTCCCGGTTATTGTTAGGCAGGTAACCCAGAATCTTGCGGACGAGCTGCAACGCTTCCCCATCACTTCCGGCTGACATATGGGCCACTCCAGACTTCCCAATTTGCGCCGCGGCGCCGCCAATCTGCTCACCGGTCACATTTTCACCGGTCACAGTCTTGATAACCTGGGGGCCGGTAATAAACATCTGGCCCGTATGCTCCACCATGACGATCAGGTCCGTTAAGGCTGGCGAGTATACCGCGCCGCCCGCGCTCGGCCCCATGATCACTGTAATCTGCGGGATCACGCCTGACGACCAGGTATTCCGCTTGAAAATTTCCCCGTACCCGGAAAGGGCATCGACCCCCTCCTGAATTCTCGCCCCGCCTGAGTCATTAAGTCCAATAATGGGCGCTCCCGTTTTCAGAGCGAGATCCTGAAGGCGCACTATTTTCTGGGCATGCATCTCTCCCAAGGACCCTCCCGAGGAGGTGAAGTCCTGAGAAAAGACGTAGACCAGGCGTCCATCAATGCGGCCCGCGCCCGTGACCACCGCGTCCGCCGGAATTTCCGCCTGGTCCATCCCAAATGCCCGCGACCGGTGCCGGACATGGGCTCCAATCTCTTCGAACGTGCCCGCATCAAGCAATGCCGCCACCCGCTCGCGGGCGGTCATTTTTCCGAGAGAGTGCTGCCGCGCAATCCGTGCCGGCCCACCCATTTCCTCGACAGCCGCCTGCCGGCGCTGAAGCTCGTGCAAGGGTTCCTTGTCCACCAAAAAGCCTCCTGAAATGGGGGTCCCTCCCGGGACCCCGCGGTTTACTTCAGCCAGCCCCGGTAACGCATAGCCTGGGCGATGCGCTCGACAGCCACCAAGTAGGCCGCCTTGCGCAGCGTAACCCCAAAGCGCTCATGCATCGTGTGCATGTCGGCCATGGCCCGCGACATATACTCCTCGAGCCTCTGATTCACTTCCTGCTCGCTCCAGTAGAACCGGGTCTGATTCTGCACCCACTCAAAGTACGAGACAGTGACCCCGCCGGAGTTTCCCAACACATCCGGAATCACCATGATGCCTTTGTCAAAGAGAATCCGGTCGGCTTCTGGCGTCGTCGGCCCGTTAGCGCCTTCGCCGACGATGCGGGCGCGGATATTGGGGGCGTTGTCCGCGGTAATCTGGTTTTCCAAAGCAGCCGGAAACAGGATATCCACCGGCAGTTCCAGGAGGTCCTCATTGGAAATGGGCTCGGCATGCGGGTATCCGGCCAATCGCCGGTTGACTCTCTTATATTCTAATAGGTCAGGAATATTTATTCCGTCAGAATTATAAAGGCCCCCGTCCTTGTCGGAAATGGCTACCACACTGGCCCCCATATCAAATGCGATTTCAGAGGCCACAGAGCCCACATTGCCAAAACCCTGAATAGCAATGCGGCTGGCGCTGAAGTCGATCCCCAGTTCAGTAGCGAGCTGCTTGGTCGCAAATACCAGGCCCCGGCCCGTCGCGGCGACCCTGCCCTCCGACCCGCCGATGACCAGCGGCTTGCCCGTGATCAAGCCAAATGTATTCTCTCCCCGGATGCGGGAATATTCATCCACCATCCATGCCATAATCTGCGGGTTGGTCGATACATCTGGGGCCGGAATGTCCTTGTCAGGCCCGATCACCAAGCTGACGGCGCGGATATATTCCCGGCTGAGGCGTTCAATCTCTTGTTCCGACAACTGGTCCACATCGCAGGCGATGCCGCCCTTGGCCCCGCCATAAGGGAGTTTGAGCAGAGCGCACTTGACGCTCATCCACATGGACAGCGCTTTGACTTCATCCATATTGACGGCCGTGTGGAACCGCAGGCCGCCTTTGGTGGGCCCTAACGCATCGTTGTGCTGCACGCGGTAGCCGTTGAACACCTGCAAATTGCCATCATCCCGAATAAAAGGGACTGCCACCTCGAATGACCGGAGTGGCTGTTTGAGAATCTCATAAACTGCTGGTTCTAGTCCGAGGGTATCCACTGCTTCTTTGAACGCCTGTTGTGCCCGCAAGTACGGGTTAAGTGACGAATCCGCCACTGTTTCCGCCTCCCCAAGTGTGTCTCATCGAACCCGGCATGGTCCCGAATTCGCCCGTATTATAGCACACCCCAGAAAGAAAACCGGAATTGTTCAGGACTCCTGATATTTTCCGCCGATTCCCGTCTTAAGGACCTTGATCCGCACGTCATCAGAGATTTTCAGCACCAGCACCTTGTCCTCTACCTGCACCACTGTGCCAATCACACCCCCAACCGTAACCACCTGGTCACCCTTTTGCAGACTGCTCTGCAGCTTCTGGCGATTTTTCTGGTTTCTCGACTGCTGCATGAACATCCAGACAGTCATTCCAATCAAGACTGCGAAAAATAGCCAGTACAGTGCGCTAGTCCCGTGTGTGTGCGTAACAATCTCCCCATTTCATACCAAATTCTACTGCCCCTATTGTTGCAGATTTGCCACGCCATCCGCAAGTGCAAGGGGAGGCTTTAGCCCCGTAATTTCTTAGCCCTGCCCGGCGGGCCCGGCACCTTGCCCGGCCGGGGCGAGGGCGCCACACCGAGCGGCCGCGCGTGGTGGGCCTTGGGGACAATGTTCGAGACGCTCTGCACCATGCCGGCCGGGCCCCGCGGACGCACTGGGGCAGGCCCCGCTGGCGCCAGCCGGGAGCGGGCCGCAGGCCTTGGGGGATAATGGGGGGCCAGGGGGTGCGCCTGGGCCAGCTTCGCCTTGCGCCCCGGCGGGGCGGCGGGGATGCGGGGGAGGACGGGTTCCACCAAAGTAGACAGCGGCGCGGCTTGGGGCAGTGCCGCTGATTCATGCCCTTCCCCGTCCGGATGGCTCTCCCTCCACAAAAGAGACCGCCCGATGGTGTCAGGGTCAGCGGCTACTTGGTGCAGGGGGTGGGAGCTGATCACAGACAGCACCACCAGCTTGCCGCGCCAGTCTCCGTGCTGACGCAAAAACTGCCGCTCGGCAGCCGACACCCGCTCAAACCACTTTTGCTGGCCCCGTCCCCGAAAGGCTGCCGCCAGCACAATGAACGGGTGGCGCAAGGACAGGTAGCCGTCTGTTTTGGCCTGGGCCGTCAGGTCCGTGACCGCTTGCGCAACAGGCATCCCGTCTACGGGCAGCTGGTCCAACAGTGCCCGGCCCGCAGGATCCTTGCCGGAGGCCTGAATCACCGCCGGCTGCTTTCCCCCAACCACCAGGCTGATGCTGGGATTGATATCCAGGCTGACCACGGCGCTGGCCCTGGGTCCCGGACCCATTCCCAAAAGATTGGCGCAAAGCAGGAGAACCGCAGCGCCCGATATCCACCCCGCAGCGCTTGGGGGCATGGCAGGCACGGAACATTCCTGTCCCACAGCCAAATCTCCTGTTGGCATCCTGACCCGCCTGAACTGGCCGCCCGGCAGAAGCAGAGTGGCATGGCGCCTCTCCACCCCGATGACCAGGGCGCGCCCCTCCCTCGACTTATTCATCTGATAACCGCTCCCGCACATAAGTCTGCAAATAAGGCAAGTCGGAAAGCAAAATCACCGCGACCGCTATAATATACTTTCGGTGGCGCTCGACCACTTTGCGGCTGATTCCCGGTTCCCGGCAAAGATCTTTCAGCGGCAGCGCCTTTTTGTCCCATAAATGTTCACGGTAGCGGGGAGTGCTGGCAATCAGCCGGCTGATCTGTAGCGCCCGCTCGCGGGCGTCTTGGTGCCGGGGGGAGATTTTCGGCAAATCTTCAAAACGGATGGCAAAGCTGTTCAGCAACTCCCGGAATTCGCTGATTTCCTGAATGCGGGCCTCATTGGACTGCTTGTCCCGCCACCTGATGTGCGCCATCAGGTCGACTTGCGCATGCAGGAGGTGGCCGGGCTGATCTTCTGTTTCCAGTTCGCTTAGGGGAATCTCCCTCTGTGCTGGCGCCTGACGGCGGAAATAATCGATCAGCCGCCGCTTGATCACCGTCTGCGCAAACGCCAGAAAACTGCCTTTAGCCCCGTTATAGGAGTCGATGGCTTCGTTGAAGGCCAGCAGCGCGACAGAGATCTCCTCGTCGGCTCCCGGCTGCAGGTAACGTCCAGCCGACCGGCTGGCAGCTTTCAAAATAAAGGGCATAAACTGCCCGATCAGTTGGTCGCGGGCGGAATGATCTCCGCTTTGGGCGAGCACGAGAAGCGGCAGAGGGCCGCCGGCCTCGGGTCCAATGCGCAGTCCCACAGCCTCGCCTCCCTTTTCGAACGGTCTCGGTCGTGTTCAGTCGCCCATCATGCCGGGAGCCACCGGCAGTCCCAAATGCTGGTACGCCTGGCGGGTGAGCACCCGGCCCCGCGGGGTTCTTTGCAGGAACCCCTGCTGGAGCAGGTACGGCTCCACCACATCCTCAATCGTGCCCGCCTCTTCCCCCACTGCCGCCGACAGCGTGTCCAGCCCCACGGGGCCCCCTTGGTAGCGCTGAGCTATGGAGAGCAGCAGACGCCGGTCGATTTTGTCCAGACCCTGGGGATCCACTTCCAGCAGTTCCAGGGCTTCCACGGCCAGCAATTTCGACACCTGCCCGTCACCGCGGACCTGGGCATAGTCCCGTATCCGCTTCAGCAGCCGGTTGGCAATCCTCGGAGTTCCGCGGCTCCTGCGCGCTATCTCATGGGCTGCCTCGAGATTCATGGGAATTCCCAGCACCTTGGCCGAGCGCCCAACAATTTCCGCTAAGTCGGCAGGATCGTAAAAATCCAGATGCAGCAGCACGCCGAAGCGGTCCCGCAGGGGTGATGCCAGCATACCCGGACGGGTCGTCGCCCCAACCAGGGTGAAGTGGGGCAGGTCCAGACGCACCGAGCGCGCTCCCGGCCCTTTGCCAAGCACCAGGTCCAGCGCAAAATCCTCCATGGCCGGATACAAAACCTCTTCCACAGGCCGCGACAGACGGTGGATTTCATCGATAAACAGCACTTCACGGTCATCGATATTGGTCAGGATTGAGGCCAGGTCACCGGGACGCTCGATGGCTGGCCCTGACGTGTAGCGGATGCCCACGCCCATCTCGTTGGCAATAATATGGGCCAGCGTCGTTTTGCCCAGGCCCGGCGGCCCATACAGCAGCACATGGTCCAGCGCTTCCTTGCGCCCCAGGCTGGCCTGAATGAAAATGGACAGTCTCTCCTTCAGATCATCCTGCCCAATATACTCGCGCAGGCGGTCCGGACGCAGTGTCCGCTCAGTGTCTGCCTCAGGCCCTTGATTGCCGGAGACTACCCGGTCTTGCATATCCACGCCTGCCTTTCTAAACCTCGTTAACTGTGGTGAGACGGAATCGGTTGGAGGGCTGGCCGATGGTTTCGCGCCGGTGCTTCCAGCTCCTTAGAATCCCACCCCTTACCGGCGGTCAAGAGCTCGCAGGGCGGTCCGGATCCGGGCAGGCAGGTCGCCTGTGCTGCCGGCTTGGCGGGAGGCTGCATCCGCCTCTTCAATGGAATAGCCCAGAGCCACCAAAGCCTCCCCCACGTCATCCAGCCCCCTTGGTCTGGGGACTTGAGCATCCTTTTGGGAGCGGCGCGGCTTGTTCTCCCATTTTCCGGAGAGTTCCAGCAAGATGCGCTGCGCGAGTTTGGCCCCCACCCCTGGCGCGTCTTTGATCGGCTGCCACTGGTCTTGGGCAATCGCATCCTCAAGCCCGCCCACCCCCAGCACACTCAGCACCGACAGCGCCGTGCGGATGCCCATTCCCCCCACCGCAATCAAATCCAGAAAGGCCTCGCGCTCGTCCCGGTCCAAGAAACCGATCAGGCGCCAGCTGTCCTCCCGCACCGCCAAGTGGGTGTAAAGGTGCACCTCGGCCCGGACATCCGGAAGCTGCGCCAGGCTGCTCCGGGACATGTCCACCCGAAATCCTATCCCATGCACTTCGACAATGCAGTCGTCTTCCTCTTTATGCACCACGGTGCCGGTCAGTTCGCTAATCACGGACAGCCTCCTGATACTTGACCCATTCCAGGCCGGTAATGGCAATCGCCAGGGCGTCGGCCACATCATCGGGCTGGGGCACGGCGTCCAGGTGCAAAAGCCGCGTGACCATCATCTGCACCTGCTTCTTGTCCGCGCGCCCGTAGCCTGCCACCGTCTGCTTAACCTCGGCCGGGGACATTTCCACCAGCGGGATGCCGCTTTGGCTGAGCGCGAGCAGCACCACACCCCGGGCCTGCCCCACGGCTAGCGCCGTCTTGGAGTTCTGGCCAAAAAATAGTTTCTCCACGGCTCCATATTCGGGCTGATAGCGGTCAATAATCTCGATGAGCCCTGTATAGATCATCTTGAGCCGCAGCTCCGCTGGCAGATTGGCCTGGGTGACCACCGCCCCATAATCTTGCGCAGACGGTTCATGACGCACTTTGTCGACGATGCCCCACCCGCAGATGGCTGTACCCGGATCAATTCCTAACATTCTCACCACGCTGCCCGGTTCAAGGGTCTGTCCCCTCTCTTTGCTCGTTGAGGCCGGCGCTTTCCAAAGCGCCCTGCCATATACCCCAGGTAAATACCACGCGGACGTCAGGATCTCCTCTTTTTGGGGAGCCTGGCTGCTTGCGGGTGCGCACCCCTTGCCGGTCAAAAAAATCAGTCCGGCCGCTTGCGGCTCAGGCCTTGGGCGGCGGGGCGAATCCACCACTCGCGCCCGCGTCCGCACTTTGGCGCGCCGCAAGACCCGAGGGCCTAGGCCTCGTCCACCTCAAAGTTTTCCGGAAACTCTGCGTTGAAAAACACTTTTTCCACGTCATCATGGTCTTCCAGAAGGTCAATCAGCTCTACCAGCACATGCGCGTCAGCTGCCGTCACTTCCGTCGTCGTTTTCGGCAGGTGCACCAGTTCCACATCTTCTACCTTGATTCCCTGTTTTTCAAAGGATTCCCGCACTTGATCCAGCACCTCGGGCCCCGTCAGCACCACAAACTCTCCGTCATCCTCCTGGCGCAGGTCATCCGCGCCTGCCTCAATCGCCACATCGAGCAGTTCTTCTTCAGACTTGTCTGTCTCGGTGATCGTCAGGCGGCCTTTGGGTTCAAACATCCAGGCGACGCATCCAGACTCGCCCAGCGCCCCGCCGTGGCGGGAGAAAATGTGCCGGACTTCGCCTGCCGTGCGGTTCCGGTTATCCGTCAGAATCTGCAGGTAAACCGCCACGCCTCCGGGCCCGTAACCCTCATACACCGTTTCCTCATAGTGAACCCCTTCCTCCTGGCCTGTAGCCCGGCGGACAGCCCTGTCAATATTGGACTGGGGCAGATTGCTGTCCTTGGCCTTCTGAATGGCCAGGCGCAGGCGGAAATTGGTATCGGGATTGCCCCCGCCCCGCTTGGCAGCCGCCATGATCTCTTTCGTCAGCCTGGAGAAAACGGTCCCCTTGACCGCATCCACCTTGGCCTTCTTGCGTTTGATGTTGGCCCACTTCGAATGTCCCGACATAAGAACCCTCCTTAAACGATTCAAAAAACCCGCGCGTCAGTCAAAGTGGCGAGTAATCGGCATGCGCCGGTCGCGCCCAAAGGCCCGCGGTGTCACCTTGATGCCTACGGGAGCCTGGCGCCGTTTGTATTCGTTGCGGTTGACCAGTCTGACGGCCAGTTCCACAAAATTCCGGTCCAGGTGTTTCGCAATAAGTGCATCCGGCGGCAAATCATCTTCAATGTACCCTTCCAATATCTGATCCAATATATCATATGGCGGCAGACTGTCCTCGTCCTTTTGGTCTGGCCGCAATTCCGCGCTGGGCGGCTTGGTCAGCACATTGGCGGGAATTCTCTCGGCGTCTCGGTTCACCCAGCGCGACAAGCGGAACACCTGCGTCTTCAGCACGTCTTTCAGCACCGCGAATCCCCCGGCCATATCGCCATACAGTGTGCTGTATCCCGTAGCCATTTCGCTCTTGTTGCCGGTCGTCAACACCAGCCACCCAAATTTGTTAGACATGGCCATCAGCAGTGTCCCCCGGATGCGCGCCTGCAGATTTTCCTCGGTGAGGTCGAGAGGCCGGTCCTTGAACACGGTGCGCAGCTCCTCTAAGAAGGAGTCCATCATGGGCCGGATAGGCAGTTCCTCAGTGGAGATGCCCAGGTTCCGCGCGAGCCCCAACGCGTCCACGCGGCTCTCGTTGGAAGTGATGGAAGACGGCATCAAGACACCGTGCACCCGGTCTGGACCCAGAGCGTCCACGGCTATGGCCGCAGTCAGCGCCGAGTCAATCCCCCCGGACAGCCCTATCACCACGTCCCGGAACCGGTTCTTGCCGACATAGTCCGCCACACCCAGCACCAGAGCCCGGTAGAGCTCCTCATCGTCTCCCAGCGCCGGGGTGAGGCCCGGCGCGTAGACAGGAGCCCCTTCGCGGCCTAAAGGCGCGGTAGGGACTACCCCCAAATCTTCGCCCGCCGGCCCCAGCCGCCAGCGCGGGTCGATAAATCGGCGGTGCTGGCTCGGCGCATTTTGCAGGGTGACGGTCAAAACCTCCTCGCGGAATGCGGCAGCGCGGGCCAGCACCTGGCCGTCTGGGCCAAATACCGCACTCTGCCCGTCGAACACCAGTTCATCTTGCGCACCGACCAGATTCGTCCACAGAAGATATGACGCGACATCATCCGCGCGGGTAGCCAGCATCCGCTCCCGGGCCGCGCGCTTGCCCCGTGAATAGGGCGAGGCGCTGATATTGATCAGCAAATTGGCGCCGTGGCGGGCTTGGTCAAGATATGGCCCGTCAGGGTACCAGAGGTCCTCGCAGATGGAGACCCCCAGGGACCAGCTTCCGGCCTGGACAATCTCGGTGGTGCGGCCCGGAGTAAAATACCGGGCCTCATCAAACACCCCGTAATTGGGCAGGTACTGCTTTGGCACCCGGGTCACAAAGCTGCCGTCCGAGGCTACCACGGCGGCGTTGAACAGCCCCCCATCGGCATAGGCGTATCCGAAAATCGCCATCAGCCCCTGGGACTGTTCAATCATATTGTCACAGGCTCTCTGCAGATCCGCCAGAAAGTCGGCCCGGAACAGCAAGTCCTCCGGCGGGTAGCCCGCCAGGGCCAGCTCCGGGAACACGATCACATCGATCTGATCCTGGCGGGCCCGGTCCATAGCCCCCAGCATAGACTGCAGATTGCCCTCAACGTCTCCCACCACACTGTTCATTTGAACAAGGCGGACATTAAGCTGAGTCATGCGATCCCTCCATTGACGCTAAAGTGAGCAAGAAGCCTGTTAAGGCCAAGCCGATATTGACCGTGGCGCGGCCCACATCCGGGCCCGTGGCGATAACCAGGTCGGGCAGCGGCCCGCTCAAGAGGCGGATGCGCACATCGCCCGTCTGCTCCTGGTCTCCGGACTGGGCCGTTGCAATGCCCGCCGCGGCCAGGTAGCGCGCGGCGAGAAGGCGCCACGACAGGGGCCCTGAAATCAGCACCCGGTGGGACACCAAGCGAACCTGACCGTCGTATCCAATGTCGTCGACTAAAATTTGACGGGAAAACTTTTCGAGCGTGCGGTTGTCAAGATCCATGCGCGCACCTCACCGCCTTCATGCCGATTTTCCGCACCGTCTGCCTGGCCCCGTCCACCAAAAACAGTCCCTGCGGCCACCGGGCAGGGTCCCCCATATTCTCGCGGTACTCCTGCCACAGCAGCAGCGACTGCCCCGCCACGGCCAGAGTCAGCGGCCCCAGCACCCCTGCCTCAAAACAGCGCGGACCTTGCTGCAAAGACCCAAACAAGCAGTACAGGCATTGGGTTTCAGGGGACAAAAACGCCGCCATGCCCTCTGTGCGCAGGGCGGACGCAAAAATCCAGGGCCTTCCGGATATGAAAGACCAACGCTGGATGGTCCGGCGCGCTTCCCAATTGTCCGACGCGTCAAACACGGCGTCCGCATTCCCCAAAAGGGCGGCGCTGTTGCGGGGGGTGAGGCGGTGGGCATAGGCGGTGATGCGCTCCGGGCTGTAGTCTTGCAGGCGGTCTGCCTTGTACCGGCCGACGTCTTGTTCCTCGAACCAGGGCTGCCGGGGCAGATTGGACAGGTCAATAATATCGGGATCCATTACCCGCAGTTCAGAGATGGCAGGATCTTCGAGCAATTGCATAATTAGAGGCGACCCAATCGCCCCGCAGCCGACTACCGCCACTTTCACCGGTGTGCGCCCCCCTTTCCCGCCTGGCCGTCATCTCATGGGCCCATAAGGGCCCGGAGATCCCCTTTGGCTGGCGCCGTCCATAAATCAATCGTATTCTCAATGTAGCGGGATGTGCGGACAAATGTTTCGTCCGACGATTTCCACACGGGCAGGGGCAGCAAGGCGGGAAACCCGACGATGAAGGCGGACAGGCCCGGCACCACATCCAGCCCGTCACTCCAGGCTTGGCGCGCTTCCGTCAGGCGTCCCTGCAAGAAGTAAGACAGCCCCAAACTGTAAAAAGCTTCCGGGTAGCGGGCAAGACTCTCCTGGAAAAATTCGGCGGCATCTTTAGGCCGGCCTGTCCGCAGCCCGAGCAGACCCAGCAGGTAATACCCGTCCCCGCCCAGTGCTTTGGCATCCCATGCCACCAGTTCCTCCAGGGGCTCTTGCGCCTCGTCCCAGCGTTCCTGCCTGAACAGGGTCACCCCTAAATGGTAAAGCGCCCGCAGATATGGGCGGATGCTCGCATCATCCCAGCTGGTGTGCCGCTTATTCCGGGGCAGGTCCTGCTCCGCCTGGGCGAGGGCCATCTGAAACAGTTCCTGGGCCTGTTCGAGCTCACCCCAGGACAGATAGACCTGACCCAGCCCATTCAGTGAATCGGCACGGTAAGGGTCCAGTTCCAGAGCCCGCCGAAAGTGAATCTCCGCGTTCTCCAGTTCCCCATGCTCCATGTCCTTCCATCCCAGCCGCTCCTCTTCTCTGGCTGCCATGCGCATCGCTCCTTAAACTGTCAGCCGGTAGTAGCGGCGCCTGCCGATACGTAGCCACGAACCGGCCCGCACCTCCACCGTATCAGTGACAGCCACTCGTATCCCATCGATAAAGACCGCACCCTGCTGCAAAAGCCGGCGCGCCTCCTGCTTGCTCGGAACATCCGGCATCCATGCTACGCACTCGATAGCCGAAGTTTTCCACGGATCCTGCAAAATGGCCACCAGGGGCATGTCGTCTGGCACCTGGTGCTCACGGAATCTCCGGTTGAAACTGGCCTGCGCGTCGTTGGCTGGCGCGTCCCCCCAAAACCTCGCAACCAGCCGCAGGGCCAGGTCCGCTTTGACATCCCGCGGGTTTTGTGTTTGCACCCGCTCATCCCATGCCCCCCGGTCTTCCCCTAACAGCAGCATGGCCCACCGGCTGATCAGGGTGTCCGGGATGGACATAATCTTGCCGTACATCTCTTCCGGCGCCTCACTGATCCCCACGTAATTGCCCAGGCTCTTGCCCATGCGCCGCACCCCGTCGGTCCCCTCAAGGATCGGCAGGAAAACGCCCACTTCCGGCTCGAGGCCGTAGGCTTCCTGGATTTGCCGCGCCGTCATGATATTGAAGCGCTGATCGGTGCCTCCGAGCTCCACGTCGGCTTCTAACGCCACCGAATCGTACCCCTGCATCAGCGGGTAGAGCAGCTCATGAAAATGAATGGGAACATGTTCGGTAAACCGGTGGTGAAAGTCATCGCGCTCGAGAAGTCGGGCCACCGTAATCTGCCCCATGAGCTGAATCGTGTCAGCCAGCTGCATCGGTTCCAGCCACTCGCTGTTGTACCGCAGAATCAAGCGGTCCGCATCCAGAATTTTGCGGGCCTGGTCAATATATGTCGCGGCGAAGGCTTTTACCTCGTCAGCCCCGAGCTGCTTGCGGGTGGCCGCCCGGTCGGTGGGGTCGCCTATCCGCCCGGTCATATCGCCAATCAAAAATACCACCCGGTGACCCAGTTCCTGGAATTGGCGGAGTTTTTCGATCACCACGGTATGGCCCAGGTGAATGTCCGGGGCGGTGGGGTCCACGCCCAACTTTACCGTCAGGGGACGCCCTTCCCGCGCGGATCTTTCCAGCTTGTCTTTCAGCAGCGCCGGGCTCACGACATCATCTGTCCCGCTCATCAGCCATTCCAGCTGTTTGTGAATGTCCAGCAACCCTAGTCCTCCCCATTATTCTGCCGAGAGTATATCATATTCGCAAATCGGTGCGAAAGCCGCCTAGTCCGGGTCGCCCAGAGTGGCGACCGTGACGCCGTCGCCGCCTTCCCCCCGCTCGCCCAGGCGGAACTGGCTGACACGGGGGTCCGCCTTGAGCATTTCCCCCACCGCCCGGCGCAGCACCCCTGTCCCTTTGCCGTGGATGATCCGCACCTGGAACGCCCCCGCCAACACCGCGTTGTCCAGATATTTGTCGACCACGTCCAGCATCTCCTCGACATTCATTCCGCGGACATCGCACTCGACCGGCAGTTGCTGCGCCTTGATGGCCAGGTGTCCGCCAGAAGACCTCCTAGCCCCGGCGGCTGGCCTTTGGGGCCGGGATGCGCGCTCCAGATCGTCAACGGGAAGCTTCACGCGCAAGGCGCCCACTTCCACCAGAGCCACCTTCCCATTGACCTCAAGGACATGCCCCAGCCCCTCAAAGTCCCTGACTTGGACGTAGTCCCCCGCGGCCAGGTGGAGGTCCGCCGGGTTTTTGAGGGGCTCCAGATCTTTGGGGAGGATCCCGCGCCGGCGCCAGGTGTCCCGCAGCGCCTCCACAGCCCGCGCCTGGTCCGGACCCTGCTGCCGGCGCACATCCGTGATGGCTTCCATCATCTCCTCATGGAGGACGTCAAGCTCTTTGTGCCACTGCTCCCTCGTGCGGCGCAGTTCTTTTTCACTAGTTTCCAGCCACCGGCGCCTCTCCTGCTCGAATGCCAGTGTCTTCTCCTGCAAAGCCTGAGCCTGGTCCTGGACTTGCTGCCTGGCTTCCCGCAGCTCCATTTGCAGGTGGTTGGCCTGGTCTATCACGTCCGCCAGGGTGGTGCCTTCCTCGTCCATCAGGGCGCGGGCCTGGTCTATCACACTGCGCAGCATCCCCAGCCTCTCGGCGATATACAGGGCATGCGAGCTTCCGGGCTGGCCCATGATCAGGTGGTATGTGGGAGTCAGTGTCTCCCGGTCAAATGCCACCTGGGCATTCTCCACATCAGGAAGCCGGAATCCCAGCAGCTTGAGACGGCTGTAATGGGTGGTGACAACTGCATAGGCCCGGATTTCCCGCAAGCGGTAGATCATGGCCTCCGCCAGCGCCGACCCTTCATCCGGGTCGGTTCCAGCCCCCAGCTCGTCGACCAGGCACAGCGTCTTCTCGTCAGCGAACTCCATCATGGGGATAAGGCGGGCCATGTGGCTTGAAAAGGTGGAGAGATTCTGCTCAATGCTCTGCTCGTCGCCGATGTCGACCCAGATGCGGTCAAACCAGGGCACGGCCGTCCCCGCGCGGCAGGGCACCATCATCCCGGCCAGCGCCAGACTGACGACGAGTCCCGCCGTCTTCAGCGCCACCGTCTTGCCTCCAGTATTGGGGCCGGTGATAATGAGAATGTGGCGGGACTCCTCCAAGGACAGATTCAACGGCACCGGGTCCTCAATCAGCGGGTGGCGCGCATCTTGCAGGCGCAGGTCCGGGCCTCCCATCAGGGGCAGGACCGACTGGGTCTTCTGGCCGTAACGCACCACTCCCAGCAATTCGTCAAGCCATCCCACCGTCTGCTCAACCGCGCCGCACTCAGCAGCTGAGGCGCCTACCGCCCGCGACAGTTCCGCCAGCAGGCGGCGGATCTCGTCGTCTTCCTGATTGCGCAGCTCCGTCAGCTGGTTTTGCTTCTGCACAACCGGCATGGGTTCCACGAACACTGTCTGCCCACTCGACGAGCGGTCATGCACAATGCCCGGCACCTGGTTGCGGAACATGGCCTTGACCGGAACCACCCGCCGGCCGAAACGGATGGTGACCACCGGATCTTGTATGAATTCCGCCCAGTGTCCAGAGTGAATAATGCCGTCGAGCAGCCGGTCAATTTCCCCTTCCGACTGGCGGATCTCCCGCCGGATATGGTGCAAGGCCGGGCTGGCGCTGTCCCGCACCTCGCCGTGCTCGTCCAGCACCCGCGAGATGGCCTGGGCCACCCCCGCCAGGCTGGGCATTTGCGACAGCGCCCGGTCCAAGAGCGGGTAATCCTCAGGGTTCACCCACTCTCTGGCCGATTCCGCCACCCTGAGCGTCGCGGCGATGCCTGTGAGTTCCTCCGTCGTCAGCATCCCGCCTTTGCCGGCCCGCCTGGCGGGCTCCGCAATGGATACCGCCCCGCGCAGGGAGACGGCCATTCTTTCCCCGTCGCGCAGAAGCCGCAGCACTTCTTTGAGACTCTCGTGCCGTTTTTGCATGGCTGTTTCGCCCTTGACATACCCGGCTTGAAGAATGCGCTCCCGACCCATAGGGGTGTCAGCCAACTCTGCTATCCGCTGGAGCACGGCGGGAAACTGGACCAAGTCGAGACTGATCCGCAACCGGCTCTCCGCTATCGTATCTACCGTGTTCACTAGGCTCTCCCCATCTTCGGGCGACGTTCTTCCCCTGGCATAGTTTTTCCGCGCACGTCTTGGTTCCGGACACAAAGTCCGGCACCCCAGCGTTGCCGCCGGCATGCCGGACTGCGCTGATATAGAGACCTTCTGATTATAACACCCGAAAAAGCCACTGCGCCGGGGCGCAGTGGCTGACTTCAGACCCGTTACGGCGTGCCGTTTTTAGCGGGGCGGCTGGTGCGCCACTGCTCTTGCATAGCCTTGACCAGCTCTTCATTTTGCTCCTGGAGATGGTAGAGATCCTCGGCCATATTCAGCAGGGCCAGCACCGCCAGCCGTGAAATTCCCAGATGGGGATTTTTGGCGGCCACAACCCGGAGACGGCCATCAACATGGTGCGCGAGTGCCTGAATCACATCTTTGGGCAGATCTCCTTTGAGCTGGTACTCCTCACCATAAATCATCACGGTCGTCCGAACGGGTTCTGCCACGCTGCCGCCCCCTTGTCGTCTTTACTACTATTGTTCGAGACCTTGCAACGTTTTTCCTGCTAATCCCTGAAAAAAATCAGATTATTGTCGGATGCTGACGCCTAAGGGGGCCATGGCGTCCAATATCTGCTGCATGGCCCCATCTACTTCGGCATCGGTCAGGGTGGCGTCATCCGGCTGAAATACAAAGCGGAGGGTCCATGACTGCCCGAATTCCCCGCTGTAGCGGTCAATTGGCGCGACTGAGCGCAATCCCGGGAGCGGGAGAGCTTTTACAGCCTGTACGAGAGACTGGTACGCAACCAGTGCCGGCACCACCACGGACAGGTCGCGCACAACCTCCGGGAACCGCACGGGGCGTTCCATGCGGGGGGCCTCCCGCACCGCGGGCGCGGCCCCCACCCGCATCACCCACACGCCAAGCCTCTTGGCATGGTAGCGCTGGGCGATGCGGGGGCGCACCTCTCCCAAATATCCGCACACCTCCCCCCTGGGGCTCCAGATCTCCAGCGTGCGGCCGGGATGGAGGTATTCTGGCGCCTGGTCTGTCTGCCGCCATGTCAGTCCCATGCCGCAGCGCACATTGACCTGTTCCAACACCCCTTTCAGGTCGAGCACATGGGGCGTGTCGGGGTGGGGATAGCCGGGAAAGTCTTCCAGTGTCTCTACCACGGCCAGCTCATTCGCTTCCAGGGGAGTGTCCCCGTCCGCCCCGTACACCGGCGCCAGCTCAAACAGGCGCAGGGGCAGGCTGCGTCTGGACCGGTTAGTCTCGACAACTTCGAGCAGACCCGGCAGAAGAGATTGGCGCAAGGTGCGCTCCTCATCCCGCAGAGGGTTCTTTACCACAACCGCTTCCCCTCCCAGATTCACTTCCGCACGGGCCACCCGCTCTGGCGATGTGAAAGACCGGGTCACCACTTCCCAGTACCCTGCCTCCGCTACCGTATTCTTAATGAGTTCCCGGTAAGCTTCCCCTTCCTCGCGCCGTCCGGGAACGGCCGGGGCCGAGAAGACGGTGGGCGCAATGGTGTCAATACCATACAGCCGCGCCACTTCTTCAGCCAGGTCATGGCTGCCGTTGACGTCATGGCGGTCATGGGGAATCAACACGTCCCCAGACGCCGTGATCCCAAACCCGAGACGCTCCAGCCCCGCCTGAATTTTCTTGTCGTCCCACTCCACTCCCAGCAGCTTCCGAATTTTGCCGGGCTCAAAAGGAATTTGCCGTGCTGCTTCCATGTGCCCCAGAAGCTGGCTGGCCTGGGTGGATTCATACAGTCCCGCCTCTCCCAGCAGACCGCGGTAGCGCGCGGGCGCGAGAAATACCGCCAGCGGGTCCGTGCCCTTGCCAAAATGCAGCGCGGCATCGGAATAAATCTGGTGGCGGCGCATGGTCTGGAAAATCAGTGACGGCTGGAAGTGGGCCGACTCCAGCATGACATGCGCCGTCTGTGCTGAAATAGCAGACCGGACCCCTCCCATGACTCCGGCCAGGGCCAGCGGGCCCTGGTCATCCGCAATCACCAGGTCCTCTGCAGTGAGCATTCTCTGCTGGCCGTCCAGTGTGAGCAGCTCTTCGCCGGGCCGGGCCCGGCGCACTTGGATCAGTCCCTGAACCTTGTCCCCATCAAAGGCATGCAGGGGCTGTCCCATGTCCCACAGCAAGAAATTGGTAAGGTCCACGGCCGGGAAAATGATGCGCTGGCCAATGGCCCGGAGCAAGGTCTGCATCCATAGCGGGGTGACGTCTTGAGGGCGGATTTGGTAAGACACCAGACCGTACAGCGGGCAGTCCTGAGCATCCTCCCTAAGCGCCAGGGAATCCTGGCCATAGGCAAAGGGAGGGTCCCACTGCGGCCTGGGCAACGAGAATCCCGCCGCCAGTTCCCGGGCGAGCGCCTGCATGCTCTGTCCAAACACCGCCAGATTGGGTGTGAGTTCCAACTCAAATACTGTGTCCCAGCCGCCGATAGCATCGAGGAACCGTGTGCCCACCGCTTCTGGGCCCTGCCAGATCCACAAGTCCTGCGGGCCTTGGACGTAACCCAGTTCACTGGCGGACAGCAGCATGCCCGGGGACAGCACCCCGCGCATGCTCACCGCTTCGAGGACGCGTCCGTCAACCAGTTCCGTGCCAACCGGGGCATACCACACATGGTCGCCGGGCATGCCATTGGAAGCCCCCGTCACAACGTCCACGCGGCTGCCGTCCCCGCGGGTCACGGTCACAATCGACAGGTGGTCGGCATCCGGGTGCTTGACCCGGTGAGTCACCTCTACCAATTCCACCGGCTCGTACCACCGGCCCCAGGGCTCTGCCGAGGCGACTTCCCATCCCATCTGCGTCAACTTTTCCGCGACCTGCGAGGGCTCCGGCAGACCCGGCACATACCGTGCAATCCAATTGTAACTGGCCTTCATAGACTGGCCCTCCCTATATAAGACTGGAACTGCGAGAGAAACTGCATGTCGTTTTGGTACAGCAGACGCAAATCGTCAATCCCGAACAGGCGCATGGCCAGACGCTCTATCCCCAGGCCGAAGGCAAATCCCGTGACCTCGTCCGGATTGTACCCGCCGTTGCGCAAGACCTCAGGATGCACCATCCCTGATCCCAAAATCTCCACCCAGCCCGTCCCCTTGCATACCCGGCAGCCCGCCCCCTGGCACGCCGCGCAGGTAACGTCCATCTCCACGGACGGTTCGGTAAAGGGAAAGTAGGATGGCCGGAAGCGGGTCGCAATGTTCGCGCCCAAAAGTTCGAGCGCCATAGCGGTCAAGGTGCCTTTAAGGTCGGCCAGGGTGATTCCCCGGTCGATTACCAGACCTTCAACCTGGAAGAACATCGGCACGTGGGTCGCATCATCATCGCGCCGGAACACCCGCCCCGGCGCGATAACTTTGACCGGGAGCGCTCCTTGGGCCTTTTGCATGGCGCGGATCTGCACCGGCGACGTGTGAGTGCGCAGCACCCGGTTCGGAAAGTTGGTGAAGAAAGAGTCCTGCATATCGCGGGCAGGGTGATTGGCGGGGATGTTCAGAGCCTCAAAATTGTACCATTCCTCTTCAATCTCCGGCCCGTACTCCAGGGAGAATCCCATGCGCAAGAACACGTCCTCAATCAGCCGGCGCACCCGCGTGGTGGGGTGCAACAGCCCTGCCCGCGGCCATGAGCCCGGGAGGGTCATGTCAATTTTCTCCTGCCGGAGCTGCTGGGTTTCCTGGGCCAACTCCAGCGCCTGCTGCCTGTTCCCTATCGTGTCGAGGGCTTCTTGACGCAGGGCGTTGAGCCGCTGCCCTTGCACCCGCCTGTCCTCCAGGGACAGTTTGGACAACTCTTTCATTGCCTGCGAAATCGTGCCGCGCCGCCCCAGCCAGCGGTTGCGGATTTCCTGAATGGCCTCGGGCGCCTGGGCTTCTGCTGTCTGCTGCCTGATTTCCGCCATCCACTGGTCGTAAAGATTATCCGGTGTCATTTCGCCTTCCCCTTTCCCATAAAAAAACCACGTCCCCCCAAGGGCGAACGTGTTCGCGGTACCACCTTTATTCGACACTGACCGTGTCCTTTACAGCGCATAACGGCGCTAGCCGGCAGACCTTACCCCATTCCCTGTTCAGGCCCGCACTCCCCAGCGAATATGGGCTGCCCGCAGCTCCGGCTCCCACCCTTCCCGGATTCTCTGTCCTGCAGACTGTAGCCCACACGTTCTGGATCATCATTTGTAGATTTTGGATTATTGTATCATAAGAGGCGGGGCGCACAAAACTCCCGCGCGGCGCCGCGCCGATGACGCCTGAAAAGCTAAAATCGAGCCCGCCACTGCCACATTGAGCGACTCGGCCGAAGCCACCATGGGAATCGTGACCTGCAGGGAATGGGCAACCAGCTCGCTAGGCAGTCCCCCGCCTTCATTGCCCAAAACCACCGCCACCGAATTCGTCCAGCGGACATCCGCATAATCCATCCCCCCGTGGGCGACAGCGGTCACCATCTGCACCCCCATCGCCTCCAACTCGCTGGCCCACTCGTCCCCAAGCGGCACGACTGGGAGTTTGAAGACGCTTCCCGCTGACGACCGCAGGGCCTTAGGGTTGAACGCATCGACCGTGCCCTTGGTCAGTCCCACCATATGGGCCCCTGCCGCCTGGAAACTGCGGATCAGCGTGCCCAGATTGCCGGGATCCTGAATTTCATGCGCCACCCCAATCAGCAGCGGCGCATCTTGGGGCACAGGCCACCCGGCCGGCCACCGGGGGGCGTGGGCGACAGCCACAATGCCCTGATGCGTCTGCACTGCTGACAAGTCATCCAGGATGCGGTCCGTGACGTACACCATGCGGGTCCTAGCAGCCTGCAGCCGGGCTAGGAGACTGCGTCCAGGCACCTGCGACGCCATGCGCTGCCCATAAAGAACGAGGTGGATGAGAACTCCCGCATCCACCGCGTCTGCTACCATGTGAAACCCTTCCAAGACCGCCTGCTGCTGCTTCTCGCGAAACGTCCGGCTAGCGAGAAGCCGCCGCACAGTGCGCACGGACTTGTTGTCCAGAGAATCGAGTGGCTGGATAACCGCCATGATTACAACTGTTCTTTCGCCTTGGACACCAGGACTTTAAAGCTGTCCATGTCGCGCACGGCCATATCCGCCAAAATTTTGCGGTCAAGCCCAATGCCGGCACGGTGCAAGCCATTGATCAGTTTGCTGTAAGACAAGCCGTTCAGACGCGCTGCAGCATTGATGCGCGCAATCCAGAGACGCCGGAAATCACCTTTCCGCTTTTTGCGGTGCTGGTAAGCGTACCATAGTGAATGCATTACGGCTTCATTAGCTGGCTTGAAATGACGGGAACGTGCGCCCCGGTATCCTCTCGCCAGTTTTAAAATCTTCTTGTGACGGCGATGTCTCACCATCCCGTGTTTTACGCGAGCCATTTTTCAAACCCCTCCACGACAATTAGTTTACCCAGGCACGGTTACTTGCCGTTGGGCAACAGGCGCTTTGCACGGTGGTAATCCGCATGAGACAGCAGGACGCCCTCGCGCAGCTGGCGCCTCTGAGACGGCGACTTGTGCTCGAGAAGATGACTCTTGCCGGCGCGGCGGCGCGCTATTTTTCCCTTCCCGGTAATCATGAGGCGTTTGGCGGCTCCACGATGTGTCTTCATCTTCGGCATGCGTTACACTCCCTTTTTCGGCGCTAGAATCATAATCATGCTGCGGCCCTCTACACGAGGAGGTCTCTCAACCATGCCTACGTCGTTGACCAATTCAGCCAGTTTGCTCAAGGTCGTCTGTCCCAATCCCGCATGGACTATTTCCCGTCCGCGAAACATCATGGTGCATTTGACTTTGTCCCCGTCCGACAAAAATCGGTGGGCACTTTTCACCTTCACGTCGAAGTCATGGTCCTCAATGTTGGGGCGTATTTTTAACTCCTTCACACTGACGATTTTCTGCTTTTTGCGGGATTCCCTTTCCCGTTTGGCCTGCTCATATTTATACTTCCCATAATCCATGAGCCGGCACACCGGGGGACGGGCAGTGGGAGATACCTCCACGAGATCAAGATGGCGCTCCTCAGCCAACACTAGTGCCTCGCGCAGAGAGACGACTCCAAGTTGTTCAGCCTCGTCTCCTACCAAACGCACGTCGCGTGCTCGGATCTCATTGTTAATCCTGAGATCTTTGATGGTCTTTGTCCCTCCTTCGACTGTCTTATCTCTATTCCTTGAAGAATTCCAAACAAAAAAGGGCGGATCAATCCGCCCAATAACAGAAACTACGTTCCATCAACCCTTTTGGTCCGCACCGGAGGGTGAGAAGCTCTTGCTCCTGCTTTGTTCGGCATATGCAAGTTCATTGTAACGGAAAACCGCATAGGCCGTCAATCATTTTGTGCGGTCGCTAATCCAGCGGCATCTGGGCCTGCTCCACCAGCTCGTCGAGGTACTCCGGCCATGCTTTGGCGCCAATGTCTCCATCTTCCCGCGTCCTCACTGATACCGTGTGGTTCTCAAGATCGCGCCCGCCCACAATCAGCATGCGCGGGATCTTGTTCACCTGGGCTTCCCGAATCTTGTAGCCCATCTTCTGGTTGCGCGCGTCCACTTCGACCCGTATCCCGCGGCGGCGCAGCTTCGTGGCGATTTCCTGGGCATAGGCCCCCTGCTGGTCCGTGATCGGAATCACCATGACCTGGACTGGCGCCAGCCACAGCGGGAAAGCTCCACCGTAGTGCTCCACCAAAATTCCCAGAAACCTCTCCACTGACCCCATGATCGCCCGGTGGATCATGACCGGCCGCTTATTGCTCCCGTCCTGGTCGGCATAGGTCAAATCGAACTTCTCGGGGAGCTGAAAATCCAGTTGAACGGTCGCCAGCTGCCAGTGTCTGCCCAGCGAGTCGATAACAGAAATATCGAGCTTGGGCCCGTAGAAAGCGCCGTCGCCAGGATTGACCTGATACTTGATGGAGCGTTCATGCAAGACCTCTTCCAGGTCGTGCTCCGCCTTGTTCCACAATTCGAGCGACCCCATATAGTCATCGGGACGGGTCGAGAATACCACCTCGTAAGGCAGTCCAAAGGCTCTGAACACCACATCCACCAAATCCAGCACACCCAGAATTTCTTGGGTGATCTGGTCCTCGCGCACAAACAGGTGGGCGTCGTCCTGGTGGAATCCCCGCACCCTCATCAGCCCGTGCAGCGTCCCTGACCGCTCGAAGCGCGAGACGGGTCCGTATTCCGCATAGCGGATGGGCAAGTCCCGGTAGGAGCGGATCGCGTCCTTGAACAACAGCGCATGTCCCGGACAGTTCATAGGTTTGGCACCCAGAACCTCATCGTCGCGCTCCATCAGGAACATGTTGTCGCGGTAGTGGTCCCAGTGACCGGAACGCTGCCACAGCCCTATGCGGTATATCCAAGGAGTCGAGACTTCCTGGTATCCCCGCTCCGTCTGCAGACTGCGGGAGAATTCCTCCAGAGTCCGGTACAGCTGATAGCCTTTCGGGTGCCAGAAGGCAAACCCGGGCGCTTCTTCCCGGAAGCTGAATAAATCCAGCTGCGGGCCCAGCCGGCGGTGATCGCGCAGCTTCACCTCTTCAAGACGGGCGAGGTACTGCTCCAGATCCGCCTCAGAAGGAAATGATGTCCCGTAAATTCTGGTCATCATCGGGTTCTTCTCGTCTCCTCGCCAATAGGCGCCTGAAACATTGGTCAGCTTGATAGCCTGGATCATACCGGTGCGGGGCACATGCGGTCCCGCGCATAAGTCCACAAACTCTCCCTGGCGGTACGCCGTAATCGGCATGCCCTCTGGAATACGGGCAATAATCTGCAGCTTGAAATCTTCGTGGCGGTCCCCGAACAGGGCCAAAGCCTCGTCACGATTCAGTTCCAGACGGTCTATAGGTAGATCTTCGCGCACAATCTGACGCATCATCTCTTCAATCGTCCCCAAGTCGGTCTCCGTCAGAGGCCTGGGCAGCGAAATGTCATAGTAGAACCCGTCATCCAGCGCCGGTCCAGTGCCCAGCTTGGCTTCCGGCCACAATCTCTTCACCGCTTGAGCCATCAAGTGGGCGCTGGAATGGCGGAACACTTTCTGACCGCTGCTGTCGCCAAAGGTCAGCCACTGCAACTGCCCGCCATGGCTCAGAGGCCGCTTCAAATCCACGACGTCCCCGTCTATCCATGCCGCGAGAGCCTCTTGCGGCATATCCTCATAAAAATCCATCGGGCGCACGCCCGGACTTTTTACCACTAACTCGCCGTGCACCTCAATTGCCAGATCGTCCATTGCTCGCTGCCTCCCCAATAAAAAACGCCCCCCACATCTGGGGGACGGAATAATCCGCGGTTCCACCGCCATTGGCAGAAAACTGCCCGACTTTTCTGCGCGGTACCGGGCGCTCCCGCCAGCTTCACCGCTTCCGGCTCGCTAGTCGCTCCAAGCTGGTCCAGCTCCCGCGTGACTGAGGCGCCTTTCAGACGGGGACGCCTCTCTCTGCGCAGAATACGGAAACTGTCGTCTCTTCATCGCCAATCCTTACTATGGGTTAACCTTACCGAAAGCAACCCATGCTGTCAAGGCACTGCCTGTTCCGGACATGCTTGTTCTGAGCTTCGCCTCCTGAGAAACGGGTGACCGCAATGGGAGCGATGCACACACCGAGAAGAGTCCCCGTTCTCAAGGACTCTCCCCTCTCCGGAGGGAGACAAAGGTCAGACGCATGGCGGATGTCTATATTTGATTAGGAAATGTGGCAACTGCTGATACCACGACACATTAAACCCCATTGAGGCGCGGGGAATGGCTTTCTGCCCATGGCCTCCGGCCGAGTCAGAGCTGCCGGCCAGCGGCAGCCTTCACCCGTCCTTCAAAAATCGCGCAGAGCATGGCTTGCAGGTCCGGCGCCATCTCCCCGTGCAGAACGACCTCTTCCGGCGCCAGAAGCACCAGCGCGCTCACCACCAGTTCTTGCCGGGTGTCTTCGCCGTCGTCCAGATCTTCAGACAACGCCTCGATAATCTCCTGGCCGACATCCACCCCGTCGGCATTGGCAATGTTGACCTCATTGTGCCAGCAGCGGACGTGCAGCACATCAGACTGGGGACTCTGCTGGCGAACATAATCCTTTAAAAATCCTATAAACTGCCGGTATTCCTGTTCCGCAAAGTATTCGTCAATCGCCTGTCCGGCCAGGTCTATCAAGGCCGTACGGACGTCACTCAGGGCAAAATCCTCAACGCCCTCAATCACCAAGCTGTCATGGGCCCATAACAACACCGTTAAACTCGCCGCCATGGCATCCATTCGCTCCTGCGCAGCCCGCTGGCCCTCTCCTTGCAGCAGCGCCATCACCCGGTCCAGCATCAAGCGCCTCTCGGACCGGCTCAGATATGCGTACTGCTGCCGGAAAATCCTCATCAGCCAGGCATCATAGTGCTGGCTGATGACCTTAGCCACCGCGCGGGCCATCACATACGCTTCCTGGCTGCTGCAGCCTCCCATGTCGCACTGAGCCCACCACATTTTAGACTGTTGAACAAATTCCACCGGGGCCGCGAGAAAATCGTCGATCCGGGGGATAAACTCCTGACTCCCAATGCGCCACTGCACTGCCGTATCACCTCCCAATGATGGTCCCGGAGCGGCTGGCCACCCTTTCCCCCACACCGGGAAGACAGAAACGCGGCCGCCCTTTACGATTTTTTCACTCAGACTGCGGCCTCCCTTATATATTGCTAGTATATTCCAGAATTCCTATGGCTATTCATTGAGGACAAAGCTTATAGGCCACCGCCAGCAATCATGCCATGATCCTGCACGCTAGACAGTCATGCTCTGACTTTGCCGGTCTTCTATCGCTTGGCGATCTGTCCATTTCTAATCAAATTGGCGACGTGGATGTCAAACATAAGCACCGCCGGGCGTTCATTTTCGAGACAGGCGCCATAACCCCCCCCCAATAAAAAAAGAGCCCTCACGAGCATCTAATCAGGACTCAAATCTCTGAACCTCTCGGATGTCAAAAGACCCGTGCGGTGTTTCTAGCGTTATCTACAGCATCTAAAATTCTCGGAATCCGGCTCCCTGTCGGCCATTATACGGGCTGGTAATTAGGCCGCGCTTCCCATAACGTGGCGCTTCTCATAATCTCGTCCATCCATCGCGTAAGATATGGCCCAAACTTTGGGCGCAGCCCTCGGCGGAGACCTTCCGGCGCCGGCAGGCACCGTATCGCAATGCGGAGTGTCAAGGCGATTATGTAAGGAACGGAGTTATGGAAAGAAGCGGCACCAAACCGACTCACTCCGCGAGGTACCGCTCGCTTTCTTTGCATAATGCTCAGCGCATTCTCTACGACGTGGTAGCGCATAACCGATCGAGCCATGGCAGCAGTCCCTGATCTTCGGTCCAGGACACTCCCGGGGATGGAATCCCCGGGAATTGAGCGGACTCAACGGCTTGGCGTCGTCGCTCCACATCCACTCGGGCATAAATTTGGGTCGTCGATACGTCCGCATGGCCCAGCAGATCGCGAATGTAAATTAAATTGACTCCCACCTGTAAGAGATGAACGGCCTTGGAGTGCCGGAGCACATGCGGCGTCACCGATTCCGGGAATCCTCCGATGCCCTGGGCTTGGGCGCGCTGCACATATTTTTGAAGAATGTAGGTGATGCCCACCCGTGTAAAGGGCCTATGCTGGGCATTATAAAAGACGGGGTGGTCCATCTGTTCACCGCGTCGAAGACCACGGCCGGCGTCTCTAATCGGATATCGCGGACCACCACATCGATCCACTCTTGCACCCGGGTGCCCGTATCATACAGGAAGGCGAGCAGGGTCGCATCCCGGCGCCCTTTAGCCGTGGTCCGGTCCGGTTGCGGATACGGCACCAACGGCTGTGCGGTTTTTTTTCACGGAATGGTCAGGAGGTGTTGCACGGTCTCCAAGAATTCCGGGGCCTCGTACGAGACCCACCGGAAGAATGCCCGCAAAGTGAATCCTTACAAGGATTCGTGGACCAACGGCTGAGCCGACGATTGTGGAATTCTTTCCACAACCGTCGCGCCCGTCAATGCGCTGAACACTTCCGGCACGATTGCGGAGGTGTTGGGGATGGAGCCAGGTCTGTATATCGCAGGGGGAGGTCGTCCCCGGGGGGGATCCTTACAAGGATTCGTGGGCTGGGTAACGCCTAAGACACTTCCGGAATTTTTTCCGGAAGTGTCTTGCTTTCTGTGCCCCGCATTTTGCCATCTGCGCAAACAACAACAGCCCGCTTGTCCAAGGCGGGCTAGAAGATGGAAAACATTTATACAAGCATATTCATTATCGCTCGGTCTGCGCCCGCTGTTCAGCTCTCCGCCATAGTTTTTTTGTGTGGGGGCGGTGACTTGGGGTGTATCCGAGCAAACGAAGCCTTGCAAGGATTCACGGGCCGGGAGTCCCCACCCAGTGCAGAGCGCCCCGGCACCCAGACGCACCATAGCCCGCCTCTGAAGAGACGGGCTATAATGGCGGTGAGGGTACGCCCCTTGGGTGACCTCCGAAAGGAGGTGAGGGGCTTATGCACATTCAGATGACGATAACGCTGGCGAGTGCTATCAAGTTGTATCTGATGTGGCGTATCTCACGGCGTCATCTTGACCGACACCACAGATAACGGCCCTCACTTCCCGCCCCTGTTTACGCAAGGGCGGGTCTTGCTTATAATATACGCCCATGCGGTGGACTATGCAAAGAGGCTGGTGGCTTATCGGCGTGTCTCCGGGCAAACGAAGTTTTGCAAGGATTCGCGGGCCGGGAAGACGGGACTGGCGACCTGCTAGTGAACGCCCCGCCACTGGGGGAGGATAGCTTGTGGAATTATTGCCACAAGCTATTGGCGGGTGAAGCCTTGCAAGGATCCATTTGCCCGGAAGACCAGACTGTTGTTCGCGAGGTCTTTGACCGCCCTTCGTGGGGATGGTTGGGGATGGCCGCTGTGGGTAACTGTGGCACAACGAGAAACTGTCCCATGATGTGCAGTTCCGTTGTGGAGAAACCCGTGGCGCCCCCGAAAAAATTTTTCTCGTGGCGGTTCCGGTTTTTTCTACGCCGCGTAACGCGTTGACCGCTTCCGTATCGTTCTGTACGCGGGTTCGCAGGGATGAAAGTGGGATGACGGCGAGTTTGAGGCCGGCGCAAAAGTAAAAAACCCCTGAAAATAACTCAGGGCTTCGAAATTTATGGTGGGCGGTACAGGACTCGAACCTGTGAACCTCTCGCATGTCAAGCGAGCGCTCTAACCAACTGAGCTAACCACCCACGTCAAATTGGAGGCGACGCCCGGATTCGAACCGGGGCATAGAGGTTTTGCAGACCTCTGCCTTACCACTTGGCTACGTCGCCTTATAATCAAGGCGGCAGAATGGAGCGGAAGACGGGATTTGAACCCGCGACCCTTGCCTTGGCAAGGCAATGCTCTACCACTGAGCTACTTCCGCATCACGCTCTGCTAGTATAACAACTTCTATCGCGTTGTGCAAGGGTATGTAACGGGGCCGCTAATATTTTATCCGCTTAGTACTGGTAAAAGCCGCGACCGTTTTTCTTCCCCAGCCTTCCCGCGCGCACCAGCCGGCGCAACACCTGGGGGGCGGCAAAACGGTCGTCATGAAATTCGTCATACAAATAATCCATGACTTCCAGGTCCACGTCCAGACCTGTGAAATCCGCCAGCGTCAAAGGCCCCATCGGATGATTGAGTCCGAGCTGCACGGCTTTGTCAATGTCTTCCTTGCTCGCGACGCCTTCTTCGAGAATGCGCATCGCTTCAATAAACAGCGGCATCAATATGCGGTTGACGACAAATCCCGGCGTATCCTTCTGCACGACGACGGTTTCTTTCCCCAATATCCGCGATATTTCCTGAACGTAAATGACCGTCTCATCACTGGTGTCCTCTCCGCGCACCAGCTCGACGAGCTTCATGACAGGCGCCGGGTTGAAAAAATGCATTCCGAGGAACTGCGACGGCCGGCTGGTGGAGCGGCTCAATTCGGTAATCGAGAACGATGACGTATTGGTGGCGAGAATGGCTTCGGGACGGACAATGGCGTCCAGTGCCCGGAAGACAGATTTTTTGACGTCCATCACTTCCACGACGGCTTCGATAACCAGCTCCGCCTCATGAAAATCCTCCAGCGGAGCGTCCATCAAGCGGTCCATCGCGTCTTCCACCGCCCCGGCCACTATTTGCCCCCGCGCCGCAGAACGGTTCAAGCGGCCCGCAATCCTGTCTTTGGCCCGGAGCACCGCCCCCGGCTGTGAATCGTGCATGAGCACTTTAAAACCGCTCAGGGCCGCCAGCTGGCTGATTCCTGACCCCATTGTGCCGGCCCCCACCACTCCAATAGTCTGCATAGATAAGCCTCCTCCAGTTAATAGCCCAAAATGTGAAACCCGCTATCCACAAACAAAATATGGCCCGTAATGTGCTTCGCCCAGTCTGACGACAGAAAAACGGCGGCATTGCCCACATCTTCAGTGGAAATGTTTTCCGGAATCGGCGCCCGGTCCTCGGTATTGTGCAAGGCTGCTGTAATACCCTTTACCCCTGCTGCGGCCAGAGTCTTCACGGGTCCCGCGGATATGGCATTCACCCGGATATGGTCCCGCCCGAGGTCGAAGGCGAGGTAGCGCACAGACGATTCCAGCGCGGCCTTGGCCACCCCCATCACATTGTAATTCGGCAGAACCCGCGTCGATCCTTGATAGGTCATCGCGACAATGCTGGCCTCTTTGGCTTTCAGCATCGAGGGGTATAAGGCGCGGGTCAATTCGGTCAGTGAATAAGAGCTGACGGACTGCGCCAGGGTGTATCCCTCCCGGGACGTGTTTAAAAATCTCCCCTCCAGGTCCGCGCGGTTGGCATAAGCAATGGAATGCACCAAAGAGTGCACCCCGCTCGGCGCCAACTTGTCCAAACTCTCGGTGAATTCCGCCATGAGGTCATCATTCATCACATCCAGTAAGACCGTCTTGGCTGGTCTTTGCAAGTCTTCGATTAACTTGTCCAAATTTTCCTTCAAGCGGTCGTTCTGGTAGGTGAGGATCAATTCTGCCCCTTCACGCTCAAAAGCCCGGGCTATTCCCCAGGCGATACTCCGCTTATTGGCAATCCCTGTCACGACTGCCACTTTCCCATCCATTAGTCCCAATGTTTCTCCCCCAGGCTGTTCCGATTTTTGCCATCATCATACCTCATCGGCGACTTTCGGGCCATACTGCCGGGTTCAGGAGATCCGCCGGGGCCTTCCCTTCCGCAAGCGACCGGATATTGGTCCAGGCCCGGCGGGCCATGGCGCGCCGCGTCTCGACCGTGGCCGATCCGATATGGGGCAAAAGGACTACCCCGGGCAATCCCAATAAGGGGGAATCTGGCGACAGCGGCTCCTGTTCGAATACATCCAGCCCCGCTCCCGCAATGCGGTGTTCCGCGATGGCCAGGACCAGCGCCGACTCATCCACGACCGGGCCCCGGGCGGTATTGATCACCACGGCGTTACGGCGCATCCTGGCAAGAGCGCTGGCATCCAGCATGTGGTAGGTAGAAGGTGACAAGGGCACATGCAGGGAAATAATGTCGGACTCCGCAGTGACTGTTTCCCAATCCACCTGGTGGACGCCATCGGGCAAGTCGGGCACGGTACGCCGGCTATAGACCTGCACGGCCATCCCAAAAGCCTGGGCGCGCCGCAGCACCGCGCCAGCTATCCGCCCAAATCCGATCAGCCCCAGGGTTTTCCCATAGAGTTCAGCGCCGAGAAAGCCATCGGGGGACCACCCCGTCCACAGACCCTGGCGCAAGTCGTCCTCGGCGGAGCGCATCCGGCGCAGCACCACCAGCATCAAGGCCATGGCCAGCTCCGCCGTGGACTCGGTCAGCACATCCGGGGTATTGGTCGCCAGAATTCCTTGGGCAGTGAGCGCCGGTAAATCCAGATTGTCGTAGCCCACCGCCATGTTGCTGACAATTCGCAGATGCGGGGCCTGGTCCAGGAATTCCTGGTCTATCCTTTCCGTCAGCATGCATAAGACCGCGTCGGCCTCATGGACCCATTTGAGCAAAATGGCGCGCGGAATTGTTCCCTCGCCGCGCCAGTGAGCCACGGTCATTTCAGGACGCTCCCGGCTGATCTGCTCCCGCACCTCCGCATCGATCCGGCCGGTTATCACCAAATGCACAGAAATATTCCTCCCCTCACCGCATTCTCTCACCGTTCAGCCCTTAATTGCCGCAAAGAGCTCCTACCCCGTACATTACCACAGGCTCTTGGAGGACTGTGCGGGGTACGGGGAGAAATGTCGTGAGAGAAATTCTCAGAAGGGGGCCGGGACCGTATGGGAGACAAATTTTCACAAGATCAGTGGTATGAGGCAGGGCGCGCAGTCAGGACATAGACTTTATGAAACTGGATGCCGTACCGGGAGACTTGAGAGGCGGGTTCTTGAAAGAACAAGTCAATATGGTCCCCGATAATGGCGGACCCCGTGTCTACGGCCCGCGCTGGGCCGTACCCGTCGATGTACAGATAAGTCCCCAGAGGAATAATGTTCGGGTCCACCGCCACGTCTCCCGGATGCAGAGGCAGCCCATCCCAGGCCGCCACCGCACCCGACGGCCCGTTCATGGAATACTGGCCGTTATAAGCCGTCGTCAGGACAGAGAAGACGCGGTCATAGGTATAAGAGACGCCGCCAATGGAGATAGCGTGCACGGGAGCGGTGCCTAGCGCCACCACCTGCTCCACAGGCGCACTCACCACCGTTGTCACGGACCCCACACAAAATTCTGTGCCGGGCCGCCCCGGTTGCAGCAACAACGTCTGGCCTTGCGGCAGCGTGCTGTCCGCCACGGTTTTCACCGGATACGGGATCGTGGCGAAATGCAAAGATTCCTCCGCAAATCCGTGGGAGGACCACGGCCACTGGGCCATCCGGTTGGGCGGCGCCGTGCTTGCCTGCACGGGGGCACCGGGTACCGCGCCTGCCAGGATCAGGCTCTGGGCAATCACGCCTGCGGCCACCGCCCATTTCATGCGCACCACCCCCCCTTCATTTGCGATCATTTTCAATTGCGATCATTAGAATTCCCCGGAGCCCGTATTTCATGCTCTGCCGCACTCTGAAAGCCGCGCCATCAGGAAAAACACCCGGTGACCCAGCGGGTTGGCCCGGATGGCTAGACATCTCCAAACGTTTGTTCCACAATAAGATTGTAGGGATGGAGCAGTCCGAATCGGTGCCCAGGGTTAGGTGGCGGGAGATTTCATTTGAGACCTACCTACGCCTTAAGAAGTGTGCTGCGCGGTCATGAGGGCTCTATGGGCCAAAGCTGTCCTATTGGCAACAGGAGGAGTGCCGGCAGAAATCCCGGAAAGAAATTCCGGGGCGGGTTTCACCCGTCCTATACGATACGGGCTGATTGAGGCGCAAAAATAAAATAACCCCGCATTCGTAGCGGGACTGCGTTTTTAATGGTGCCGCAGGACGGAATCGAACCGCCGACACGAGGATTTTCAGTCCTCTGCTCTACCGACTGAGCTACCGCGGCGTTATGGCGGAGGCGACGGGATTCGAACCCGTGGTCTCATGCGTGACAGGCATGCGTGTTGGGCCAACTACACCACGCCTCCGCTTCAACTTTTTAATTATCCTAAAATTATCGGCATTTGTCAAGCTATATTTCAATATCCATGCGGTTGGTATAGTCCGCTCCGGAAGCAATATTTCCAACCTGCCCAAACTTCTGAGGGCAATAGGGATTCGATTCCTCTGAGTCAGTTCCCCTACGATTGACACTGCCACTAGGGAGCCTCAGCCGCATCCATATATGAGAGCGGGTCAATCGCCGGAATGTCGAACATGGGCTCCGCACACGCCCCAGCTTCCCCCAATAGGCGCGGCACCGGGGGGAAAACCTCAGTGCGCCCGGTGAAGTCCAAGGTTCGCTCTCGCTCCCTATTATATTTCATTGGCCACGGGCCTTCCCGCGTCACAAAAAAGAAAAAACCCTGCATCGGTTTGCAGGGTCTAAAATTTTTTATGGTGCCGCAGGGCGGAATCGAACCGTCGACACGAGGATTTTCAGTCCTCTGCTCTACCGACTGAGCTACCGCGGCATATATGGCGGAGGCGACGGGATTCGAACCCGTGGTCTCATGCGTGACAGGCATGCGTGTTGGGCCAACTACACCACGCCTCCGCTGGCTCTTACGCGACTGGTAGGCGGAACAGGTCTCGAACCTGTGACCCCCTGCGTGTAAAGCAGGTGCTCTACCGCTGAGCTATCCGCCCGCTCCCGTAAGAAGCGTTTTTTATTATACATGCCGGGCCAGAGAATTGCAACACCCAATATCCTTTCCTGTGCGTCGCCGTTACGAGGCGCCGTTCACCCACCAGGCGTAAGTCCCCATGTGGGAGCCGCCGGGAACAGTCACCAGCACCCAGTGCTCGCCCACGAATCCCAATAGATGGTACTCCGCCACATTTTCAAAAGGCATCCGGATATCCAGAGCCCGGTGGCGTCCATACAGCATCAAGTGCCAAATCCCCTGATTGGTCTGGCCTAAAGTCGCCGCCATGTCGCCTTGGCTGGAAAACCGCGGCAGCCCCACCCACTTGACGTGGGACGGCAGAGGGTACTGGGCCGTATGGCCAGAGTGCCACAGGACCACATGGGTGGAAGACAGTCCCAATGCCGTGGCATGGTGGCGGGAAACCCGCACGTGACTGAGGTGCGGCAGCGGTACCAGGCCGTGCCCCTGCCACAGCACCGACCCGTCTGCCAGCGCCGCCACGACAGTCTGGTCGCGGGTCACGCCAAAATTCACGATATCTTGGGCGGATTGCGGAATAATCGCGGGGGACAGCCTATTATCGCGATTCCACATATAAATGCCCCAGCCGCCGGCTCCTTGACTCAACACGGCTGCGCTTTCGGCGTCAGCAGCCCACACGACCTGATCCGTTTTCCGCAGAGTGCCGCTCACCGTCCGCATGGGGGAAATCACGGGCTGGGTAAAGTACAGGCGCTGGGTGCCGCTGTCAATCCACAGCGCACTGGACCCATTGGGTGCAGGATACAAGGCCCCGCCGATTCCTAGCAGAGCGCGCCTTCCGGACGTCATGGCTACACGCCAAACTCCTGCGCCCGAGGGCTCTGGGACATCTTCCCAGGACAGAGGCTGGGGCGGCTCCGCGGCAATATGAATGCCCGTCGCTGTCAGCTTCATGGATGTCTGAGGAGTGACCAGGTAAAACTGGCCATTTTGTTCTGCCAGGCCGCCAGGGCTGGCACTGACCGTCAGCCAGCTTGAGGTCTGGACCTGGTGGGATGCGGGAACCTTGGCAATGTATATCTGCAGCACTGCAAACATTAAAAGCAGAAAAACCGAAACGGGACGTTTCATAGGGATATTCCTCCTTGGCGCCTTCTCCATATCCCTATGCCCGTCCCACTGTTTTATGCGGTGTGATCTATTGCTGAGCTTTGACCGTTTTAATCTCTTCGGTCAACCGCGGCACTACCTGGAATAAATCGCCTACGATGCCGTAGTTGGCGACTTTGAAAATGGGAGCTTCAGGATCACTATTAATCGCGACAATGTACTTGGATCCCGAGATACCGGCCAGGTGCTGGATAGCTCCTGAGATCCCCACGGCAAAATATACAGTCGGGCTGACCACTTTGCCTGTCTGTCCAATATGGTAGGAATGCGGCACCCAGCCTTCGTCAGCAACGGGTCTGGAAGACCCCACCGCGGCGCCCAGAGCCTGCGCCATGTCATCGAGCAGCTTAAAGTTCTCGGGCGCCTTGATGCCCCGGCCGCCCGACACGATGATATCCGCCTCGGTCAGTTCCAAAACCCCGCCCTGTGCCTCATTGCGTTCTACAACCACGGCCTGGAATGCTGCGCTGTCCACAGCCGGGGCAATATTCAAAATCTCCGGAGTGGCCGGCGCAGGCACCGCCGCATTGACATTGGGACGCAGGGAGAACATCTGCACGGGAGTGTTGACCGTGACCTCCGCCAGCGCCTTGCCCGCATAAACAGGACGCACGGCCTTGACCCGGCCGTCCTCCCCGGCTTCCAGGTGCAGGCAATCCGTGGCCAGCCCGGCCTTGAGCACCCCGGCCAGGCGCGCCGACAAGTCTTTGCCCCAGGCCGTAGCGGGGAACAGAATCACATCGGGACCAAGCTCCGGCACCGCCTCGGCAATAGCCGCCGCAAACCCGTCAGAGCTATACCGCGCATACGCATCCCCGTCCCAGAACAACACCTGTTCTGCGCCGTATTCGGCCAATTTGGCCAGGGTGTTCCGGGCGTCTTTGCCGAACGTCAGGGCCGTGACGGGACCGTCCCCAAGTGAACGGGCCACAGTCAGCATTTCCAGAACGACGTGGCGAATTTCGCCATTATTTTGATCGAAGATCACAAGCACGCCTTTAGCCATGATGAATCCCTCCTATAAAACTTTTGCCTCGCTGTGCAGCAGGCGGACCAGCTCTTTAGCGGTTTCTTCCGGCTCCCCGCTGAGAATCGTGGGTTCCGGACGTTCGGGCGGCGCAAACAGACGGTTCACGGTCACCCGGGGATCGAGCGCCAGGGATAGGGAGTCCATGCTGACTCTGCGCACTTCTTTTTTCTTGGCCTTCATGATATTCGGCAATGTCGGATACCGGGGCTCGTTCAGCCCCCGCTGAGCCGTCACGACGGCAGGATAAGGCAGTTCCACAATTTCGGTGGCGCCTTCCAATTCCCTTTCCGCCCGCAGCCGGTGTCCGGCTTCATCCACCTCTAGTTTCAGCACCACCGTCACCTGCGGCAGACCCAGATTCGCCGCAATCATCGGGCCCACCTGGGCGGAATCATCATCCACCGCCTGTTTGCCGGTGAGAATCAAGTCAAATCCTTCCTCGCCGCAGACGGCCGCGAGCGCTGTGGCCGCCGCAGCCGGGTCGACGGCCGCGTCTGTGCTGATGACCACAGCCCGGTCAGCTCCCATCGCCAGCGACTGGCGCACCGCCTCTTCCACCCGGCTGGGGCCTAAGGCCACAATCACCACTTCCCCGCCCTGCTTCTCTTTAATCCGCAGCGCTTCTTCGATGGCAAATTCATCATAAGGATTAATGACCCACTTAATCCCGTCCTCCTGAATCCCCTGCCCGTCGGCTCGAATTTGAATCTTGGTTGCCGTATCCGGGACCTGTTTAACCGTCACCAAAATTTTCATCTAGTTGCGCGGGAAACCCCGGCGTTCAGGCCGGGAGGGATAGCGCGGCAGACGCCGGCTGCCCTCTTCCCGCTCCTCCTTTCGTTTGTAGAGCGATTTGTGTCCACGCATACCCATAGCCATCTGCCCGTTGAATGAGGGCACAGAAGCGATGGGAGATCCCTTGAACGAGTCTTAAAGTCGTTTGGATGTTGAAGCGACCGCTAGCCCGTATCGCGACACGTCCCACGTAACTCCCGAATTTCTGGCCTGTCGTGACGACGACTCTCACCAGGTCTCCCGTCTGAAATCCAAAGGCCCGCTTGATCGGGTGAGATACCCCCGCGGAAAGCCCTGCTTCGTGAGGCGCGTGCGTTGATAACGGCCCCGTCCCGTCGCGGTGACGCGGAGCACAGGCTGAGACCAGATGTCAAGGACATCAACATGTCCCACGCAGGCGGCATCCAGACAGTGACTTTCTCCTTCCCCCTTACGGGGCTTGTGGCGCGAGCCTCGCGGCCCGGCTCCCCTCGGGAATGTCTGCAACCGGCTCTCACCTTACGGTGACGACGGAAACCTTCGGCGCTTTCCCTTTCGCCCACATGAGTCCCGCCTTCCAGTGTCCGGGACTGAGGAAGCATCCTGGAGTGGGTCGGGGCGACCTGCTGCAAACAGAGCAGATTGACGACAGCTTTCCCTGGTCAACCCAGCCTGTGTTCACAAGCTCCGCCCTTCAGGGCGGGGTAGTTGACGGCATTCTCTCCCTTTTGCTCCCCTTGTAGTCACCCTGCCAGCCTTAAAGGGTCTCTTGAAGGGCCATCACTATAGTATCAATCAACAGAGATTCTTGACTAGGGAAAATTGTGCGCAGATCAAAAATTACAGATCCGTGGCTTATGCGGGCAATCACGGGCGGGTTGCCCAAACGCAGCCGCTGTTCGAGGCGCTGGGCGCCGTGAGCGTCTTCCGGGGTAATCCGGAGCACGCAGGAGGGAATTTGCGTGCCGGGCATAGACCCGCCCCCAATCTGCGCAAATCCTGGAGCAGTGTCGACCGCCACAGGAGCCAGAACACGCCCGCGCACTCTGGCGGCCAGTTCGGCCGCCCGCTCCTGCACAGAGTCCAGCGTCTCCGACATCATTTTCCACAGGGGCAATTCCTGCGACCGCCCCTCCAGGTACCAGCGGATTGTCCATTCCAATGCGGTCAAGGTCATTTTGTCTACCCGCACCGCCCGGGCCAGGGGATATTTCTTCAACCGGTCGATGATAGGGGCTTTTCCCACAATAATTCCTGCCTGCGGCCCGCCTAACAGCTTGTCCCCGGAAAAGGTCACAATGTCTACCCCAGCTTGCACCACTTCCCTGACACTGGGTTCCACCACCCCATCCAGACGGAGTGGGTCAATGACTCCGCTGCCCAAATCTTCCATAACGGGAAGGCCTTTCTCGCGGCCAATTTTCACGAGCTCCGCCGTCGAGAGTCCCTCGGTGAAGCCGACAACCCGGAAGTTGGACTGGTGCACCTTGAGGAGCAGGCCCGTCTCCAGGTTGATGGCGCCGGTGTAGTCCCGCGCGTGTGTCTTGTTGGTGGCGCCCACTTCGCGCAGCACGGCCCCCGACAGAGCCATCACCTCGGGAATGCGGAATGACCCCCCGATCTCCACCAGCTCTCCGCGCGACACAATCACTTCGCGGCCGCGGGCCAGAGCTGACAAGGCCATCAGCACCGCGGCAGCATTGTTGTTCACCACCATCGCGGCCTCTGCTCCCACCAATTCCGCCAGCACGCGCGCGACGTGGTCATGGCGGGATCCCCGGTGTCCAGACTCCACATCGTACTCCAGGGTAGAGTACTGGGTGGACACCCGGCTGACGGCCTCCATGATTTCGGCGGGAAGGGGCGACCGGCCCAAGTTGGTATGGATCATCACCCCGGTCGCATTAATGACAGGCACCAGGCTCGGCAGAGCCAGCTGGCGGGCCTCAGCCAAGACCTGCTCCACGACAGCGGCCAGTGGCGGCGGGGTCTCTCCCCGTCCGGCTTGGTCCCGCAAATCCAGGAGGGTGCGCTCAATGGCGCGCTGAATCCAGTAGCCTGCCACGGGAAGCGGTGAGGGCATGGATTGCCATATTTTTTGTACGGCGGGGATTTTTCTGCGGATATCCGGCCCTTGCATGATTACTGCAACACTCCTAAGACAGGGCCACACGGTTGTGGCCCTGTTTGTCAGTTAATGCTTCCTGCTGTCTTGGTTCACAGACGGCGGCGCGGCTGGGCCAATGAGGCCCAGAGACGAGTCGATCACCACATAGCCTTGCGAGTCGAATAGATCATCGGCGTTCATGTCGTACAGCAACACGGCTTCATTGCGCACCCGTGCGGGTCCGCGCCGGGAAACGGCTTCCATAAAACCCCTCCTCTCGCACTCCCAAAAAGGACGGCATAAGTCCCAACCCTATTGTACCCCTGAGACCACCTAGCCTACTATGGGTTCTTGAGCCCAGCGGGCCACCTCTGGAGCAAAGTAGGTGATGATCATATCGGCGCCCGCCCGCTTGATGCTGAGCAGCGCCTCTTCCACCACCCTGCGCTCATCCAGCCACCCCATTTGCGATGCGGCTCGGATCATGGAGAATTCTCCCGATACCTGGTAGGCTGCCACTGGCACTGTCACCCGCTGCTTGACGTCGGCGAGGACATCAAGGTACGGCAAGGCGGGTTTGACGATCACCATGTCCGCCCCTTCGTCCAAATCCAGCAATACTTCTTTGAGGGCTTCACGCCGGTTGGCAGGGTCCATTTGGTAGGCACGGCGGTCGCCAAAACTGGGAGTGTTCTCAGCGGCTTCCCGAAATGGTCCGTAGAATCCCGACGCATATTTCGCCGCGTAGGACATAATCGGAATCTGTTCAAATCCCGCGCCATCCAGGGCCTTGCGGATTGCTGCCACGCGCCCGTCCATCATGTCCGACGGCGCCACGACCGTGGCGCCAGCCCGGGCCTGGACCACTGCGGTTCGGGCCAGCACATCGATCGTGGCGTCGTTGTCCACGCTGTCGCCCTTAAGAAGACCGCAGTGTCCATGGTCGGTGTACTCGCACAAACACAGATCCGCAATGAGCACCGCCTGCGGCAGCCGCTCCCGCACCGCCTGGAGCGCCCGCTGCACGATGCCGTCGGGGCTGTAGGCTTCCGATCCCCCGGCATCTTTGTGCGACGGAATGCCGAAAAACAAAAATGACCGGACTCCCAGCCCGTATACCTCCTCAAGGTGGTCGCACAAAGTGTCCACGGACCACTGGTAGATGCCGGGCATAGACGTAATCGCCTCGCGACGGCCCTCCCCCGGGCGCACAAATACGGGATAAATCAATTGGTCCACACGGACGTGGGTTTCACGCACCAAGGCTCTCAGAACTTCTGTCTGGCGAAGCCTCCGTGGCCGCTCAACAGGAAACATCATGCATCCCCCCTGGAAAATTTTTTCATCATAAAGTGCAATAGTTCATCCACCATGGCATCCATCGACGGGCGGTCGGCTTCGGCGCTGACCGGGATCCCGTAATGGGTCAGCGTGCGGCTGGTCAAGGGCCCGATGCTGACGGCCACGGTGTCACGGATAGCCGGACGCAAGTCCGGATTTTGCTCCATCAGATGCTCGACAGCGGACGAGGCCGTATAAAACACCGCCCCGACTGCTCTTTGGGCGAAAAGTTCAGCCACTGGCGGGGCCAGCGGCAAGGGCTGATTGCGGTACATCTGGACCTTGGTAATTAAAGCGCCCTGCTGTGCCAGGAAGTCCTCCAGGTAGCTGCGGTTCAGGTTGCCCCCCGGAAGCAATATGCCCTGGCCCAGCACGGGAAAGCTGGCAAAGCGCTCAGCCAGTCCCTCCTGACTGTACTCCTGGTCCGGCATGACCGTGGGGTACACTCCGAAGTCCTGGACCGCGGCGGCTGTCTGGGGACCGACTACGGCCACCTGGGCCCGCAACCGCCGGATGTCAATGCCGACGCGCCGAAGTGACTGAAAGAAGCGGGTCACCGCTTCCTGACTGGTGAAGATCACCCACTCATAGCGGTCCAAATGTGACAGCGCCTCGTCCACCGCATCCCATGACAGCGGGTCGGCAATTTGGGAAACAGGAGCTGTATAGACTTCCGCACCGTATGCGCGCAAACGGCTCTGAGGACGCTCTGCTGCAGAGCCAGCCCGGAGAAAAACCACCTTGTGCCCCGACAGAGGGCGGCTGGAAAACCAGAAATGAGGAAGCAAAGGGGGGGCATCCACGGTCATGCGGCCGTTCCCCGCCGCTTCTTCGCCCTCGGTCCACCGCCCTTCAGCACCCAGCACCCACCGCACCCGGGGGTCCGGCTTCCCTGGCCCCTCAATGTAGATGGCCGGGGGCACTCCCGCGCTGACGGCCACCGGTTCCGCAATACAAAAGCCGTCCACATCCATTGCGGCGGTCACACTCCATATGCCGGGCACGATGCCTCCCAACTGGACCTCTTCTCGCGCCCACCTGACCCATTTTGCCATCAGCGGGTGGTGCGAGGGCGATTCGGGCACCAGCACGGCAACATCCTGCTGGCGCCCGGCCCAGTGCTTCAGCCGCTCCAGTGCCCCAGCGCTGTCCGTTCGCTCCATCCGCGCTGCCCACGGCCAGTCTCCCGTACGCAGCGCCTCGCCTACCACCAGCGCCACATCGACTCGCTGCAAAATGTCCCAGGCTTCTTTGGCCATCCACCCCGGATAGGACGGCCCCGCGCCGATAAAGTACACGCGCGGCGTCATGACGGGTCTCCCGAGAGCAGGGTGAGGGCCCCTTGCGCGATGAGTTTCCGCCCGACGGCTTCGCCCAGCTTCTCCGGGTCAACGCTATCCCCTTCCCCGTCCTCGATAATAATCGTCTGCCCCGCAATATCCCCAACTTTTCCGCGCAGGCGGAGGCGTCCAGGACCAGCCGATTCAGCGTAGGCGCCAAACGGTATCTGGCAACCCCCTCCCAATTCCGCCAGACAGGCGCGCTCGGCTCGAGCCGCCTGCTCGGCCCTCTGGTTGTTCAAAGGGGCGAGCAGTTCCAAGACCCGGCCGTTGTCCTTGCGCACTTCTGCCGCTAAAATGCCCTGTCCGGGACTGGGCACGCAAAGCCAGGGATCGAGGTAGCTGGCAATCAAGTCCTGCCACTGCAAGCGGTGCACTCCAGCCGCTGCCAAAATCAGCCCATCCCATCCCTGCGCCCGCCATTTTTCTACACGTGTCTGCAAGTTGCCGCGGACCGGCACAATTTCCAGATCAGGCCGCAAGGCGCTGAGAAACGCCTTGCGGCGCAAGCTGGACGTACCGATGACCGCACCTTGGGGCAGAGTCTCCCATGATGTCCCGGCTGCGATAAGCACGTCTCGCGGGTCTTCCGGCAGCAAATAGGCGCCAATCGCCAAGTCTGGCATCAGCGCCGTGGGAAGGTCTTTCAGAGAATGCACCGCCATGTCAATCGCGCCCGACAGCAGGGCGTTTTCGAGCTCCGTGGTGAATAGTCCCTTATCGCCGATGGCATCTAAAGCCCGGTCCAAAATTTTGTCTCCCTTGGTCTCAAAGAGCACCAGTTCGCAGTCCACACCCGCTTCCGCAATGAGGCGGACCACTAGTTCGGCCTGAGATGTGGCCAGCGTGCTGGCGCGCGACCCGACTTTGAGCATCTCCCCAATCCTTCTTTCCCATCTTTCTCTTTCCCGCGCCCTATCCATTGTAAAGCGAAAATCCGTGAATCATCAGGCCCATGGCAAAGATGTTGGCCAGCACCAGCAAAAAAGCCGTCATCGTGTACACCGCCGCGCGGTGGCCCTGCCACCCCCAAATCCGCAGTGCGCCGTACACGGCATAGACGGCCCAGACCAGGTCAATGCCCACATCATGGACCACCCAAGGCCACACCTGCCTGGATGTCATCTTGCCCCACCATGCCGCCAACCCCATCGCCAGGGTGAGCAGGATCAAACCTGCCACTGCCAGGCGCGCGCTCACCACATCCATCACGTCGAGCGGTGGCAGTTGGTAATAGAAGAGCCGCACTCTTTTGCGCTTGAGCTCACGCTCTTTTTCTGAATACATAATACTAAAAACCGCAGCCAGCAAAAACGCCACGCAGGCCAGCATCAGCAGTTCCAGGGAAGCCGCAGGCACATTCCCGCCAGGAGCCAGCTCACGGCTCCGCGGCAATGCCTGGCCCCCCAACCATACCACAACCGCCACCGGCATCAAAAACCCGCCCAGCGGCCACTCTGGCCGCACCCGCTGATAGGCGGCAAATGCTGTGACCGCCAGCCAGGTAAAGCCGGCGACCCATTCGTAAGGGGTGGAAGTCGGCCAGACGTTCAAAACAAGGGCCTCCCTCGCCAGCCAAATGGTTTGAGAGACCCAGCCTAAAACAAAACTATAAAACGCCCAGTGTTTCCACCTGCCGTTATATAACGCGGCCACAAACGCTACTGCGGCCATAAAATATCCTAAAAATGTCCCTGCTACCAGCGTTGCCTCCACGTCCCCGCCCCGGCTTTACCGCTCTGGTTCGAGCGCGATGTCCGGGACCTTCACTGCAGGAGCTTCCGTGGACTCCGTCAATTTGAACAGTTCCCGGACGGCGTCAATCTGGTCCTGCTTGTCGCCTTCCGCTGCCCACGACCGCATGGTCACCATGGCGTCATTGAGAAACTTGTTCAAAATGAGGCGGGTTGTATCCGCCACGACAGCTTTTTCGGTGGCGGACAGGTTGCCCAGACGGTTCATCGCCTTTTCCAGTTCTGCAACCCGAATCGCATCGGCTTTGGAGCGCAGCTGCCGGATGACAGGCCCCACTTCCGATGCCGCCAGCTCCTCTTTCAAGGCTAGGATCTCCTCCTGAATAATCTTCTCGACTTTCCCCGCCTCTTTCTGACGGTGGGCTAAATTGGCTTGAACCACAGCTTCGACGTCATCGACATCATAGAGAAACATGCCAGATCCGAGTTTGGCGATAGCGGGGTCCATGTTGCGGGGCACCGACAGGTCAAAAAGGAACCGCAAGCGCTGGCTCTGTCCCCGGATCGCTGTCCGCACCATCTGGTCCGTCAGGAGGAATTCGGGCGCGTTGGTGGCCGTCACGACAATGTCGGCCGTGCGCATCAGCTGCGGCACCTGCTCCATCCCCGCGTACTCTGATCCCAGCTCCTCCGCGAGTTCCTGGGCTTTTGGCACTGTCCGGTTTACCAGCGTCAAATTCCCTACCCCGGAGCCCATCAGATGGCGGGCCACCAGCGTTCCCATTTCGCCCGAACCGATGACAACCGCCCGGGTCCGGTGCAAGTCGCCAAACACCTTGCGCGCGAGCTCGACCACGGCATGCCCCATCGAGAGGGCATTCTGGCTGATGCCCGTTTCGGCATGAGCCCGCTTGCCGACGGTGAGAGTAGAGCGGAACAAGCGGTGCAGGGCCCGGGCCGTCCCGTAGCGCTGGGACACTTCATAGGCCGCTTTGACCTGTCCCAGAATCTGCGTCTCCCCCAAGACCATCGAATCGAGACCGGCCGCCACCCGGAACAGATGGTCAAAGGCCCGGTCATCGGCATACCAAAATACGGCGTCAGAAAACTCTCCACGCTCAACCCCAACAATATTGCCCCACCACTGCACAATGGCGGCATAAGGCACACTGCCCGCCACATAGATTTCTGTGCGGTTGCACGTAGACAGAATTACCACACCTTGATTATCGCGCAACTCCTCCACACGTTGATAGGCCTGCGCAATAAGATCGGGAGTGAGCCCGACCCGCGCACGTATCTTCAACGATGCAGTTTTATGATTGATCCCCACAACCTGTATCTGCATCCAAGCCACCTCAAGTCTAGCGTGACCGCATTATGACAAAGCTATGTGCCGATCACTTCTGCAGATATCATAACACGTGGACTCTTCTGCAAAGCCCAGTGCAAGCGGGAAATTGAAAAAAAGTTTAACAGAAGCATAGGTAATATCAAGCATTTGCTTTACTTAACGTCCATACGGCCCGCCATCCCTGGCCGTTTGGACCATATTTGAGAGGCCCTCTTTACTTTTGCAGGGTGAAGGCCTCTTCCAGGGTGAGCCCCAGGATCAAAGTTCCCGCGATGAATTTGGCGCCGGGACGTCGCTTCCCCCCAAGCACACGATTTACATAAGAATACGCCAGATCCATGTGGGAAGCGAGGTCTCTCTCCGACCATCCTTGCTGTTCCATAAAAGTTCTGAACACCGGTACGTTGACAGTTAATGTGGCCACACAGACCCCTCTTTACCTTTTTGGCAAAATCATAGACCACTTTTGCTATTTTGGCAATTTTCCCGGCGCACGGGCACCGGTTGCCTATAGGCAATTAATTGGGTAGGATTAATCTACAGACTGATGTAAGGGGGCTTGTGATGCGTTTCGGACAATTTCTGCGAGGACAGCGACAGGCCCGCCACTTGTCACTCATGCAGTTAGCCGACCTCACCCAGACCAGTTCATCCTATCTGTCCCGAATCGAGAGGGATTTGCGAAAGCCGCCCAGCCCCGCCATTCTCCGGCGCCTGGCTGAGGCCTTGGGGATCTCCTACGAACAGCTTATGGAACACGCCGGATATCTCACCACCCGTCTTCATGAAGACGCCATGCCTTATGGAATCAAGCCTGATGACTGGAAAGAAGCCGTGGCCACCCTCTCCGATGACGACTGGGCAGACGTCTGGGCGCTGATACAAAATAAAGTGGCCCGGCGTAAACAGGGCCACTCATCTCGCTGACTCTTGGTCTATCCCTTTACTTTGACGGCAGCATGCCGCGCACAGCCTCCGCCACTTGCCACGGCATGGTGACCACTTCGGCGCCATGGGCCCGCAAAGCCTTTTCCTTGCTCTCCAGCGTGCCTTTGCCCCGTTCGATGATAGCTCCGGCATGTCCCATGCGCTTGCCTGCGGGAGCCGCGCGGCCAGCCAGATATGCCACCACCGGTTTGCCCAGGGTTTCCAGGTACTCGGCCGCTTCCTCCTCGGCGCTCCCGCCAATTTCCCCAACCATCACCACGCAAGTGGTAGCCGGATCGTTGCGGAAGTGCTCGAGAACGGTGATGAATGTCTGGCCGACCACAGGGTCCCCGCCCATTCCGACGACGGTGGACTGGCCAAGATTGGCATTGGTAAGGCTGAACGCTATTTCATAGCTCAGGGTTCCCGAGCGGGCGACTACGCCCACGGGTCCGGAACGGTAAATATGGTTGGGCATAATGCCCATTTTCGTCTGTTCGCCAGGGGAGATGATGCCAAACGTGTTGGGGCCGATAACGGTGACTCCCAGTGCTTTTGCCCGGGCCACAATGTCAATCGAGTCCTGAACCGGGATATGCTCAGGAATCATGACCACCAGGCGGATGCCGTTCTCCATGGCTTCAAATGCGGCATCCTTGGCGAAGGGCGCCGGCACAAACACAATCGATGCATCCGCCCCGGTCGCCGTTACGGCCTCATGCACGGTGTCGAAGACAGGAACCCCTTCAATCTGCTGCCCGCCCTTGGTCGGGGAGATGCCCCCTACCACCTGCGAGCCGTACGCCAGCATCTGGCGGGTATGGAACCGGCCCTGATTGCCGGTGATTCCCTGAACAATGATCCGGCTGTCACGGTTTAACAATATCGACATTACAGAGCCTCCTTTGCGAGGCGGACGGCTTGCTCTGCCGCTTCAGCCATTTCCGAGTACGCCTCGATGCCCGCCGCTTTGAGCAGCGCCACGCCCTCTTGTTCGTTGGTGCCAACCAGGCGCACCACCAGAGGAACAGGAATTCCGCTGGTTTTCTTTACTTGCAAAATTGCTGCGGCCACATCATCACACCGCGTAATGCCGCCGAATATGTTCACCAGAATGGCCTTCGGCTTCATGGAGACCAAGACATCCAGGGCCTCGGCCGTCGGCCCCACCGAAGCGCCGCCGCCTGCATCCAGGAAGTTGGCCGGGCGTCCGCCAAAATACTGGATCGCATCCAAAGTGGCCATAGCCATGCCCGCTCCGTTAGCCATGACCGCAATGTCCCCGTCAAGCTCGACGTAGGCCAGGCCGATTTCATGCACTTTGCGCTCCAGGGCCGAGCCTTCATCAACAATGGTGGTGTCAGGGTGCCTGTACAGCGCGCTGTCATCCAAGTTCAAACGCGCGTCAGCCGCGACCAAGTGCCCGTCCACCACAGCCAGAGGGTTGATTTCCACCAGTTCGGCGTCCTTTTCCCGGTAAATCCGGTAAAGCTTGACCACCAGGTCGGCGAACTCTTTAAAAATCGTGCCTTCCAAGCCTAAGGCCGATGCCACCTCGCGGCCGAAATACGGCAGAACTCCCACCTCTGGATCAACATAGGCCTTCACAATCTGGTCATCAGCCACATCCTCGATTTCCACTCCGCCCGCTAAAGAGGCCATCACGAGAGGCCTTTTGGCATTGCGGTCCGTGGTCACGGAGATATACAGCTCCCGCTCAATCGCAAGCTTGGTCTCCGCATATAAACGGTCCACCCGGTAACCCTTCAGGTCCATGCCAATCATGGCCTTAGCCACGTCATAGCCTTCCTGCTGGGTTTGGGCAAAACGGATGCCTCCTGCCTTGCCGCGCCCCCCTACCAGAACCTGCGCCTTCAGCGCCACAGGCCCCAGGCTGGCTACGGCCTGCGCCCCTTCTTCAGGCGTGCTGACGAGCTGCCCCGCCGGGATGGGAATCCCGTAGGCCTTCAACGCGCCTTTAGCCAGATACTCATATTGTTTCATTCGGATTCCTCCCCTTCCAGAATCTTGTCTTCAATGGCGCTCAACCTGACCAGAATCCATGTCCATGTTGTTGGCAGCCCCCGTGTCCCGCACCATGGGCTGCGGCAGGCAATCGCCGGCGGCTACCCGCCGGCCCACCGCCTGACCCACACGTCTAAATCCCACGACATTGCCGAACTGGCCGGGAAAGTCGCTGCGCCCGGTGCAAGCCCTTGCCGGTCTCCGGGTCTAGTAGTTAAGCATGGACAGAGGCTTGCGCACTGAAGCCACGGACTTGGCAAACGCCGCCCGCTCGCTGTCGGTGAATTCCACCTCGAGAACCTTTTCAATGCCGTTTCCGCCAACGATGGCCGGCACTCCCACGAAGATATCATGCTCTCCATACTCGCCGTCGAGATAGCTGATGACAGGAATCACGCGCCGCTCATCTTTCAGCATAGCCTGCACCATCTCAGCCAAGGAGGATGCCGGAGCATAAAATGCGGAGATCTTCATGAGGTTGAGAACCTCACCGCCGCCTGTGCGGGTCCTCTGCACGATTTTCTCGATCGTGTCTGCGGGGAGGAGCTTTTCAATGGGAATTCCGGCCACAGACGAGTACCGCACTAAGGGCACCATGTCATCCCCGTGCCCGCCCATCACAAACGCCGTGACATCTTTCGGGGACACATTCAGGGCATCCGCCAGGAACGTGCGGAAACGTGCGGAGTCAAGCACGCCCGCCTGCCCGATCACGCGGTGGTAGGGAAACCCGCTGGCCTTCTGCGCCACGTACGCCATCACGTCGGCGGGGTTGCTCAGCACCACCAGCAGCGCTTCCGGCGAGAGCTTGGCGGCCTTTTCGACGACCTGGTAGACAATATCCGCATTGACTTTCAACAGGTCATCACGGCTCATGCCCGGCTTGCGGGGCATGCCTGCCGTGACCACAATCACGTCGGAGTCCCGGGTGGCCTCGTAGCTGTTCGACCCGGAGACTTTGAGGCTGAAGCGCTCAATCGGCCCGGCTTCCCAAATATCCAGCGCCTTGCCTTCGGGAATGCCCTCGGCGACGTCCACCAGGACAATGTCACCCATTTCTTTGAGCGCCATCACATGCGCGGTGGTCGCTCCTGTCGCGCCTGCGCCAATGACGGTGATCTTCTTTCTCTTAAACATGTCTCTCACCCCTTGATGTGTGTTTTTAGTGAAAACGGCTGATAATGGCGTCCGCAAACTGTGAGGTCTTGAGTTCGGTGGCCCCGTCCAGCTGACGCGCCAGGTCATAGGTGACGGTCTTTGCCTGAATCGTCTGTTCCAGCCCAGCCACGATGGAGGCGGCGGCTTCGTTCCAGTCCAAGTGCTCCAGCATCATGACAGCCGACAGAATCAGGGAACTGGGGTTCACCTTGTCCAGGTTGGCGTATTTGGGTGCGGTGCCGTGGGTGGCCTCAAAGATCGCAATCTCGTCGGACATATTGTTTCCGGGCGCCATGCCCACGCCGCCGACCTGGGCTGCCAGATCGTCTGACAGATAGTCGCCGTTCAAATTGGGTGTGGCGATTACGTCGAATTCCTTGGGCCTCAGCAACACTTGCTGGAAGGTGATGTCAGCAATGCGGTCTTTCAGCACAATCTTGCCTTCGGGCTGCTTGCCCCCATACTGGCTGTACAGAATGTCTTCCGTAATAACCTGCTCAGGAAACTCCCTGGCAGCAAGCTGATACCCATAATCCCGGAATGCGCCTTCGGTGAACTTCATAATGTTGCCTTTGTGCATCAAGGTCACAGACCGGCGGTGGTGATTGATCGCATACTGAATAGCGCTGCGGATAAGCCTCTCGCTGCCGAACTGGGTCATCGGCTTAATGCCAATGCCTGCGGACTCATCAATATGTTTGGTGGTTTCCTTGTTGATGAAGGCAATGATCTTCTTCGCTTCCTCAGATCCCGCCGGCCACTCAATTCCTGCGTAGACGTCTTCGGTATTTTCACGGAAAATCACCATATCGACCCATTCCGGATGCAACACTGGCGAGGGCACTCCTGGGATGTAGCGGACGGGGCGCACGCAGGCATACAAATCCAGTTCCTGGCGCAGAGTCACATTCAAACTGCGAATGCCCCCGCCCACCGGAGTGGTCAGAGGCCCTTTGATGCCCACTTTATATTCCCGAAACATCTCCAGAGTCTTGGCGGGAAGCCACTCCCCCACCTGTTCATGAGCTTTTTCTCCCGCAAGCACTTCCACCCAGTGAATCTGGCGCTTTCCAGCATAAGATGCCTTTACCGCCGCGTCTACAACCCGCACGGTTGCCTTCCAAATGTCCGGCCCAATTCCATCGCCCTCGATATACGGGATAATGGGATCATTCGGCACGGTGATTTTGCCATTGTGATAGACAATGGCGTGACCTTGTTCCATCGGTCCTCTCCCCTTCCTTGATTGCCCTATTATGATGGCATAAATTGCGCCAGGGACTCAAGGATCGTTGATAAGTTTAACAAGCGTCACTGTTTTGAATTGTGCTGTGCGGAAGGTCCTGCGGTCCCGGTCCGCAGGACCGCTGCAGCCGGCACGTCTGGCAGGGACCGCCCCACGCGGATGGCACAGGCGTTCCGCACCGCGGGCACCGGCCCACCGTAGGCTGTAGCGCGTATCCGCACTCTACACAACTTCGCAACCTGCCCATTTTTACCTTGCCCCCTCCCCAACTATGTTATGCCGGGACTTCTCAAAGAGGACCGAAGCGGGCAACCAGCCCACCCACTGCTAGGGCCATAACGATCGACCCCATCCAGATGAACGAGCCCGTGCGCATTCCCCGCTCCTTTAAGATCACCAGTGTCGAAGCTAGACATGGCACAAACAGCGTCAGGGTGACGGCACCCGTCAATATCTGGTGGGGAGTCAAACCCAGCTGGTAGAAACCCGCAGCCCCAAAGTCGCGCCGGATGAAACCCAGCACGAATGGCTGCACCGCTTGCGCCGGCAGCCCCAGCCAATACCGCATGACAGGCGCCATGACGCGGTCGAGCCACGGCAGAAAACCGCAGATGTCACCCAGTTCCACCAGCCCTGAACCCAAAATGAACAGGGGCCCCGCCTCCCGCAGAAACTCACCCACTTTCGTCTGGGTCTTCCACATCACGTTCGCCAGACTGGGCACGGCCAGACGGGGCAGGTCAAGCAGCAAAGGGGCGGGCTTGCCGGGCAGGGTGCGGTCCAAAGCCGAACCCACGGCCACGAACAGTCCTGTGATGATGAGGACATAGGTGAGGGCGTACGTCCAGCCCACACCGCTCAGCAGCCCGATAATGACACCCATCTGCGCTGAACAGGGTATCGTCCACGCCAAGAGAATGGTGGCGATGCTGCGCTCCCTTTGCGTGTCGAGCACGCGGGTGGTCAAAGTGGCCATGGTCACGCAGCCAAATCCCAATACCAAGGGGATCACCGCGCGGCCATTCAGTCCCATGCGCAGGAACCACCGGTCCAGAACGGTCGCCAGGCGGGGCAGATAGCCGCTGTCTTCGAGCACTGCCAACAGCAGGTAAAAAGCCGTCACCAGCGGCAGCAAGAGCGCCACAATGTACAAAAGTCCTGCCGACAAGATCCCGTACTGGCCCATCAGCAGGCGATATGGAACCGACGACTGGGGCACAAGCACCCGCACCCCCGCCCCGATAAACGGCACAACCCACTGCATCATCACAGCCTGCAAAAAATTTACCACCGTGTTCGCCACCACAATTCCCACAAAGTAATAAACCAGCGCAGAGAGAAGCACGGCGCTGGCCAGTCCTCCCCAGGGATTCAGCAAAAACCGGTCCAAGCCGTTCTGCCACACGCTGTCCCCCTTCCCGGCGCTGAAGACCTGGGCCGCCAAGGCGTCCGCACGGCTGCGGCGCTCGATATACCGCCTCTCCCGCTCTCCCGGGATTTCCCTGGTCCCTGCCAGGCGCGCGGCGCTCCGGTCTTCTTCGTGCCACAGCAGGGCCTCGAGACCGGAAAATCCCCAACTTGCTGGCACCTGCCAGTCTTTCTGCAGTGGGTGGGCCGCCACGGGGGCGGCCAACAGACTTTTGAGAACAGAAATATTGCTGCCCTGAATGGCCGAAAGGCCCACCACCGGGACAGCAAGTTTTTCTTCGAGCAACGCAGTGCTGACCGATGCGCCCTCCCTGGCCACAGCATCCATCATGTTCACCGCGATAATGACGCGGAACCCGGCGTCAATAAGCTGCAGGGTCAGAAACAAATCCCGGCTGAGTCTGGTGCCGTCCACGACATTGATGACCAGGTCTGCATCGGCCAGGGATTCTACGGTAATCCGCTCCTCCTCTGTCAGGCGGCTCAGTCCATAAACGCCTGGAGTATCCACAATCCGGTCATCTCCCACAGCCGCCTCGAATATCTGCACCGTGCTGCCCGGAAAGTTGGAGACTTCCACGTAGCGTCCCGTGAGTTTTTGAAACACCACAGATTTTCCGACGTTGGGGTTGCCCACCAGGACAATTTTTCGGCTCGGCATAGGTTTGTCCCTCCTAGGACACACTATGACCAAAATATGGAAGGAAGAACGGGCGGCATGACAGAAATTAGAACGGACTGGGAGGTGCCGGTCCGTGCGATTAAGAAGTTATGGGACACCTGCTCGGCGACAGCCGGACGCGATCCGCAGAGCATTGACTTGGCATGGCAGTCGAGAGCCTATGTCGTGCACGCATGGAGAGGAGAAGCGCTCATTGACACAGCGCGGGTCATCTCCGACCGCAGCTTTTTTGCCGCCGTCTGCGACGGTGTGTGCACCCCAGACTGCCCGTCCCACATGCAAAGAGATCTGGCAGCAAAGGCTGCAGAGCGTCTTTTGCGAAGGGGGATGACGGTCGTTGTGCTAACGCCCGCCAAGAAACCCTAAACGCACTGCAGGCTCTATCTTTTCAGGGCACGGCTATACTCTTCACTGGTCACATTTGACGAATTATGAAGCGGATTTGAACATTTGAAACTTGAGCGTTAAGAGACTATCCAGTTTCAGTCTATGGTGGTCACCGGCACGGTTCAAGCAGTCGCTCATAACCTTTTTGACCGGGGCGAAGGTCGCGTAACACCGTCCGTGCCAACACTCGGCTTTGACAAATTTCCCGCACCGTTCGATTAGGTTGAGGTGGGGCGAATAGGTCGGCAACCAGAGGAGGGTGACGTGGAGGCGTTCCACCTCCGCCATCACGAAGGCGTTGCGTTGATAGCAAGCGTTATCCAGCACGACCGTAATGGGTAAATTCGTAAATTTCTTAGCGAGAGCTCCGACCAATGTGGCGAGACTTTCACTATTCATGTCGGGGTCACTGGTCCGCGGTAATGATCTCGTGAGTGATGGCATGGAGCGCCCCTAACACAACGTCCGGAGGGTGCATGGGAAGAAGATACGCGTCGGACACCACAGATGACCAGCCACACCCCCAACACACAAGGCGCCGAGTCGACAAAAAATCCCGGGCTTTCTCTAAGAAGACGGGGGTGAGTCAGCAAAATGGCGTGACATTGGATGTAGGGTTATTGCCCGATCTCGAGGCCATTGACACCGCCCTGCCTTGTCACAAATTTCCATGCCCTTCCATATAGTGCTCGTGAAAGGAGGATTCAACGATGGAAAAGACCGTCGCACCCGCGTCTGACGCGAGCTTCATTCACGATATTCAGGAGTCCATCCAAGATGAGCTGTCAGACGTAACCTTTTACGCCGGCATCGCCAACGAGAGTCCCGATGAAATCTCGCGCTTGATTATTACGAGTATCGTCGGAGACGAATACGCGCACGCCCGCACCCAGGCCGCGCTGTTACACCAGGTGAATCCCGAAAGCGCCGGGGCACCTCCGGTCCCCCCGCCACCCAATACGGGGTACCGCGAGGATATCTTGGTCGCCATTGCGGGCGAGGAGAGTGCAGTCGCACGGTATGCCTTTTTGGCGTCCGAGGCCCCTACCTTAACCATCCGGTATATCCTGACCTCGATTTTGGGGGATGAATATGGGCACATTCGGACCTGGTATGCACTGCTACAAAACCTCGACGGATAAGCCGGGTATCGTCCGGTTCGGGAACGACCAGAACACACCCACAACCGCCGCAGCGGGCCATCACGCCCGCTGCGGCGGTTGTGGGTGTAGCCGATGACTCTAAGGCCCCTCCTCGGGGGTTTCCAACCCTGACCTGCCGCCACGATGCCGTGGCTACCGGTCCTCTCCCGCAATTTGTGGGTCCTGAGCGGAGTAAATTTCGAAAGCGGCCTTGTTCTTAAGCGGCGTCAACCTGCTGCTGTTTACAGAGCTTCTGGCGCATATACCAGCCGCACCGAGTACCTTGTCGCCTATAACGTTGCCATGGGCGCCGTGGCTTTCGCTGCTCCGGAATTCGGCCTCTTCGTCCCGGTGCACTGGCACATGGCCTGTTATCCCTGTTCGGGCCACTTTTTTGCGGTCGGCCTTGGCCTCAGAAGCCCCTGGTTCCGCCGCCCCCTCCTGTTTTCCCTCCCTTAGGAGGAGATCACCGGGAGAACCGCATCCGCCAATATCTCAGAGAAGTCCCGCACCTTGACCCCATCCTCCTCACCCAGCGACTGCACACCGTCCTTCAGCATCGTCAGGCAGAATGGACAGGCTGTGGCCACTGTGGTCGCCCCGGTGGATACCGCTTCTTGCGCGCGGTTCTGATTGATGCGCTGGCCCTCTTTCTCCTCCAGCCACATTCGCCCGCCCCCGGCGCCGCAACAGAAACTCTGCTCCCGCGAGCGGTCCATTTCCACCAGTTCGACTCCGGGCACCGATTTCAGCACATCACGGGGCGCATCGAAAATTCCATTATACCGTCCCAGGTAGCACGAATCGTGATAGGTCAGCGTCTCTTCCAGATGTGTCTGCGGCACCAGTTTTCCTTCGGAGACCAAATCCGAGAGATATTCCGCATGATGCTTCACCTCGTAGTGGCCCCCGAACTCCGGATACTCATTCTTGATAGTGTTGAAGCAGTGGGGACAGGTGGTGAGAATAATCTCAGGACTGACCGCATTGAGATTTTCAATATTTTCCGTGGCCAGCGACTGGAACAGATACTCATTGCCCAGACGCCGCGCGGAATCCCCAGTGCACTTCTCCAGTGCCCCCAAGACCCCTACGTCGACTCCGGCTTCCTTCAAGAGACGCACCGTCGCCTCCGCAACTTTCCGCGCCCGGTCATCATAGGTGGCGGCACACCCCATCCAGTACAGCACCTTGGGATTGTCACCCCGGCTCACGTCCTTGATTCCCATCGCCTGGGCGAACTCCTGGCGGGGATCCGGGCCTAGGCCCCAGGGATTGCCCTGGGTTTCCATATTGCGAAACACATTTTGAGCTTCAGCCGGCATTTCACCTTGGGTGAGCACCATATGCTGGCGCATCCCCACAATCTTGACCACATGCTCGTCGAGGACGGGACACGCCTGCACGCAGGCGCCGCAAGTAGTGCAGGCCCACAGGTCGTCTTGGAGAATAGCGCCGCCCGCCAGCGGCAGTTCCACACGTTCCTGCTCTTCGGCCGTCCGTGACGCCACGCTTTTTTCCAGCAGCGGGCCCACCTCTTCCAGCTGCTGTCTCAGGGTGACAATGATACTCTTGGGAGACAGGTGCTTGCCGGTCTGGTTGGCTGGACACTGCTCTGTGCACCGTCCGCACTGGACGCAGGCATACGTATCCAGCAGATCTTTCCAGGTCAGGTCATTGACCTGTCCGATCCCGAAGCTCTCGGCCGTTTCATCCTCAAAGTTCAGCGCCGGCAAGCGGCCCTTCGGCTCGAGATTTCGGTAATAGATATTAAAGGGCGCCACCAGCAGGTGGAAATGCTTGGAATAGGGAAGGTAGACGAGAAACCCCAGAAGCACCAGGGCATTGACCCAAATCGAAATCGTCAGTCCCGTGTGGTCAGCACCCGCACCAAACTGCCGGAACCACCCGGCCAGCTCACTTCCCAGAGGGGCATAGCTGCCATGAGGGGCGAGGGCCAGCTGAAAGCCCTCGATGCTCAGTTGTGCCAGAATGATCAAGGCAATCAGAATCAGCACCAGCCCGGCATCCCAGTTCCGAACCAGGCGCGGAGTATTCGCGACATAGCGCTTGTATGCGGCCATCACCACCGCAATCAGCACCAGCACGGCCACAATGTCAAACGCCGTGTCAATAACCGTGCCAGTCACGCCCCCGGGCGACCCGACCCCGGGAAAGAGCCCATCAAGAAAGAAAATGGCGGTTTCGACCGACACCACAAAAAATCCGTAAAACATCAGCACATGCATGGTGCCCGAGAAACGGTCATTCAACACCCGGTGCTGGCCAAATACCTCCTTGCCCACACCGGCCCATCTCTTCGAAGCCTGTCCACCGCGGCTTTCAGGCTGTCCAAGGTGCACCAGTTCCAGCTTTTCCTGCACCAGCAGCCCGAACCACAGCAAGGCCAATGCTACGAGCGCGATAAAAAATATATGATTAACCGTCATGTTGCACGTCCTCCTCAAGAGGTGTCTCATCTAATTTTACCACGATCGTAAATGTTGTTGTATACAAATATTGATCATTAAAAATCTTGGGCTGGAATGACCACCACACTCCGGGCCAGCGCCCGCCCGAGTGCGATTTTGCTGGCCCCGACGCCAATGATCACCGGACCGCGGGACAGCTGCTGCACGACCGTCACCACCGCCCCCGGCACTATTCCGAGCCGGATCGCCTGAAGCCGGCTGGATTCCAGCAAAATATCCACAATGCGCACTGGCTCACCGGCCCTTGCCTCGTCCAAGGTCACGGTGTGCCTTGAGAGCCCGGAGGGCCGGTGGAGGGCTCGACGGAAACTTCGGGGGACTTGTAGGCCAAGCGGGCCACGATGGCCGACACTTCGTAGACGAGATAGATGGGAATCGCCATCAGTGTCATGGACAGCGCATCAGGCGGGGCCAGAATGGCGGCAATAAAGAATGCCATGAGGATGGCATAGCGGCGGTAGCGGGTAAACATGCGCGGCTGAACCAGTCCTAAGTGGGCCAGCACCCCAGACACCAGAGGCAGTTCCGCCACAATTCCAAAGGGCACGGACAAGTCAATAATAAAGCTCAGCAGGCTGCCCAGCCGCCACAGCGGCTGGATGCCGTGGCCCGTGAATGACAGCATCACCTTGAGCACAATAGGCACGAAAAAGAAGTATCCCGCTGCCGTTCCCAACAGAAAGAGCCCCAGTCCCGGGCCAACCACAACCCCGACCACATGGCGCTCTGCCTGGGTCAGTCCCGGTAAAATAAAGGAAGCCACTTCATAGAGAATGAGAGGCGACGTCAGGATGAGCGCCATGGCAAAATCCAGCTTGATCAGCGCAAAGAACGCCTCAGTGACTCCCGTTACAATGACGTGGTGCACGGGGGTATGCCGGATAATCCAGTGCAGCACTGGGCGCGTAAAGAAAAATCCTACCAGAAAGACAACCGCAACCGCTCCTAAAATGACAAAGAGTCGGTTGCGCAATTCCGTGAGGTGTTCCGTTAATGTCATTTCCCTATCGTTCATGGCCTCTCCTCTACCCGGGATTAATGAGGATCCACCAGCCCGCGCCGTATGGCATAGGCAGCGGCCTGCACCCGGTTTTCAAAGTGCAGTTTCTGCAAGATGTTGCGGAGGTGGTTTTTTACAGTATTCTCGGAGATAAAGAGGCGGCTCGCGATATCGCGGTTGGAGAACCCCTCTCCCACCAGCTTCAGCACTTCCAGTTCCCTGGCCGTCAGCTGCGTCTGCTGGCGCTCCACATCGTGCGACGAAAACGCGCGGATAATCTTCAGCGCCACGTCGCCGGAGATCGAGGCCTCGCCCCGGATCTGAGCTGACAACTCCTCTAGAAACTGTTCAGGGTCCAAATGTTTGAGCAAATAGCCCTGGGCCCCTGCTTTCACCGCTTCAAAAAGCAGGTCGTTCTCGTCGCTGGCGGTCAATACCACAATCTTCACATAGGGCATTTGCTCTTTAATCACGCGGGTGGCTTCAAGGCCCCCGCCGCCTGGCATATTGATATCCATCAGGATCAGGTCCGGCATCAGCTCTTCAGCCAGCCTCACCGCTTCCTCACCTGTTTCCGCTTGGCCCACCACTTCCAGGTCCGGGCGGCTCGACAGCAGAGACGCCATCCCTGAGCGAAACAGGGCGTGATCATCCACCAGCATTACTCTTGCCTTTTCCACCAACTTCTCCTCCTTTGTCGCCATCCAACTGATACGATATCGTAACGGTCGTTCCTTGTCCAGGGAGGGACTGGATCGAGACCCTGCCCCCAAACGTCTGCGCCCGCTCCTGCATGATTCCCAGGCCGAAATGGTGGGCAGGATGGTCTTTGTTCACGACAAATCCTTTGCCGTCATCCTGCACAGTCACTTGGACCACATCACCGTGCATATCCGCCCGGATGTCCACGTGGCGGGCTTCTGCGTGCTTGCGCACATTGGCCAGCGATTCCTGGATAATCCGCAGAATCTGCACGGACGCCATATCGCTCCACGGCACCCCGTCATTGGGCAGAGCCTCTACATCCACCGCTATTTGGCTCCCCTCGTCGAAATCGGTGGCCAAGGTCCGCACGGCAGACCAGAATCCCTCATCCAGACGCTTCCCGGCACGCAGGTCGTACAGCGATTGCCGGACCTCCGAATAGGATTTGTTCACCGCTGCCCGAATATCCTCCAGTTCGCCCTTTAGCTCGTCGGTGCGGTTCGCCTCGAGCAGGGTCTTCGCCTGGTACACCTTCAAGTTGATGACTGCCAAGCTCTGCGCCAAGCCGTCGTGCATCTCCCGGGCCAGACGTTCGCGCTCTTGCAAAGACAGCATAGCGTCCTGGTACTGGCGCCGTTCCCGCTCAATCTTCTCAATGACGCCAAACACGTACGAGGAAAATCCGGCAGCCCCCACCAAGGTCACCGCTACTGCGACAAGGCTGACCCCAACAGGAGGCAGAATTTGGCGCAGGTAATAAAATCTTACCGTCTCGGCGATGGCAACAAAGAGGGTGGGTCCGACAGTCGTAAGCAATTTCAGCCTACGGTATCTCCGGTGGTCATTGTAACCCATGTCCTTCCCTCCTGCCGCACTATCTCCTCTTAACCCTACCATATATTTTACCTAGGCAATAAAAATTTCAGTAAAGCAAGCCCGTAGATCCTTGGAATGAGTTCCAATAGCCTAGTCTTTCTTGGCTTCAGTCGTCAGCGGCGTGGCGGTGCCGCCAAAAGTACCGGCATTCTCGGAGCACCCGCTCGGGCTGGTCCAGCAAGGCTAGGTGCCCGCACCGGGGGAGGACCTTGATTTCGCTGTGAGGGACCAATTGCCGCACCTGTTCGGCCTGGGCCGGGGAGGTGCGGGCATCACGCGCCCCCACCATGATCAGGGTGGGGACCCCCACCTCTGGATAGACGGCCTCATTCGACTCCGTATAGATTGCCGCCATCGCCTGCAAGTAATTTTCCACATCGGCGCCGGCCAGTTCTGCAGCCAGGTTGTCCCGGACCTCGTCCATGGCATATTCTGTCAGAGTGCTGCGGGCATATTCAGCGGCAAACTGTGCCATTCCGGTGGCATAGAGCTGGGCGCGGCGGTCCGGCACATCCTGGCCCTGCCCCACAAACCCAGGCGTCGCCCCAATCAGCGCCAGAGACAGCACCTGCTGGGCAGGGTTTGCCGCTGCGGCGCGCGCCATCACCCAAGTGCCCAGCGACACCCCCAGCAAATGCGCCGGAAGTCCCACCTCTCCTAAAATGTCCAGGGCATCGCCCACCCAGCTGGCCATAACAGGAGCAAAATCCCGGTTGTCGCCCGTCCCCCGGGGATCCCACGTCACCATGACGAATTCACGGGACAGCGCCGGAACCATGCGGTGGAAGAGGAACCGCCCGAGTCCCAAACTCGGATGGCACAGCACTGCCTGATCTCCCTTGCCACAGACGTAGTAGGTAATTCCCCCGGAAGTCCGCATCCGCTCCATCCTTTCGAAAGGCATCTTCAAAGCCTGTCCTCACCACTGAGCCACCGGCAGGCCTGCCGGTAGTCACTGGGCGTATCAACGTCCCAGGCGGGATTGGGCCGCCCGTTCACCTCGATGTCCACCGTGCAGAATCCTGACACCGCGAGCAGATCTCGAAGCCCCCGGTCCCCTTCCAACCGGAAGGCCCAAGAGACGGCTTCCCGGTCCAGAAGGACCGGATGCCCTACCTGGCCATTGTAGACCGGCCTGAGGGCATGGCACCCCTTCTCCCGCTGCCTGAAGGCCGCAACGGCCGCCGCAATGTCAGAGGCGGTGACAAAAGGCTGGTCGGCCAGAAACACCGCAGCGCACGCCGTGGGCCAGCCTTGTGCAACAGCGTCCAGGCCCAGTTTGAGCGAGTGGGACAGGCCCTGCTCGGGTGCGGCATTCTCCACTGCCACCCCCCCGGAATAAGCCGGCACGGCACCCTGGTGAACCAGTACCAGGGGGAGGCGCGCCTGCCGGGCGATGCAGTCGGCCACACTCGACAGCATCGTCGAACCGTTCCACGGCAGAAGCTGCTTGCCGCGCCCCATCCGTGAGGAAAGACCCGCGGCTAAGAGCACAGCCACCACAGGGGTTGAATCCGCGCGCTGCTCCGCCCGGGGATTTTTGGTTGTGCTCATCGCCACCGATCTTCCCTCCGATAATTATTCTGGCTCGCCAGCGCTTACCCGTCAATTTTCCGGGCACGCTTGGAGATTTCTCCAAAGAACTGCCCCAAAATCACACTGGATGCCCCCGACAGCACCTTTTGGGCTACTCCTGACGATGGGCCTCCGAATTGTCCTTCTCCTTCATAGTGTAGATCCGTTTGCCGTCCATTTCCACTAGCAGTCAGGGTAACGGTCAGGTCCATCGAAATGGTCCCCCCCGGCCCCTGCCCGTTCAGCGCCAAATGATAGGCCTTGGGGGGCACAAGATGGTCCAGCTGCATGGTGCCGGCATATTTCCCTTTGAATCCGGGCACCCCCATCTCCATTTCCACCGCATAGACCCCCGGCGACTGCAGTGTCATGCGTTTGAGCCCTGGCATGGCTCCGGTCAAGATATCCGGGTCCATCAGCAGGGCGAATGTCGTCTCGGCACTGGCATCGATAGACTTATGGCTGTCAATCTGCATGGTCGCTCCCCCTAAGCAGGAAATAGGCCGCCCGGACGCTTGGTCCCGCCGGCACGGCACTTTCACATATATATTCTGCAGGGGCGGGAGATAGTGCCTGGCGATTTGCTACATTTTTTAGTCGCGCACGCCCGGCCGAGATCCGCTCTGTCAGGTGTGCGCGTAACATGGTAGCATTACCAGTGTCGACTAGACTCAGGAAAGAGGGGCTCAAGCGCTTGAAACTGTTTGATATCGAGCAAAAATTCGAAGACCGCGTCGAAGCGTTTATGGAGCCGCGCATTGAACGCTGGTTCCGCAAGTTTCTCGACTCCCCCGCAGGGGAAGACTTGATTTCCGGGATTCTGGCTGATGTGATGGTGTCCTGGATGCGCCCGGGATCCTCAGAAGGGCATAGCTACTTGGAAGGCATTGTGCTGGACCTTGTGGGCCGCCTGAAGGACAACCCCGAATTCCGCACGCGGCTTCTCGCCACGCTGACACTAAAGGACCCCTCTGGCGCCGGTCCTTCCTGACGGAGCGGCGGCTGGGCGGACCTAGGCTTGCCGCTTGCTGGGCGACCGGAGGTATTTCTTCATCAGCGTCTCCCGGTCCATCATCAAGAGGACCGGATGGAGACGCAGAAAACGTCTGAATGTGCTCCACCCATCCGAATGGTAGATCGCCATCAGGAAAATCAGGTAAAACCACATAGTCCACTTGCGGGGGCCCGAGACCGGCACCCGGTCAAATCCCAGTTTTTCGATGGCGCTGGAGGCGTCCAAGAGGGTAATGCCGCCAATGACCGTAATATCTCCGTATTTATGATTCCCTTCCACAAACTGGGCCAAATCGCTCAGAGACCGCAGCACAGCATGAAAGGCGCGCAATCCGCCCGCTGGTCCCGCGCTCATTTGGGACAGCGCCGGGTTGCCAAAATGAATCTCTCCCATGGCGTCTCCGCGCCGGATCGTGCGGCCCGTCGTCAGTACTGTGGTGCGGTAGGGAAACCGGATGTGGCCGAGCCGCAGCACGGGGTCCCCCCCTAACGAGGAGGGGATGGTGTCGATGTCCCAGTCACGGGTAAAGCGGGTTTCCCACCATGTCCACCAGCGGCGCATCTCCGACTTTTCGGGATCCATGGCCAAGACCGTTACGGGCTCCATGCCCAGCTTGCGCACATGGGGAATGAGCGTGCCCAAGGCTTCCGCTGTCGCCTTCCGGTCCCCTCCGGCATCATGCATCACCACGATCGCCCCGGGCTGGGACAGCTGTGTCACATAATGGTCGATAAACTGCGCCGTTCTGCCCCGTTTCCAGTCATCCGGGGCAATAGTCCACAGCACCCGGCGCAGTCCTAGCTGCCGGGCCGCAATCACCGTCCCCAGGTTGAAATGTCCCCAGGGAGGGCGGTAAACATGCGGTGTGACGCCCGCAATCTGTTCAATAGTGTCGATGCCCTTTTGCAATTCGGCCTTGACAGACCACGGCCAGAACAGATACATGGACCGGTGCTGGTAGCCGTGCAGGCCTATTTCATGGCCGTCACGGACCATAGCCTGCAGGGCTTCCGGGTAATGCTGAGCCCTCTCCGCAATCACGAAAAATGTGGCATGAGCCTTTTGGTCCCGCAGCGCCTCCAAGATGAGCGCGGTGTCAGGGCCAGGCCCGTCATCAAAGGTCAGAGCGATTTGGTGGCTGTCACGCGCCCCCAGTGCGGCTTTCCACTGCAGGTGGTGCCAGAGCAGATCCGGCAGCAGGTAAAGCACGAGCCATGCTCCTGCCACCACAATGATAATCCACGCCATTTGGGTTGTGCGCCCCCTATTCAGTCAGTTTCTTGCCGTGCCGCTACGATGAAATTTTCTTCTGCACCGGAAAGGACGCATAGAACACTCCCATGCTCAGGAGGATGATTGCAGACACCACGAATGGCAGCCAAATTCTATACGTGAAGAGCCGCGTGCCCAAAATCGGCCCGACAGACATCCCCAGCCCCTCGATGGTCATAAACACGCCCCACAGCCAGCCCTCGATTTCTTTGGGAATCAGCCCGGCCAAAAAAGCATTCCACGACGGCAAAATCATGGCATAGGACAGCCCGAGAATGCCGCCAAAGACAATGAGCTGAAAAAAGTGCCGGAAGAACGCAATACCTAAAAGAGCCGCTCCCGCCACAAAAAAACCTCCGACCAGGGGCACACGCAGCCCGAAGCGGTCCGTGGCTTTGCCCATGGGCACCAATAGGATCACCGTAAACGCCCCGCTGCCCAGCAACAGCTCGGCAAATTGCAAATGGTCTAAATGCAGCACCCGGGTGGTAAATGGCTGCAATATGGGGAGCATGAGGCCGAGGGTCATATTTTGCACGAAGGTGCCCGGAATGACCCAGCGGAAGTTCCACAAAGTTTTCCATAAGCGGTGCCTTGTCACCTGCTGTTCGTGAATGTGCGTGAGCCGGGGTTCGGACACAATAATAGTCACAGCAAACGCGATGATGTCAGCGGCGATCAGCACCAGAAATGCGGTCCGGTCCCGGCCCCCCAGCAGGAAATTGATCAGCACCGGCCCTAATCCAGACCCCGTCAGCCAAGCCGCAAACACGAGCCCCATCACTGAAGCGCGCCGCTCCGGATCGGTCATCCGGTTGGTGCCCGTGACCACCGCCGGCCAGTGAGTCGCCGTCCCGACTCCCAGCAGGGCCACAAAGACGATAATCATGGCGGGACTGGTGGTGTTCATCGCCCCAATAAGCGAGAGGCATTCAATAGCGAGGCCAATCGTCAGCACCCGCGGCACCCCAATATGGTCAACGAGCCACCCGGCTGGTCCCCGAAACACCGTATCCAAAAAATAATGGCTGGACAGTGCCCAACCCACGATGGTCAGAGAGGCGCCCAATGGTCCGGTCACGTAGGTGGGGAGCAGCGAAATAATCAGAGCTCCCCGCGCAAATTCGGCAAGACCTAAAATAATCAGCAGCAATATCTGCGCCGGCGGCATTCGCCTACGCTGGGGCATTTGCTTCCTCATTTTGGAGCGCGAGGTAGATTTGCTGCGCGACAATTTGTGCGGCATCGGCATGGCCCAGCGCGCGCGCCTGGTGCGCCATTGACTTTAATTCCCACGGGTGTTCCAGCAAATGCGTGACAATCTCCTCCAAATCTTCTTCACTGTGGGCCCGGCGTCCGGCCCCATTGCGAACCAAAAATTCCGCATTGGCATCTTCCTGCCCCGGAATAGGCCGGTAAATAATGGTAGGCAGTCCCCGGCACAGCGACTCCGTCGTTGTCAGGCCTCCCGCCTTGCTGATGAGAAGGGATGACACTGCCATCAACTCGTGCACGTTATCCACATAGCCCAAAACGACCATGGGATTGACGGCGCTCCGGCGGTACTGCTTGGCCAGGTCCATCCGCACCGGCTCATGGCCGGCAATCACAATGGTCGTATGCTTGGCAGGTATTTTATCGAGCATTTTCAGCACCTGCGCATACTCCCCGATAGGCATGTAAGCCCCGCCCATAAACAATAGAATTGGAAGATTTGGGTCCACGCCCAATGAGGCCCTCGCATGGTCAACATCCACGTCTTCTTGAAACCGCTCGTCGACTGGAATGCCGGACACAATGATTTTGCTGTCAGGGACCCGCCGGTCCAATAGTTCATTGCGCATATCCTCGCTGCCCACAAAATACATGTCAACCGCCGGGTGAATCCACTGCGAATGCACGCTGTAGTCCGTCATCACCACAAAATTTATCGCGTCCAGCTTGCCCTGCTGTTTCAGCGTCGACACCACGCCCGCTGCCGTGGGATACGTCGAGACAATAAGTTTAGGCGGAACCTCTTTAAGAGCCAAGTAAAAGCGCCGCATTCCGATATGATTAATCATCCGCTGAGTGTGGGACATAGGGTCAATGCTCTGGGTGGACATGTAAAACCACCGCCACAGAGAGGGAGCCCGTTTAACGCTGGTCAGATAGCCCCAACGGATGAGATTGTCTAAACCCGGGTTCACAAACCGGTAGTAATCTAAAATGCCGAGGCTGATATGACTGTCCATTAACAATAGCTGCAAGGCCACGGCTTTGGCCGCGCGGAGGTGGCCATCTCCATAGCGCGCTGCCAATATCATGACTTCCGGATGGAGGCTTAAGGTTGCATCATGGTGGGTGGCCAGCCAGTCAATCCAGTCTGACGACTGTTTGAGGTTCTGTCCTGATGCGGGAACCATGTCCATTCACTCACCTCCATCATGCGCGTGGCTCGAAACCACCTTCATGTTTTGTTTCATCTCAAGTGTACGATACCATGGACGCTAAAAAGTGGCTAGTCTGCCTTTTGGTCCTGATATATGCTATGCAGAGCGAAAGGGGAGTTTGTTCATGTTTACCGTCATTGAAGGAAAGAGCACAGAAATCATCGTGCGGCGCTCACGCTTCATCAGTGCCGCCTACCATGCCGAGGCTCCGGACGAGGTCAGCCGCCTGCTGGCGGCAGCGCAAATCCAGTGGCCGAAAGCCACTCATTACGTCTGGGCCTATATCCTGCAGGCGGGAGATGAGCGTATGACCGACGACGGCGAACCTCAGGGCACGGCGGGCTCGCCTACCTTGACCCTGTTGCAAAAGCACAGTCTCGTGCATACGGCACTCATTACCGTCCGCTACTTTGGGGGAACCAAGCTGGGCACCGGCGGTTTAGTGCACGCATACCAGCAGTCCGCTAAAGAGGCCTTGGCCGCAGCCCAGTTCGGAGAGGAGCAGGACGGAGTCAGCGTGTGCCTAAAGCTCCCTTACGGGGAGTGGGGACCGCTCAGGAAATTGCTTGAGGACTTTCGCGTCTCCCCGGCTGCGGAATTTCTGGACGCTGTCACCGTCCGCTTTTCCACTTCCACAGCCCTTTGGAGCCAGTTAAAAGATGTCATTGCGTACGAAGCGTCCCCCCACAGCATCCTGTCATCCTGCCTGCCCATCCAGTACATCGCGCCCCAGGACCGTCTTTCATGACACCAGGAGATGGCCTTCGGCAGCGGCCTGACTCCAAAATAGGGATTCATAGCCGACAGAGCGCGCAAATACCCCCTTCATCCGCTCAAAATCCTCCCCGCCGATAGCAAGACTGTTAGCGATGCTGAGCAGTTCAGCCACCGCAAGGCCATATTCCTCACCGGCATAGGCCTCAATCCACTCGCGGTATAGAGGATCAGGACAGTGGTAATGCGCCTGCAGGCTCAGCCCAATTTCCTGATAGCTGAGATAGCAGGGCAGTACGGCTGCAATGACTTCCGGAAAGGTGCGCCCCAGAGCTGTGCGCACCAGATGGTCGGTGTAAGCCGCGGTGATGAGCCCGGGTTCGGCGGATGCCAGCCGGGATGGCGACACGCCGAACGAAGGGAGCAGAGACGCGTGCAGCGCCTCCTCCACGGTGGTGACGTTCTGGGCATGGCGGAGCAGCGTCTCAGTCCATTCACGCCTAGGGGCCCTGGCCGCCGCCACCGCCAGCGTTGAGAGAAAGTCCCCCAAATACAAGGCATCTTGCATCAAGAAATAGCTGAACTGGCCGTGCGGCGCAGTCCCTTCCCCTATCCCCATTACAAACGGGTGCTGTATCAGAGCGTGCCACTGGCTGGACGCGGAATCCTTCAGCCGTTCCACCGTTGTCATCCCTCACCCTCCCCTTTTCACTGTTGGCTGGCCGCGGCGCAGCGCCCGGCACGCACCGGTTTTGTCGTCTGCCTGCCACACTGCCGAAATAACCGCGATCCCGTCGACGCCGCACTGCCAGACCTCTGCGGCATTGTCCCGGGTAATCCCTCCAATCGCGACAACGGGGGCAAGCGCCCCTGCCTCTTGGGTCCACTCCCTGAGGCGGGCAATTCCCACGGGTTCTCCCGCATCGCTTTTCGATGCTGTCTGAAACACCGGACCCATTCCGAAATAATCGGGCAGACAGTCCCGGGATACCAGCACCTCTCCCAGCGAACTTACCGACAAGCCGACGGTCAGGTATGGGGCGAGGGTCCGCACCGCGTGCACCGGCATATCGTCCTGGCCGACATGCACTCCATCAGCCCCCAGCGCCAGCGCCACGTCGACCCGGTCATTGACCACAAAGGCCAGGCCGTAGAGGCGGCACAGTTTTTGCACGGCAGCGCCCCTATCCATCAGTTCGCGGGTGGTGCGCTCTTTTCCCCGCATTTGCACCACCGTGGCTCCCCCTGCGGCGACTTCCTGCAGACTGCGGCGCAAGTCCCCGCCAGTCATTCCCACAGGGTCAATCAGCACATGCAGACTTAAATCCACGGTGTTTGCCCCCAGTGGTGCAAGAGCGGGCCGTGCCCGTGGCCCAGTGCCGGAGCGTTTTCAATCGCGTGCGTCACATAGTCTTTGGCCAGCCTGATCGCCTCCTCCACCGTTTGCCCGCGGGCCGCCCCCGCGGCAATCGCGCTCGACAGCGTGCATCCTGTCCCGTGCGTATGGGGGGTGTCAATCCTTGGAGCCTCCAGCCATGTTTCCCGTCCCTGATGGAGCAGGAGATCGGACGCCTGCTCCCCCTCCAGGTGCCCGCCCTTAACCAAGACGTAGGGTACGCCAGCCATAGCCAGTGCAGCTGCGGCTCTTTGCATGTCCGCTCTCGTCAGCACAGGAAATCCCACCAGCGCCGAAGCCTCCGGCAAATTGGGGGTCACGACGGTGGCCAGCGGCAACAGCCGGTCACGCAGAGACGACTCGGCGCCAGGGTCCAGCAAAGGCGCCCCGCCTTTGGCCCGCATGACGGGATCCAAAATAACCGGAATGCCTGGAAGCTGTTTGAGGCGTTCAGCCACGGCCTCGATGATGGGCTGGGAAAACAGCATCCCAATCTTGATGGCATCCACCCCCAGATCGCTGACCACGGCATCGATCTGCGCTCCCACCAAGTCCGGCGCAAGAGCCTGCACTTGGTAGACACCCAGGGTGTTTTGGACAGTAATCGCTGTAATGGCTGACATGCCAAATACCGAAAAGGCCATAAAAGTCTTCAAATCCGCCTGAATTCCGGCCCCTCCGCCGGAATCAGACCCTGCGATGGTCAGCGCCCTCGCAATCATCTGGGCGGATTCCCGGCTGCCAGAGCGCCGAAGGCAGCCCAGAAGGGGTCAATGCGGGGGTGCGCCAGTTGGGAGCGAACGCCGCGGCTCTCTCTCCACATGCCTTCTGATTCGGGACGCATCTCCCCAATCACGCAGACGTCAATGCCCCTGGCGGCTAAGGCCCTCACGATCTTGTCCACCGCATGGGGCTTCGCTGTCAGCAAAAGCGTGCCCTCACTGATGGAGGTGAGCGGGTCAATGCCCGTCAGAGAGCAAATGGCCTGAGTCTCCGGGCGCACGGTCACCGCGTCATCAAGGAGCACCACTCCCAGCCTCGACGCCTCTGCAATCTCATATACCCCGCCGACCACGCCGCATTCCGTAGCATCATGCATCGCGGTCACTCCCTGGGCGCGGACCCCTTGGGCCGCAGCCGTCAGAGCATCATCCACCACGGTCATCTGGGAAAACAGCGCATCCGCGCGCACAAGAATGTCCTCGCCCAGATGCTGGCGGATGTAGTCGGGAAATGTCGCTGCCATGAGCCCAGTCGTTTCAATAGCGGCGCCCTTGGTGCACAGGAGGATGTCCCCCGCTTCTGCCATGGCCGTGGTTACATAGCTTTCCTCGGGGCCAATGCTCATCACGGTCGCCCCTCCCACCATGGGGTAGTCGCACCCTTCATAGCGCGCCGTGTGCCCTGAAACCACAGCAATGTTCAAGGCCTGACAGGTTTTGGCGAAGGCTGACCAGAGCTGCTGAAAATCCAAAGTGGTGATGCTCAGCGGCAAATTGAGATCCACGGTCATCAGCGAGGGAGCGATTCCCGACGTGGCCGCATCCGATGCGAGAATATGCACCGCAAACCAGGCCGCCCGCTCCCAGCCGTAGGCGGGGACAATGAAGACGGGATCCGTTGTGGTGGCCATGACCGTCCCCGGAGCGACCCGGGTTATGGCGATGTCCACGCCTGACTGGGGTCCCACCAGCACTTCAGCACGGTTCTTCCCCAAATTGGGGTATACATAATCACGAAAGACTTCCGGAGATATTTTTCCCATCGCCGGCATTTCCGAGTGTCCCACTGTTCTCCCCCGTTCTATGTTGTGTCCCTATCCGAAAAAAGCCGGACATCCAGTCCCGCGATGTCCGGCCTCCACATACTCGCCAGGGCGCCAAATTCTTTGGGATCTGACACGCCCTTAGAGCATATCATGCGGTAGAACGCAAATGAAGGTTTTTGGTGGAACCCGCGCCGTCATTCACTCAATATGGGATAAGTGCCGAACCGGCGGGACCACTCCGCCCCGGACTCTCCCGCTTGCCAGGCTTCATCCAGGGCTTCCGGCTCCCCCACTGCATCAATCCAGAAGCGGTAGGCAAAAGGGGTGCCGGGACGGGGGCGCGACTCCACCTTTGACAGATTTATTCCATATTTTTGAAACCAGCTGAGATATGTCACCAAAGATCCCGGCTTGTCGGGCAGATCCACCACCCCGCTCGTCTTGGTGCGGCCCAGTGGCGAGGTCAACCGCACCGGTTTCTGGCTGAGCAGCCAAAATCTGGTCCGGTTGTCAGGATGGTCCTGAATGCCCCTGCGCACAATATTCAATCCATAGATTTCAGCCGCCCTTGGGCTCGCGATCGCCCCGGTGTCGTCGCGCGGATTCTCCACCAGCTCCCGCGCGCTGCCCGCGGTATCGAGAGCTACTTCCACGGTTAACCCATGCTCCCGGCAAAATTTCTGGCTTTGCATCAGAGCCTGCGGGTGTGAGCGGACCCGGCGCAGCCGCGCCAGGTCCTGGTGGCCATATGCCATCAGCGCCAGCTCCACCGGCTGCACCGCCTCCGCCCAAATAGACAGAGGTGAGGCGGTCAGCAAATCCAGCACATCATACACCGGTCCGCGGTAGGCATTTTCGATGGGCAGGAGGCCGACCGCTTCAGGGTCATCCAAGAGAGCCTGGAACGCGCGCTCAAATGTCTCGAAACCCACAGCCTGGGCTCCTGGCCAGTGCGACAATATAGCGGCTTCACTAAACGCGCCGGGGGAGCCTTGGTAATATATCACGGGCAAATCGCTCATGCGGTGGCCGCATTGGTGCCGTAGACGGGGACCCCCGTCGAGCGGGAATAGCTCTTGAACGCTGCCAGTATTCTTGTGGTGATGGGACCGACACTGCCGTCACCGATGGTGCGGCCATCGCACCCGACCGCGGGCACAATCTCCGCAGCCGTGCCCGTCAAAAAGGCTTCGTCGGCCGTGTAAAGATCGTGCAGGGTGAGGTTCTGCTCACGGCAGGGCATGCCCATGTCCGCCGCCAGAGCCATGACACACTGCCGTGTAATGCCGTTTAAAATTCCCGCATACACCGGAGGCGTCAGAACTTCCCCGCGCTTCACAATAAAAATATTGTCTCCCGTCCCTTCCACCACATAGCCCTGGTGATTAAGCAGCACCACTTCCGGCAGGCCGCGCAGGTTGGCCTCAATTTTAGCCATAATATTGTTGAGGTAGTTCAGAGACTTAATAGCGGGATTCAGCACATCCGTAGCGGGGCGGCGGGTGGACACTGAGGCCAGATGCAGTCCGTTGCTGTACATCTCCTCTGGATACAAGGCGATGCGGTCCGCAATGATAATCACACTCGGCTCGGGGCATTTGTTGGGGTCGAGCCCCAAGTCTCCCGTTCCCCTCGAAATAACGAGACGAATATACGCGTCCGTCAGCTGATTTTCACGGACTGTGGCACAGACAGCCTCTGTCAGAGCTTCCCGGGTGTAGGGAATCTTTAAGAGGATGCTTTTGGCCGAATCGTACAAACGGTCGAGATGCTCAGACAATTTGAAAACCCGGCCCTCGTAAGCGCGAATGCCTTCAAAGATCCCGTCGCCGTAAAGAAATCCATGATCAAATACGGATACGCGCGCCTCACTGCCGGGCACCATCTTGCCATTAAAGAAAATCTTCAGCTCACCCATTCCATGTTCCTCCTGTTTGCAAGCTTCCCTATGATGTTATCCTTCAAGAACCATTGATAATGGCTGCCCAGCTGGAACCATTGGAAAAACATGCTCATCGCGGGGCACCATTACCTCCAGCATGACCGGCCCGTCAATGGACTCCATGATGGTCAAGGCTTCCTCCAGAGCCCCTGCCTCATTCACGCTGAATCCCTGGATGCCAAAGGACTGAGCTAACCGGACAAAGTCCGGATTGAGCAAATCCACCCCAATTCTGCGGTGCCCGTGGAAGAGATCCTGCCACTGCCGCACCATCCCGTGTCCATGATTGTTGAGGACAATCATCCAGATGGGAATGTTGTATTGGGCCACTGTTCCCATTTCCTGAAGATTCATCTGGAAACTGCCGTCGCCCGCCACCAGCACTACACGGTGTCCCTTTGACGCAAACTGGGCCCCCATTGCCGCGGGAAAGCCGTAGCCCATCGTTCCAGCGCCTCCAGAGGTGAGAAAGGTTCGGGGTTTTTCGCGGCGCAGGTATAGAGCGGCCCACATTTGATGCTGCCCGACTTCCGTGACAATAACGTCGTCAGGGCGCAGATGGCGGTTAATCGCTTCCATGATCACCGGGGTGGCAATGCTGCCGTCGGGAGAAGCCACGGGCTTTAAGGGGTGTGCCTTCTTCCATTCGTTGATGGTGGCCCACCACTCATCATTGGTGCGCGCTGGGACCATTTCGGCAAACTTAGGCAGAATGGTCCGCAAGTCACCCCGCACAGCAATGTCGGCCGGCACCAGTTTGCTCAGCTCGGCTGCATCCACTTCAATGTGGATAATGTGGGCGTTGGGGGCAAATTCATCAATCTTGCCTGTCACCCGGTCATCAAACCGCACTCCCAGGGCCAAAATCAGGTCGGCGCTCTGGATAGCATTGTTCGCGTACCAGGTTCCGTGCATTCCGAGCATGCCCAGAGCCAGAGGATGGGTGCTGGGAAATGCGCCGACTCCCATCAGCGTGTTGGCCACAGGACAGTGGTAGGTCTCGGCAATCTGCCGGACATAGTCCTGGGTCCCGCTGGACACCACACCCCCCCCAATATAGAGCAGCGGTTTTTTGGCGCTGCGCAGGTACGACTTTATCCGCGCCAGCACCAGAGGCTTCTCGTCCCATTCCGGGCGCGCTTCCTCGCGCGGCTGCCATTCCCAGGGCGGGCATTCCATAAATTGGATGTTCTTGGGAAATTCGACAACCACCGGCCCCGGCCGCCCGCGGCCGGCGGTTTCGTAGGCTTCGACAAGCACGCTGGCCACGTCGCTGGGATCAGAAATCCGCCAACTGTGCTTGACCACCGGCATGGTCATATTGAACAGGTCAGCTTCCTGGAATGCGTCTGTGCCAATCAGAGTCGTCGGCACCTGTCCCACCAGCAGCACGATGGGCACGGAGTCAGTCATCGCCGTGACCAGTCCGGTGATGACATTGGTGCCTCCCGGCCCCGACGTGGCCATAGCCACTGAAGGTTTTCCCGTCACACGCGCATAGCCGTCGGCAGCATGAATTGATGCCGCCTCGTGGCGGGAGACCACAAAGTCAATTGGGTTGTCCTTGCGGGTCGCCAGAGAATCGACTAAAGGGAGAATCGCACCGCCCGGTACCCCGAACACCACTGTTGTGCCTAGTTTCGACAATACTTCCCACGTGAGTTCCGATCCGGTCATTGCTGTCGCCTCCTGCTCCAAATCCGTTCCACCCGCGTTTTCACGGCTTCTGTAAACTCTTGGGTGCTGGCATCCCCTCCCAAATCCGCCGTTCGCGGTCCTTCCGCTAAAGTCTGCGTCACGGCCTCCCGGATGATGGACTCCGCTCCCGTCTCCTGCCAGCTCCACCCGACCAAAAACGCCAGGGACAAGATGGCTCCCGTGGGATTGGCCAGATTTTTACCGGCAATATCTGGTGCGGAGCCGTGAACCGGCTCAAAGAGTCCGCGGGACCCGGGAGTTCCCGCCACAGACAGAGACCCCAGCAGCCCCAAAGACCCGACCAGACCGCCCGCTAAATCGCTGAGGATGTCCCCGAACAAATTCTCCGTTACCACGACCTGATAGTGTTGGGGATTGACCACCAGGTCCATCGCTGCAGAGTCCACAAGACGGTGCTCCAGAGGCACATCCGGATACTGGGCCGACAGTTCCACGGCCACTTCCCGCCACAGACGGGAACTTTCCAGGACATTGGCCTTGTCGATGGAGGTCAGGGCCAGCCCATGATCTTTGGCATACTCGAACGCCAGCTGGATAATCCGCCACATCTCCGACTTCCGGTACTGCAGCGTATCGATAACCTCAAGATCGCCGGGCAGGAATCGACGTCCCCGGGGCTGGCCAAAATACAGTCCCCCCGTCAGTTCCCGGAAGATGATGCCGTTCATGGCCGGCCGGCGCAAGGGCGACAGGTACTCCATTCCCGGAAATACCTCAAAAGGCCGCAAGTTAGCCCACAGTCCCATATACTGCCGTAAGGACAACAGTCCTGCTTCGGGACGGGTCGGGGCATTGTCCCACTGCGGGCCGCCCACCGCTCCCAGCAAAACTGCTGAGGAACGATCAATGGCTTGCTGCGTTTCTTTAGGGAAGGGATCCCCGTACTGGTCCAACGCTGCTCCCCCAATGGCGGCATGGCTGATATCAACCTGCCATCCCCCAAACTCCGCCATCGCGTCCAGAACTTGCAAAGCCGCATCCGTTACTTCGGGTCCGATCCCGTCTCCGGCCAAAACTAATAATTGGTGACTAGCCATTGTGTCCTCCTTGGTTAACCGTTGCTGTGGGCGCTCAGGCCACGATATTCTGAGCACGCTCGTATAAGTAAGACAGGGCCTCATGCAGGGCCACCGCCGTAGCCTTCATGACATCACTGTCTGATGCCTGCCCGCGAGTCTCGCATTCATATCCCTGAATTTCCACCTGCACCGACGCGAGACCTGCCTCTCCTGGCGAAATGGGGGACAAGTGGTACGCCGTCAGCTCGACGTGTTCTAGGCCGAGAGCTCGCGAAAAGGCCTGGAACAGCGCGTGTACGGGACCGTCGCCACTGCCTGAATCCTCGTGGGTGTCCTGCCCTACGCGGACAGACACATACGCCACGGGACGGTTGTGGCTTCCTGTGCTGATTTGCCAGTGCACAAGCTCTGTGAGGCGCGACCGCCTGACCTGACCCACTTCTTCCTGCCAGACCGCTTCCAGGTCCTGATCGTTGATATCGCTTTTCAGTTCGCCCAATTCTTTTATCCGGGTTTGAATCTGGTCGATTTGCTGTCCGCTTGCGGACAGTCCGAGTTCTTCCAGCCGCTGCCGCAATGCGTGCCGGCCCGAATGCTTTCCCAGAACCAGCTTGCTGAGCCCCCACCCGACTGTTTCCGGTGTCATAATCTCGTAGGTGGAGCGGTCCTTCAGCATTCCGTCTTGGTGAATGCCCGATTCATGGCGGAACGCATTTTTGCCCACGATAGCTTTGTTGGGCTGCACGGGCATCCCCGTCAGCTTGCTGACCAGCTGGCTGGCGCGGTAGATTTCCTGGGTCTTGATGTGATGCTGAACCTGATATTGGTCCTGCCGGGCCGTGAGGTTCATGACGACTTCCTCTAATGAAGCGTTCCCAGCCCGCTCTCCTATGCCGTTGACAGCAACTTCCACCTGGCGGCATCCGGCTTCAATCCCCGCCAGCGTATTTGCCACCGCCATGCCTAAATCATCATGGCAGTGAACGGACAGAATAACAGCAGGATCTGGAATGGCTGCGCGGATCTCCTCAATCAGCTGCATGTATTCGCGGGGGCTGGTATAGCCCACCGTGTCTGGGAAGTTCAACGTCGAAGCCCCCGCAGCCACAGCGACACGTCCCGCCCGGATAAGGAACTCGCGCTCGGAGCGGGTAGCGTCCTCGCACGAAAATTCCACGTCATCCGCATAGCTCTTAGCCAGACGCACCATCGTGTCAATCCGTTCCACCACCTCGTCGGGGGTCATCCGCAGTTTCGCCTGCATATGAATGGGTGAGGTGGCGATGAACACGTGAATCCGGGCCTTTTCTGCTCTCTCCAGCGCCTTCGCAGCCTTTTCAATATCCTGCCGGCTGCAGCGCGCCAGCGCCACAATGGATGGCCCCTGAACCGAAGCCGCGATGCGGGCCACCGACTCGAAGTCCCCTTCGGAAGCCTGGGGGAATCCCGCCTCCAGGTAGTCCACACCCAGACGGGCCAGCTGCTCCGCAATCGCCAGTTTTTCTTGCGCTGTCAGAGCCACCCCCGGGGATTGTTCTCCATCACGCAGAGTCGTGTCAAAAATTCGCACTGTGTCGGCCATGGGTGAACCTCCCTCTTATTTGCCAACCCCATCCTCTTCCACTACTGATGGCTTAAGCCATGACATCATCGACCGCAACTCGCGCCCGACGTCCTCCACACTGTGGTCTTTGGCAGTTTGTCGCATCCGGTTGAAAGCCGGCCGCCCCTGTGCATTTTCCGCCATCCAGCGTTCTGCGAAGGTGCCGTTTTGGATATCGGTCAAGACCCGGCGCATCTCTTGCTTCGTCTGCTCCGTTACAATCTGCGGGCCCACGGTCAGGCCGCCGTACTCGGCGGTGTCGGAGACGGAGTACCACATAGCCTCCATCCCGCCTTCATAAATCAAGTCCACAATCAATTTCAGTTCATGAAGCGTCTCAAAATAGGCAATCTCTGGCTGGTAGCCGGCCTCCGCCAGTGTCTCAAACCCCGATTGGATAAGGCTCGTCACACCGCCGCACAATACGGCCTGCTCGCCAAAAAGGTCCGTTTCGGTCTCTTCGGCAAACGTGGTGCGGATGACGCCTGCCCTGGTTGCTCCGATCCCCTTGGCGTAAGCCAGCGCAATGTCCAGCGCGTGCCCAGTTGCATCCTGTTCCACCGCCACCAAGGCGGGAGTGCCTTGGCCCTCCACGTACAGGCGGCGGACCAGATGTCCCGGTGCTTTGGGAGCCACCATAAACACATCGACGTCAGGAGGGGGAACAATTTGCTTGAAGCGGATGGCAAACCCGTGGGCAAAAGCCAGCGCATTGCCTTGTTCCAGACCGGGCAGAATGTCTTCTTGAAAGAGAGTTCCCTGCAGGTGGTCAGGAGTCAGTATCTGGATGATGTCGGCTTCGCGGGCCGCGTCTTTCACATCCATGGTCTGAAAACCCTGTTCGGCAGCCCGGTCCCGGGAGTGGCCTGGACGTATTCCGATAATCACATGAACTCCTGAGTCGCGAAGGTTCAACGCGTGGGCGTGTCCTTGGCTTCCATAGCCAATCACGGCTACTGTCTTACCGGCTAGCCACCTCAGATCGGCGCTGTCGTCGTAGTATAATTTTGCGTTCATGATTCCATCCTCCTTGAATGTGGTAGGTCGTGGGGCGGGAACTCTTGTCGTGCAATTGGACTGTCAGGCAGCTGGGAAATAGAGCAAAGACCCGGGCATGATTGTCCTCAATCCACCGGTCAATGGCATGGCGGGGACCCGCCACCGTATAGTAGCCCGCATGGGCATCGATGGGGGAGCAGGACACGGAAGGAATCTCTTGAACCGCCAAGTCTTTGGGACCCGCAGCCACGAGGACAGTATGAAAGGAGTTTTTTACCAGGAACGTGCGCACAATATCCTGGTGCCTTGTGAGTTGCCTCATCACCCACCGGGCCCTGTCAGCCGTGCCATCAATTCCGATCATGGCAGTGAGCCGGCCGGCCTCTCGGTCTTTCTTGATCGTCATCTGTTCAATTTCCACGTTCCTCTGCCCTAAAATCAGGAGAAGCCGCTGAATGGCGCCAGGTTTATCCTGCATTTCAACCCCAATGAATGGATTCACGAGAGACACCCCCTGAGTCATTAAAATATCAAGACATAAAGAAAAAGCCCCCGAGCCACTACTGGCTGAAAGGGACGCGTTGGCGTGGTACCACCCTTAATTTTCCTCCGGAGACTCCGGAGGACTCGTTGATCGGTAACGGCATCACCCGGCCTCGTCTACCTCCGGAACATTCCGGACTCGGGAAGCACGCTCAAGGGCGAGACACATAATCTGGCCAAATCCCAAGCTTACACCGTCCTCGGGTCGCTGTCTTTGGAGGAAGAGATTATGATACCCTGTCATCGCTCAAACCTAGCTGCAGGTATAAAAATACCCACAGCAAGTTCAGATACTGCCGAACCTGCCACGGGTCTTTTATCCCCACGGTGTAGCTCTCCATTAAAGAGCCTGTACCGCTCGGTCCTACCGCTTCCGGCGGATCCCTAGGTACACTCCGACTAAGAATTTATACAAGCACTATACCATTCGTTACGAAAATAACAAGGGCAAAATGCCGAATTTCATCAAATATTTTTTTCGACACTATCCGTCACGGTTCCTGCGCCCCGTTATCTGTAACAGTGTATGCACCTCATGGGCAGCGCATTCCCGACGTTAAGAAATTCCATGGGCGCGTCCCTGCGCTGGACTTCCCCCCTCCCTTAGCTCTTTCCCAGACGATGCAGGAGGCCCTTTTGATTTTTCGCCCATGACGCCTCGTTCTTCATTGATTTCCTTGACGTTCCGGCTTATTATGAAAATATGAACACGCATTCAGTCACTGACACATCCCAAATTCATGAATGGGTGGCGGCCGCCTGCCGTGACAGGACCAGCCCCCTGGGCCACTGTGCCCGGCAGTGGGAATTCGAGTACCCTGCTGTGGACCTACCCGCGCTTATGCAGAGCGTAAGCAATGGCTGGTATTTTTGCGACAGCAGCGGCCATGAGCAGTGCGGGCTGGGGATCGCTAAAAGGTGGCGGTGGACAAGCGCCCACGGGCTTGCCGATATGGACCAGGAGCGGTTGCGGCTGCAGTCTGAAGGACTGTCCCCGGACACGGTGATCGGCGGGGGATTTTCCTTCGGGGCCCTGCCCGAGCGTGACCGGACCTGGGACGCCTTCGGGTACACGCAGTGGATGCTGCCCGCTATCTTTATTGACCAGGACAACGGGCGGGTCCGCGTGCGGGTCACCGTATATGCGGAGGGTGGCCAGAGCCAGGATTCGTTGCCGGGCTATTACGCCAAGCTGTGGGCGCTTATCGAGCAGCCCGCCGCCCAAAATGACAAGGCCGTCCGGGTGCTGTCCCAGCACATGGCGCCGCCATCCGAAAAGTGGATAGACTTGGTCGCGGACGCCGTGGCAGCCATCCGCCGGGGCGCACTCGACAAAGTCGTCGTGGCGCGCCGCGTCGACACCAAATTTTCCGAAGTCCCCGCAGTCGGGCGGATTTTGCACAGCCTGCGCAAGAATAATCCGCAGACAACGGTTTTCGCAATACGGGCCCGAGGCGACACATTTTTGGGAGCTACCCCGGAATGCCTTCTCGCCGTCAGGAACGGTGCCCTTGATACCATGGCTCTGGCTGGCACCGCGGCTCGCAAGACATCCCGCGCGGCGGACGACCAGTCGGCGCAAGCGCTTCTGTCAAGCCCCAAGGATCTCAGAGAGCACCGGGCCGTCGTGAGGCGCATCACCGACACTCTCAGTCCTTACGCTGATCTGAGCATGCCGGCAGGGCCCGAGATTCTGACCCTGTCCAACGTGCACCACTTGCGGACACCCATTCACGGCCGCATGCGCCAGGAGGCCAGCTTGTGGACTCTGGCGATGGCCCTGCACCCCACCCCCGCCGTAGGCGGGGAGCCGCCAGCTGCCGCAAAGCGCTGGCTGGATCTCCATGAAGGACTCAACCGGGGATGGTATGCCGGCAGCGTCGGGCTCACCAACCTGGCGGGCAGCGGCAATTTGTGGGTCGCCTTGCGCTCCGCATTGATCCGGGGAGACACGGCATACTGTTATGCGGGGTGCGGTATTATGGCGGATTCGGATCCCCGCCGCGAGCTTGAAGAATCGGAATGGAAGCTGCAAGCGATGCTGGCAGCCTTAGGAGTGAACCCGTGATGACTCAAGAATCGCAGAAATTTGTCGGCCGCTATCTCTCCCGCTTTGTGGAGTCTCTGCAGCGCAGCGGGGTGACCCGTGCCGTGATTTGCCCCGGCTCGCGCTCCACCCCCCTGGCTATGGCCCTGCACCGGGCCCCCGAACTGCAGAGATGCATCCTCATGGATGAGAGGTCGGCGGCCTTTTTCGCTCTGGGACAAGCCAAAGCATCAGGCCGCCCTGTCCTCTTGGTCTCGACATCCGGCACGGCCGCGGCCAATTTCATGCCCGCCGTGGTGGAAGCATACTGGTCCCATGTCCCCCTCATCGTTCTCACTGCCGACCGTCCGCCCGAACTCCGGGATTCGGGCGCCCCGCAAACCATTGACCAAGTCAGGCTATATGGGACCCATGTCAAGTGGTTTCAGGATATGCCTCTGGCCGACGGGGCGGAGATTCTCGACACATTTGCAGCCATCACGGCGGAACGCGCTGCCGTCACTGCCAGCCAGGACCCTGCAGGTCCTGTCCACCTCAACTTTCCGTTCCGCGAGCCGTTGCTCGCGGAATTTCCCGGACCGTCTGCAGACCGCAGCGCGGTCCCCGCCCGGATCGTTCCTGCCGCAGCCTGTCCCAGTCCCGGAGCCATCCGGGACATCGTCCGGAGATTGAAAGATTTTCCGCAGGGTTTCATCGTCGCCGGTCCTGGCCAGATGGCCACGGTTCAGCCAGCCCTCTTAGCTTTGTCAGACCGTCTGGGCTGGCCGGTGTGGGCCGACCCCCTGTCCAATATTCGGGGGACAGATTCTGCCATTCTCGGGACGCACGACCTTATATTGCGGGCTCATGCCGAAGCGCTGCCCCAGCCGCAGGCGGTGATCCGTCTCGGCGCGCCCCCGACGTCCAAAGCTCTCAACCAGTTCATTCAGCACAGCCGCGCCTTTATCATCGACGGGGAAGGCAGCTACCGCGAGCCGGATCTTCAGCCCGCCGAGATGATCTACGGGCAGCCGGACCTGGTGGTGGGGCAGATTGTTCAAGAGCTGTCCGATTCCGCTCCGGATCCTATCTGGCGAAGCTTCTGGCAGCGCCAGGACCAGGCCGCCAGAGATCGCCTGCGAGATCGCATTGAGACACTGCAAGAGTCGGTTGAGCCGTATCTCTACTACCATCTGGCGGAATGGCTGAAGCCTCTGGGACCAGCCGACGTGTTCGTAAGCAACAGCATGCCGGTGCGGGATCTGGATACATTTACCCTGGATCCTGGCCAGGCCTTGCGGTTTTGGGCCAACCGCGGGGCCAATGGCATTGACGGCATTGTCTCTACTGCTCTGGGCGTGGCCGCTGTCAAAGAGCAGGTCGTCCTCATCACGGGAGACCTGGCGTTCTACCACGATATGAACGGACTTTTTGCTGCCAAAAAATATGGGCTGAACGCCTTAATTGTGGTCATTAACAACGACGGCGGAGGCATTTTCTCCTTTTTGCCGCAAAATCGGCTGGATTCTGCCCAATTCGAAGATCTGTTCGGCACCCCTCACGGTCTGACATTTGAGCACGCGGCTGCCATGTACCACGCCGAGTACCGCCTAGCCCGTTCGCTGCCCGATCTGGAAGAGGCTATCAGCGAGTTGGCCAGAATTCCAGGACTGCGCATCTTGGAGTGGCACACGCTCACACGCCCGCGCAATGTGTCCGAACACACGAGGCTTTGGGGCGACTGACTGAGGGGGGAGCGGACATGGACAGGCCATCGGGATTTTACAACACGGGGGGAAACCGGCACTATCACTACACCACTGCAGGAGATCCGGGTCACCCCGCCTTGCTGCTGCTTCACGGTTTCACTGGTAGCCAGGCGGTCTGGTCCCCTTTGGCGGACCGCCTGGCCGATTCGTTTTATCTGGTCATTCCCGATCTGCCCGGCCACGGCCAGACATTCTCGTCAGACCGCCGGCCAGACATGGCTCTAGAGACAACTGCCCAGGACTTGTTGCGCCTCCTAGGCGATCTCGGCGTATCCAGCGCGGGAATTTTAGGATATTCTATGGGCGGCCGCCTCGCCCTGCACTTCCCGCTGTATGGCGCTTCGCGTGTACGCTTTGTTATCCTGGAGAGCACCACCGCCGGCATCGTCAGCCCAGCCGGGCGTGAGGAAAGACGGCAAGCCGATAATGACCTGGCCCAGCGGATTGAAACACTCGGCATAGACTGGTTTGTGGATTACTGGAGCAATATCCCCCTGCTCTCGGGTCCGGCGGCGACTCCCCAGCAAACTGCGCATCGGCTGCACAATACCGCACAGGGGCTAGCCCGGAGCCTGCGGGCTGCGGGCTCCGGGCAGCAGGCGTCTTTATGGCCGGTCTTGCCGTACTATGCTGCACCAGCCCTGATTATCGCCGGCGAGCGGGATAAGAAATTCACAGAGATTGCCCACCGCCTTCACCAGGCCCTGCCGAATAGCCGTGTGGAGATTGTCAAAGAGGCTGGACATACCGTGCATGTCGAGAATCCTGATGCATTTTTTCAGGCCGTTGTCAGTTTTTTGGAACACAAAGCATAGAACACAACACAATTCCGAGGTGAGTAAACTTGAGCATTCAGTGGAAATTAATCAAAAATTATTCGGATGTCATCCTGGAAGAGTACGAGGGCATCGCAAAAATCACTATCAACCGGCCGGAAGTGCGCAACGCATTTCGCCCGCAGACGGTATTCCAGCTTTCTCAGGCATTTGGGGTTGTCCGCGATGACCCCCACATCGGGGTGGCCATCCTCACAGGGCAAGGGGACCAGGCCTTTTGTTCGGGCGGGGACCAGCGCATTCGCGGCGAGGGCGGGTATATGGACGAAGAGGGCGTGGCGCGCTTGAATGTGCTGGATTTGCAGAAACAGATCCGCGCATTGCCTAAACCCGTTATTGCCATGGTGAAGGGATACGCTATCGGCGGCGGGCACGTTTTGCATATTGTGTGTGATTTGACGATCGCCGCGGACAATGCTGTGTTCGGCCAGACGGGGCCCAAAGTCGGCAGCTTTGATGCCGGGTACGGGGCGACATTGCTGGCGCGCATTGTCGGCCATAAAAAGGCGCGGGAAATTTGGTATCTGTGCCGCCAATATTCTGCCCAGGAAGCCCTGGACATGGGACTGGTGAACACCGTAGTTCCCCTCGACCGCGTGGAAGAAGAAACGGTGCAGTGGGCGCAGGAAATGATGGCGCGCAGCCCGTTGGCGCTGCGCTTTCTGAAGTCTGCATTCAATGCCGATACCGACGGCCTCGCAGGCATTCAGGAACTGGCCGGCAATGCGACGATGCTATATTACATGACAGAGGAGGCTAAGGAGGGCAAAAACGCCTTTTTGGAAAAACGCCAGCCGGACTTTTCCAAATTTCCGCGTCTTCCCTAACCCGCCATGGCGAATTTTATCCCTGATTGGCTCCGTGCACGCGCCGAGCTTTCCAGCGAGTCTCTCGCGCTGACCGACGGCCATGAAAGCTGGACATTTCAGCAGCTCCACCAGGTAACCGGCCGCATTGCCACCCGGCTCGCCCGCCGCGGCATATCACAGGGCAGCCGGGTGGCTTTGGCCATGCCGGGACACATGAAAGTCGTGCCGCTGATCCACGCCGTCTCCCGGCTGGGAGCCGTACTGGTCCCCCTCAATCCCCGCTTGCGGCCGGATGAGACGGCCGCCTTGGTGGAGGATGCCGCGGTGGACGCATTGATTGGAGATGGCAGCGGGCCCCATCCAGACCGCACTATCCTCCTCGATGATCTGTTCTTGAATCTTGACACGGAGCCAGAGCATCCCAGCTCGGCTATCAACCCCGAGACCATCCAATTTCTGGTGTACACCTCGGGGACCACCGGCCGCCCCAAAGGCGCCCTGCTATCCTATGGCAATACCTACGCCAGTGCCGTGTCGAGTGCCATCCACATGGGCACCGGGCCTGAGGACCTGTGGCTGCACATGATGCCGGTGTTCCATATTGGCGGTCTGTCCATCCTCTTCCGCAGCGTAATCACCGGCAGCGGGATCGTCTGGCTGCCTCAATTTGACCCTGCCGCCGTGTTCCGCCTTCTCCGGGAGTATCCCGTGACACTGATGTCTGTGGTGCCCACCATGCTCTACCGTCTCCTCGGGCACAACGAAGCGTTTCCGCCCACGTTGCGTCTTGTGCTGTTGGGCGGCGCGCCCGCTCCGTCCTCCCTGATTGAGGAGGCGCGAACGCGCAACGTGCCAGCGGTGCAGACCTACGGTCTGACGGAGACAGGCTCCCAGATAGCTACCCGGCTGCCGTCGGACCAGCACGGCTCGCCGTCTTCCGGGCACGCCATCTACCCCACGGAGATTGCTGTGTTGGGCCCTCAGGGCCCAACACAGGACGCCGGGGTCCAGGGAGAAATTCTCGTCAAGGGGCCTACCGTGTTCCAAGGATATTGGCGGCAGCCGGAACGTACCGCGGAAACATTTTGGCATGACTGGCTCAAAACGGGTGACATCGGATACCTTGATGGCAGAGGGTACCTCACGGTGGTAGACCGCGAGAAGGATCTGATTATCAAAGGCGGGGAAAATCTCTCTCCGACCGAAATCGAGGTGACTCTCATGGCACACCCCCACGTGGTCGATGCTGGCGTCGTGGGGATTGCTGATGCCGAGTGGGGACAGGTGCCGGCTGCCATTGTGGCGGTCGACCAGCCTATATCTGTTGAGGAGCTGCGGCAGTGGACCGCCACCCGGCTTTCAACCCTCAAGCACCCCTCGCAATATTACCAGGCGGACGCCCTGCCACGGACCGCCAGCGGCAAACTGAGACGCCGCGAATTGGTCTCGCAGCTGGCTGCCGGATTATATCGCCCTATCTCGTGACCACAACATGTTGAGGAAGGTAAGCGCATGACAATTAAGCAGTTCCTTCGGGTCAGCCGCCCGCCCACACTTATGGCCACGATCGTGCCTCTGCTCATAGGCGGGTCAATGGCTTTCATCACCCACCACTTCCAGTGGTGGGCGTGGCTGGACATTTTAATTATTGCCTTCAGCATGCAAATCGGCGCCAATATGCTGAACGAGTATTTTGACTACCGCCGGGGTCTCGATGACCATGAGTCTTTGGGCATTGGAGGCATTATTGTGACAGGCGAGGTATCAGCGGCGACCGTGTGGCGCTTTGCCCTCGTGACCTATGGCCTGGCCCTGATTTTAGGCCTGATTCTCGTCATATACCGCGGGCCGCTGTTGCTGGTGATGGGGCTGTTAGGCATCATTGCCGGATTCCTCTACACAGGCGGGCCCTACCCCCTGTCCTCGACACCCTTCGGCGAGATACTGGTCGCCTTGATTATGGGACCTTTGGAAGTTCTCGCCACACAATTTGCCGCAGCTGGGGTCATCACTCCGGTAGCAGAGTTGCTGTCATGGCCCGTGGGCATCTCCGTCGCCACCATCCTTCTCGCCAACAATCTGCGGGATATGGATAAAGACCGCAAGCACGGCCGACGCACCCTGGCCATCGTGTTTGGCCGGCCCGCAGGGCTAGCCATTCTCGCCGCCATGATCGGCATTGTGCTGGTGTGGATCAGCGTGATGGCGGCCGCGGGGCTTCTGCCGCTCAAAGTCCTGATTGTCTGGCTGTCCCTACCTGTCATCATCACCAGCCTGAAATCCCTCAGCTCCCGAGACTCATGGGTCAAAGCCGTGCCCATTGCGGGACGCATCCACGTCATCATCGGCGTTTTGCTTGCCATTGGCATTCTGTGGTAGGGTGGGACAGGGAAATGGGATTGAAAGGAGGCGAGATCGTCACTAATGGGACAACAGCCTAACGCCCTGCGGGGCATCAAAGTCACTCAGATGATCTTGCGCACAGCATTTCTTCTCGCGTTGGTTATAGGGCTCGGCGGAATGTTTGGCTGGCTCCCCTTCACTCCTGCCACCGTCGATTTGCACATTGCGTCCGGCATTATCGTGGCCATCTCAATGGCCGCCTTAGCCGCCAGCATAGGCCGCTCCCGCCGTCCCGGAGCCGCAGTGCTGTGGATAGGCGTCCTTCTTGTCGTGGTGGGCGGATTTATGGGCTTATATTTGCACATCGCGGGCAATGCGCTTGGCCTGGCCCACCTGGCCCTCATGCTCGTCGCCATGGGTCTGGCGGAGATGGGCGCAGCCCGGGCCAAAAAGTCCGCATAGGATCATCCATAGGTCCTTATCAAGTAACTGAGCTCGGGAGGCTTCTGCCCGGGCTTCAGCTGTTTGAATGTGTCCGCGTTGGCAAGAGTGTCGATCTGCAACATGCCGTCAGTCAAATGCGAAACCGGCACACTGCCTGGGGGAATGTCCGGGCCGCCGAACTGATCCGGGTTAATATGGTTTTTAGCGAGGGTTGTCAGCATACCCACGCTAAAAGACACAGGATTCCCAGGAAATGGCGTCAGCGGCGTAAACACATTGTTGCGCGTCCCCATGGACTGGTCCAGCAAGTGCGGATTCTGGGCCATAGCCGCTTGCATGGGCGCTTTGGTGTCCAAAGGGGTGTACCAGTTGGAACCCTTGTGCAGGGTGAAGTCTTTCACCGGCAAGGCTTCCATATTGACCACCACGGTCGTTTGAGGATTGAGAGTCTCCATGCGCAGCTTAAATTCATGCGTGTCCGTCTCATATTCCCCCTGCCAGCCCGTCACATTAGCCTCAGTGATGTTTTGCCCCAGCGATGTACTCATGGGCACAAAAATCACCCCAATTGTCAGGATTGCAGACACTCCGAAAATAAATCCCATACTGTGCGTGTTCACTTTTTTCCCCCTGCTCTATTCTCAGAAATCTCCTCCCGCGCCTCGCAGGGGTGTTCCACATCCAGACAGCGACCTCCCGGGACTCCATAACCGCGCCACCGGTACAGGCAAGCGGTAGCCTCAGGGTCGAAATTGAATATCTGTATACTATCAATTTATTTTACTGCCAACGAGTCTTGCCGTCCATAAAAGCTGAATCCTGACAAGGATTCCCTCGCCGCACCGACACTGTCCTGCGGGCACGTTCGCCGCCATCCCCAGAGAGCCGCGGCCTGCTGGCACTCCCAGGGACGGCTTATCATGGCGCTTGAGAGACTGGGAGAAGCCCGAAAGAAGGTGAGGAGCTTGCACTTCCAGACCGCCCGCCTGCCGCGTCTTTTAGACGGTCAAAGTGAACATCTAACAAGTTGCTGCAGCCTTGCAAGGCTTCGTTTGCCCGGTGACGCTGAAGCCGCACCCAAGGCGGCAGCGTCCGACAACAACGCTCAGCGGCGCTTTTCTCTTCGTCCCCTAGCACCGTATCATGCCGGCCGCTGGTTCGTGGGGATGGTAGGGTGTTTGGGGATGATTTGCGCAAAATACAAAACCCGCAATCGCTTGCGGGTCTCATTTTTAATGTGGCTGGGGAGGCAGGACTCGAACCTGCGAATGCGGGATCCAAATTCCCGTGCCTTACCAACTTGGCGACTCCCCAATATCAGTCGCGAAGGTAAATGGTGGAGCTTAGCGGGATCGAACCGCTGACCTCCTGCGTGCAAAGCAGGCGCTCTCCCAGCTGAGCTAAAGCCCCAATTGGAGCGGGTGATGGGAATCGAACCCACGTGATCAGCTTGGAAGGCTGAGGCTCTACCATTGAGCTACACCCGCAAAAATGGCAGGCCAGGAGGGACTCGAACCCCCAACCCGCGGATTTGGAGTCCGCTGCTCTACCAATTCGAGCTACTGGCCTAACTTCATTAATGGTGGGCCATGAAGGACTCGAACCTTCGACACTCCGCTTAAAAGGCGGATGCTCTAACCAACTGAGCTAATGGCCCAAATAGATGGCGACCCCACCGGGATTCGAACCCGGGTTACCACCTTGAAAGGGTGATGTCCTAGGCCTCTAGACCATGGGGTCGCTGGTGGAGATGAGGGGAGTCGAACCCCTGACCTCTTGAATGCCATTCAAGCGCTCTCCCAACTGAGCTACATCCCCATTGACTGGCCTTAACGAGCCGCTTTCTTATTATAATGATCTTCGGCGTGCTGGTCAATACCTTTTTTTGATATTGTCCCGTTGCTTCCGCAACAAAAGCAATTTTACCACGCCCATCCGCAGATGGTCAAGCGCCAAGCGCTTCTCCAAAATATATAGTTTTAATGATCTCAAATTTTTCCCGCACGGGAATTGCTTCGTGTCTGGTGGGTTTCATTTGCCCCGCCGCCCACATAGGTCCTAAATACCACATTTTGGACCTCAGTAAAGCTAATCGCCTGTCATTGGGGAACAGCCATTGGCCCTTCCGTTAATCGGGCTCTAAAATTCTGTCCTCACCGTGCTCAAGATAGCGCACCACTAATTCCCCTTTGCGTGACAGCTGATAATACGTGTGGGTTTTGCGTGGCGCATGATATTTTTGCCGACGCTTTAAAGTTTTCTTGATTGAGGAAGTCAAGTGATTGCGGTCCAACTCCTTGCCTGCGGTTTTTTCCATCAGGCCAAATTCCAGCAAAATATCGTAGTTCTCACGAATTTTCTCAATGGTCAGCCCGCTTTGGTGACCGAGCAGACGTTTATGTACGATCATAGGGGTATCTGGTCCATATCTGCGGGTATGCACCATCAGTTGGTACGCCACAGGATGCTGGCCGAAGAACTGTCTCCAGAGGCGAAGCTCGTTCAAGTCTAGGTCCCCCACATTTGTCACCTCTCCAATGAAGTGTAGCGGAAGTGGGATGGGATGCACAATCTTGCGCCAGTGTTTCGCATGACGGACCGTTCCCTCGTGCCGGCAAGACAGCAGTCGTAAGACCACGGGAAAACGGCTTGCACCATGAGTTGCGGACACCCTCTACTTAAGCCGTCCATGATCGGCGCTACGAGGCCACCACCCGATTTTTCCCGTTTTGCTTGGCCTCATACATGGCGCGGTCGGCCGCCGCAAACAGTTCTTCTTGCGTCATCGTCGGCTGCAGCTGCGCAGCCCCCACACTGATGGTCGCCCCAATCATGGAATCCTTCCAAGCAAATTTTCCATCCATTTCGCGGCGGATCCGCTCTCCCACCGTCATGGCTTCACCAACCTGTGTATTGGGCAGTATAATCACAAATTCGTCACCCGCATACCGGCAGGCGGTGTCTTGGTCGCGCACATTGCGCCGAATCACATTGGACAAGACCTGGAGGTGGGTGTCTCCAGCAATATGCCCATACCGGTCGTTAATTTGCTTCAGACTATCCGAATCGATCAGCAGCAGCGACAGGGCCATATTTGCAATGCGGGAATAGTCAATGGCTGAGCGCAATGCCATGGCAAATCGGCGTGAATTGCCGAGGCCTGTCAGGTGATCTGTCAACGCTACGGATTCTGTCCGCTGGTACAACTGGGCATTTTGAATAGCAATGGCAGCCTGTGATGCGATTGAGGAAATGAATTCCACATGGTCTCTGTCGTAATCGATGCGGTAAGACTGGGTCGAAATGACTCCGATCATCTCTCCCTCAAACTCCAAGGGAGCGAATATTGCACTGCGGGGCACACGGTAGGAGCCCAATAGTTGGGATGGGCCCATACTTCCTGAAAAAAGCAGCGCTTCCTGGGTCGCAAGTACGCGTTCCGTCGGCCCTCCCTGAGTGATGTCCATCACCTCCGGGGTATATTCGTGCCCCTCGTCAAAGAGATATTGCATTAGAATCCGGTCAGGGTCATCGGGGAGGGTCAGGGCCACCAAAAACGAATCGGTCTCCAGTTCTTCAGCGACGGCCTGGTGTAAAGAGCGGAGCAGATTGTTCATCTCCAGGTTCCTGTTGACGATCCGCCCGACCCGTTCCAGAATCGCCAGCAGCCTCCCGCGCTTGCGGGCTTCGGACTGCGCCTGTGCAAACCGGTTTTGGCTGACCACCATGTCGGCCAGCCCCTCCAGCACCACCTGCTGGTCAACCAGTGGAACAACTCGGCGCTGCCCGGCAAAAGCCAGCACTCCAATCACTGTCACCCCATCCTTTAAGGGAACCAGAGCCAATTCATGATAGTGTCGGCCGCGCAGACCGTGGTCAATTTTTACGGGATCGTGGCTGCTAATATTCTTCCAGTAGGTAATTTCAGTCCGCGTGAGCGCCTCAGCTTCATAGCTGTCGCGCGGGTCCCATTCGGCCTCGTCTTCCAGCCCGGTCTGTGCCATCATCTGCAGGGTGCCAGCAGATGTCCAGCGCGCCGCATAGCCCGCTTGCGTCTGCAGGAGCTGGGTGCCGGTCTGCAAGATCGTGGTGACCATGGACCGCAGGTCCGATAATTCAACCAGCGACCCTTGCAGCGACTTCAGCGCTGCCAGCTGCTCTACCTTGACCTTGCTGGCGCTGGCGCTCCGGACCGCCTTCATCGCCGATGATGCCAGGCTCTGGGCTACAAGAACGATGAACGCCAGAAAAAAAGCATGCCACCAGAATTGGGCACTGGCCCATCCCTGGGAAGCCAGTCCGTAGCCCGCCACGATGGCGGCAGTGCCTAGGGTCACCCATCGCCAGGAGGCGTACGTGACAAGAAACAGCACATCAATCCCGTACAGCAGAAATCCGGGGCTGGCCAGACCACCGGATAAAGACACCGCAGTGGATATCACAATGATATCCACTGGGATCAGTACCATATTGAAGGCCATTAGAGACCTCTTCGGATGTGTCCAGGTCATGACCAGCGAGGCAATCCAGCACAACGAGACAAATGCCCAAACATCCGGCCCGGCCGTTGTCTTCCCAGTCAGGGCCAGTCCCCCGGCGAGGAACCACTCTATGGGCCGAACTTTCCATATTGTCGTCTCGGTTTCAAGACGGTGCGACACTTTCCTAGCGTTCACAATGTTCACCCGGCATTATGGCATGTTAAAGAGATCTTCGCCTCACACCATCAAAACTCCTCTTAATGCCGGGCAATATCTTTAAACTTTCAGATTCGTTTCCTCTTGGCGCGCGGGCAGTTCACGGAGATCAGCATATCCGCGAAAAGGCATCTTCACCTTGGTGATATTCCCGATGTCGTTGACCAGCAAATCGGGCGTCTCCCGCACCGGTGACGCGCCAATGGTGCGCCCAATCATCCAGTAAAAGTCCCCCAGGTCAATCATGTCGTCCAGCCAACACTCAAAGTGCGCGACCGCCCCTGCCCATAAGGGCACCCCTGTATGTTCCCCGTAGACCACCGCGCCTTCTCCTAGCAAATCCGGTGTGTGCGCTCCTTGCAAAAATTTTACCAGCAGATCATATTGATCCTCGGCCACTAGAGACAAACCAAAGCGGCGCCCCTTCTGGACAATCCGGGCCCCCTCCAGTTCCTTGGCAATCGCCACGCCCATCCTGGGCGGTTTGTGGGACACCGGGCTTACCCAGCACCCTGTGTGCATATGGCTTTTCTCTCCGTCTGAGGTGGAAATGATGAAAGTTCCCCGCCTGCGTGCATCATATACCGGTTCCGTCCAGTCAAACTTCGCTCCTGTGTCCATGTTCCGCTCCCCTTCTATCTTGTGGACCTTTTTGGGCCCGGGGCGCTGCCATCTGCAGAAACCGCCGGGCCGTTCCACAAGGCGATCGCCCGCACATCCAGGCTCTTTTGGTCCATACGGCCGCTGACAGCGATCACTGGATTGCGCCGTCCGAACAGCAAGTGCCCAAATTTTTGATAGCCTTCCGGCCCCAGCCGGGCTTCGAGCACTCCGCTTTCGTCCAGCAGCGAAAAGAATACCACGATATGTCCACTTCGTGTAGGCGGACGGTGTGGGCGAATCAAAAGCCCTGCGCAGCGAACAAACCGTCCGGGCGGCATTTGGTGAATGTCTCGGACTGTCCGAAAGCCCTGCTGTGTCAGCAATGTCCGCCACGGCGCCATCCACTGCTGATGCTGTCCGAATCCGCAGTACCGGTAGTCCCACACATTCTGCTCCCCTGCCGATATCCTCCTGCCAGGCGGCATCCGGGAGGTTAATGCCAATCCGCCCGGCAGTGTCAGGTCATCGGTGAGGGCATCTCGCGACAGCCCTCCCCCATCCCACGCACCAATTTGGATGGTCGCTAGAACCTGTGCGGGACTGAGCCCGCACTCCAGAAGCTGGCGGGGGAACTGATACCCTTTCTCAGGACGGTGCGCCACGATATTTTCCGCCAGTTTCACCCCAAGATATTTGATAAACGCGAGTCCGATACGGATGCCTTGATCTCCTGATTTTTCCGCCATCACAGCGCTTTGGTTGATGTCCACGGGATACACCGCCACTCCCCGGCGCCTGGCTTCGACCACCAGCACATCTATGGGATAATATCCCAGAGGCTCAGCATTTAAAAGACCCGTAAAATATTCTCCAGGATAATGGGTTAACAAATATGCCGTGCGGTAGGCCGTTGCTGCAAAAGCCGCAGCGTGCGCTTCATTAAATCCATAGCTGGCATACCCCACCATCTGCTGAAATGCCGCTTCGGCAATCTCGCTATCTATTCCCCGCTCCCGCGCCTTTTCTTTAAATTTGATTCCCAGTTCCTGCATGTCTTCGGCTGACCGGGCATGGGTCATGACACGGCGCAAAGCATCCGACTCCCCAGCGGTAAATCCCGCCAGAGTACTGGCGATGGCAATCACCTGTTCCTGGAACAGCACCACTCCATACGTTTTAGACAAGATGGGTTCCAGCGCTGGGTGGAGATAGGTCACCGGCTCCAAACCCTTGCGGCGCGCTACAAATGGGTCCACCATATTACCTTTAATAGGGCCGGGGCGGATGAGAGCCAAACTGGCCACAATATCTTCCCACCGGTCCGGTTCCATCCTCACCGCGAGAGATCTCTGCGCTGGACTTTCCAGCTGAAATACCCCGATAGCCTCTCCGCGCTGCAAGGTTTGGTAGGTAGCGGTATCCTGCAAGGGAATGCTATCATAGGAAAAACTCGGATCATCCTGCTGAATCGCCTTATTCGCTATCTCGACCGCGGTAAAAGTTCTCAGTCCCAGCAAGTCCAGTTTAAGCAGTCCCAAGGTCTCAACATCCCGTTTGTCAAAAGGAATGATCTGAACGCCCTTATGCGAGATTTCCCGGGGGCTCACAGTGGACAGAGGTGCGTCACTGATCACCACACCGCCTAGGTGTGTCCCGATGTGGCGCGGCAGCCCTTCTATCCGTGCAGCCCACTGCAATATCCGCTGCAGCATGGGATGGTCCGCATATTGCCGGAGCTCAGGAATTTCATCCCACCGATTGATAATGCCAGATAGCGATTCTTCCGGCAGTGATTGGGCCAGCCGGTCCAGTTCGCCAGCTGGGAATCCCAGCACTTTGCCGACTTCGCGTAGGGCGGAACGCTGGCGGAACGTCTGGTATGTGGCGACCCGCGCCACATGTTCTTCGCCGTAACGCTGCTGGACGTAGGCAATCACGTCATCCCGGTAACGGGTATCGAAATCGATATCAATGTCGGGCATCTCCTGCCGTTCGGGGCTCATGAACCGCTCGAACAGCAAGTTGCGGGCAAAGGCGTCCACATCGGTAATTCCTAAACAGTAAGCCACCACGGAATCAGCTGCCGACCCCCTGCCGGCAAACCGAATGCCTTTTTCCCGCGCAAACCGGGCCACATCCCATACGACTAAGAAATACTCGGTGAATCCGGAAGCTGCGATAATCTGCAGTTCATGCCTTATGCGTGGCCCCACCTCTTTGGAATTTTTCGGGTAGCGCCATTTAAGGCCCGCTTGAACGAGAGCCTTCAGATATTCTCCGGCCGAAGTCTGGGGCGGAAGGGGGAAACGGGGAGTGTGGCGCTGGTGCAGGATCTGAGGTGTCTGCAGCCGGTCCGCCAAATCCAGGGTATGGCGCAACGACTCTGGCCAGCGGGCCAGAGTCGTTGCCATCGCGCTCCACGGTTTAATATAGTTTTCAGCATTCAGATAACGGCCTGGACCTGCCTCCTCAATTTTATGACCCAAGCGGATACACGTCAGCAAATCAAAAGTTCCGAAATCTTGTTTCCGCGCGTAATGGGCAGCTGCCGTCGCCACCGTCGGCACCTTTTTCCATTGGGATAAATCGGTCAGCGCTTGGAAGAACGCGCTGTCTCCGGGAAGGTAATTGGCAGGCAGCTCGATAAAAACATTACCCGCTCCAAATATTTTCTGAAATCGTTCTATTAGCTCTCCCATTACCGGCTTATGGCCACCCAGCCAAGCGCGGGCCAGTACGCCCATGCGGTCCCCCGTCATCATCACCAGTCCCCGCCCCCATTTCTCGAGGGTATCCCATGTGACTTGCGGATTTTGGCGGGGGGAGAGGAGATGCGCTTCGGAAAGAATATTGACCAGCGCAGAATAGTGCGCCGTATCTGGCACTAAAAGGACAATGCGCCCAACTTGCTCAATAGCCACTTCCGCCCCCACAACCGCATGGATGCCCAGGGCGTCTGCTTCGGTTAAAAAAGACACAATGCCGGACACGCGGTGCAGGTCGGTCAATGCTAGTGTCGCAATTCCTTCATCTGCGGCGGTTCTTACCAGGTCTCGGGGGAGAGAAGCGCCTTCCAAAAAGGAAAATGCCGAGTGCGCATGAAGATGAGCCCCTATGATTATCTCGGACTGCCGTGCCATACCTTCCACCTAATTCCCGCCGGTCGTCACGCCCCCGGGGTATGTTTCTTCCAATGGTCCCATAAACGGTCAAGAAAAGACCGTTCCCGGATACGAAAGATCCGCTGCCCAACATGAATCAGCTTAGCCATCTCGCGGTTCTGATACTCTCCGGGGAAAATAATTATTTTGGCCATTTTCTTCACCAAATGCCCGCGAGAAGCCCCGGGCTTCAGCCCTGGGGAGGAAAGCGGGCTTCCGCCGCTAGGCGGAAACGGGTTTTTGGTCATAGGTCCATCCTCCGTTGTGTTGTATAATGCGACAGTATTTGTACGAAATGCCCTGAGCGATCCGTCGTCCTTGCGCCGAGAGATCAAAAGAGCCACTGGCCCGCGCGAGAACGCGGCCCGTGTGTGTGCCCGCGTACTTTCCTTTGGGCACCACCGCGCGTACCAGATCCCCCGTCTGAACCCCGAAGTGGGATCTCTGCCGTGACCGATGACGGATGGGGAAGCCGTATTTGTCCGTACCGCACATTTGGCGGGTGCCCCGTCCCTTCGCGGTCCACACTTGCAAGTAGGCGGGCAGGTGGGTGAAGCGATCGGGCGTACTCTCGCCGACGCAGAGCGCATCGTAATAGTGTGCTTTCGGGAAGTGGTGGTCGAGACGCTGTTTCTTGGTACGTCCGCCAGATCCACCTTCGACAGGCAATCCCGTCGCCTCAAGCTGGGTGTAAAGCCGCCAGCGCGTGGCGTTCATCATCGCCGCGTCTTTCAGCGGCTTGCAGGCCTGTACTTGAATGGCGGGATAGCCGAACTCTTCGGCGGTACGGGTGTTTTTGGCCTGATTACAGTCGTGACAGGCCAACGTGAGGTTACTGATGCGGTTACTGCCTCCACGACTTTTGGGCACAATGTGCTCCACTTCGAGGGACACTTGCGTTTGCCTACAATACGCACACGCTCTCTGCCATTTCTCCAACAGATACTCGCGGACTTCATAGCCTAAGAGCGTACCTTGCTGGTATTCCACGCCTGAAATTTCCGGGTCCTCCAGTTTTTGTGTGTCAAACCGGACATGCTCGACACTGATCATCGTGATCGGCGCGTACATGCGAATCTTCGCCAAAGCATGGAGCGTTTGATTCACGCGGGCGTCCAGGGATGGCGGGAGCCAGCCCGCTTGTCGTTTGCGATTCTGAAATCGGGGTTGACGATAGCGTGTCTTACGATATCGGCGTCCTCGTCGAAGAGCGCGCCGGGCATCTAATCGGGTCTTGATGCCCACTTTGTGAATAATCTCCCCGAAGAAGAGGACTTTGGGGCCTGTGGCTCCGTCCAAGATCATTGCCATGCCCGTCGTCTTGCTGCCCGGGTCAAACTTAATCCGAAGGGATTGAAACACGGGCGCTTCCGCCGCCCGACCTTTCAAGCGAATCGTGAACGGTGCCATCTTGTGTACAACAGCCCGGCCTCGTTCCAGCAACTGCCGCGCACGTTTTTCCGTACAGGGCATCAGCGGTTTCTTGTGTCGGTCTAAAACAAAAACCATACGTTGGCATCTCCTTCCGGAGCCCCGTAAGGGGCTGGTAACGTTCCGTGTTGGCGGAATCTCTCCTCGCCAAAGTTCCTGCGGGTCGGATCATCCCTCCGCACCGCTCGCTAACACCCCTGCTCGCTTTTAACGGAGGACCAGAGTGCCTGAGGCTGGAGAAGCACCTCAGGGTCTGCACCGCAGGAACGGAGCCGCTTGTTGATCTCAGCGGCTAAGGCTGGTCATAGTTGGGCTTTTCCAAGCCCCCGCCCTCAGGCGTGGGGTCTATGACCTTTCCTCTAGTCGTAGACATGATAGATCCACCATTGGTTGCTTTGGGGATGGCAAACTAACTCATAAACTCCCTGGCTATCCGTCAAAACACGCCAGAACCACAGTTCCGGCTCTCCCCGCCACCACTCCGAAACATCTCTCCAATAATCTACAATGCGGATAATCTTATGAGACTTTCCCTGTGACCAGAACTGATAAGGCACCCGGTTTTTGGTTTGCACCTGCTGGATCGGTCTGATATGCTCTTCATGGCTGAAATGGGGAATTCCCTCCGTACTCACCACAGCCCTGCCTTTCTAAATATCGCTAACCGTGTTTAAATTCCCGAGCTGATGCTCACATCACCCCACATACCAGCGGGATATGGCCCTATCCGGGCAAAGAACCGGGCAGGAATGTTGCGGGGGAGATCCCACACGATAGCTCTTTCAGCCCGCCGCGCCACGAAAGCCAACGCTTTATACAAGAAATCGCGTTGCTTGCGCCGCTTTTGTTCGTAACCACTGTGGAAGATTGCCGTCACATCATGATAACGACGAGGTCCCTTAGAACACCGCGAATATGATGCACCTGTGTTGTACCAGCGGTACGCCGATTGGCGGATCGATGGCGTCCTCCAGCTCTGTCTGCGCGGATTTAGTGCGGTTGGCCTGCCCGCCATGGGTCCCAGTACTGAAGAAGCTTATCCCGGCGGGACACCGGCACTTCCCATTCGGGCAGAGAATGGGCCCGGCGCTCTACCGGCGCAGCCCACCATGTCAGTTGCCCCGCCTTCAAACTATCAAGCTGGCGCGCTTCCAGAACCACCCGTTCAGGGGGGTCATGCGGCAGTGCAGACAAAAGGGTAAGAAATCGCGTAACGACTTGCTGCGGGCTTTCTGTTTGCACTGGCCATGTCCTTTCGCGAATTTCATCCCCCTGCTCACTTTCCCAGACGATACGCAGTTGCCGGCTTCCCTGGCGTTGGTTGTGCAGTGTCTGAGCAATTTCACCCGCCATCACCCGAATTAATTCCGGGAGTCCCTGCTGAACAGGAGTGTCAAATCTCTTTTCAACATGAATCACCCCCTCATTCTCCACATCAGGCATGACAAAGTGTCTTTGGCTCAAAGTGCTGTACAGATGCGGCACATCGCCAACCCTGACCCATCCGCGTTTCTTCCAATCCTTGGCAGAGTGTCCCGGCAGCGCTTCCGGCAAATACCTTAGTGGAAGAGTTTTCCACAAGATCTCTATTTTATCCGTCAGAACTGCATACGCTTCGTGATATTCCTGTGCCCAATGCTCCGCAAGATCCGGATATTGGGCTCCTTCTTGAGACATCCACTCGGCAAGCAACGGATGTGGAGCAATTCCCATGACGGTTCTTGACGCCCACCGTGGCAGAGTGTCCGTAACAAGACGCCGCCACTGTCCGAAATCCATTCCCGGATAACTCCAATATCCTGATTGCACATCCTTTTGGGAATAAAACTCCGCATGACCCTTCAACCATTCGCATATTTCGCTGTAGGCTTGCTGATAGTCCTCTTGACGCCATGAAATGATTGCCGCTTCAGGATATCGCCATTTCATCTCCTGCAGCGCCATGCCCGGCCGGACACCCTTGCCCCACCCCACTGTGTCCGCATCATAAACACTGTTGCCCCGGCGCACAATATATGAACCTTGGGGCTGACTCTGGCCGTTTCGCATGAGATGCCCTAAGCGCCAATAAATAATCGCCATACCCGCACCCCTGCCCTGTAAACATTTGTTCGCTCTTCGGTTTTTATTATACCCGCCTGCTCCGACTTTATCAAACACTTTATCAAGTGCACCGCAAAAGTTCGGCGCTTAGGACCTGTCTCTGTCATCCTTCGTGAGCGGCGTAAAATAGTGCCAGTTGGTTCGCCGGGTTCCGCTGACCAAGACGTCCCGTTAATCTATGCCTGAGGGAATGCCCTAACAGCGCGCGAGGTCTTGCGCAATGAACATTCTAGCGGTGCCCGCACTCTGCTCGTCGATGGTGGATTACCAAGCCAATAGCACGGCGGACTCCGGATCCCTCTCACACCTTAAGTGCATGGTTGCCGCGTTATGGCAGCTCTCCCACCATTCACCGTGAGGAGGCGGATGATGATAGGGATCTTAGCGCACGGGCCCCGGTGTCTTCTAGCCTCATTCCGGGTCCTAAGAGGGGACCTGCTGGCGGCGCGGGTAAGTGAGCCGAAGTGGCGGTAACGTGCGGGACATACGGAAACGGGGTTTGCGGTGAAGCCGTTACGTCAAGCGAGCCCGGAGCAAAGTACAGCTCCAGGCCCGTGATCCTCTGGCCACTAGCCAGCGCCATCCCAGTCCCTTATGATTTTTTAGTCTGCGCTGAAGGCCACTCGGGATTTCGCTTTTCCTGAAATGCCCGAATTCCCTCGCGGGAGTCTTCCGATAGTGCGACCAGCGTCACCATATTCTTTAAGTAATCCACCGCCTGATGATGCTCCATGCCCTGAATATGCCGCCATGCTTCCTTCCCCATCCGGGAAATAAACGGACTGCCCTGATTGATGGCCTCCGCCAATGCCCAGGCCCGTTCCTGCAATGCTTCGGCAGGCACCAAGGCATTGAAAAATCCCCATTGGTCCAATTCCTGCGCCGTGATGATGCGGCCTGTCAATGCCAGTTCCAGCGTTCTCCGCGGTCCGATCAGCTGTGAAATAGGCGCCATCACGACCATCGGGAACAGGCCGATTTTAACTTCAGGCAAGCCAAAAGACCCATCATCCGCAGCAATCAGAAAGTCGGCGGCAGCTGCCAGTCCCATCCCTCCCGCCAATGTGTAGCCAAAGGCTGCGGCAATGACCGGAACTTTTACTCCCCGTATCGTTTCAATAAGATCAGCCATTAAAGAAAAGTATGCCCGTACCGGTTCAACATCCTGCAACGTTGAAACCTCATTCAAATCAGCACCGGCACAGAACGCTTTCTGACCACGGGCGCTCAAAATAATCACATGCACTCCCGGATCATTACCCAGCCGCGAAAATTCCGCGATTAATTCCGCTATTGTTTCCCCATTCAACGCATTGCGCATGGCTGGCCGATTCAGCCAAATTCTGCTGATCGGTCCTGCTTCCACTTCAATATTCACGTCTGGCCTCCTCCTGTAGAAGCGGTCCGAAATCGTGACATGCGGCACCGCCTAGAGACCCCGAAGCGGCCACTTGGTGGTACCCCCTATTCAGCCGCTGTGTCCCGTATGGCCCCTCAGGGCGTCTGGGCATTGACCGGAATCATCTTGCCGCCAGCATGCAGCACTTTGGACGGCACATCATGGCCCAGAGTCGCCACCAAAAACCGCGAGGCCGCCAACAGCTGATCTAAATCGATGCCGGTGTCGATCTCCATTTCCTGCAGACAGTACACGGTATCTTCCGTCGACAGATTGCCGCCGGCACCCGGAGAAAACGGTGAGCCCCCGATGCCTCCGAGCGCCGTTTCAAACCGGGAGGCGCCGCTGCCAACCGCCGCCAGCAAATTAGGCAGGGCGGTTCCCCGGGTATCATGAAAGTGCAAGGCCAGCGGCATATCCGGCCACGCTTGGTGAAAGGCTTGAACCACCTGCGCCACCTGCCGCGGGTTCGCCACCCCCACGGTGTCTCCCAGCGCCAGTTCATGAATGCCTAAATCCCGTAGCCGGCCCGCCAGCTCCAGCACATGCGGCAGGGGCACCACCCCTTCATACGGGCATCCAAAGGCCGTCACAATCACGGCGGAGATCGTGACGCCGTGCGGTTTGGCCATCGTGCAGATGTCGGCAAATCCTTTTAAAGATTCTGCAATGGACCGGTGGACATTCTTGTGGTTGTGGGTTTCACTGGCGGAGACAAAGACCGTCATCTCATCCGGGTGGGTCGCCAGGGCCCGCTCGGCCCCCAAGGGATTGGGGACCAGCACCGAATACACCACGCCCGGACGCCGGTCAATTCCCGCCATCACCTGTTCAGCATCCGCCATCTGCGGCAGCCACTGCGGACTGACAAAGGAGGCGACCTCAATGCGCGGCACGCCTGCTCGGGTCAGCTGGTTGACCAAGGCAATCTTATCCCCGGTGGCCACGATGACCTTTTCCGCCTGGAGACCGTCGCGCGGCGACACCTCGCGGATCCACACCTGCTGCGGCTCCTGCCATTCCCAACTCATCGGCTCCCTCTCCATTCCAAGCATCTAGTTTAGACCGGGGTCACGGGATGACGCCGGGCGCTAAAGTCTCGCGTCTTATTCCGGTACAGGTGAAACCGCTGAATCAGTTCATGGCGCAGATGTTGGGGCTGCACCATTTCATCGACAATCAATTCGGAGGCGAGGCGCATAATGTCAATATCCTGCCGGTACTCCTCTTGCTTAGCCTGAATGAACTGCTGGCGCGCAGCGCCCTCGAGTTCGTGGATTTTATTGAAATACACCGCATTCACAGCGGCCTCGGGTCCCATGACCGCAATCTGCGCGGACGGCAGCGCCAAGGTCGCATCCGCCCCAAAAGCCGGACCGGCCATCGCATACAGTCCGGCCCCATAGGCCTTGCGGACGATCACGCTGATTTTGGGCACCGTGGCTTCGGACACGGCTGCAATCATTTTAGCGCCGTGGCGGATGATGCCCTGCCGTTCCACCTTGGTCCCAATCATGAATCCCGGCACATCGGCCAGAAACAGCAGGGGAATATTAAACGCATCCGCCAAGCTGATGAAGCGGGCCGCTTTGTCCGCCGAGTCCACGAACAGCACCCCGCCCTTGACCTTGGACTGATTGGCCACAATCGCGATGGCCTCCCCGTTGAGACGTGCGAATCCCACTAAGATCTCGGGAGCAAACAGCGGTTTAATGGGGAACCAGCTATCCTCATCGACCAACCCAAAAATCACCTGATGCATGTCAAAGGGCACATTCTGATTCGCGGGAATCATGCGATCCCAATCGGCAGCCCCCGCAGGGCGGGGAGTCACGGCTGGCGGACTCTCGGTGTAGTGGCTCGGAAAATAGCTGAAGTACCGCTTCCCCCACTGGATCGCTTGGTCTTCGTCAGACGCCAGCAGATCGCCATTGCCGCTGACCGCGCAATGCATGCGGGCTCCGCCCATTTCTTCCAGACTGACTTTCTCCCCAATCACCATCTCGGCCATCCGCGGCGATCCCAGGTACATGGAGGCATTGCCTTCCACCATAATCACCACATCGGTAAATGCCGGGATGTAAGCGCCTCCAGCGGCTGACGGACCAAAGAGCAGGCATATCTGGGGAACCCGCCCGGACAGTTTAATCTGGTTGTAAAAAATTCTGCCCGCACCCCGGCGGCCGGGAAACATGTCCACCTGGTCGGTAATGCGGGCCCCCGCCGAGTCTACCAGATAAAAAATCGGGCAATTCAACTCCAGCGCCTTTTCCTGAATCCGTAAAATCTTTTCCACGGTTCTGGCGCCCCATGACCCTGCCTTGATCGTCGGGTCATTGGCCATCACCACCACCGTGCGGCCATTCACCGTACCGGTCACCGTCGCCACGCCATCCGCCGCCAAGTCCTCGGCCATGGCATTCGCAAACAGCCCATCTTCCACATAGCCGGGGTCGAGCAGGAGGTCGAGACGCTGGCGCACCGACATCTTCTGTGATTCCGCTAGGCGCTCATGATATTTGCGCGAACCGCCCGCTAAGGCTTCCGCACGCTTGTGACTTAATTCTTCGGGAGTCAATTCGGTTCTATCCCCTTTCTCCGCATGGTGAATCGTCACGCTATTCCACGATCAGCAAGGGATCGCTTTCATTGACAAAGTCTCCTTCATGCACCAGCACCTCGATGACCCGGCCGCTCGTTTCGGATTCAATCGGAATTTCCATCTTCATGGATTCCAGCCGCACCACTTCCTGCCCCACTGACACCATATCCCCCGGTCCTACCAACACCTTGAATACGGTTCCTGCTAAGCTCGCCACCACACTGCTCATGAGTTCATCTCCTCTATGTACCATATAGATTGTTCAGAAAACCATCCGTTCAGCGCAGGAACCGGATGCAGGCGCTTATTCTGCCACACTCCGTCAGTTACCGCCTCGCCGCGAAATCTCCACAGGCCTTCGGAGGATTGGTCCACCGCGATTCCCGGTGAAGGGAGGATGCGGTCTCCCGCCCAGCGTCCCACCGGTCCTAAGATGAGCGGGTGCCACAAGAGAATATGTTCCGGTCCTGCCGCCGCCAAAAATCCGGGCACAGGTGTCGGCTGGCTGACATAGACCGTGTCCCCGCTGAAGTGCGGAATATGGTTCAGCCAGCGCATCGTCCACCCGCCCCCGATAACTTCCTTGATGTTCCATGCCTGCCAGGCTAATGCCGCATAATAAACAGCCTGGTGGGAAAAAATCCAGTCCCGGCGGTGAAATGATGCCATCACCGCCCACGGACCCAAGTCATGGGCGGGCGCACGCCCTGTCGCCCGGGAGAGGTCCACGGCGTCTGGCATCGCATGCGCGGCGGCGTGCAGCATGAATACTCCTTGCGCCAGCCAGCCCGCCCACGCATCCGCCCAATTGGAGGGGATATACGGGTACACTGCACGCCGGCGCCAATACGCCACACGCTCGGGGGTCACTTGCGATGACAGGGCCCCGTCTTGTTCCCATGCCGACATCACCGTGCGCACTACTCTACAGACTCCAGTTGCCGCGCGATCACCATGCGCTGAATTTCTGACGTGCCTTCTCCGATTTCTAGCAGTTTGGCATCACGCATGTAGCGTTCTACCGGGAAATCATGCATGTATCCGGCTCCGCCATGGATCTGCACAGCCTGCAAAGCAGCACGCATGGCAGCCTCGGACGCATAAAGCTTAGCCATTGCCGCTTCTTTGGCATAAGGGCGGTGCTGGTCTTTAAGCCATGCGGCTTTGAGCACCATCATGCGCGCCAGTTCGACTTCCATCGCCATATCCGCTAACTTGAATTGTATAGCTTGAAATCGGTCAAGGGTTTTCCCGAATTGGCGGCGCTGGCGGCTGTAGCTTAAAGAGGCATCCAGGCACCCCTGGGCCACCCCCACGCTGAGAGCTCCTATGCTGATGCGCCCGCCATCAAGAATATCGAGAAACTGGTGAAACCCTTTGTCCTTCTGCCCTAATAAGTATTCGGCCGGAACTTCCACATTATCCAGATAGATCTCACAGGTTTCGCTGGACCGCATGCCCATCTTCTTGTAGCCGGCATTGACCGACAGTCCCGGAGTGCCCTGAGGCACAATAAAAGCCGAGATGCGCCGCTCCGTTCTGTCCGTCCGAGCCGTTGCCACGATGTATCCCGCATGCTTGGCATTGGTTATATATATTTTGGTGCCGGAAATGCGGTACACATCTCCATCTTTTTGGGCAAATGTCTGCGTGCCCCCGGCATCGGACCCTGCCTCGGGCTCAGTAAGGCCAAACGAAGCCAGAAAGTCTCCGCGGATAGCTGGAACTAAATATGTCTGTTTCTGTTCGGGCGTGCCAAAAGCGTAGACCGGAGAACACCCCAAAGACACATGGGCGGCAAATCCCAGCCCCAGCGAGGCATCCACCCGCCCTATCTCCTCTACAGCCAAAGCGTAACTCACCGTGCCGGCGCCAGAACCGCCCCATTCTTCAGAAAACGGCAGGCCATAAAAACCGAGCTGGCCCATTTGCTGCATCAAATCCCACGGAAATTCCGCGTGTTCATCGCGGTAGCCGGCCGCAGGAGCGACCACTTCATTGGCAAAATCTCTGACAGTCTCCTGGATCAGTTGCTCTTCCGGAGTGATATCCCAGTCCATGCGTCATATCCCCCTTACCATCCACGTCCACTCAGAATTCATTCTACCGCGAATTTGCCTGAAACGACTATAATCTAAATAAATCCGGCGGTGTCCGCACCGTCAAAGACAGGTGAATACTAATGCTGACTGCACCTCAATTGAGAGCCTTGAAGGGCACACGCCCTTCCACATGGATCACCGCCTACGACGTCGTCCAGGCCCAAGTGGCGGAAGAAGCCGCCATTGACGTGATTTTGGTCGGGGATTCCCTAGGAATGACCACGCTCGGCTACGATTCCACCATTCCCGTCACTTTAGACGACATGGTGCATCACGCTGCCATGGTGCGCCGCGGCGCTCCCCACACTATGATGATTGTCGACCTGCCCTACCTCACGTATCACAATCCAGGTACTGCCCTTGCCAATGCGGGGCGCATCATGCAGCAGACCCTTGCCAACGGCGTCAAGCTTGAAGGCGGCCGGTCCATCATACCCGTCGTGGACGCCTTGATCCAGGAAAAGATTCCGGTAATCGGTCACCTTGGCCTGACCCCTCAAAGCGTGCACACCATGGGGGGATATAAAGTGCAGGCCAAGTCTTCCTCCGCCATTGGGGAACTGCTGGAGGACGCCCGGTCGCTGAGTGACCACGGGGCCAGCGCCATTGTCCTCGAAGGCATTCCCGACCGGGTCGCAGCCTATGTCACCGCGCATATTGAGGCGCCTACCATTGGCATCGGCGCAGGACCGGGTGTGGATGGACAGGTGCTGGTGTTTCACGACTGCCTGGGCATTACCCGCTCGCTGCCCAAATTCGCCCGGCCTTTTGCCGAAGTCAGGCAGGCTATGATCTCAGGGCTTCTGGCTTACCGCGGCAGCGTCCAAGACGGCTCGTTTCCCGGAGACAGAGAGTCCTATCATGTTCCTGACGCTGAGTGGGACAAGTTTCTCCGGGAGCAAGATGGCCGATGAACCTGGCCATTGTGGGAACGGGAGCGATGGCCAAGTTTTACGCGTCGGCTTTCCGCGCCTTGGCGCCCACCTTGATAGGGCGCCAGAGCGGCGGCCCCTTCATTCTCTCTGATAACGGCCACACTGAAGTGCTGAACCCGCCGTTTCTGCCTTGGCAAGCCGCTGCCGGCATCTCCTGGGATGTGGTTATTCTTGCCGTGAAATGGCCTGCAATGCCATTGGTCCAATCCTTGATGACACATATTTCAAGCGGCAGCCTCGTGATTTCTCTCATGAACGGCATGGGACAGGAAGAGGCCTTAATCCCGCCGCTGGACCCATCCCAGTTGGCGGCAGGCATGACCACAGACGCGGTGACCGGCACATGGGATGAGTCCCAGGGACTGCCCGCATTCACTGTGACAGCGCGCGGGGAGACCATGGTGCCGTGGCTCCCCCATCCCTCTATGCCCTTGTGGCAAAACACCGTGGCCGATCTGGGGCTGTCATGGAAATTTCTCCCCCAGGGCTCTGTCCTCCACCACCGTTGGGTCAAGCTTGTGCAGAACAGCCTCATCAATCCTCTGTCCGCCCTCGCCAACGTGCCAAACGGCATGCTGCCGGATATGCCGTTATGGAATCTCGCCCCCGCGCTGCTTCACGAAGCCCGGACCGTAGCCCGCGCCGCAGGAATTGTGTTGGGACCCGACCTGGACGCACAAGTCGTCCGCCTGGCCCGTGCAACCGCCCGCAACATCTCGTCCATGCTCCAAGATGTCAGAAAGAACCGGGTAACCGAAATCGACGCGATCAACGGCTATCTGCTCCGCTGCGCAGCGGGATACGGGATAGAGATTCCGGTTCACAGGGCTCTGGTCCAGCTGATTCATGCCCTGTCTAGCCAAGCATGTTAGGTGGCGTTCTCCTGCTCGCCGCTTTCGCTGGCGATGATGCGCCAGTACTGGCCTCCTTCGCGCTGCATCAGGCGGTTGCCCACCAATTCCCGGCGCAAGGTGGCACAGTCAGCATGGTGACGCTTGATAATCGCATTGACCTGAGATTCGGGATAGTGGATCCCGTAATCAAAACGGTTCGCCAGCCACTGCAAAATCACCAGGCGCTTTCTGCGGCTGGCAGGGATCTCCTTGAGCTGATCCCCGTTGAAGAAGTCCCTGATCACTTTCTGCTCCCATGCCTCTTCGGCCGAATGTTCCACAAATGACGCAAGCTGTTGAGTATTCATGAACTCCCGGTTCATGGCGGCCAGCCGCTCCCCTTGCAGTGAGTACCAATGGGTGTTGCCATCAGCCCGCATCTGCACCAGGCCATTGTCTTTGAGCTTTTGCAGGTGGTGGGATACTGTTGGCGCCTTTATCCCCAACAACGCTGACAGTTCTTCAACATTGGTTTCTCGGGTCGCCAGCACCCCTAAAATCTTCAGCCGGTTCTCATCAGCCATGGCTTTAAAGAACTGAACCAACATGCCTATCTGTTCCTCCGTCATCAGCAGCTCACCTCCTCTATTTTTACCAGCATCTATTTAGATATATATCACATTAGCAAGCGGCATTCCAGTGCGCGCCACATTTTCCATAAATATTTGGGAATATTCCGAGGCGCGGCAGGAAAATTGTGAATAAAAGGCGTACGATCAGCAGTATTCATGGCGCAGAAATTTCATGTCCAAATGAATGGAGCAGCCCCTGCTGCAGAACTCCGGCGCCACCTGAAAGGACGGGATTCTTATGGCCATTTTAGTGTTCGACATCGAAACCGTACCGGATTACGCCGCCTATGCGCGTCTCTTAGGACTGCCCGCTGACACGCAGGAAGCTCTCTTGGAAGAGGCTTGGACTGCCGCCCAAAGACCTTTTAAGGCCGAACTGCAACAAATTGTGTCCCTGGCCGCCGCATGGATTGCAGACGACGGCACACTGCAGCGGCTGGCCACCCTGGGGCCGGATGAATCTCACGCCGTTGCTCAATTTTTTGAGCTGGTCAACCGCCACCACCCTATTCTCACAGGGTGGAACACCAGTGGATTCGACATCCCCGTGCTGCTGACGCGCGCACTGGTCCACCAGATCGCGGTAGGAGATTTTTACCGCTATCACCTGCCCTACGACGGCTATCTGAAGCGTTACTCCGACAAGGATCACCGGGATTTGATGGACCTGCACTCGTTTTTTCGGGCCACGACTCCGTTGAGTCTCGACGAAATTGCCGCCCTGCTCCACATCCCTGGCAAACTCGGGACAGACGGGAGTCAGGTCAGCGGGCTGTATCATGCTGGCGAGATGGACCGAATCCATGCCTACTGCCAGCATGACGTGCTCACAACGGCATGGGTCTACCGCTATCTGGCGGTGCACCGGGGTTGGTGGTCCCCCGAATCCGGAGAGCGCTTTGACACCTCCGTCTCCGCCTTTTTGGAAACCCGCGCCAGCACTCACTGGGACCGGTTTCGGGCCGCGCAAGATGTTATTTGACAAACAATGCGGGAGACACTCCCGTCGCCATGCGTAGAAAGCGTCGGTCAAAAGAGGTTGAGTCCGGCGGGAGGGCGGGATCAGTTGAACCCATTAACCTGACATGCGGGCCGCGGCCGCCCTCCCTGCCCTGCCGTTTTCCTTTAACTTCTTATATCAGCAAACCTCTTAAGCGTTATGCAGATGGACGTCAATCTCTGCTGTGAGATTCGCTGATTCTCTACCCAACGGCCACAGCCTGGTAAGGATGCCGTCCCAACCGAAAGCCCTTCCACTGGATTCTAATCACACGGCAGACCGCACCGGTGTCTCTGCAAATAGAGCCCATTCCCTGAGGCGGCGGACCGCCGTCTGGATACTGCAAAGCCTCGCCAGGAGCGTGTGCGCGCCGACTCCCACTAGGGCCCTAACCATGGTAGACTTACTAATGTAGAAACATGGCAACGCAACGTCGGGATGGCCATCTGCTTTTGTCTTGTCGTCAGTAGCGGATTGCTATAAGAAGATCCCGGAAAGGATCAGACAAGTGTCGGAACATTTAGGGCCTGAGCCTGTCAAGGGCTCCGCCAGCTTGCTCGTGACCAACCGTCACAGCGATGCCCACCGTATAATCGCAGGCTTTATCACCCAGTCTCTTGGCGCTGGCCACAAGATATGGCTGGCCATTCATAACAACATCTCCCTCGATCTCCTGAACCGGGATCTACAGACCCTCACCCGCGAGACGATAGAGTCCTACTTTGATGGGGGCGGATTCAAATTGATTCACGCTCCAGATCTGTATATGCACGACAGAGAATTAGACCCCGGCCAGTTTCGGCGCCGGCTTGATGACCTATGTGCACAATCCCGTGAGCAGGGATATGCCGCCGGCAGCCTTGTGGTGGATTTGGGATGGGCCAGGGATTTCGGCATGGTTGTGGAGCTAGCTGAGAACAGCATCCGGATTCACGAGGGCATCCCTAAGGCTCTTTCGGTGGTTGATGTATGTTATGCCGAAGATTACACGCCCGAATTATTGGCGAAGCAGATCCGGGGGTATGACCGGACTTTTGTGCAAAACGGAACCATCTCCATTGATTTCGCCAAAGGCGATCTGCAGAACAACATGAAATTGCTGACCTTGCTACACGGAGCGCTGGTCGACACCTCGACGCTCGTCAAGGCCAATCACGATTCGGCCTTTATCAGCCGTCTAGCGGCTGAAACGGCCTACAGGCCTAGCCGTCAGGACATCTCGCAAACGCTGGTTGAGCTGACCACCGCATACATGAAGGCCAATATGGGCGTGCTCTCCCTCCGCGAACAGAACAGCGCAGGATATGCTCAGAAGGTATGGGCCGTAGGAATTCATGCGGAAGATACTGCAGCCCTCAGCGAAAGAGTCAGCGGCATTTTCAGGACGCGGCCCACGTCGCGCTCGCAACCCCAAATTCTCGTCGATCCCCTGGCGTTGCTTGAACTGATTCCCAACCGATCCATGCGCACCCTGATTATTATTCCTCTCGTCGATGACGGTAATTATCAGGGCTTTTTGCTGCTGGCTAGTTCGAAACGCAGTTTTGGACTCGATACCACCCACGATTTCTTGAATTCTGTGGCAAGAATTGGCGTGTCGGCCTACCGCAGGCATGATGAACTGGCCGACGCGTGGTCCCACGGGCAAAAATACGACCGTCTCCGGGCGGCTGGAGAGATGATCGGCGGCATTGCGCACGGGTTTAACAACTTGCTGGCCATAATTTCCGCCAACGCTGAAATCATCGGCCAAAAGAGTGAAACCGCCGCTATTAGCAAAATGACGGAAAGCATTCTTGGCAGCGTTGCAGACGCCTCGGAAATGATCACCCAACTGAGGATTTTGGCAGGAGATCCCCTCTCCAAAACAGAGGTCATCGGCCTGTCTGAATTAGTTCACCAGGCCGTGGAGGCTACGCGAGCCAAATGGCAGTCAGAGCCTGTTCTCCTTGGGCGTCAAATTCTCATGCACACTGACTTCCATACGACTGCCTCCGTCATTGTGGATATCGCCGGTCTCCGTGAAGCATTAGGCAATTTGATTATCAATGCCTGTGAATCCCTGAGGGATGGCGGCAATATTTATATAAGCACATGGACCGATCCGCATCGCACGGACATTGGCTTCATTTCCGTGGGCGACGATGGACCGGGCATTGAGGAACCCCAAAAAGACCATATATTCCAGCCATTCTATACGTCCAAAGGGTCCGCACACGCCGGTTTCGGACTTGCCACTGCCAAAAAGTGGGTAGAGAGCTGCGGAGGGAAAATTTACTTGCGGAGGGCCTCTCCCTCCCGGACGACCTTTATAATCGAACTGCCGCTGGCTGACGCTTCTTCGACCTCCGGCCAATCTAGCCCACCAGATTACCACTTGCGATATCTTGATGGCCGAAGAATCTTGCTCATTGATGATGACCCTCAGGTGCGCGAGGTAATTGCCGAATTGCTGACGCTGTTCGGAGGGGAAGTCTTCATCGCCGCCCAGCCCTCGCAAGTGATGGCCATGGTTGACGGTGAACACTGGGATCTCATCATCAGTGACTATTTTCTGCAGGAAATGACAGGGCTGGACCTGACAGCGGCCATCCGCGAGGCGCACCCTGATACCCGTTTAGTTCTACTGACAGGTTGGATAGAGCAGAGTGCCGAAGCACGCGCCCGCGAAATTGTCGACATGGTGCTGATAAAACCCCTGACTATCTCCGACATTATCAAATTAAGTGATTTGACCTCCCCTTAACACATTCTAGAATTCTATTTGCCTGTCTCTACCCGTCGGAGAAGCACCTGGTTTTCCGGAAGCCCGCCTCCCAAATTTTGAGCAAGGGGGGCTTTCTTCGGTGGAATCCCTTATAGAGTGTGGGCTGATGCCTAGCGGCCAAAAAATTCACCAGAAGCGGAGCAGGTGACTAGCAAGATCCACTGGCGGGGCTTTCCCAGTTGGCCTCTGAAAATCGCTTAAAACCCCCGTTTTACGCCATTTTTCGGATTGACAAATGTGTTGGCAGTTATTCTCACAAACAACATTATTCCATAGAAACGGCGGTGTCAGCGCGACCGCGAAGTGGGTAGGGGCATGGCGAAATCCTATGGATATATAAAAGTAACCACAAACTCGATGTCGACGAGTGGCTAGGGGGCTTTTGGCCATCCCTTTGCGAGTAAAGCTGACGTAAGTAGTTCCTGGCAAGAATCCCCCGGATTTATCCGTGGGGAGTGTCAAGACCTGTCACCCTTATTCACCAGTCTGCCATGCCCCCGCGGAGGGGCCTGGAGCGGGTGATGATGGGACAATGATTTAAAATGCTCAAGATTTCCGTTCTGACGGACGCATCTACATTTGATGGGTGTTAGAATTTTATAATGGTCCACGGGCCGCAGCCACTGTTCGGCATAAAGCCATCGATCAAAGTGAGGGACTCCCAAAACATCACTTCATAGACTCACGCCTTTCAGTGTGCTGAAGGGTTTCATTCGTTTCCCGCCACATAGTCTACATCGTCACAGGCTCAAATCTGTGGCCACTTCGGCCACGACCACCCCGGCGTGCCGTTCGCCAGAGGCGGCTCGTGGCCTCCTAAGGGCCCACGCCGCGCACGACCTCTCCGCAATGCGCGCGTTGTCAACTCATCAATATGCCCATGAGTTGCCCGAGCTCTTAGGACGTTCGCATGGCTTTTTTAGCACTGCCTGCCGCCCATAAAAGAGTCACGAGCGCAGCTGCTGCCACGGCTAGAGCGCCATGCCAAATGGGCGCCGCCTGCAGCGGGTGGCTAAGCAAAGCTCTCATCGCATTAAAGACGTATGTCGTTGGATTGACGCGCACAGCAATCCGCATCCAGCGGGCGTGGATCAAACTCAGCGGCACAAACGTATCACTGAGAAACAATAGCGGGAAAAAGATAAAGGTCGCTGCCTGGGCCGCCTGGCCGTTGCGGGAGCGCAGCGCTACCGCCACGGCGTAACCCGCAAAAGCCAACCCCCATCCGGCCGTTAGCGCCAAAATGCCCAGAAATCCCACGGCGCCACTCGGGATCTGCAAACCCATTGGCAACGCCACCGCAATAATCAGCAGGGTTTGCACGAGGAGCTGCATCATACCAGCCAGCATCGGCGCGAGCACTAACGCAGACCGCGAGGCCGGCGTGAGAGACAGCTTCCGGAAATAGCCCGTCTCTATGTCGCGCACCAGCGCCTGCCCAGCCCCGCCAGCCCCGCCAACGGCGCCCGACACTACGGCAACAGGCAAAATAAAGTCAATGTAGTGCATCGTGCCAAACTGTGGTAAGGCTGAGATCCCGGACAATCCCCCGTTGTAGACCAAGAGAAAGAACAGACTAATCGCCAGATTGGGAATGACAGCCAGTGGAACACGCAAAGTTACGCGCACAGACCGCCCCGTCAAATACCACACATCATGCAGCCACTGACGCATTCTAAACCTCCTTCCGCGAGCTTTGCATACCTGTTTCCGCTGCCGCCAGATGCATAAACACATCATCGAGGGACGGTGGTGTCATCTCCAAATGCGTTAGCGCAATGCCTAGCGAAGACATTTGGGCATGCAGCACCATCACGTCTTCTTCTGGCCGCTGTGAAACCAGCTCAAAGTGGCTGTTCGAAACATGCCACGACCAGTCTGAGGACTCGAGGCAGGCGGCCGCGGCCTTGACTTCTTGCGCTGCGACATCAAATTTAATCAGGGTATAGCCTAACTCGTGTTTTAGTGAGGTGGGTGTGCCTTCCGCCACTATTTTTCCTCGGCTGACAAAAACCACGCGCTCACAAAGGGCATCCGCTTCTTCGAGATACTGTGTCGTCATCAAGATGGTCTTGTGTTCAATGCGGGAGAGGGAGCGCAGCAGGTCCCAGAGCGCTAACCGATTGGTCGGGTCCAATCCCGTGGTCGGTTCGTCAAGAATGATAATGTCGGGCTCATGCACCAACGCCACTGCCAAGTCCAGCCGTCTACGCATTCCACCCGAATAACCCCGCACGATACGGTGAGCAGCATCAGTCAATTGAAATCGTTCCAGCAGCTCATCAGCCCGACGAAAGGCGATGCGGCTGCTAGCGCCAAAGAGTCTGGCAGCCAGTACTAAGATCTCCTGGCCCGTCATCAGCGGATCCACGCCCGTATCCTGCAGCGCAACGCCGATTTTCTTGCGAATCTCATGGTTTTGGGACCCTATCCGACCGCCCGCAACGGTCGCCTCACCGGAAGACGGGCGTTCCAGCGTGGTGAGAATGCGAATCAAGGTGGACTTGCCGGCCCCATTGGGACCGAGCAGTCCAAAGAACTCCCCCTCCGCCACTGCCAAAGTAATACCTTGTAGTGCCTTCATCTCGCCATAAGATTTTGTCATGTTGCTGACGGTTATCGCGGCCAATTTCCCACCTCCATTTTATTTATACTGGTTGGTTAATTAAAAGTCAATTGGACTTATGGTAGTATTGTGAAGGAGGGACAACGATAGTGCGCGACGATACCACCTTTATCCGGCCACCGGGACGGCCCAAGCATACCGACGGCGTTGATGTGCAACACAAAATATTAGTGCACGCTTCGCGCCTGTTCATGGATGGCGGCTATGAGGCCGTCTCTCTCGGCTCCATCGCCCAGGCAACTGGGATTACGAAGGCATCCATCTATTATTATTTTTCCACCAAGGCCGACTTGTTCGCGTCAGCCATGGAATGGCTTTTAGATACCATCCACCGTGAATCCCAGCGGATATTAAACGGTCCCGGCTCTCTGCGGGACCGTCTGGGTCATCTCACACTCGTGCGCCTTCAGGTCCCGCAAACTCGCTTTGATTTTTCCCGTGTCATCAGTGAAGCCGAACCGCAGCTGACTGTGGAACAGCAGCAGCGAGTGCGTAGATCCCTGGATCAGATCGCGACCCTTATCATCGACAAGTTCCACGAAGCGGCCCAACAGGGCGATATCCGTTCTGTCGACCCAGTGCTACTTGGGCACAGCTATCTGGCCCTTCTTAATGTCGCCTTTGCCAAAAACTTACAGGGGCAGCCGTTGTTTCCTGATGCTGTCCGCACATCCCAGGAACTGATGCAGCTGTTTTTCTCCGGCCTCGCCGGCTCTTGAGAGCGGTCAATTCCGATCTCCCGCACCATCAGCGCCGTACACGCATTAAGACGGTCGCTGGCTTTCTGGGGAATCCGGGCGTCGTCTATCTCACCTTGGACCGGACCGATACCCACCCCCCCTCAAGCTAATCGTTACCCACATCTTTTGCGCCGCAGTAAGCCTTACGAATGGTGCAGCACCGTCCTTGCGTTCTATAATAGTCGGAATATGTCGCAAAGGTTTGTGCCTATCCTTTCGCGAATCTATTCAATCATGAGGGGGCGGCGCTATTGGAAGAATGGGTTTTTCGTGAATT
>DAIDDL010000070.1 GCA_027309085.1 Sulfobacillus sp.
GTTTGCCGATCTCGCGACTGCGTGGCAACGGCTGTGGACGCATCAAAATAAGCGCCCGGTCTTCAAGAAGAAACGAAAAACGCGGGATAGCTTTTATGTCGCGAATGACAAATTTCGCCTGCAAGGGCCGCACGTCAAACTGCCTAAAATTGGGTGGGTAGCCATGCAGGAAACCTTGCGGTTTCCCGGTAAAATTCTGGGGGCACGTGTCACCCGCCAAGCGGATCAGTGGTTCCTCTCCGTGCAGGTGGATGTTCCCGGCACGATTTATTATCGTCGCCGCGCCGCGCAGGGAACCACGGGAGTGGATGTCGGGGTGAAAACCTTTGCGACATTACCGGACGGGGAAAAGATCGTGGGTCCCAAAGCGCACCGCAAGGCCCTCCGCCGCTTGACGATGCGGCAGCGGGCGATCTCCCGCAAGATGCAGGCAGCCAAAGGCACTATCGGTCTGGCCCCGAAGGCTCCGATTCCCCAAGGCACCCGGCTCCCCCGAAGCCAGAACTGGCTGAAGGCTCAGGGCCGGCTGGCGCACACGCATCTGCGCGTTTTCAATATCCGGAGCGACTTCTTGCACAAAACGTCTACCAGACTCTGCCGCGAAAACCAAGCGATAGGGATCGAGACGTTATCGGTGGAAGGCATGATGCAAAACCATCACTTAGCACGGGCTATTGCCGACCAAGGCGTTGGGCAGTTTTTCACGATGCTGAAATATCAAGCGGAGCGCTACGGCACACACTTAGAAGAAGCAGATCGTTGGTTCCCCAGTAGCAAGCTCTGCTCTACCCCCGGCTGTGGTTATCTCAAGAAGGACTTGACCCTAGCAGATCGCGAATGGACCTGCCCATCTTGCGGCACCTGGCATGATCGTGATGTCAATGCGGCGCAAAATTTAGCACGGCTGGCAACCGCAACTGCCCTACCTGTGGCGACACGGCCCGCAAGGGATGTGCCGGTTCGGTCGAAGGGCCGAACCGACGGGAAAGTTACGCCTGTCAGACACGAAGCGACACCCGCTGGCTATATGCTGGCGGCTTCGGGGCAGGAAGAATCATGAGATCACACGTATTTGACCGGGCCATGCGGTCGCCGTGGTCTGACCGCCACCCTGGCCGCGTGCTTGCCAATCGGTTCACCGAGCGGTGGAACGCTGACACGTTGGATTCCCAAGCGGCCGAAGAGCTGCACAGTGCTTTGGCGCGGGGCAATGCGGATGTGATTCCAATTTACGCTGGCGAAAGCGTCCGCTTTGTGACACACCGGGAACGGGCTGGCGATATTGTTCAGCAGCTGATGGACGGCGCCTACCAGTGGTGGCAATCCCGCTGCCGCAGCTTGGACGAATAAGGCCACGGATAAAAAAACGGGCCATGGCATGGCCTGTTTTTTTATCCGCTGTCTCCTACAGCGTGGCCGGTGGTTCCGGGTTGGAAGGGCTCTGGCGTTTGGCCAATTCGGCCTGGATCATGTCGATGGCGTCGTCTAAGGTGTCACGCCGTGCGGACAAGCGGCGCAGCATGGACCGGAGCGTAAAGTCATCCAGTTTGGTGAGCGTCTCATGCGAAAAGTTGGAGAACGGGACAAAGCGGTGCAGCAAATCCTGGATCCCGGCATCCAGACGGTCAAAGTCAAAAACGGTATCGTCATTAAATGTAAACTTCATCGCTCATGCCTCCTTAACAAAGTCCCCTATGTGCTGGCGCTTTTATTGTACCACGGCGCTTATGAGAGGATTGTGAAAAAGTTCGCATCGCGGCTGTGCAGTGGCGGCAGGAACCAAAAGATATTTCAGAAACCCGGCCGCTGCATAGACGGTATGAGACTTTAGACCGGGTCCTGGTGTCTGATGAGATGGAACTTCTGCAACGCCGCCGTGATAGCCTGAGCAGCAGGGCTGCTGGGGTGCAGGCGGTGATAAGGGGCCATGACGTAGCCTTCATGGTGGTCAATCAGGGCCGTAGCGTATTTGAACCCCCGCGCCCCGTCCGTCTTGCGCAGCGCTTCAGCCAGCTGCACCAGGTCATCCTCCGTGTCCCGCGCTTCGTCCCATGACCCTTCGGAGATTTGCCGGCCCAGCCTGGCAATCCATTCGGGAACGATATTGGCTGATCCCAAAACGGCGCCGGCAGCGCCGGCGACCATGGCTGGCAACACCAAGGTTTCCGTGCCGACCAGAACTGCAAACTCCGGGTCATGGCGGGTGAGGGAAATGAGGCGCAGCAAGTAGTCAAAGTTCCGGCTGCTGTCCTTTATCCCCATAATGCGGGGGTGTCGGGCCAGGCTGGCCACCGTCTCTGGCGGGAGGCTAATCTTGGTATAAGGGGGGATATTGTAGAGCATCAGCGGAAAAGGGGACATGTCTGCCAGACGGAGGTAGAAATCACGCAGCTCCTCATGGTCCATGGGGTAGTATGAGGGTGGGGGAACCAGAATTCCCGACAGATCCAAATCCGCACAGCGGTGCAGGTCTTCCTCAATATCGCTGGCAATGTTGCCGATAATGCCGGTAAAGACCGGCACTCTTCCGTTGACGCGGGCAAGGACGGCCTGGCGCAATTCACGGCGCACCGGCAAAGGAACGCTGGCCCCCTCCCCCGTGGACCCCAGAACCGAAAAACCAATGTGTCCAGCATGTAACACGCGGTTCACCAGCCGGTCCAGCGCATCATAATCCAGTGTGCCCGTCCGGGTCACAGGGGTGATCATTGCAGTTTGCAGCATAATATCGGCCATGAGACGCCTCCAGGGATTGTCTGCCGGAGTGTTCACCGCAGTCCGGCAAACAGTCCGGTCGGGTCTGCCGCTGCTAAGAGCCGTTCTTGAATCTTGGCGAGCCCTATCTCCAGTGTACCGTGAAAATGCCATCCTTGGGAATCTAGACTGCGGAAAAACTGGGTGCTGTTTGGGTCAGGGGCAGCTGCGCTGACCCACAAACCTCCGTCGGGCTGGCTGTACAGCGCTTGACCGTAGCCCCCAGGCGGGCGCCCCATTCCGAAGTAGTGTGTCGCCCCGCAGTGTTGCCGTGCGGCGTGTTCTTCATGGTACAGCTGGCGGGCAGCGGAAATGGCCGCGAGACCATCGGTGTGTTGCACCTGCGGACAGACGGTCTCCAAGACGCGGGATACCTGAGAGGTTTTTTGGTCCAGATCCGGCCCTTCCATATAAACCCATAACGTCTGTTCGGTTACCCATAATCCCTGAGGGCCCGAGGACAGGCGGTTGAGGGCGCCTGCTACGCCCTCCAGCGCGGCTGGGTCCAAATGGCCTGTATCGATGCTCAGCGCCGCCGGTGTTCCGCTGGCGAGAGGGAGAACACGCAGGGTGACTTCGGTAATGAGGCCCATGCGCCCTAAAGATCCCATGTATAACTTGGGCATGTCGAATCCCGCCACGTTTTTCATCACCTTTTTCCCGTAGCGCAATATCCGCCCGCTCCCGTCAATAATGGTCAGGCCGAGCACCCAGTTTTTTAGAGGTCCATAACCCATTTGCAACATATGCGGCAGCCCGTGGCTAACCAAGCTGCCGAGACTTTGCTCGGGCCGCAGCCCTTTCACGGGAAATGCAAGACCGTTCCTTTGCAGAAACTCGTCCATAGCCCCGACCGTCATGCCTGCCTGCACACGCACGGTCATGTTGTCTGGGTCGAAATCGGCAATTCCATCCAGTCGCGCTAGAGATACCCTGACCGCAGACGGGGAAAAATTCCCCAGGCTCCACGGCGTGCCGGTAGCGATGAGCGTGCGCATGACCTCGACAAGCTCCTCTTCGGTTTCCGGCTCCAGCCTCCCCTTGAGATCAGTGGCTCCAGTGCCAGGAGGCACCGCGCGGAAGGGTTCGTCAGGCATAGGGTAGACGGCTTTGCCCGGATTCAGTATGCCTTCAGGATCAAAGGCCCGCTTGACTGATGCCATGAAAGACAGCTCGGCGTCCGTGAACATGAGGGGCAGCGACGGGAGTTTGTCGATGCCAATGCCGTGTTCCCCGGTAATGGACCCGCCCAGAGCCGCGGCCTTATGCAAAATGGCGGCGTCGGCCTTCCTCATGCGTCGGACTTCCTCAGAGTTTTCCGGGTTGAATGGAATGAGGGGATGCAGGTTTCCATCGCCTGCATGAGCGACGGTATTAATGGGGATATGCTCCTTGCGGCTGACTTCCAAGACGTATGCCATCATCTCCGCCAGTTTTGGCCGGGGAACAGTCACGTCCTGCACCCATAAATGAGGGCTTAAGCGGGCTGCAGCACCGTAGGCCGACCGCCGGGCAGCCATGAGGGCGTCAGCTTGCGCCCTATTGTGCGCAAGCTCCACAGGTTCTGCCCCGAGGGTCTTCAAGAGCGACAGCAGCCGGACCTCTTGGGCATCCACAGACTGTTGCGAGCCGTCCACCTCAATCAGCAGAACCGCTTCACAGTCAGGGTAGCCCGCATCGATGAAGGGCCGTACAGTGTCCAGAGTCGCTTTGTCCAGCAGCTCTAACGTCGAGGGAATGATCTGGGCTTTGATGATGGCGGAAACGGCTGTCACGGCTGAAGGCAGAGAGTTGAAGCCAGCCAGCATGGTTCCGGTGAACTGCGGCTTTGGCAAAATGCCCAAAGTCATTTCCACCAAGATAGCCAAGGTGCCTTCCGAACCGGTAAGGATCCCTGGCCAGTCCACAAGAGTCAAGCCGGGCGGACCCTGCGCGCGGCTTCCGTCCGCGAGAATGACTTTCACAGATCGCACGTAGTGGCTGGTGGTGCCGTACTTGACACAATGGGGACCGCCCGATCCTTCCGCCACATTGCCGCCAAGGCTGGATATCCGGTGGGAGGCAGGGTCCGGGGGGAAAAAGAACTGATCCTGCGCGAGGGCCTCTTGCAGCTCAGCATTGATCACACCGGGTTGGACCGTGACTTCCCGGGCAGACAAATTGATGTCCAGGATCTTCTTCATCCCGGCCATCGTGAGGACAAGTCCACCAGAGGTGGGGAGGGTGCCCCCGCTGAGATTGCTGCCAGAACCGCGGGGGATAAGGGGAATGCGGCACTTGGCGGCGAGTTTCACGGCCTGCTGGAGGTCTTCCACGGTATCAGCCAGGAGGGCAGCGTCAGGCCAGTGGCGCTCGCTTGTGGCATCGTAGGAATAGACCAACAGACGGTCCTCGTCCACCGCGGCCCGGCTTCCAAAGGTTTCTTTCAAAGACGTCCGAAACACTTGGACAACATCAGAACTCCCGCGATGAAATCGGTCGGCTAGCGGATGGTTGGGGGAATACGCCAAGGGGTTTCCCATCTCTTTTCGTCCTTTCCCCTCACGGGTGGATTTGTTAAAGGATAAAGCCCTGTCTTGCCGACTGTAGAGCGCGTCGGGCTCCATTGAGATGTCTAATTTCCGGTTAATAGGGTAAATTCCCGGTTAGGGTTTGGAACTCCTCTTTTTTCTGAGCATTCCGAAGAAATATGGTGCGGGGAGAGTGGGGAACGAGAATTGGCCGGGAAGGAGTCAGCCAGATGGCCATGTTGACCCGCAGAGAGTTTGGTGGCAGTGGGGTGTGAATCGCCCGTGCGGTGGTGCTAAAACCAGCGAGACTGAAAGGTGGCTAGGGCGGAATTCATGTCATTGAGCAACACGGCGGGAGGGTAGCGCGCAGGCTCCCTGGGCCCAACTACCCGGCCATAGAATAATCCTTCCGTTCGGTAAGGCAGATCGGTGCGGCCTGCCGGTGGGGGGCCGGTGGGGGTCCAAGGGCTGACGAACTGCGCGTAGCCCACGGACGCAAAATCAAACCGAACAAGAGACCGCAAGCTTCCACCCTGCCACGATCTCTCGCTGGGTTGGCTGGCGTCCCAGAGCGCTGGCAATACGGCCTGCAATGTGTCCTGGGTGCGCGCCGGATCCCCTTCCCAGTGGAGCAGGATGAGAAGCAGTGTGACCCACGGACGCTGGTCCGCGAGATTTCTCAGTTGGGCGGATACGTGCCGGAGTCTCGTGGCAGGTCCCGAGGAATAGGGATGAACGCGGCCGGATGCCGGGGTGGGGTGAGTTTTCAGCCACGCAGAGAGATGCTCGAAGATAACCAGGCGCATGGGCGCGAACTGCACACCGTGAGGATTGGGTACAAGGCGCGCCGACAGTATTCCTTGAGAAACAAGCTGCTCTACCAAACTCGGGGGGCAATGCGCCAGTTCCGCCCCGTGGCGGATGGTCACCCAGGTCTCTTCTTCACTCACAATCATTCCTCCCGATAAGTCTCCCGTCTGTGCAGACTCAAGCGGCTGGTCGATTCTCCGCCCAGACGCGATCTAAAAAGGGTGCCAGGATACGGCCATGGCGGCGGCCGCGACCGGATTGGCCGGGGATGGGACGCGGGTGTCCAGATGCATCAGGTAGCGTCCGTCGATCCAGTCGATATGGGTGATGGCGGTGTTGGCATACGAAGGACCTTCATGGATGAGGCGAATCATGATCAGCCCCGGATAGGGCGGAAGATACTGGGTATGCAGATAGTTGACCAAATTATACGCCATATCCTGTTCGTAGCGGGGGCTGCCGCCTGTTACTTCAACCGTCCACTTCCCTTCCTGCCAGGTGAGCTTGGCATTATTATAACTCCTCGCGAAGCCGTAAGCGGTAGCCGTGAGAGCCGCGCGCGGGCCGCCAACTACGAGGGTTTCTTTGCCAGTCGCGTTCATAATGCCCTGGTTGCCATACCATAACGGATTAAACTGCCTCAAGGTAGTTTCATCCAGGGCGGTAGTCCCCACGGCGTTGCCGCTCAGCTGCTGGATGCCAAAAGAACCGACGTATGGAGTCGCTGACAGCGTGTGATTGATCACGCTGCTGTTGACGGGTTCGGGCTGCAGCGTGTCCCGCAAGTTCACCGTCCAGTGGCTGTGCCCTACAGTGGTTTGCGCTGTCAGATACCCGCCAGCCGGGGCGTACGCTGTTTCCGGGATCACCCGGGGACCTTGAAGAGGCAGGGGGGTTCTGCCATGGATATCTTCCAGTGCCTGCTGCACGACGGCATTGAACGGGGAGGCCGTGGCTGCGGTGCCCGTGGCTGAAGAGGGCACCGTGGCCGATGTGCTCTGGACGGCCACAGGCACCTGACTGGGAGTGCTGGCCTCCGCCGCATTGCTGGCCGGTGTCTGGGATGCGCTCGAAGCTGCAGGCACGGGCGCGCTTGCGGCCGGTGTCTCGGAGGGCGACGGGGTCTTGGTCGCAGGGGCAACGCGGCTGGTAATCTTATAGGTGCCATTCCCTTGTGGGGTCGCACTCACCGTGCCAGACAAGCCGCAGCCCGCCAGGGGAAGGAGCGCTATGGCACTTCCTGCGAGGATGAGTCTCGGGTTCATGTGTTCGGCCTCCTTACTTCTCTGTCAGCCATAACGCCCGAAACCTCAAATAGGTTACATCAGTCACGGGAATCTGGCAGTGCTCCGGCATGTTGGAGCAGGTTCTGCAGCGAAGTATTCTCCAGGGTTTCCCAGACAATCCTCACTGGCAGATCCGGATCAAGCTGTTGCAATGACCAGTCATTACAAGAGCCAGATTTGGTAAAATACATAAAAAGGGGGCCAGCGAACATGTTTATTACCGTGGGCGGTGTGCAGCTTGCCATGGAGGTTGTCGGGGATGGGCCAAGGAATTTGCTCTTTCTTCATGGGTGGCTGATGTCCAAGGAAAGCTGGAAGCCTTTGCTGCCATTTATACCTCCTCGGCAGTACCGCTCGTATTTGGTTGATATGCGCGGATTTGGCGAAAGCGCCAAGCCGCCGTCGGGTTATGCCATCGAGGACTATGCGCGCGATACCATCCGTCTTATCCGGGCCTTAAATCTCGCGCCGGTCACCCTGGTAGGCCATTCCTTTGGAGGCGCGGGGTCTCTTTTTGTCGCGGCCAAGGTGGGCCATTATATTGATACCCTAATCGTCATGGACACTTTTCCCGGGGGAGCGGCGCCCTCGGTGGCCCGCTCCACCCGGCGGCACTTGGAACGGGTCAGGGAACTTATGGACCGTACCCCGGCCGTCAGGCGGGAGGAGGTGTTGAACCGCATCTGGCTGCAGGCTTTTTACCAGAAGCCTGCAGCGGCGCTGATCATGGAGCAGCAGCGCGCGTCCAAGAATATTCTGCCTCACGTGCTGGACCAGACAATCCATACGAATCTCACCACCAATATCGAAAAGCTGCTGCCTCGCATTCACTGCCCCACTTTGGTGATTCAAGGTGACCATGACCGCATGCTGCATTCCGATCCCGACCCGCTGCGCATGATTCCTGGCGCAGAATTTGTCACGATTCCCGGTGCCGGACACTATCCCATGATTGAGCAGCCCCAACTGGTCGCGCATTTTATGGAAGACTTTCTCGAGCGGCATCCATTTCCGGCCAGGGCTAGATAATTGCCGCCATAAGTATGGAACCATAGGCAGGGGGAGATGTCACGGGTTGTAAAGGGCTGGCTGTAGCCGGGATTCTGCTGCTCGCCATCGCTGGCTGCGGCATGGGTCCGAAATGGAATTATCAGATGCCGGGCGTATCGTACCATCACCGCATCTACCGCGTGACCCACACGGTGCTCAGCACGGTCGGGTCCGAAATTGGGGGGGTGACCTATCACGGGAGAATTTCCGGATTTTTTAAGTTCTACGCGGTCCCGGGGCATCCGACCCGTGCGGAAATTGCTGTGCAGGCCCAACAAGGGTTTTTGAAAGCGGTCTCCGTATCCCCACGTCATAAAAAATATGAAGACAGCAGATGATGAGGTCCCTATGGCTGTAAGTGGTGGCGGAGACCGGTTAACCTCTCCCCTGTCGATTTTTGGCCACACATCTCTCGCTGGCTTATGGGGCTCTGCACCGCCATGCAGTCCGAAAAACGGCCCCGGGATTCACCGAAGCCCTGCGCGCCAAAGTCTCCCGCGTTCCTCCGCCGGCCATTGGGAGGGGACGTCCTTGGAAAGGACTTTGCGTAAAACGGGAGTGCGGGGTGACGCGAATGCCGGGGTTCCAGGCACACAACACGCCACCAGCCCCTTGGGCGCATGGCGCTCTTTTCGACATATGCCTGGATGATGAGCCGAAAATCAGAGCTGCTGACGCTGTTGGCCAAGAATGCAGGGCAAGCCGCACTTACGGATGATTATGATGCCACACAAAGGATGCCACGGCTTCAGCTCGGGTTGGGGACAGCGACCCCGGATTGCTGGCGGGCATATTGTCCTGAATGAACGTTTCCAGCGGGCTGAAGGAGGGGAAATCGGAGACGGCAGAATCCTCTCCCCACAAGGCCGGACCGCTGATGCCCTGGCCATTTTGCCCGTGGCAAACGGTACAGGTAGTGGAAAAGATTTGACGTCCTTGCGCAAGCAGCGCCGCCTTATAGGTGGGGGACTCGGGGGCAGCCGAAGGGCGGGGAGCCAGTCCGCACCCACAAATGATGGTCAATGCTGCTGCGCAGAGCGCAATCGTCGTTGTTGGTTGTCCATATCTCATAGGGACAGTCTGCCCCCTGTCTGCCGACATTATTTCCTGCTTGGCGGTCTATTGCTGATGGATGAAACGGCTCCCTAGTTGGGAGCCCGTGAGTGGCACCCGGCTCCGGGATTTGCTTGCCGCCCGCCGGGGTCGGAATCCGGTGGGTACTGTTGTAGTTTATAGGCGGATTGAGGGGGAAAAGGTTGCCACCCGGAAGGATCTCACAGGGGGTGAACGGACAAAAAATGCACGTCGTCCCCTGTACACTGGTATAGGCATGAAGTCACGGCTCAGCGAAGGCGGGATGCTATGGACGGGAATCATTGGAAAGAACTTCCCCGGATGGAAACGCCTAGGATGTGGCTGCGGGCCTTGCGCCTGGAAGATAGTGATGATGTCTACGCGTACGCAGCCAATCCTCGAGTGGCTGGCGGGACAGCTTGGGAGCCTCACGCCAACCGCGGCGTGTCCCAAACGGTCGTGGAAGACATTATCCGGCACTATGCCATGGGGGCGTATTTTTGCTGGGCCATTGAAGATAAGCGCAACCGCCGCGTGATCGGTACATGCGGCTTCGATGGCCACTGGGACCTCCGCGACCAGCGCGCCCGGCTGGCGTACGTTCTGGCTCAGGATTACTGGGGCCGCGGATTTATGGTGGAAGCGGCCCAGCGCGTGCTGCTTTTCGGGTTTGAGCAGTTGGGGCTTCACCGCGTCACGGCCCGCTGTCTGGCCGACAATCGTCAGTCGGAGCGTGTTTTGCAAAAGCTGGGAATGACGTATGAAGGGATGCTGTGGGACCATGTAAGGATTAAGGGGCGGTTTCGCACGGTAAAATTTTACGGGATGCTTGCACACGAATTTCTGGCCAAAGCCTCCCGTAATTCTGCCGGGGAAGATTTTGTTCTCGGCTAAGCTCTCTGCCGTTGGTCCAGTGCTGTGTTGGCGGTGGGCAATCACCATAACAGCCTCTTACGAATGAGCCTGGGTGTCAGGCTTTACCGCCCAGAGCCACCCTGTGCGGCCGGGTACTTCGAAATATCCGTGTGTGGACACGATCTCCTGAACACGTGAACGGACGTGCTTTTCGAGGCACGAACGCACGGACTTGCTCTGAATTTCGGAGACACACAGAGCACGCTCGATGAAGCCGCTCAGATAGTAGTCGAGGGCGGAATCGGCCGTAGGAAAGCGCAAGCCGGACGCGAACTCGACTGTATTTATGACGGCGTCCTTAGGGAAATAGATTTCGCCGCTGTCCAGGGTATAAGGCCACATAGGAGGAGTGTCCGGTACCCGCCGCCGCAGGCACTGTGCAAGAGCTTCGCTGTGCAAAGACATCAAGGCCGAGAGGTTTTCAGAGCCGTGGGCCAGTGTCATGACAATTCCTCCGGGCTTGAGGACCCTCCATGCCTCTTGCAAGGCTCTGTCTGGATGGGGCACATGATAGAGCATGAAATGCAGTCCCACCCAGTCGAAAGAGGCGTCGGCGAAAGGCAGACATTGTGCGTCGGCAACCTGCACGCGGGCACTCGGAGCGTTAGCGACCTGCACAGACATAGCCTTTTCCATTGCTGGCGATGAGTCAATGCCTTCATAAGAGGCCTCGGGAAGCTGCGACTGGATGACGCGGTACCAGTGGCCCGTGCCCATGCCCACGTCCAATATTCTCCCCGGAGCGACTGTGTGCTGGGCCCATGCTGTCAGTTCCTGAAATACGTCGCCGGGGTGAATGCTATAGCGGGCATGGGTATTGATGCGGGTTTGCAGGGAATCCGAAGTGCTGTAGGCGCGGTGAAGACAACCGGGCTCGGTCATGGCCATTCTCCTTTTTGAGATTCATATACTTGCAAAATAGCGGCGAAAAACCCCTTGGTTGACCTATGGGGATGCCGCAGGCGTCTTTTGTGGCAGAATATTTTCATGGAGCAGGCTGAAAGCGCCATTTCACGGGACAACATCAATGGGCTGGGACGGAGCCCCCGCTATGAACCGAGAAGCCCCCTGCCTTGAGCCCCTGGTACACGTTAAGAGCGTTTGGTACCCATTGGCGGCAGTGCGGATCGGGGCCGCCAGGGTCTGCCTAGCCGTATCCGGGCAAGTCCAGTTCTGGAGCATGAGTGATGGAACCGTTGGCACTGGTTTCGACGGCAGAAACTTTGTTCCAAAAGGGGCTGAACCTCGCACAAGTCGTCGTGCGACAATAGCGTGAGAGGATCTTGTACAGCTCGCCCGTTTATCGGGTCATGGACGCGGATGCTTAAGGGTTTATGGCCCCCCCCCGACAAATTGCACCATAACACCATTCCCCACCGCAAGAGTCCCTACCAGGGACGACGCGTCCCATGCAATGGGTATTCGAAGCGGACATTCGGGGCTTCTTTGGGCTCTTCCGCACTTTTGGTGTAAATGGGGAATCTACGTGACCACATTTCTTCGGCATCATGTATCTTGGGCTTATATTTATTACTGACACCACATGTAGTATGTCTCGGTGAAACTAATGGCTATTTATGCTGATGAATTGTCACGTTACACCAAAAGTGCGGAAGAGCCCTTCTTTGACAGGATCTGTTCCGTACTCCGCACAAAAAACACCGCGTTGACGGTCCTCGACTAACCTATACTCTGCTTTAATGACCATGTTGTTTGTAAAGAGTAGGAATACGCCTACGTATTTGGCCCCAGGCTCTTTCCTTTTTCCCCCCTGTCCATTGAATTACGGTCAGTATAGCCGTCAGATGGCGGACAGGCAAGACCATCAGCTTTCGGCTATTTAAGTTCAGCACAAACACTATTTACATGGTATTGACACGCGGAGTCTGAGAAGGATGTATGTAATTTTTAAATTTTTAAGCACATTGAGGTATAATGACCATAGGGGTGGTCACTTTGAAAATGGTGAGTGTTAAAGAATTCCGCGATCACGCAACCCAACATCTGAGGACATCTGAACCCATCATTATCATGCGTGGGGCTTCTCCTGCTGGCGTTTTTTTGCCTTGGGATGAGTCCATGTTGCCCCCCGAAATTGTGAAAAAGGCCATGTATGATAGGCTGGCCCATCAACTACAGGAGCAAATGGAGCAATCAGATGTATCCGAAGAGGAAGTATTAGCGGATTTTGAGGCCTATCGAAAAGATCGTCATTGATGCAAACGCATTGTTGTCTATCGTGATTGGCGGCAAGGCAGCCCACCGCATCATGACACATCCGAAGGCCGGAACTGTATGTGACGTTGCAGGCGCATGCAGAAGTGGAAGAATACATCCCCGCCTTAGCCACACGGAAAAAGTTGAACGAGGAACTATTATGGTCAATCTGGCGTATACTCCCGGTGGAGGCCTTAGAATCTCCGAAAAGTGGACACGCATGGAATAAGGCGTGGGCATGCTTACATCAACGTTCCGGATGATGTACCGACGTTAGCCTTGGCCTTAGGGCGAGATTGGCCGATTTGGAGTCAAGACAAGGATTTTGAAGAGGTGCGGAGTTTGTGCAAAGTCTATCCTAGGGCGGAATTACTACAACTCTTGGACGACTCATAGGCAGTTAGACGGGATGAATCTCTTTGGCCTTTAATTCGATGGCTTTAGATTCTGGAGTACTCTGCCTCGTCACGAATGCTTCAGGAGAGACAACCGTACATAGGTACACTGTGTACCTGGGGAACTGGTGAGGGGCGGCCCCGCCCGTGGAGGGATCGATCGGTAGCAGTCCATGAGCAAACACTGACCGTCCCCCACCCATCCAAATCCCAAAAATTCCCCTGCGGTCCTTTGACACTGGTCACCACCGCCTGCACGACGATGGCCCGCCAGCCTCCGTGATCCTTCAGCCACAGAGTCCGTCCGATTTGCGCATCCTGTGCGATCGTCTTGCGCGCCACGCGCTCTCCTCCTTGTCCCGTTGTCTCCCTTATATAATACCAGGAGCCCTGCTGCAAATTGAGGTATACGGCATCCCGGTCCTCCCGGCGAATGCCAATGTACGCCAGCGTGGTCCCCCGACTGCTGTGGTTGAGAATCTGCTGAATCACCGCTAGATCGACCCCGGATTGATAGGCATGATACCCGAACGTCTTCCGCAGCGTATGCGTGGTCACGCCCACCGCTTGCGCCGCGTCGCGGAGAATCTTCCAGGCTTGGCCACGCTGTCCATGGTTCCTTTTGTCGTTATTTTGGGTGCCGACGACCTTGATGGCCTGGCCGTCGGCGGTGTTCATCGCCTTATACATCCTGGCGAGGGCGGCCGCTCTCGCCATATTGCCGGGGCGTTGCGAACGGGCGGCGGCGATTGGTGTGGGCATCCTCAGCGTGGCCGCCTATATGTTTGTCGGCTGGGCGGCTGTGCTGCCCGTTGTGCTGACGCTTATGGGGTGGGGGCTCGGACCCCGCTCGGCAACAGCCAGCGCCCGCTGACCCGCCTATTATAGGGACCAAGACATTCGCCACCCGAATCCATCGCCGGGGGCCCTGCCGTACACTGAGGTCCGCCAGGTGGACTTAAGCGGACTTAAATCGAAAGGTAGGCGTGGTGCAGCAGTAGAAGGGCTGGCCGCCCTCCAAACTGCAAAGCGGCCAGCTGGAAAGATGCTTCAGGGAAGTAGGTCACGAGATTGGGTTTTACTAAGTGCTGGAAGGGTTAGGCCCGCAGGCTTTTTATGGCATCGTCCGTGGACCGGACCCGCCCAATGCGGCTGAGAGACACCCGAAATGCAAAGGCGTGATCTTCAGCTGACCGGGCAGAACAGGCGTCTTCGACAAAAACTTGCTGGTAGCCACGCTCATAGGCATCCCGGGCGGTGCTTTCCACGCCGTAGTTCGTGGATATGCCGGCCAGAATAATCGTGGTGATCCCGCGGCGACGCAGCTGTAAGTCCAGGTCGGTTCCGTAAAAAGCTCCCCACTGGCGCTTGCGCACAACGTGATCTCCTGCTTTGGGTCCCATGGCGGGAACAATTTCATCCCATCCCGGCGGGGGTGCAGGCCAACTGCTCTCCTGGTCAATAATAGGAGACAGAGCGTCTTTGCCATCCGGCGAGGGACCGACGTGGACCAGCACCACAAATACGCCAGCGTCACGGCAAGCGTCAGCCAGCCGTGACGCGTTGGCGATCACCGTTTCCGTAGAGTGCGGGGCTGCAGGCATAGCCACGATGCCCTTTTGCAGGTCGATTACGACGAGAGCTGTATGTTTGAGATCCAATTGCAATGATGCGGTCATAGATTTTCCCTCCACTGATAGAATGTCAGTTCGCCTCCCAGCCTGCAACGAACAGCTGAGTGTGGTGGCAAACCGCCAATATTTCATAAGTCATCCCGCGTTTATCATACCCTATTTGACCTGCGCAAATGAAAAATGCGACGGGGCTGCGGCACCATGGTCCTCCATGGACAGGCCTCTGCAAAACAAGAAATCGGAAGAGCAGACCACACGTGTGCGGTCTAAAAGGGTTCCGTGAAGAGAATTTGTCCTAGATGGCGCGGAAATGATATCCTCAGAAGAGAAAATATCCAGGAACCGAGAAATGGAGGGGCGATAGATGTACGACATTGCAGTGATTGGGGCTGGCCCAGCCGGGGCGAGCGCAGCAATTTTCCTGGCCAAAGCCGGAAAGAAAACATTGATGATTGAGAACGGGCTGAGCGTGACCCGCAGAGCGCTGATAAAAAATCATTATGGCGTGGCGGAAATTACGGGTCCCGAGATGATCCAAGTGGGGAAATCGCAGGCCGAGACGATGGGGGCTGATGTCGCGGCGGCGCAGGTCGTGAATATCGTCCGGAATGGGGACCATTTCGAAGTGCAGACGGAAGAGAAGGTATATTCCGCCGTGCAAGTCATATTGGCTACTGGTCTTTATACAGATCTGGCCGAACATATCGGGGTCCAGACTAAACCTGGAACGGAACCTCGGGTCAAGACGGTGGTGGACGTGGACTCCCAAGGGAAAACCTCCATAGAGGGCATTTGGGCGGCAGGCACTGTAGCCGGAGTGAGCATGCACACGATTGTTACCGCGGGTGACGGAGCGAAAGTGGCCATCAACCTGTTAAGCGAGCTAAAGGGCGAACGTTATGTGGACCATGACGTGTATAAGCCCGAGAAATAGGGGGGCAGTGTGCCGCGACGGCGAAGCCGCGTGACAACCCTTCTGTCTTTCGCGGTGGCGGTCTTTCTATACCGGGTGACTATCGTAAGTTAGCCTTATTGGCGGCCGTGTCCGGCCGCCAATAAGGCTAAAAACCTTGTGGGCGGCTGCGCCAGTATTCCTTCTGCGAGGAATAGATTCGACGCGTCGTGATCTGTTGCCGGATGCACTGCGGTGACTCCCGCTTACAGGACGGCGTTCGGCCATCGCTTCGGGGCCCGCACATGAAGACCGAACAGATCCGCCAAGAGGACTATTGGCAAGAGAAAAATAATCAGTATACTGATAATGACAGTTTAATTGAAGGAAGGTGATGTCCGTGGTGCCCAGTGGCGTGATGACGGCTTCGTCCAGCGCAAAACACCCTTCGTGGAAGACGGGGTATTATACTTTTTCGCATTTTTTAAACGATGCTTATCCGAACTTGTATCCCGCGCTGTTGCCGGTGCTGATGGTGACGATGCATTTTTCAGTCGCGTTGGCGGGTCTGCTGAGCTCTATTGCTGCCTTGACCACCCAACTACTGCAGCCTCTGATGGGATTGTGGGCGGACCGGGTCGGCACCCGTTTTTTTGTAGCGGGCGGGCTCTTTATCGGGAGTATAGTTTCAGCGGCGGCATTGGCGTTTTCACCGTCCTATTCGATATTTGTGGCCGCACTGCTCGTCGGCGGCCTAGGCAACGCGGCATTTCACCCGCATGCGTCAGCGCTGGTGGGTGAATTATCGGGGTCGCGAAAAGGGCTGGGCATGAGTCTCTTTATGATTGGCGGCAATTTTGGCCGGGCCTTGGCCCCTATTGCTGCCACCACGACCTTTCTGTATCTGGGCCGTCATGGCCTGTGGGTCCTGGCGTTGCCGGGGATGGCGATGGCCATTGTGATGTGGTTTGTCATGAGGCCGGCACCCAAGCCGAAAATCCGCACTCAGAAAATTTGGACTCCAGCCTTTCGCCAGGGATTGAAACACGCCGGCAACTTGCTGGCGGTGGTTATGTTGCGCAATATGGCGTCTATGGCGACGTTGACCCTTTTGCCGATTATGTGGCATACGCTGCACCGCCCCCTCAGCGAGTCGGCCGCGCTATTGTCCACGCTGTTTTTAGTGGGCAGCGTAGGCAATATGACGGGGGGAGCTATCTCAGATAAAGTGGGGCCTAAGCCGGTGCTGATTGGCTCAGCGGTATTGTCCAGTGTGTTTTTGTGGGCGTTTCTCCATGCCAGCGGAATAGGGATCTGGATTACTATTGGGCTATTGGGCTTTTCCCTATATTCAACAGGGTCCGTGGTGATGGTCTACGGCCAGGCTTTGTTCCCCGAAAATAAGGGGATGGCTTCCGGGCTTACCCTTGGAGTCGGCAACACCCTCGGCGCACTTGGGGTGGGAGCTATTGGACTGCTGGCTACTCGGGTAGGGAGCCAAGAAGCGTTAACGGTGACTGCAGCGCTGCTGCTGATCAGCATTCCTTTCAGCCTGCGTCTCAAGAGGCTGTCCTGAACCTCCCCACGGCTAAAGCCGGGGGGTTCTAAAAACCTCTACCGTCACACTCTCATCGGCTCTCGCTCCCA